>JBCBCY010000006.1:0-179622 GCA_038530285.1 Pseudomonadota bacterium
CCCGTCATGGCAATATCGCGCCGCACGGGGATCTTTGTCAGCACCGAGACAATCGAGGTGACCATCGCCAGACCGGCCGATGGCCCATCCTTCGGGGTCGCCCCGTCGGGCACGTGGACGTGGATGTCCATCTTGTCAAACGCCGTGGGCTTTATGCCGACCGCAGGCGCGATGGACCGCACATAGCTTGAGGCCGCGTCGATGCTTTCCTTCATCACATCGCCCAACTTGCCAGTGGTCTTCATCCGACCCTTGCCCGGCAATTTCAGCGCTTCGATCTGCAACAGATCCCCCCCGACCGAGGTATAGGCCAGCCCAGTGACGACACCGATCTGGTCTTCCTGTTCGGCAAGCCCGTAACGGTACTTCTTCACGCCAAGGAACTCTTCGAGCATCTGGGGCGTGACCACGACCTTGTCGACCTCTTTGCGCACGATCTTGGTCACGGCTTTACGGGCCAGCTTGGCGATCTCGCGTTCAAGGTTCCGCACACCGGCTTCGCGGGTATAGGTGCGGATCATTTCCTGCAACGCGGCATCGGTCAGTTCGAACTCAGCCGGTTTCAGCCCATGGTTCTTGACCTGCTTGGCGATCAGGTGCTGCTTGGCGATCTCGGATTTTTCATCCTCGGTGTAGCCGGCCAGCGGAATGATCTCCATCCGGTCCAGAAGCGGTCCCGGCATGTTGTAACTGTTGGCCGTGGTCAGGAACATCACGTTCGAGAGGTCATATTCGACCTCAAGATAATGGTCGACGAACGTGCCGTTCTGCTCGGGGTCAAGCACCTCCAACATGGCCGAAGCCGGGTCGCCCCGGAAATCCTGGCCCATCTTGTCGATCTCATCGAGCAGGATCAGCGGGTTCGTGGTTTTTGCCTTCTTCAGCGCCTGGATGATCTTGCCGGGCATCGAGCCAATGTAAGTGCGCCGGTGACCGCGAATTTCGCTTTCGTCGCGCACACCGCCAAGACTGATGCGAATAAATTCGCGCCCCGTGGCTTTGGCAACGGACTTGCCCAGGCTGGTCTTGCCCACGCCCGGCGGGCCGACCAGGCACAGGATCGGACCTTTCAGCTTTTTGGACCGCTGTTGCACGGCGAGGTATTCCACGATCCGCTCTTTGACCTTTTCAAGCCCGTAGTGGTCGTCATCAAGAACCTTCTGGGCGCGCCCGAGGTCCTTTTTCACGCGCGATTTCGTCCCCCAGGGGATCGACAACATCCAATCGAGATAGTTGCGCACCACCGTGGCTTCGGCGGACATCGGCGACATGTTCTTGAGCTTTTTCAGCTCAGCCTCGGCCTTTTCGCGCGCCTCTTTGGAAAACTTGGTCTCTTCGATCTTGTCTTCCAGCTCGGCCACTTCGTTCGAGCCGTCTTCGCCGTCGCCAAGTTCCTTCTGAATGGCCTTCATCTGCTCATTCAGATAGTATTCACGCTGGGTCCGCTCCATCTGGGATTTCACGCGGGTCTTGATCTTTTTCTCGACCTGCAGAACGCTCATTTCGCCCTGCATCAGCCCATAGACCTTTTCGAGCCTTTCAGCGACCGACAAGGTTTCAAGAAGTTCCTGCTTCTGGTTCACCTCGACGCCCAGATGCCCGGCCACAAGGTCGGCGAGCTTTTCAGGTTCACGGGTTTCCGCTACCGCCGACAAGGCTTCTTCGGGGATGTTCTTTTTGATCTTCGAATAGCGTTCGAACTCATCCCCGACCGACCGCACCAGCGCTTCGACCGTGGCCATATCGCCGGGTTCTTCGGCCAGAAAGACCGCATTGGCTTCAAAGAACACGTCGTTGGGGATGTATTCGGTGATGTGCACGCGCGCCTTGCCTTCGACCAGCACCTTGACCGTGCCGTCGGGCAGTTTCAGCAATTGCAGGACATTGGCCAAAACGCCGATGTCGTAGATGCCATCGGCGTCGGGGTTGTCGACGCCGGGGTCGATCTGGGACGACAAGAGGATTTGCTTGTCGTCGGCCATCACCTCTTCCAGCGCGCGGACGGATTTTTCGCGACCGACAAACAGCGGCACGATCATATGTGGAAAGACCACGATGTCGCGCAGCGGCAGCACCGGAAAAGACTGGGAAAGTTGCTCAGACATACCTGTTCCTTATTCTCGGCAAACACGCTTGGTCCCAGGCTTTGGCAACCATCGGTGTCTCCGTTCTTGGCCTTAATATGTGGGGCCTTATGGGACCCCTTCAACCGCAGCCGGTTTTACCCCGCGCGAAGACTGCCCCCAGCGGGCGTTCAACGCAAGCACTCAAAAAGCGCCACGGGGCAGGCCGTGTTTCTCACACAGCGCGGCCCGATCGCCAAAAATTGGCCCGATTCCTGCGTCAAACCCCGGGCAAGACAGAGGAATTTTCAAATGCTCACGTCGATATACCTGCAACGCCGCCGGCTTTTGTTCGGCATGTTTTTCTTCTTTTTGGCCGGACTTCTGGATTTCGGCCGTTTCGGCATGTGGGATTTTCCGGTGTATGTGGTGGGAATGTCGGTGCTTTTTGCGACGATCTGTGGGGCCATCGCGGTGGTTGGGATCACCTTGTTTCCCGCTTACCGGCAGGTGTTCGAAATCGTCGGTGTCAGCTTTCTGGGCCTCAGACTGGCAGAAGCCTGGGGGATTGCGGGCCCCGTTGGATACATCTTTGACGGGGCCTGGGGCGTTGTCGCGACCTGCTTGTTTTACACGTTGCTGTTTCATGGGGTCTATGGGCTTTGGTGGGCCAAAACACCCTTCCGGCTGGCCTGGACAGGCCGGTCGCGGTTTCACACCTCGGCATCGCCGGCCCAAGCCTGGGCGCGGCTGGTGCCCGCCGAAGACAGGCCAGGCGACTATTACTCAGGCACGCTGCACGAATTTCGCGCGATCGAAGACGGTGACTTCACCCATCTGTTGCGCACCCGCATGGGCGGGCCGCAATTTTTGGAACAACGCGTCACCGTCACACGACATGATGCCAACACCGCCTTTGCCTATACGTTTGATGCCGACGTGTCTGAAGGCAACCGCGCGCTGAACACCGGCGACTGGCGGATCGAACTGACCGAACGCGCAGGCGGGACCCAGGTTGACGTGGTCGAAAACGTGGTGGCCACAACACCGGCCAACGCCCTGCTGTTCTGGTTTGATGACCTTGGCGGACAGGTCGCGGTGTCGATGAAGCGCACGTTGGAAGGGCGGCGTGACCCCACCCTTCTGGCCTCGTTCAGACGCCAAGTGCAGTCGGCCGCCTGATGTTTGGGCGGATGATGCGCACCTGGCCCCGTCTGGTGGCTGGCATGGGCCTTTTGGCGCTGTTTCTGGGCCTTTGTTGGGCGACCGGCATCGCGGACCAACCGATCCCGCCGGAAGACCTGAATTCGACCCGTGGCCGCGTGATTTTCGCGTTGGCCATGCTGATCGTCATCTTCGGCCTTGTGGCCCTGCCCACTTGGGGTCTTGCCGCGATTGCACCGGGGATGCTGGGCCTTGTCGATCTGTTCTTGCTGACCCTTCTTTGTGGCATTCCCGCGACTTTGGCGCTTGGCGCCTTGGGCGCGCCGGGCTGGACCTACTGCCTTATGCTGGGCGCGATCTACCTTGTGCTGCATCAGGTCTTTTACGGGCGCTGGCTTGAAGGGGTTTTCACCCGCGACACCCGCACCCGGCGCGACGTCTTCGATGTGCCCGAACCCTGTCAGGTTGTCTGGGGCCGTCTGGCCCCCCTTCGCGAAAACCAGGACACGTACTACTGGCCCCGGGCGCAATTTGGCGATGCGCCTGAGGGCAGCGGCGCGGATTTCGCCCTGCACGCGCCGCGCCGCCGCGGGCTGAAAGACGCAGACGAATTGATCTGGATCGAAGCCCTTCAGCCGTCGCGCGCTGTCACGATACGGTCCGAACCCCTGCCGGGCGCCTTTGGGGTGAAAGAGCGCCGCGCCCTGCGCCTGAGCGAGGTTGGTGGGCGCACTCGGGTCGAGATTGAGACGACATTTCTGGATGTCTCGATTTTTCACCGCTTCCGGCTTTGGCTGAACAATGACGCGACCGAATTTGCGGTGAGCCTGAAAAACCGCGCACTGGGTCGCAAGGACCGCACCACGCATGGCCGCCAGGTTCTGCCCGGCTAGACTGGTTTGGGCGCGCGATCCTTACAACAAGGATCGCGGTGCGATTTTTTTGCAAAAAAAAAATCCTGCCTCCGGCGGGGATATTTCCGGGGAGATGAAGCCCGGTGCGGCCTCGGCTTGACCTTGGCTTGGGCACCAGCTATGTGTCGTTTTGGTAATATCATATTACCAATTTATAGATCGGCTTGAAAAGGATCAGACCCATGGGACTGAACAACTGCCACAACTTTCAAGATTTCAGACAGCTGGCCAAGCGCCGGCTGCCCGGTCCGATCTTTCACTATATCGACGGCGCGGCGGATGACGAACAGACCTATCGGCGCAACACCGAAGCCTACGGCGACGTGGACCTTGTGCCCAATGTCCTTGCGGGCGTCGAAGAGGTCGACACGTCGGTTGAAGTCATGGGTCAAAAGCTCGACATGCCGGTCTATTGCGCGCCCACGGCCCTGCAGCGGCTGTTTCACCATGAAGGCGAACGTGCCGTCGCCAAGGCGGCCACGAAATACGGCACCATGTTCGGGGTATCTTCGCTGGCCACGGTCACGGTCGAGGAGATAGAGAAACTCGCCCCCGGCCCGAAGATGTTCCAGTTTTATTTCCACAAGGACCGCGGGCTGAACGACGCGCTTCTGGAACGCGCCCGGGCGGCCAATTTCAATGTCATGGCGCTGACCGTGGACACAATCACGGGTGGCAACCGCGAGCGTGACCTGCGCACCGGGTTCACCAGCCCGCCGAAGTTGACCCCGGCCTCGGCGCTGTCATTTGCCACCCATCCGATGTGGGCCTGGAACTTTTTCACCAAGGAAAAGTTCGACATGCCGCATCTGTCGGGCCATGTGTCGGCGGGCACCAATCTGGCGGTCTCGGTGGGCAATTACTTCTCGACCATGCTTGATCAATCGATGAGCTGGAAAGACGCCGAAGCGCTGTGTGCGAAATGGGACGGCCAGTTTGCCCTGAAAGGCATCATGAGCGTTGAAGACGCCAAGCGCGCCGTCGACATCGGGTGCACCGGCATCATGGTGTCCAACCATGGCGGGCGGCAATTGGACGGCTCACGCGCACCGTTTGATCAGCTGGCCGAGATTTGCGACGCGGTCGGCGACAAGATCGATGTCATCTGCGAGGGCGGCATTCAACGTGGCACCCATGTGCTGAAAGCACTTTCGGTCGGCGCCAAGGCCTGTTCTGGCGGACGGCTGTACCTATACGCCCTGGCCGCGGCCGGTCAGCCCGGCGTGGAACGGGTGTTGGGCAATATGCGCACCGAGATCGAGCGCGACATGAAGCTGATGGGGGTCACCAAGCTGGATCAGCTTTCGCGCGACAACATCCGCTGGCGCCGATCCTAAATCTTCTATCGCGCAAGTCCCCGCTCCGGCCCGCGTTTTGCGCGCCGGGCGATAGGTTCACTCAGCCAGGTTTCAATCGGCCAGGAAGTAGGAATAGGCTGCGCGATCATCGCCGCGCACCGTGGCAAAGCCACCAACTTCGGCCGGGATCTCGCCGGGGGCCGGGCCAAAGAACATGCCGCCGGCCTCATGTTCGGCGTTCGCACCCACAACAGCGGCCGTCACATCCGCGCCCGATCCATCCAGAATGGTCACGGTCCCACCGACAAACCCGTTTTCGATGATGTCCATCCCCTCTACCTGAATTGTCGTTCCACCACCCTCAAACGCTGACAGATTGTCGGGCATCAACTGAGCATCGACCGTACCCGCGCCAAAGTCAGCCTGAACACTGGCAGAGCCGCGAAGGAAGGACACGACCGTGTCGCGTTCAAACTCGGTCAGGACATTTCCGGTATAACTTGCAGTGGCGCTTCGCGAAATGTCGCCTGGGTCGGTCGTCACGCCGGCGACGACGCGGGCGATCTCAGACCCGCCCGCACCGTCCGAAACCGTCCAATTGAACAGGCGTGCATATTGATAGTTGGTGGCGTTGAAGAACACCCCATCATCAAACCAAAGGCTTTGCTGTTCCCCATTCGGGCCCGGTTCACCGACGTAGTAGATGGATGATCCAGGAAAACCATCGCCATCTGAATCTGTCATTGTCACCAAGGTATCAGTGACGCTCACTTCGCCGGTGTCGTGGTCGATATATCCCACAAGATACATCCGGCTGCTTTCAGCCCCGATCTGGGTGCTGGAAAACGAGACCGCATAGGTTCCAATCCCTTCCAGGCGGGACCGGCCGGCCGACATCGCCGTGAGGGCAGTATAGTTTTGCTCCACCGGGACCAAAACCCGCGCCTCGCCCAGGTTGGACGATCCTGCGGGCAGGAAAACGATCCCGTTGCCGTTGCCGGTGTCAGAGCCGCAGCCGCCCAGAAGAATCAGCACGCAGACCGAAAGAACCCAACTTTTTTTCACGACACAGTCCCCTTTCGGCTGGCCTTACACCGGCCCCGATTAAGGCGGGGTAAAATTTGAAGTCACCTGCAGCTGATGCGTTCGAACACCTGGAAACGACCCCCTGCGGCAGCCCGTGGCCCTGTGACCGAACAGGACCAGCCGCGGCACAACGACATCTGTGCGCGCCACATGATCCAAAGGGGTCGTTTTTTCGCCAAATTGATCTGAAATCCAACTGACACCCAGTGCGGAGGACCTGATGTTCGGCTTTTGGAAAACAAAAAAGACACCTACGCCAGACGCACCTTCTGCGTCGGCAAGCGCCATGCTGGACGTCGACGGAATATTCATGGGGGCCTGTGTCGAACACGGGTTGCGCGGGCTTGGCAAAAATCACCGTTTTCAGGGCGCCTACGCCAATCTGCCGATGTTCAAGTGCAAAACCATGCCCGAGGGGATCGAAGTTGCAGGCTCGGCAGAGAAGAAAACCAGCGCAATTCTGGCTGAAAACATCATGACCGTGTCAACCGTGGGGGCCACGCCCCTGCATTGGAGCCACCTTGCCGTCGGGATCTACTGCAAGCACGCCTTCGGGATGGAACCCGAGTGGGACCATGTCGATGACGGTCTGGTCGCAAAGCTCGCCTTTGGTCCCAGCCTGGAAATCCAATTCACCGCAAAACCCAGCAATGACATTGACCCGCTGTGGACCGGTGAGCGCCATCCCGGCGCATCGCTTTTGATGCAGGTCCAGAACGTGCAGCCCCAGGGCGGGACGCATTAGACGAGACCGCACCGCGCGCCTAACGCGTCATCGTCGACAGCATCTCAATCCGGCCAAACTCAGCTTCGAAGGTGAACCAGACGTGAATCCGGGTGGTTGACGCCACCACTGCCACGACCGTGCCTTCCACCCAGTCGCCGTCCATGTTGATGCGGTAATCGGCCGTCAGATGCGGCAGATCGGTGATGGCGCACTCGGGGATGTCTTGCGTATCGATCCGCGCAAGCTCGGTGGGACCGCCGGGCGGTTCAACCGCGAAGGGTGCATCCGTCAGCAATAGATCATAGCGCAGGCGTGGTTCTTGCCCGACGGTCGAAAACCCGTTTGGAATATCGAGCAGGTTGACCGGTTCAGGCGGGCCCAGCACCGGCATCGGACGGCCCTGAAGCAGGCCCCTTACAGGCGTGTCGGTCCAAATGCCCCGCATGTCATCGGCATGTTCGGCCAGCCAAGCGCCATGATCGCCGCCACAGGGAATATCGGCATCCTGCGCGACAGCGCCCCCTGCCCCCATCACACCGAGCAAAAAACCAACCATGCGGATCATTTCAAACCCTCCGAAAAACCAGTGTTGCTTATGGGCATTTGGTACCAGGTACCTCGATGTTAGGCCATAACGCAGCTCAGATCGGCTCGATATCCCCCTCGGCGCGCCGGGCGTTGAACGCGGCTTCGAAGGCGGTCAAGGTGCCCGATGCAATGGCCGCCCGCAGGCCCGCCATCAATTCCTGATAGTAATGCAGGTTGTGCCAGGTCAAAAGCATCCCCGCGATCATCTCGTTTGCGCGGACCACATGGTGCAGATAGGCCCGGCTGTAGCCCTGACAGGCCGGACAAGTGCAGTCTTCATCCAAGGGGCGCGGATCATTAGCGTGACGTGCGTTTTTCAGGTTCACCTGCCCGCGCCGGGTCCAGGCCTGCCCGTTGCGGCCCGACCGGGACGGTAGCACGCAATCCATCATGTCGATGCCGCGTTTCACGGCGCCCACGATATCGTCGGGCTTGCCCACGCCCATCAGATAGCGCGGTTTGTCGCGCGGCAATTGCCCCGGCGCATAGTCGAGGCATTCAAACATCGCCGCTTGGCCTTCGCCGACCGCCAGACCGCCCACCGCGTAGCCGTCAAAGCCGATGTCGGTCAGCGCCTCAGCGGAAGCCGCGCGCAAATCTTCCTCTAGCCCGCCTTGCTGGATGCCAAACAGCGCATGCCCTGGCCTTTCGCCAAAGGCCGCCTTTGACCGCGCTGCCCAGCGCATCGACAAATCCATACTGGTCGCGATCGTGTCGCGGTCGGCGGGCAAGGCGGGGCATTCATCAAACGCCATCACGATGTCGGACCCGAGCAGGGCCTGGATTTCCATCGATCGTTCCGGGGTGAGCATGTGTTTCGACCCATCGATGTGGGAGCGAAACGCGACCCCCTCTTCGGTGAGCTTTCTAAGGTTCGACAGGCTCATCACCTGAAAGCCGCCAGAATCCGTCAGGATCGGCCCCGACCAGTTCATGAAATGATGCAAACCGCCAAGGCCCGCGATGCGCTCAGCGCCCGGGCGCAACATCAGGTGATAGGTATTGCCCAAAAGCACATCGGCCCCCGTGGCCGCCACGCTTTCAGGCAGCATCGCCTTGACGGTCGCGGCCGTGCCCACGGGCATGAAAGCCGGGGTGCGGATGTCCCCGCGCGGGGTTTCGATTACGCCTGTGCGCGCCGCGCCGTCGGTCGCGTCCAGCCGATATGAAAAGTGTTTCGTCACGCCAGACCGCTTCGCCCAAGACGGCGCCCTTGTAAAGCAGGCGCGTCAGGCAATGGCACGGACAAAGTTGATCCGGGCGGGCACACGCACCGCACCGCCTTCGACCATTTCGGCAAACCCCGCGACGAGACCTGTGCGCACTGCCCGTGTTTGCTCGTCGCTCAAGGTGCCGTTGTCTGCCGCCGCGCGCATCCGGCTTGTGGCCGATCCGATGGTCATCATCATGTCGGCGACCTCTTCGGGGTGACCTTGCGGTGTCAGATGCAGATCAACCGGCTCGACCTCTGGCTGAAAGCCCGCCCTGCGCAAAAGGGCATCGAGGGCTTGAGCGTCGCCAAACCGCATCGGGCCGGGGGCATCCGGGTCTGGCGCGGGACCGGGGCCCAACACATGTTCAGCCACCTGCCCCGGCATGGAAAACCACGGGTTCGCCTCCCGCGCGCCCCAGCAGGCAAAGGTCAGCGCGCCACCGGGCTTTAAAGCGGCGCGGATATTGGAAAACGCTGCGACACTGTCTTCAAAGAACATCACCCCGAACAGCGAAATTGCCGCATCGTATGACCCTTCGGCAAAGGGATGGGTCTGGGCATCGCCAAGGTCCACCGTGACATGCCCCGGCACCCGCGCGCGGGCGCGTTTGGCAAAGGGCGGGGCGATTTCAATGCCTGTGACATGGCCCGCAGGACCCACGGCATGGGCCGCGCGCACCAGCGACACTCCGCCGCCGGGCCCGATATCAAGGACCCGCTGGCCTGGCTGCAACCCAGCCCGGGCCATGATACCGTCTAGCACCGGGCCATGGGCCGCGTCGGTCTGCGCTTCGACTTGCAGCCACGGGGCCGCCATTGCGTTCCAATCCATCCCTGCTCCCTTTACCGGCGCCACCCTATTCCCTATATCATTAGTCAGGAATTCACGAGAGGTCCCATGGATCAACACCCCGGCCAGATCGAAGGCACGCCGCTGATCGCGCCATCGAGCACCGATCACCCGCTTTACGACCAGATCGTTGAGGCGTGCCGGTCCGTGTTCGACCCCGAAATTCCGGTGAATATCTACGATCTGGGGCTGGTCTACACGATTGAGATTTCGCCCGAGGCGGATGTCAAAATCGTCATGACCCTGACCGCGCCCGGCTGTCCTGTCGCCGGCGAGATGCCCGGCTGGCTGGCCGATGCCGTCGCCCCGATCCCTGGGGTGAAAACGGTCGATGTCGATATCACCTGGGACCCGCCCTGGGGCATGGACATGATGTCTGACGAAGCCCGCCTTGAACTGGGCTTTATGTAGGCCACAGCCTTGACCGAAAAAGAGAAAATGATCGCAGGCGAGCTGTATCGGCCCGGCGACCCTGACCTTTGCGCGGCGCGCCAGCGTTCGCAAGTGCGCCAGCGGGCCTATAACGCGACCATCGTCGGCGATGACGTCCGTGCCAAGATCCTTGACGATTGGCTGGGGCCGCGCGGGGCAGATGTGGCAATCCGCGCCCCGTTCTATGTGGACTACGGGTTCAACATCACGCTGGGGTCCGACGTGTTCTTCAACTACGGCTGCACGGTTTTGGATGTCTGCCCTGTGGTGATCGGCGACAAGACCCAGATCGGGCCGGGCGTGCAAATCCTGACCGCCGATCACCCCCGCGATCCGGCGGCCCGGGATCAAGGCCTGGAGTTAGGCCGCCCCATCACCATCGGCCGCAATGTCTGGATCGGTGGCGCGGCGGTCATCCTGCCGGGTGTCACCGTGGGTGAGGATGCCGTGATTGGCGCAGGCGCAGTCGTGACCCGTGATGTGGCGTCGGGCGCAACTGTGGCGGGCAACCCCGCGCGCCCGCTTGTCAGCCCTTGAGTGAACCGCGCGCCGCCCCTAGATTGAGACCAACAATGAAAGAGTGACCCGCAATGTTTTCGATCCCCGGCAAACAGGCCGTCTCCGTGACGCCCGCCGCTGAAGCCCAGATCGCCCGGCTGATGGCCGAAGGCGACAAGAAGGGCCTGCGCATCGGCGTCAAGAAAGGCGGCTGTGCGGGAATGGAATACACGATGGACTACGTCGACGAGGTGGACCCCAACGACGAAGTGGTCGAAGCTGGCGACGCGCGGGTCATGATTGCCCCGATGGCGCAGATGTTCCTGTTTGGCACCGAGATCGACTATGAGACCTCGCTTCTTGAAGCCGGGTTCAAATTCCGCAATCCAAATGTGGCCGATGCCTGCGGCTGCGGGGAATCGATCAAGTTCAAGGACATTGACGAACTGACCGCCGAACAGGACGTTTGACCCTGTGGCGATTTCGGACAGCGACATCGCCTTTGTCCGCGAGCTGTTTTCCGACCTGGAGCCTTTGACCATCAAACGGATGTTTGGCGGCACAGGGATTTATGCAGATGGGCGCATCTTTGCGGTCCAACGCTCCGACGGGGTGGTGTTTCTGAAAGCCAAAGGCGCCTTTGCCGCGCGCATGGCGGCCGCGGGGGCCGTGCCCTTCGAGATGGAGATGAAAGGCCAGCTTCGGTCGATGGGATATATGTCGCTGCCCGCTGAGGCGCTTGACGATCCCGAGCTGGCTTGCGAATGGGCACGCAACGCACTCGCTGCTTCAGAGGACTGACATGCCCAAACTTGCCGCCGGAAACTGGAAAATGAACGGGCTGGATGACAGCCTTGCCGAGATCGATGCCTTGGTGGCCGCCCACCCGGCACCCGGCTGTGATGTTCTTTTGTGCCTGCCAGCCACATTGCTGACCCGCGCGGCAGGCCATATTGCGGGCACAGCCGTGATGATCGGGGCGCAAGATTGCCACCCGGCCACGTCGGGGGCGCATACCGGCGATATCTCTGCCCCGATGCTGGCCGATGCCGGTGCCTCTTATGTCATTCTGGGCCATTCCGAACGCCGGGCCGATCACGGTGAAACCGATGCCCTTGTCGCGGAAAAAGCGATTGCGGCGGCTACGGCAGGGCTGACACCGATCATCTGCGTGGGCGAAACCCTTGATCAACGCGACGCTGGCGACACGCTCGACGTGGTCGGCACCCAGTTGTCCGGCTCGGTGCCACCGGCCCTTGGCAACGTCGTGATCGCCTATGAACCGGTTTGGGCCATCGGCACGGGCAAGGTCCCGACGCTGGAGCAGATCGGCGAGGTCCACGGCTTTATCCGATCCCAACTGCACGGCATGGGGGCCACGTTCTTGGCCGATGCCACGCCGATCCTTTATGGCGGGTCCGTCAAATCATCCAATGCCGCCGAGATCTTTGCGGTTGCGGATGTGGACGGCGCCCTTGTGGGGGGCGCGTCGCTGAAGGCTGCAGATTTTTCGGGCATCATCGCGGCACTTGAGGCCGCCTGAGGGCGTCGATCCTTTCAGTAAGGATCGAAACACGATTTTTTTGAGTAAAAAATCGACGCCTCCGGCGGGAGTATTTGGCCAGGGTGAACGGGCTAAAGCGGTGCGGTGACCGGATCGTAGTCCCAGACCCAGGACAGCGATTTGCCCGCAGCCCCCGGTGACATCGCTTCGCGCAGGCGAAGAGCCCCAAAGGCCATCTGGCGCAGGCCCGGGTTTGCGATGTGAAACCTCCACGCATTGGCCCCTGCTGCGGCGACGACGGCCTTTGCGCGCGCGCGCCGGTGGGTCTCATAGCCTGCCAGATTGTCCTTTTGAAGCGCACGGCCCAGAACCACCGCGTCTTCCAGCGCAAGATTGGCGCCCTGGGCCAGATAGGGCAGTGTCGGATGGGCCGCATCGCCCAAAAGAACCATACGCCCATCGGTCCAGCGTTCGGCCACAGGATGCAAAAACAACCCCCAAAGGTAGACGTTGTGCACCTGGGCCAGCCAGGCTTGCACATGGTCTGGAAACCGGGCGAACCCCGCACGCAGGTTCATCGGCCGATCTTCAATCGCCCAGCCTTCGGCGGTCCAGTCGCTTCGGTCTTCGCAGGCCACAATGTTGCGCAGGCCGCCCGCAAGCGGATAGGTCACAAGGTGACGCCCGGGGCCCATATAAACCTCAGCCACCGGGGGCGCATTTGGGTCATGGATCACGGCCCGCCACGCCACCTGGCCCGAATATTTCGGCTTTGTTCCCGGGTTCAAAGCGCTGCGAAAGGCAGATCGCACCCCGTCCGCCCCCAAAATCACATCGCCCTCGGCGCTGTCCGGCGCCACCTCAGCGCCCGTCACCAGCCGCGCGCCCGCATCACTCGCCCCTAGGGTCAAAACCTCGATCAGGCGGGCGCGGTGCACGAACACCGCACCGGGTGAGGCGGGAATTTCAAGAACCAGCTTGTTTGACAGACCATCAACCAGCCGCGTGCCCTCAGACGCAACCGCCACCTGAAACACGGCATGATCCAGCCCAAGGGCGCCAAGGGCGCGCATCCCGTTTGAGGAGATCTGCAGCCCGGCCCCGACCTCGGTGATCGCGGGCGCTCGCTCATAAAGGGCCACCTGCGCCCCCGCCCGGGCAAGGGCCGTTGCCGCCGCGAGGCCAGCCACACCGCCGCCTGCGATGGTTACCGTTGTCGTCCCAAGGCTCATGCCCGCTTCTTGGCCCACCGCCGCTTCACGGCGACGGGCCGACCTTTAATCGTCCCGGTGCACTTTTTCCCGCCGCTCATGGCGTTCTTGCGCTTCCAGCGACATCGTCGCAATCGGCCGCGCATCCAGCCGTTTCAGGCTGATCGGCTCACCGGTCTTTTCGCAATAACCGTATTCGCCGTTTTCAATCCGGCGCAGGGCCGCGTCGATCTTGGCCACAAGCTTGCGCTGACGGTCGCGCGTTCGCAACTCAAGCGCGCGGTCTGTTTCCTCGCTCGCGCGGTCGGCAACGTCTGGAATATTGCGTGCGCCTTCCTGAAGGCCTTCGATGGTGGATTTGCTGTCGCCCATCAGCTCTGCTTTCCAACCCATCAACTTGCGGCGGAAATACTCAAGCTGCCGTTCGTTCATGAATGGTTCGTCTTCGGCCGGACGGTAATCGTCTGGCAGGAAGAATTCAGCCTTCATTACGGCTCCCCTTATTATAATCGCCCTTGGTGCAGACCTAGTTCACAACAGCGGGCAGACCACTTTCTATGGCCGGGGCATACACGCAGATGTCTCACTTGTCACGTACGAAACGACGCCTTGCGATGACCGGGGACCGGCCCTAGTCTTCGCACAAACCCCGCCAGCCAGAGTGTTGAAAATCCCATGAAATTCCAAGGCACAGACGCCTACCTTGCGACAGACGAGCTGGCCGCGGCGGTTAATGCTGCGATCACGGTAGAACGCCCTTTGCTGGTAAAAGGGGAACCTGGCACCGGCAAGACAGAGCTTGCCCACCAAGTGGCAGACGCCTTGGGCATGCCCTTGATCGAATGGCACGTGAAGTCCACCACACGCGCCGTGCAGGGGCTTTACGAATACGATGCCGTTTCGCGGTTGCGCGACAGCCAGTTGGGCGACGCCCGTGTGCATGACGTGGCCAATTACATCCGTCCCGGCAAGTTGTGGGACGCGTTTTCGGCCGACCAACGCGTGGTCCTGCTGATCGATGAGATCGACAAGGCCGACATCGAGTTCCCGAATGATCTGTTGCAGGAACTCGACCGGATGGCGTTTCACGTCTACGAGACCGGCGAGACGATCGCGGCCAAACACCGCCCCGTGGTGATCATCACATCCAACAACGAAAAAGACCTGCCCGACGCCTTTCTGCGCCGGTGCTTTTTTCACTACATCCGCTTTCCAGACCCCGATGCCCTGCGCGCGATCATCGAATTGCACCACCCGGGGCTGAAACCCGCGCTCCTGGCCGAGGCCCTGACCCAGTTTTACGAAATCCGCGAAACACCGGGGGTGAAGAAACGCCCATCCACGTCAGAGGTTCTCGATTGGCTGAAGCTGATCCTTGCCGAAGATCTGACGGCGGACGACCTTAAACGCGGTGGCAAGGACGCCCTGCCAAAACTCTATGGCGCGCTTTTGAAGAACGAAGCGGATGTGGCCTTGTTTGAACGGCTGGCCTTCATGGCCCGGCGTGAGGGTCGCTAAACAAGGCCACCGGGCCAAGCCCGATAAGGCGAGGTTTCCATCACGGGTCGAAAGCTTTCTTGAGCAGCGATTTGAGCGTTTCGCGTTCTTGCGGACCAAGGGGGTCAAGCAGGCCATCAATCGTTTCGGCAAGGGCCAATCGCAGCTGCTTGACGGTGTCGTTGCCCTTCGGCGTCAATTGCAAAACGCAGACCCGTCCATCGTCTGGCGATGGGGATTTCTGAACCAGCCCCTTGGTTCCAAGCGTTTGCAGCAATCGCGTGATCTGCGCTTTGTCGCGCGCGATGGATCGGACCAGTTCATGGATCGCAACGGGCTCTTGATCGGCAAGCGCCATCAGGACCAAGCCGCCCGCTGGGCCGACCTTTTGTGTGTCAAACGCCGGCGCCCTCCGGCCCAGATCGGCGTGAATCTGGCGCATGAACCGATCGACGAGTTGACCGATTTCGATGTCCGGCGTCACATTTGTTTTAGTTGACATTATCTACGCTCTGCCATTTGTTGACTTTATCAACCTATTAAGATGCCTGGTTCCAGACAACGCAAACCGACGAAGGCCGTCCAGGGAGTGAAAGTTGGCAGACAATCGGGCAGGTGTACATGTTGCAATCGTGGGCGGCGGATATGTTGGCGTTGAACTTGCCAAGGCGCTAAGCGGCACACTCAGGGTCACGTTGATCGAACGCGCCGAGGCTTTCACCCATGCCCCCGCGATGATCCGCGCCATGGTGGACCCCTCTGTTCTGGATCGCGCGTTGATCCCCTACGACCGCGCGTTACCGTCCGGGCAGTTTGTCCATGCCGAGGCCACCGGGATTGATGCCACCGGTGTGACCTTGGCGGACGGGTCGCACATTGCCGCCGATTACATCGTCCTGGCGACTGGTTCGGGCAATCTTCCGGCATTCAAATCCTCAACAGGCGACATCGCCGGTGTGCGCGCGGCAAACGCGGTCTGGCACAAGGCCATCGTTGATGCCTCGACGATTGCAATCATCGGCGCGGGTGCGGTCGGCACCGAACTTGCCGGTGAAATCGCAAGTGCCATGCCCGACAAGACCATCAGCCTGATTTCCAGCGATGACGCCCTGTTTCCCGGGTTCCCGCAAAAACTGGGCGCGTCGCTGGTGGCCAAACTGCGCGCGATGAAGGTCGATGTCATCCTGGGCGAGCGGGCCGCAAACCTTCCCGATGGGACGACACCGTCGGGTGGTGAGGTGATGCTTTCCTCGGGTCGCAGTCTTAAGGCGGATCTGATCGTGCCTGCTGTGGGCGTTCGGCTGGACACGGGGCTGGCCGACCTGTTGCCGGATGTCACACGCGGGCCCGACAAGCGCTTGGTCACTGATGGCTGGATGCGGCCCACACCCTTGCCCAATGTGTTTGCCGCCGGCGACATCGCCGACAACGGCGATCTGATGACGATCGTCGCGGTCTCGCGCCAGGTGCCCTGGCTGGCCAAACTTCTCAAAGCCGTGGCGTCGGGCCAGACGGTTGAGGCGCAACCCCCCTACACGCCCTGGGGCAAAGCGCCGATCCTGGTGCCGCTCGGCCCCAAACGCGGCAGTTCCTTTTTGATGATCGCAACCCTGGGTGACTGGGTCACCAGCAAGATGAAGGGCCGCGATCTGTTCATCACCAAGTACCGAAAACTGCTTGGCCAAGCCCAGGCGGCCCCAACCCAAACGGAGAGGAACGTGGAATGACGACGACAAAGATCATCTCATATCTGACAGGCGCGACTGCCTTGGTTGCTGCGCAAGCTGCGATGGCTGAGGCGCCGATGTCGGCCAGCGTGCTGGAATTTGCCGATGCAACGACGTTGTTTGTGGCCGATAGCGCAGGGGCTGCGATCCACGCCTACACCTTGCCCGAGGCTGAGGCCGCGACTGACTCAGTTCCTTTCACCTTCAAAGGGTTCAGCCGCGTTCTGGCCGAAACCCTGGGCGTGGCCGAAGCGGACATCACGTTCAACGATCTGGCGGTCAACCCCGCATCCAAGGCCGCGTTTGTCTCGCTGACCGCCGGGTCTGCGCCTGCGGTGGTCATGGTCACGCCAGACGGCACGGTGACGCCGCTTGATCTGGCGGCTTTGCCTGCCACCAAAACAGACCTTGGCACCGCCCCTGATGACGGGGTCACCTTCTGGCGCGACATTCCGGCCGCAACGCTGACGGTCACTGACCTCGATTTTGCCGATGGCACCTTGTTTGTGTCCGGCCTGTCGACGGGCGAATTTGCTTCGACCCTCAACCAGATCCCCTACCCGTTTGGTGCTGCGGCGTCGTCGACCAGTGTTGAGATTTACCATGCCGTGCACGACCAGATGGAAACCCGCGCGCCCATTCGCGCGATGGAGATCGTCGACCTGAACGGCGTCCAAACGGTCGTGGCGGCCTATACCTGCACCCCGCTGGTCACGCTGCCCACAGCCGATCTGGCCGACGGGGCCCATGTCACCGGCACCACGATCGCAGAGCTTGGGTACGGAAACACCCCGCTCGAAGTGCTGTCGTTCGATGTTTTTGATCAAGACGGCAACGCGGCACCGTATGTGATGGTGATCAACCGCGAGCTTCAGGCCAATCTGATCGCGCTGGAGGCCGTGACCGAGGCCGCGAATGCGCCAGGCCTTGCAGACCCGGTCAGGATGGGAACACAAGCCGGCGTTGCAACCGTTCAAACCCCGATGAGCGGGGTCTATCAGGCGGCCGATCAGGACGCGCAGTTTCTTCTGGCACTCAAGCGCAATCTCGACACTGGTGCGATGGATCTGGTGTCGATCCGCAAGGGCGTCTACCTGCGGCTGAGCGATTTTATCTCGGAATATGACTTCCCCGACTACGTCTACGCAGACAATCAGGCTGGTCAGGGCATGCGCGGGTTCCACAACCTTCTAAAGGGCGAAGAAGGTTTCCCCGAGCTGATCGAGTAATGCGCCTGGTCTTGGCAATCGGGCTCGCCGCGACACTTGCGGCTGGTCCCCTTCGGGCCTGCGAGGGCGCGCAGACCAAAGTCGAAGAGGTTTATCCGACGGCGACCGCGCTGCCCGAGAACCTTTTGCGGTTTTACATCTATTTTTCAGCCCCCATGGGCCGCGATGATATCGCGCCCGCGGTTGATCTTTTGGATGCGCAGGGCCGCGTGGTTGAGGGGGTGTTTCTGACCAACCGGTTCGACCTGTGGTCTGCGGATCGCACCCGGCTGACACTGTTGTTAAATCCCGGCCGCGTGAAAACGGGGCTGGCGGCAAATCTGGCACTCGGGCGTGCCTTGGTCGCGGGTGAGACCTACACGTTGCAGATTTCACGCATTGCGCGCGATGCCAAAGGCTGCCCATTGACCCGGCCCCATCGCGTGACGTTTCAGGCCGTGCCTGCCGATGTGTCAACGCCCGCGCCCGAGCATTGGAAGATCACGTTCCCCGGCGCTGGCACGCGCAGGCCGCTAACAGTTGACTTGGATGGTCCGGTCGATCACCTGTCGCTTGCCTACAGGCTTCGGGTGATTGGCCCGGATGGCGCGCTGGTCCCGGGGCGCATTGGCCTTGATGCGGGCGAAACGCGCTGGCACTTCACCCCCCGCGCGCCCTGGCCGGACAGCCCCCACCGGATAACGATCGACCCGCAGCTTGAAGACCTTGCGGGCAACCGCCCCGGCGCGTTGTTCGACCAGCCGATGGATGAGCCGCTGGCGGCATGGTCCCCCAGTCTTGACTGGTCACCCACGCGACGGTGACGCCACCGCAAAACCGACAAACGCCCATGTTTCGATCAAAATGCCACGCCCGCGCGCATGTTTGCGATGTCCCGGCCAGGGCTGGGCCGAGAATTCTTGACTTTTTGGTAAAAAATTGTGGTCCTTATGGGGATTGAGGGCGTCCAAAGCCGGAGAAACGCTATGCAAAGTGATCTGACCACACATTTCACAGGTCTTGAATTCGTCAATCCGTTCGTCTTGGCGTCGGCCCCGCCGACGGAAAGCAAACGCAAGATCATGAAGGCGTTTGAGGCCGGCTGGGGCGGTGTCGTCACCAAGACCATCGGTCTTCATCACGTGGAAAACGTCGCCGGGCCGAAAACGATCTTTCAGCGCGTGAGCGAAGAAAAACCCTATGTATCGCGGGTAAAACGGCCCGATACGGTGTCGCATTCCTCGTGGAACTGGGAGCTGATTTCGGACCAGCCGCTGGACCTCTGGTTGCCGGATCTCGAAGAGATCAAGACCACGTACCCCGACCGGATGCTCATTGCCTCGATCATGGCCGGGGCGGACGGCGAAGACGAAATGGACAATTGGCGCAAGCTGGCGACCGCGGTGGTCGATGCCGGGTGCGACGCGATTGAGCTGAACCTGTCGTGCCCGCATATGGACCGCAAGGACATGGGCGCCAATATCGCCAATGACGAAGACATCATCCGCAACATCCTCGCGGCGGTCAAAAGCGTGGTCAGCGTGCCGATCTGGGTCAAGCTGACACCTTCGAATTCAGCGCTGGTCGACGGCGCCGGCGCGGCCTATGCGGCCGGTGCTGCGTCGATTTCGCTGTGCAATACCTTTGCCTCGCTGCCACTGATGGACCCCGAAACCCTGAAGTTCGAGGTTGAGGTCGACGGGCTTGTCACCTCGGGCGGGCTTGGCGGCCTTGCCATTCTGCACCAGGCGCTGCAGCGGGTGGCCGATATCTCCAAGGCGTATCCTGACGGGTCGATCTCTGGCATCGGGGGCATTCGCGGGTTTCGCGAGGCGTTCAACTTCATCGCGCTGGGGGCGGGCAACCTGCAGGTCTGCACAGCCGCGATGGAAGAAAAGGGCAGCGGGGGCATTGGCGTGAAGCTGATCCAGGAATTGAAAGACGATCTGGGCGATTATCTGCAGCGCCATGGGCACAGCTCGATCGAGGATTTTCGCGGCATCGCGCGCCACCGTATTGTCGAACACAGCCAGGTCCGCCGCAAAAGCGATACCTACAATGGCGGCTACGCAAAGTCGGCCTAGGGCCCAGCGCCATCTCAACCGAACGACAAAAAAGCCGCAACTGCGCGGCATACACGAGCACTTGACCGCTGGGGGCTTCTAAGGCGGCGATCGCGCGCTATGATGCTTGGGCCGGGGGGCAACTTGCAATGTGGGATGCGCGGACTTTGACACGCCTGATCATTTCGTTACTCGCCGCCGGCCTCTTGGCGGCTTGCGGGGCGCCACAAGACACCGTTGAGCGGCGCACGCCCGAAGCCGTCTTGCCGCCGATGAAAACGTTTTCAACCCCTGACATCGCGCGCACCACCAAGACCAACCGCGAATTGACCCGCGATTTCATGGAATTGTCCTTTGCGCTTGAATCGGGCCGCCCCTTGCCGGTTTTCACCCGCTTTGAAGGCCCCGTCACCGTGCGGGTCACCGGGCGCACCGCACCGTCGCTGAACCGTGACCTGTCGCGACTGATCGCGCGGCTGCGGTCGGAGGCGGGCATCGATATCACCCGCGTGGACGCCGCCACGCCTGCGTCCATCACGATAGAAGTCGTGTCGCGCCGTGAATTGCAGCGCGCTGTCCCGCAGGCGGCCTGTTTTGTGGTCCCGCGGGTGTCCAGCTGGGACGCGTTCCGCCGGTTCCGGGGGACCGCGCAGCTCGATTGGACGACCCTGACCGTGCGCGAGGAAATGGCAATTTTCCTGCCCGGCGACGTGGCCCCGCAAGAGGTGCGCGATTGCCTGCACGAAGAGCTGGCCCAGGCGCTGGGGCCATTGAATGACCTCTACCGGTTGCCGGATTCGGTCTTCAACGACGACAATTTTCACACCGTCCTGACCGGGTTTGACATGATGATCCTGCGCGCGACCTATGCGCCCGAATTGCAGTCGGGCATGTCGCGTGACGGGGTCGCCGCCGCCCTGCCCGGCATTTTTGCCCGGATCAACCCGCGTGGCCGGGGTGGCACGCCAACGGCGGCTGATCCCACGCCGCGCGCCTGGATCGACGCGATTGAAACCGCCCTTGGCCCGCGCGCCACACCCACCCGGCGCCGGGTTGCAGCCCGCCGCGCGGTCGAAATCGCCGCGGCCGAGCGCTGGAGCGATACCCGGCTGGCCTTTTCGCTTTATGCGCTGGGGCGTCTGACACTGGGGGTGGAACCCGAGCTTGCACTCGCCTCATTCCTGCAGGCCGGCACGATCTACCGCGCAGATGACGATACTGAATTGCAAGCAGCCCATATCGCGATGCAATTGTCGGCCTTTGCCCTGTCGGCCGGCCAGGCCGATGTGGCAGTCGATATCGTCGACAATTCCACACGGGCCGTGGCGCGGGCTGAAAACGCGGCCCTTCTGGCGACACTGCTGATGGTCAAGGCCGAAGCGCTCGAAGCGCTGGGGCGCCCGCAAGAGGCCGAAGAGGTGCGCCAGGACAGCCTTGGCTGGGCGCGCTACGGATTTGGATCGGACGGGGAAGTCATAGCGCGCCAGCGCGAGATTGCCGCGCTGTTTCCAGCCCCGCGTGCGGCGGATGCGTCATGATCGTGCTGGCAGGCTTTCTGGGCGGCGGCGTGATTGGCGCGCTGACTGCCAAGCGGCGCGGCGGCAAACCCGCCGACATGGCACAATACGCGGCCGGTTACGGCATTGCCCTTGGGCTTTTGGGGCTTTTTGCGACGATCTTTCTGGAACGCATGCTCTGACCCAACACGATGAGGGGGCCCTACCACCGCTGTCCTACGCCCAGCATCGACACGCTCGACGATCTGGCCCGTGTTCCGGACGGTTTTAAGGGCGACATCTGGACCGACGATCTGCCCCGGATCGCGCCATTGCTGCGCTAACCCACGGCGGTTTGCAACAAGCGGTAAAGCGTGGCGCGGTCCGCCTCGGACAAGGCTGACAACTGCCCATTGACCGCCGCGTCTATCGCCTTTTGATGGGTCAGCACCACCGCGCGGCTCTTCGGCGTCAAGCCAACGGTCACAACGCGCGAATCCTCAGCATTTTGGCTGCGCGTCACCAGGTCCTTGCGCGCCAGGCTCGCCACCACCCGGGTCATCTGGGATTTGTCGCGCACCAATGCCCGGGCCAGGGCGACCATGGGCACCGGGCCAAGGTCGTTCAGCGTTAGGAGGATGATCGCCCCGCCCGGCCCGATCTTTTCGGTGTCAAACTCAGGTGCTGCCTTTTGCAGTGAGACATGAATGCGCCGGGCCAGCCGATCAAACAGCATCGCCATGCGGGCGTCCGGAGGGCATTGATTATTGGTTGACATAGTCCACCACCCAAGACTAGTTGATTAGGTCAACATACCGGCCATCGGGGAATTGAGCAAATGTCGGATACGAAAATCCTCGCGCTGAAAATCGCGGCTGTCTTGTGGGTGATCTGGGGGCTGGTCCATGCGTTTGCAGGCGTGATGACCATATCGCTTGACACATCCGCCGCTTTTGCCGGCATTGCCGACAAGGTCGATCCAGAAACACTCGTCCACACTTACGCCCCTGCGGTGGGCGGGATTTTAAAACAGCACGGCTGGAACCTATTGTGGGGCGGCGTGGTGACGGCCATTGGTGCGGTGTTCATCTGGCGGTCCAATATGACGGCCATCTGGGTCACAGGCATGGTCGGGGGGCTTTTGGACCTCGGCTATCTACTGTTCGTCGATTTCCCGGGCTACGTGAACTTCGTCCCCGGCACGGTCATGACGATCATCTCCGGCACGGCCATCATCATCAGCTTCTGGGTCTGGCTGACCGAACGCGGAGCAAGCCGCGCTTAACCCGCACCACCGTAGGCCACGCCCGAAATATCGGCCATATCTCGTTTCCAGGTCGTCAGATCGCCCGCGTTGAAGCCTGACAGGTGATCATGCCCACAGGCGCGCGCCATCACCTGCATCAACGCGACTGAGGCGTTGAAAAAATTCTCCAGCCGACGGGCGGATTTTTCAACCTCCAGCCGGGCGACAAGATGCGGCTTCTGGGTGGCGATGCCGACAGGGCAAAAGTCGGACTGGCACGCACGCATCGCCAGACAGCCGATCGCCTGCATTGCCGAGTTCGACACCGCGACCGCATCCGCGCCCAGCGCCATGGCCTTGATGAAATCGGCCGGCGTGCGCAGCCCACCGGTGATCACCAGCGTGATATCCCCCCGGTCAGACCTGTCAAGATGGCGCCGCGCGCGCGCCAAGGCCGGGATCGTTGGGACCGAGATATTGTCGCGAAAGATCACCGGGGCCGCGCCCGTCCCGCCACCGCGCCCATCCAGAATGATATAATCCACGCCCACCTCCAGCGCGGCATCGATATCTTTTTCGATGTGCTGGGCCGACAGCTTATAGCCGATGGGAATACCGCCCGTGCGGTCGCGGACCTCATCGGCGAAACCATTGATCTCAGCCGGTTCGGTCCAATCGGGAAACCGCGGCGGCGAGATCGCGTCGGTGCCGGGTTCCAGCCCTCTGACCTCGGCGATCTTGCCGATCACCTTCTTGCCCGGCAAATGCCCGCCCGTCCTCGTCTTGGCCCCCTGCCCGCCTTTGAAGTGAAACGCCTGCACGCGCGACAGCTTGTCCCAATCAAAGCCGAACCGGGCCGAGGCGAGTTCATAGAAGTACCGCGAATTCTCTGCCTGCTCTTCAGGGAGCATCCCACCCTCGCCCGAACAGATCCCCGTGCCCGCCAGTTCCGCCCCGCGCGCCAATGCAAGCTTGGCCGGTTCCGACAGCGCCCCGAACGACATGTCGGACACAAACAGCGGGATCGTCAGGTGAAGCGGTTTTTGCGCATTGGGCCCGATCACCACATCAGTGCCCACCGGCGCGTCATCCAGAAGCGGGGCACGGTGCAACTGCGCGGTGACGAGCTGGATATCGTCCCATTTTGGCAGCTGGTCGCGCGGAACACCCATGCTGGCAACCACCCCGTGGTGGCCGGTTTTTGACAGCCCGTCGCGCGCATATTGCTGGATCAGCCCATTGTGCGGCTCTTCTGCCGTGCCATGGGACGTATCGGCATAAAGCCCCAGATAGGCATCGCGGTTGTACGGCTGCGGGTTGGCGTCCGCCCAGGCGGCGATCTCATCGGCATCGACACAGACCGACCCGTCTTCGATCCAGGCTTTGAACTTCGGCAGTTTTTCCGCGTTCGCGTATTCCGACACCCCGGTATCAAGCCGGTAGTCCCAGTTGTGGACCCCGCAGATCAGGTTTTTGCCGCGCACGAACCCGTCGGCCATCAAGGCGCCACGGTGCAGGCAGCGGCCATAGAACACCGCAGGCTCATCGTCGAAGCGGACCACGACCAGATCAACCTCGCCCACAATCGCATATTCCGGCGCGCGATCATCCAGCGTGTCCCACACGGTCAGAGGTGTCTTTTGGATGGCGGCTTTCCTTTTGTCCTTTGACCCAGCAAAGCCGAATTCGCGCCCGCGTCAACTGCGCAGGCGCCACGGCCGCGTCCGGGGATCACCGCCCATCGCAACATCGCGGTCACAGACCCTCTTGCCTCTGCCGATCAACTGACTAAATTTTGATCAACACTTGAGGTCAACTCGGGGTGGAAGGGAACGAGGGGATGTCGGACAGGGTCAGAGAATTCACCAACCGGTACACCGAGCGAGACAACCGTCTTGCCACCGTGAGTTTCTTTGGGACCTTCGCGGTGTATTTCGCCACGCTGTGGCTTGCGCTGCAGGCGATGTGGATCTGGTGGGCGGTCATTCCCCTGGTGATCGTGAACGCCTTTGCCGCCGTCCGGCTTTATGTCATCCAGCATGACGCGGGACATTGGTCGCATTTCAAGACCCGGTGGCAGAACGACATGGCCGGCTACGCGATGTCGACCTTCACGCTGACGCCTTACCGGGCGATGCAGCGCAATCACAACATTCACCACGCCTTTCTGGGCGATCTTGATCACCGCGACACGACAGAAGTGCATACGATGACGCTGGCGGAATGGCAGCGGGCGGACGTTTGGGAACGCCTGTGGTACCGCGCCTATCGCAACCCGCTGATCATGCTGCCCGTGGGCGGGTTCTGGACCTTTGTGGTGCGCTACCGCTGGCCCAAGAACGCCGTCAAGATCGGGGCGCGGGCGGTGATCCTGCATAATCTGGCGGTCTTCACCTGGTGGGGGCTGATCTACGCAGGCTTTGGCTGGCAGGGCCTTGGGCTTTACGCGCTCACCGCGCTGACCTCGGGCTGTATCGGGGTGTTCTTGGTGTATTTGCAGCACAATTTCGAAGACACCTATTGGGACCACAAACCCGACCTCGACTATAACATCGCAACGCTCCAGGGCTCGTCGGCGCTGGACCTGGGCTGGTGGTGGGACATCGGCACGGGCAACATCGCCTACCACGACATCCACCATTTCAATCCGCGCATTCCGCTTTACCGGCTGCGTGAATGTCACCGCGCCTTGCGCGAAGAAATGGACATCCGCACGATCGAATGGCCAGAGGCGATCCGGTCGTTTTCGCTGAAACTGTGGGATGAGGATCAAAAGCGCCTTGTCCCCTTCCCGCGCACCGGCCCCGCGCGAAAAAATACGATACCCGCGGAATAAAATTGACGTTAGGTGCGTAGGGTCTTTCTGACGGACTGACGGACGTATGGAGGCCCAATGGCACTTGCGAACACGACCCAAAGTTACGGCGGGCTGGCCAAGGTCTTTCACTGGCTTGTGGCCTTGTTGATCATCACCGCAATCCCGACAGGGCTTGTGGCCAATGGTTTGCCGGTCGATGCGGCCAACCTGCCGCTGAAGGCGCAGCTTTTCTCCATTCACAAAACCCTTGGGATCGCGGCCTTCGCTGTGGCGGCCTTGCGGATCCTCTGGGCGCTGTCCCAGCCCAAGCCCGGGCTTTTGAACGCCGACAGGAAACTCGAAAGCTTCGCGGCTGAAACCGCCCATTGGCTGTTGTATGCCTCATTGGTGATCGTGCCGTTGTCAGGCTGGATCCATCATGCGGCCACAACGGGCTTTGCGCCGATCCTGTGGCCTTTGGGTCAGGATTTGCCGCTGGTGCCGAAATCCGAAGCGGTCACGGGGTTCTTTGCGTCCTGCCATTATGTGTTCACCAAGGTGCTGGGCATCACGCTTTTGTTGCATATCCTCGGTGCGCTGAAGCATCACGTGATCGACAAAGACGCGACGCTGCGGCGGATGTGGTTTGGCAGGACCGAGATCGCGGGCCTGATGCCCCATGCGTCGGCGCGCGCGCCGATTGTCACGGCCGGGGTGATCTATCTGGCCGCTTTGGGCGGTGCGACGGCCCTGGCGGCGACGAGAGACCATAGCGCGCCTGTGGTGGACGCGGTTGCTGCAGCACCCGCCTCCGCCACCGGCAATTGGGTGGTCAGTGACGGCACGCTCGGCATTTCCGTGCAAAACTTCGGCTCAGCGGTGTCCGGCAGTTTCGGGTCCTGGGACGCCCAGATCACCTTTGACGAAGCCGCAACCGGCGACATCAAAGGGTCGGTCGACGTGACCATTGCCGTGGGCAGCCTGACCCTGGGCTCTGTCACGCAAAACGCTTTGGGCGGTGAGTTCCTGAATGCTGAGGTCAACACCACCGCAACCTACCAAGGCGATATCGTGGCCGATGGCGCCGGCTATGTCGTGCCCGGCATCCTGGCGCTCAACGCGGTAGAAGCTGAGGTGCCGCTGACATTCACACTGGTCATCGACGGCGACATGGCCACGGCCGATGGCACCGCCCGCATCGACCGGCAAACTTTCAACGTGGGCGCCACATACCCCGACGAAAGCACCGTGGGTTTCGGGGTGGACGTCGCGATCAGCCTGACCGCGACGCGCCCTGAGTAGCGCGGGTCGCAGACCCCTTTAGAACGAAAAGCCGCCTGCGCGCATTTCGCTGTTGATCGTGATTGTCACTTCGTCCGACCCAACCGGGATAAACGCGTCAACACCGAAGTCAGACCGCTTGATGTCAGCAACTGCGGTGAAGCCCAGCCATTCGCCTTCATAGGGTTCAGCGAACCTGCCCGCAGGATGCTCGCCAAGGCTGTGCACGGTCACGTCAAACGTCACTGGCTTGGTCACGTCTTTGACGGTCATATCACCGGTGACCATCGCGCTCATATCACCGGTCTGCTCAACCGAAGTCGAAACGAACGTGATTTCGGGATAGGCCTCTGCGTCGAAAAAACCTCCACCCAACAGGTGGCCGGTAAACGCGTCGACACCGGTGTGCACACTCGCAACCTTGACCGAGAAATCAGCCGATGCATTGGCCACATCGCCAGGCGTGAACTCAAGCGTGCCGTCAAATTCCAGGAATTTCGCGGTCTGGATCGAGAAACCTGCGTGGTTCCAAGAAATCAGCACTTCGGTGTGGGTGGGGTCCATGCCCCAGGTTTCAGCAAATGCGGCGGGGGCAAACGCGGGAACGAATGAGGTGGCAAAAGCGGCGGCAAGGATCGGGGTTTTCATCGGACTTCTCCGTTGGGGATCAATGGTGTGAAAAAATAGAGCCGCGCCCACACTGGCAACCCGGCGTTCTTCAACACCTTGTGTGCATCCGGGCGCGGGCCGCATCATTCTTCGCGTTCGGTGGTGAATGTCAGCGGATATCCGCGCCGCGCGCCGGTTTCGGTGGCCAAGTTCGCCTTGTCCTCGGCCACTTCCTTGGTGAAAACCGCAACCACGCAAGCCCCCTGCTTGTGGGCCGTGATCATCACGCCCAGCGCCTCATCTTCGGTCATCCGAAACACGCGTTTCAACACCGCCACAACAAAATCGCGCGGTGTGAAATCGTCATTCAGCAAGATCACCTTCCACAGCTTGGGCCGCTCTGGCTTGACCTTGGTTTCGGGCTTTAAGGTGGTGGTGGGATCGGCCATACAAAGAAGTGTAATCCGCGCCGCGCCCCGGTCCAGCACCACGTCGACGCCTGCGCAGATATTTGCCCTTTTCACGGGGGCCCCCCTCGGCGCAAACTCACGCCCATGTTTGTGCCGTTCTTTCACAGTTTGCGCCGCCACCAGGTCCCGGTGTCCCTGCGCGAATTTCTCGACTTTCTGAGCGTTCTGAAAACCGGCATCGTCACCTATGATGTGGACGGGTTTTACCATCTGGCCCGCGCCGCGATGGTCAAATCCGAAACCCATCTCGACCGGTTCGACCGCGCCTTTACCGAAGCGTTCGAAGGCCTTGCATCGCTTACCACGTCAGACATCATTGAAGCGCTTGACCTGCCGGGTGAGTGGCTCAGGCGTGAGATGGAAAAGCATCTGACGAAAGAAGAAATGGCCGAGATCGAAGCCCTGGGCGGGTTTGACAAGCTGATGGAGACCTTGCGCGACCGGTTGGAAGAGCAGACAGGCCGCCACCAGGGGGGCTCGAAATGGATTGGCACCGGTGGCACCTCGCCCTTTGGCGCCTATGGCTACAATCCCGAAGGCATACGCATCGGGCAGGATCGCTCACGCCACCGGCGCGCGGTGAAGGTCTGGGACAAACGCGAATTCCGCGACCTTGATGGCGATGCCGAAATCGGCACCCGCACGATCAAAATGGCGCTCAGACGCTTGCGCCGCTGGGCGCGCGAAGGGGCGGCCGAAGAACTGGACCTGACCGGCACCATCCGCGACACCGCCCAGAATGGCTATATCTCGGTGCGCACCAGGCCTGAACGCCGCAATGGCGCCAAGGTCCTTTTGATGCTTGATATCGGCGGGTCGATGGACCCCCATGTGCAGGTGATGGAGGATCTGTTTTCGGCCGCGCGGGCCGAGTTTCACCACCTTGAAACCTTCTATTTCCACAACTGCCCTTACGACCGGGTCTGGCGCAACAATGCGCGCCGCTGGTCGGAAACCACACCCACCTGGGACGTGATCCACACTTATGGGTCCGATTGGCATCTGGTGATCGTGGGCGATGCGGCGATGTCGCCCTATGAAATCGCAATGAAGGGCGGTGCCAATGAGTTCTGGAACGACGAAACCGGGGCCACATGGTTGCAGCGCGTCTTTGGTCACTGGCCGCGCCATCTGTGGATCAACCCCGTGGCCGAGCAATATTGGGACCACACCCAATCGACCGCGATGATCCGGGGGCTTTTGGGCAATGACGCAATGGTGCCGATGACGCTAGATGGGCTGACAGCCGGCATGAAGGTGCTTGGTCGATGACACCGCCGGACTCCGCGGCCCGCGACGTATAAGACAAGCTGGCCGCCCCCAAAGGAAGACACCGCGACGATGCACTCACTCAAAACGCCACTTCTCTGGACGGGCCTGGGGCTGGCACTGGCCGCCACCGTGTTTTTTGCCATCGTTGGCATGCGCGGCCTTGTGCATGTGCGCCCCGAGATGGTCGCCGAAGCCCCCATCGCAGGCTGGATGACACCGCGCTACGTGGGCCACAGCTGGGACGTCCCGCGAGAGGTGATCGAAGCCGCCCTTGCGATTGACCGCACGGATGGTCGCCTTGGCCCCCTGTCAAAGATTGCAGAAGATCGCGGCGTGCCGCTGGCCGATCTTGTCGCAGCACTTGAGGCCGCGATTGCCGACCACCGGGCGGGCGAGGAATGACCGACACCCTGTTTTCCATCGTCGCGCAATACGGTGTGGCCGCGATTGCGATCTCGGCCTTTTTGTCCTGCCTTTTGGTGCCGATCCCGACCGCGTTTTTGATGCTGGCCGGCGGCGGTTTCGCAGCGGCGGGCGATTTGAACTTTGGCGCCGTTGTGGCGGCGGCCTATCTGGCGGCGGTCTTGGGCGACCAGACGGGCTTTCAAATCGGCCGCATGGCCGGGCCCCGGCTTGACGCTTTTGCCGGCGAAAGCGGACCCCGCCGGGCGATCCTTGACCGGGCACGCGACACGGTCGATCAGCATGGCGGCAAAGGCGTGTTCTTTTCGACCTGGCTTTTCGCCCCCCTTGGCCCCTGGGTGAACCTGACCGCGGGGGCGGCCGGAATGAACCGCTGGCGCTTCACCTTGTGCGATGCCGCAGGCGAGGCGATCTGGGTGACGTTCTACGCCACCATGGGCTACCTTTTTGCCAGCCAGATCGATGCGCTTGGCACCGTGTTGTCAAATGCGGCTGGTGCCCTGGCCTCTGCCGCGGTGGCCGTGGGCATCGGGGTGATCCTGTGGCGGCGGCGCAGGCGCAAAACGCATCCCGGCGACGCGTGAGCCGTCATAGGTTTTGAGTGCAATGTGCCCTACACTTTGAATACGCCCGTTTTGGCCCCATATCTGGGACATGTTGAAGTTCACCCCAATCCTTCTGGCCGTGATTTACGGTCTGGTCATGTACCGCTTTTCGGTCTGGCGGACCAAGCGCGAGCTTGATGCGAAATCCACCGAATTGGCCGACCCGCAACTCAAGCGGCTGACCGACCGGATGGCCGATGCGCTCGATCTGCCGCGCATCCGCGTCCATATTTATGAAATCGAGCCTGTGAACGGTCTGGCCGCGCCCGACGGGCGGATTTTCATCACCCGTGGGTTTTTCAACAAATACCGACAGGGCCTTGTTTCGGCTGAAGAAATGTCAAGCGTAATCGCCCATGAACTGGGCCATGTGGCCCTTGGCCATTCGCGCCGCCGGATGATCGACTTTTCGGGCCAGAACGCGCTGAGGACCGCACTTGCAATGATCCTTGGCCGGTTCATTCCCTTCGTCGGCGTCTATATCGCCGGTTTTCTGACCTCTCTTCTGGCCGCGGGGCTGTCGCGGGGCGATGAATATGAAGCCGATGCTTATGCCACGGCCTTGCTGATCAAGGCCGGGATCGGCGCTGATCCGCAGAAGTCCCTGTTTTCAAAGCTGGAAGAGCTGACCCAGTCCAACCATGGCACGGTTCCAGCCTGGTTGATGAGCCACCCCAAAACCACCGAGCGGATCAAAGCGATTGAAGCAAATGTCGCCAAATGGGACGCCGTGCCGGGCTAGGTTGCGGTGACGGCTTTGCCCAGCCGTGGCAGGCGCGACTTTTTCAATAGCCCTCGCAACGACATCTCCAACCCATCGGCCTGGGCGCGGGCGTAAACCGCCGCGATCACCCCGCCAAAGGCTGGCCCCGCGTGATAGGCTTCCAGCAGAAACTCATCGGGATGACGGCGCATGATCCCGTGCGCGGCCAGCGTGCGGATCGGAAAATCCCTGATGTTCAACGTCAAAAGCTCGTTAGCGCCGCCAGTGATCGCAGCGGCCAGCACATGCACGTCATCGGGGTCTGGCAGAGACAAGCGCGCCTCGATCTGCGGTTCGCGCGCGATCTCGGCGTCAGGGAAGGCCGCTTTCAGCCGGGCGATTTCGCCCCGCGCTTCGATCTCATAGCCTTCGCGGGCCGCCGCGCGCGCCCATTCTTCCAAGATGCGCGGCGACCACAGTGGCACCAACAGGCCTGCCTCTGCCGCGCCGATCACCAACCGGCGCAGAACCGTCGGATAAAGCACACAAGCGTCAATCAACACCGCCATCAGGCCAGCGCGAAGGTCAGCGATTTAAGATAGCCCGTTTCGGCCAGGGCGGGCAGTTCTGGGTGATCGGGCCCCGCGAAGCCGGTGCGGATCAGCCGCGCACCCCGGCCCGCCTTGCCGATCCCTGCAATGCAGGCGGCGCGAAATTTCGCAAGATCGGCGGCATGAGAACATGAACACAGAACAAGCGTACCGCCGGGCGCCACCCGGCTTGCGGCCTGGCGCGCGGCGCGTTCATAGGCGCGCAGGCCGGCGCTTAATGCGTTTTTGTTCGGCGCAAAGGCTGGCGGGTCGGAGATGACAAGCCCGAACATCCGGTCTTCGCTTTCCAGACGCGCCAGCGTGTCAAACACATCACCGCAGGACATGATCAGCTTGTCTGCCGCCCCCATCCGTTCGGCCCCCTGACGGGCAAGGTCCAGCGCCGGGGCTGAGGCATCGACCAACAGGGCCGACCGCGCGCCCGCCGCCAAAGCCGCCAATCCAAAGCCGCCCACATGGCAAAACAGGTCCAGAACGTCCTGACCAGGCGCAAACCTGGCTGCAAAAGCGTGGTTCGGGCGCTGGTCGAAAAAGAGCCCGGTTTTCTGCCCACCGATCACATCGGCCATATAAATGGCCCCGTTCATGGGCACCTCGATCGGGCCGGCCACAGCGCCCCGCGCCACCTCAACCCCGTCGCCCAGACCTTCCAAAACGCGCGCGCGCCCGGTGTTGTTGACCACGGCGTTCGGCACGCCTGCGGCCACCACACCATTCACCAGATCATCAAGATGCGCATCGGCCCAGGCCGCGTTGGGCTGGATCACAGCTGTGTCGCCAAACCGGTCGATGACCACCCCGGGCAGCCCATCGGCTTCGGCGTGGATCCACCGCCAAAACGGCGCGTCGTAAAGGGCAGCACGCAACCCGGCCGCCTGCGCCAACCGGTCTGCAAACCACTTTTGATCGATCACCGCACCGGGATCGCGGTCGAGCATCCGTGCTGCGATTTTTGACCCCGTATTGACCCCAACGACCCCCATCGCATTTCGGTCGGCATCTTCAAGCTGCGCCAAGGCACCCGGGGGCAGTGCTTTGGTGCGCCTGTCAAGGACAAGCTCGTCCGTCCAGACCCAAGGATAACCGTGGCGAATGCGCCGCGCATTGGCCTTTGGCCGCAGCCGAACCACCGGCAACGTGTCGGCATGCGTCATATCAAAAAGTCCCCGCCCCTTTTAATTGGCGCGAGGTTCGGTCAATTCCTCAATCAGGACAAGGCGAAGTTTTTCAAGAATGCGCACCTTCATGGTCTGACCTTGACGCTCGGACGCCAAAGCGGCCTCTCCGCCCAAAGCTGGAAGATCGGCAATCACCAGGCGCGGACCTTCAATCGGCTCATCCGAGCCAAGCTCGTAAACCGTCAGGAAAAAGCGCATCGAATGTACGCCGCCCACCTGAACCCGCGCCTTTTCTGTCAGCGAATGAAAGCGTGTGACCTGCACCGTGACCCGAACGGGGCGCGACCCGTTCACCGCGCGCGCGGCATTCTCACCGGCAGTGTCAAAAATCGCTTCAATCTGCTCATAGCGGTCACCGAATGGGTCACCCCGCCAGACGATATCGGCGATCGGATAGTAAAGGTTCGCTTCGGACGCTTGTAGCGAGCGCGGCACCAACACGTCATAGGCGGCCACGCGGTAGTCGCGGGCCTGATCGCGCACCGCGCCTTGCGGCAGTTCGCGAAGGCCTTCATCAACGGCGGCGCAGGCCCCAAGTGCGAAAAGCACGGCACCCGCAGCCAGCTTGCGGAGAAAAATCATAGACATCATCTGCTCGTCATCCCGTTTCTTCGAGTTTTGACGCAAGATATGTCAATATTTGGTCAATGTAACGCAAAACCCCAGCCATTTGGCCGGGGTTTGCTCATTGTGCTCAAGAATTCACGCAGATGTGTCGGGTTAGCGGGTGCCGGAAATCCGCTTGCGGAAGTCGGCGAACATGGTGCGCAGCATTTCTGTCCGCATTGCTTCTGCGTCGCGGCGGACTTTTACGATATCAATATCGTCGAACGTATTGCGGGAGGTCATACTCGTATCCTTTCAATGCTTGGCACTAGACATAGACACTCCCGACCATCGCGGTAGTGCTTTTTCGGCAAATCCGGTATGCAATCAAAGCAATGCCGCATCGCCCGCGCAAATCCGCGGGACAAGGATATTGTTAGCGCTAACGATACCTGCTAGACGACCCGCGAACCGCCTTTGCCCGGAAAGGGACCCTTATGGACCTCAATCCAAGCCTTAAAGCCGTCACCGACCGCATCATAGAACGCAGCAAAGACACGCGGCAACGCTACCTCGACAAGATTGCCCGCGCCGCTGAGGCCGGACCCGCGCGGGGGCATCTGTCTTGTGGCAACCAGGCCCATGCCTATGCCGCGATGGGCGGCGACAAGGATGCCCTGGTTGCAGATCAGGCGGCGAATATCGGGATCATCACGGCTTACAATGACATGTTGTCGGCCCATCAGCCTTACCAATCCTATCCCGACCAGATCAAAGCCGCCGCCCGCCGGGTCGGTGCCACAGCCCAGGTCGCCGGCGGGGTCCCTGCAATGTGTGACGGGGTCACCCAAGGGCAGACGGGGATGGAGCTTTCGCTGTTTTCACGCGACGTGATCGCATTGGCCGCCGGGGTAGGTCTGTCGCACAACACCTTCGACGCGGCGATGTTTCTGGGTGTGTGCGACAAAATCGTGCCCGGCCTGGTGATCGCGGCGGCCAGTTTCGGCCATATCCCGGCGGTCTTCGTGCCCGCAGGCCCCATGCCGTCGGGTCTGCCCAACGATGAAAAAGCCAAGGTGCGCCAGCAATTTGCCACCGGCGAGGTGGGCCGCGACAAGCTGATGGAGGCCGAAATGGCGTCCTACCATGGCCCCGGCACCTGCACGTTTTACGGCACCGCCAACACCAACCAGATGCTGATGGAGTTCATGGGGCTGCACCTGCCGGGGTCCAGCTTTGTCAATCCAGACACCCCCCTGCGTGAGGCCTTGACCGATGCGGCCGCCAAACGGGCCGCCGCGATCACGGCTTTGGGCAATGACTACCGGCCAGCGGGCCAGATTTTGGACGAAAAGGCCTTTGTGAACGGGATGGTCGGGCTGATGGCCACGGGCGGGTCGACCAATCTGATCATCCACCTGCCCGCAATGGCGCGGGCGGCGGGCATCCAGCTTGATATCGCCGATTTCAACGATCTGTCTGCCGTCGTGCCCCTGATGGCCAAGGTCTATCCAAACGGATTGGCGGATGTGAACCATTTCCATGCCGCGGGCGGTTTGGGCTACATGATCGGGGAGCTTTTGGGCGCGGGGCTGTTGCATCCGGACACCAAAACCATCATCGGCGACGGGCTGGAGCTTTACGCCCAGGACCCCAAGTTGCGCGACGGCGAATTGGTCTGGGAAGACGGTGCGCGCGACACCCAGAACGACAAGATCCTGCGGCCCGCCTCAGACCCTTTCGCGCCACAGGGCGGGTTGAAATCGCTTGATGGCAATATCGGCCGGTCGGTGATGAAGGTCTCAGCTGTGGCACCCGAACACCATGTGATTGAAGCTAGCGCGCGGGTCTTTACCAGCCAGGATGCGGTGAAAGAGGCGTTCAAGGCGGGGGAAATCACCCAAGACACCGTGATCGTGGTCCGCTTCCAGGGCCCACGTGCGAACGGTATGCCCGAGCTTCATGGGCTGACCCCGGTCTTGTCGGTACTGCTGGGGCGGGGCCTGAAGGTGGCCCTTGTCACCGATGGGCGGATGTCGGGCGCATCCGGCAAGGTGCCCGCCGCAATCCATGTGGCCCCCGAGGCTGCGATGGGCGGGCCAATTGCGAAAATCCGCGACGGCGACCGGGTCCGGGTGGACGCCGCGGCAGGCACGCTTGATGTGCTCGACGCTGATTTTGACGCCCGCACGCCGGCCACGATGGACCTGTCGGCCAATGAAGACGGGCTGGGGCGCGAGATGTTTGCCGCCTTCCGCGCCAATTGCGGCCTTGCGACCGAAGGTGCGGGGATCGCAAGCTAGGCCCCCATGGGATTGCAACCGCTCCCCTGCAGTGGCAGCAAAGGGGGGGGGGACCACAGACACCGAATGGGCCAAACCGGCCCAGGATTGACGGAACAAAACCAATGACACCACAAGAGGCCTCTGAACAAACGACCGCGCTTTGCGCGCTGGCCCCCGTGATCCCGGTTCTGGTGATCGAAGATGCCGGCACCGCCGCCGAGCTTGCCCAGGCCTTGGTGGCGGGCGGCCTGCCCGTGCTTGAAGTAACGTTGCGCACCAATGCCGCGCTGGACGTGATCCGCGCCATGGCGAATGTCGAAGGCGGGGTCGTCGGGGCGGGCACGCTTTTGACGCCGGCGGATGTGGCCGCGGCCAAGGACGCCGGCGCGCTTTTTGGGGTGTCGCCCGGTGCAACGCCGCGGCTGCTGGATGCCGCCGAAGAGGCCGACCTGCCGATCCTGCCCGGTGCGGCTTCCGCGAGCGAGGCGATGGCGCTTTTGGAACGCGGTTACACCGTGCAAAAGTTCTTTCCGGCCGAAGCGGCGGGCGGTGCTGCGTTTCTCGGCTCGCTGGCCTCGCCCCTGCCCCAGATCACCTTTTGCCCAACCGGCGGGATCAACCTGGCCAAGGCGCCCGACTACCTGTCTTTGCCAAACGTGCGTTGCGTCGGCGGGTCCTGGGTGGCCCCAAAAGACAAGATTGCTGCGGGCGACTGGGCGGGGATAACGAAACTCGCGGCCCAAGCCGCCGCTTTATAAATCTGTCGCGCGGCCCTGCGAAATCATCAAGGCATCAGACCCGCATGGGATGAGGGGTTAACCCCGCCGTCCACTGGCCCCGCCCCGGCGCACCGGTTCGGCTTTCGCGCGCGCGGCCCCTTCGGCCAGAACCCGGCTCATGGGATGATCGGGGTCGCGGTCGGCGTAATGCGCGGACAGCAAGGGCAACAAGTCAACCGCCGTCTGCCCGTCGGGCACCGAGATGGCCCAATCGAGGAAAATTGTCCGGCACTCGGGCTCACTGATCCCCTCGATCGCATAGGAATCCGCAATAAGCCCCTTGGGGTCGAGTGTTTTGAGGTCTGGCATGCCTTGTCCCATGGGCAGATATCTAGGCCGGGTTCAACACAGCGGCAATGGTCTCATTTGCCCAGACCGTATCGCGCGCAATCTCTGCGATCAGAGTGTCGATGTCCTGCGCCGCGCCCACATTCAAAATGAACCGTTCCGCCCCTGTCCCGGCCCCGGGCACGCCACCGCTGAGGATCATGGCCTGGCGCAGGCTCGACAAACGCGCATAAAGCGCAACCATCCGGTCGGTGTCGCGATCGCCGAGACCCAGTTTATCGGCACCCATGACAAGTTGGCGCCGGGGTCCGCGCGCCGGTGCGCCCGCCAAAAGGGCCGCGGTGCTGGCAAGAAGTTCGATATCCTGCATCGCGCCGGGTCCGCGTTTGAGGTCCGCCAGCCCCGCCGGGCCAGGATGCGCCTTGGCCAGACGCGCGCGCATGTCAGCGACATCGCCCAGAACCTTTGTGCGGTCCTGCGCCTGGGCCACCAGATCGCGGCGGAAGGCTTCAACCTCGCCCATCAGGCGCGGCTCGCCTGCGACCGCTCGGCCCCGGGTCAGGGCCAAATGCTCCCACGTCCAGGCGTCGCGGGATTGGTAGTTGATAAAGGCCTGCAACGAGGTCGCCACCGGACCTTTGCGGCCCGACGGGCGCAGGCGCATATCCACCTCATAAAGGCGGCCATGGCCGGTCAGAGCCGTCAGCGCGGTGATGTACGCCTGGGTCAGCCGCGCATAATAGGCCCCCGACGACAGCGGCTTTGGCCCGCCGGATGCCTCAACCCCGTCGGGGTCGAAGATCACGATAAGATCAAGGTCAGAATTGGCGGCCAGCGTCCCTGCCCCGAGCGACCCCATCCCGAGTACGGCGGCACCACGGCCCGGCGCGGCCCCGTGACGCTTGGCGAAATTGGCCGCCACCACGGGCCAGAGCGCTTCAAGCACCGCGCGGGCCAGATCGGCATATTGATACCCCGCTTCTTCGCCCGAAATCAGGCCACGCAAGTGATGCACCCCGGTGCGGAAATGCCATTCGCGGGTCCACAGGCGCGCCGCGTCAAGTTTGGCTTCGTAATCAGGCGACGCGTCAAGCGCTGCCTCAAGGTCCCTCCGCAGACCCGCGCGCCCCGGCCATGGGGCAAAGAATGTCCCTGCGATCACGGCATCGAACACGCCCGCGTTCCGGGCAAGATACCCCGCCAACCCCGGCGCCGTATCGGCAATATCAACCACCAGATCGAGAAGTTGGGGGTTCGCCTCAAACAGCGAAAACACCTGCACGCCGGCGGGAAGACCCGCAAGGAACCGGTCAATGTTCAAAACCGCCGCATCGGGGTCGGCCGCCCCGGCCAGCCGCGCAAGAAGCCCGCCACGCAAACGGGCGAACACCTCACGCGCGCGGTCACCGCGCAAGGCGGGGTAGTCGGGCCACCGGGCCACAACGGCGTTGAAACTGTCGGGGATATCCGCCGCGCCGTCACCCTTGCCGCCGATGGGCTTGGGGGCGAAGAAACCTTCGCAGATGCGATGAACCCGAGCAAAGCGCGCCTCGATCTCTTGGGCGTCATCGGCGCCACTGCGCCCGGCGAGCGCTGCCAGGCGCGACAACCCATCCTCGGTGTTGGGGATCACATGGGTTTGTTGATCGCCCACCATCTGGATGCGGTGTTCGAGGTTTCGGTGGGCGACATAATCATCCGTTAGGGTCTTTGCATCGGCGTTGTCGACCCAGCCCGCTTCGGCCAGGGCCGCCAGCGCACCGCGCGTGTCCGGCACCCGTAGCCCCGGGTCGCGGCCACCGGCGATCATCTGGCGGGTCTGGGCGTAGAACTCGATTTCGCGAATCCCACCCACACCGAGCTTGACGTCACGGCCCAGAACGCCCTGGCTTTGGTGCAGACCCTTTGCGTCGCGGATTTTCAGCCGCATCGCATGGGCATCTTCGATGGCCCAGAAATCAAGGTGGCGCCGCCACACGAAGGGCGTCAGCGTGTCGAGGAAGCGTTGACCGGCCGCGAGATCGCCCGCAGCCGCGCGCGCTTTGATGAAGGCCGCGCGCTCCCAGGTGCGCCCCTGGGCTTCGTAATACCGTTCGGCCGCCTCCATCGACATGGCCACGGGTGTCACGGCGGCGTCGGGACGCAGGCGTAGATCGGTGCGAAACACATAGCCTTCGGCGGTGCGTTCAGACAGGATCTTCGTCATCGACCGGATGGCTTTGACAAAGGCAGATCGCACGTCTGCGATGTCGCCGGGATCAAACCGGGTCTCATCAAAAAGGCAGATCAGGTCGATGTCGGATGAGTAATTCAGCTCAAACGCGCCCATCTTGCCCATCGCCAGAACCGCCAGCCCTGCCCCGTTTGCCGCATCGTCTTCGGTATGGTCGGGCAAAAGGCCCCGCCGCAGAACCGGGGCAAGACCGGCGACCAAAGCGCGGTCCACCGCCACATCCGCCAGCCGCGTCAAAGCCCGGGTCGTCGCGGTCAGATCGAACACACCCGCGAGATCGGCAAGCCCAATCAGCAGGGCCGCGCGCCGTTTGGCCACACGCAGGCCGACCAAAGTGTCGGGTGGCGCAAGGCGTCCGACGTCGTCCAACAGCGCGTCCAGCGCGCGTTCCGGCGACCCCGCCAGCGCGGGCCGCAGCCAGTCTGTTTCTTTCAGGATGAGCCCCCGCAGATAGGGCGACGCGCCCGCGGCCCCGGCCAGCACCTCTGCCACGGCGGGGTCCGCCTGACCAAAGGCGGCCAAGGCCTCGGCCCCCAGATCAGGGGCATATGGGCGCGGACTGCGGGTGATGCGGGAGGCAAAATCGCTCATGGCGCGACCATCTCCACCGGTTGGCCTTTGGTCAAGCGCTGGACATGGTGCCAGGCTTGGGCCACCAAACACCCCATGAGCAAAAGTCTGAAACGCGTGACCCGGGCATTGGCTGGCGCCGGGTTCGACATCACCCCGTCTGAAATGGCCGAGGGCACCCGAACTGCGGCAGATGCCGCCGCCGCCATCGGCTGCCAGATCGACCAGATCGCAAAATCCATCATCTTTGCCACCAGCCCTGACGAGGTGGTCTTGTTCATCACCGCAGGCGGCCGGCAGGTGGATGTGACCCGGGCCGCAGCCCTTGTGGGCGCTGATCTGACCCGCGCTGATGCCGCCCAGATCCGGACGCAGACGGGCTTTGCCATCGGCGGCGTGTCTCCGATTGGATTGACCGCGCCGGTCCGGTCCTGGTTCGATAGGCGCCTGTTGGATTTCGCGGAAGTCTGGCCCGCGGCGGGCACGCCGCGCCATGTTTTCGCGATCGATCCACGGGATTTACAGGCGCTGACGCAGGCGCAAGTGGCTGATTTCACATCGTAATCAAGATTTATGTAAAAAACATTCACATCACCCCTTGTTAATGCCATTCACATTCGCCACCTTTTGTAATGTGAAGCGAATTTACATTAACCCAAAGGAGACATAAATGACCCCCGCCGCCGCAACCACCCACGCCCACCCGGCCACTGGTGGCAACTGGTTGAGAAAGTCCGAAGCCTGGCTCGACAGCAAGGGCAAAGGCGCCTGGATCGCCGCCATGGTTCTCGGCTTCATCTTTTTCTGGCCCCTGGGCCTTGCCCTTTTGGCCTACATGATCTGGAGTAAACGCATGTTCAACGGCTCTTGCGCCGGTCGCACCCGCCACGCCCGCCACGCTTTCAAAACCAGCGGAAACAGCGCTTTTGACGCCTATAAGGCCGAAACGCTGCGCCGCCTGGAAGACGAACAGGACAGCTTTGAGCAATTCCTCAAGCGCCTGCGGGATGCCAAGGACAAAGCGGAGTTCGACGAGTTCATGAAGGACCGCGCAAAATCCGACAAGACGGACGACGCAGAGCCCGCCTAACAAAGACAACGGGCCTCGACATTATCGGGGCCCGCAACAGACCGAGGGAATGATTGACATGCCTAAGAATAAATTGCCGAAGGACGTCTCAAAGCTGTCACTGCGCCCACCGCTTGTTGTGCAGATCCTTGCCATCATCGGCTACACCGGGTTTTCGATCCCGGTCGCGATCATCGCCATGACCCAATACGGCATTCTGGGCATGTTCGTGGTGCTGCTGATCATCTGGGGCTGGAGCGAGGTTTTGAACCTGGGCACCAAACCGACCATGAACGACATCGTCGACCGGCTGCGCCCGAAGACCGATGAAACCGCTGCCAGCGACACCGGCAACGCAAGTTTTGACGCTTATAAGTCGGAACTTCTGACCCGGCTGGAAAACGAACAGGCCAACTTCAAGACCTTCCTGGCGCGCCTGCGCGAGGCCAAGGACAAGACCGAGTTCGACACGTTCATGGAAGCCCGCGAACGTGTGGCGCAAGAAAGATCGTCAACCGAGCCCGCCTGATCCAGCCTTTATGGGGCCTGCCGCGCCCTCCCCGTGGCGGCCCCTTTTTTTGAAAGCCTTTAACATGACTGATGCCACGACCAATTCCAACTGGGCCCTGCCCGAACCACAGACCCACCCCGAGTTTTATGCCGACACCGTCTCGAAGCGCTTTTTCGCCTGGGTGATCGATGTTCTGCTGATTTCGGTGGTCACCATGGTCATCGTGCCCTTCACCGCCTTTACCGCGCTGTTTTTCCTGCCACTGCTCTATGCCGCGATCAGCTTTTTGTACCGCTGGTGGAGCCTGGCGGCGCGGTCGGCCACGCCTGGCATGCGCCTGACCTCGATCGAGTTGCGCACCGCTGATGGCAGCCGCTTGGATACGGTCACGGCGTTTTTGCACACCGCAGGCTACTTCGTGTCGATCGCGATCGTTCCGCTGCAACTTGTCTCGATCGCGCTGATGCTGATGTCGGGGCGCCGGCAGGGTCTGACCGACCACGTCTTGTCGACCGCCGCGATCAACCGGACCGCGCGCGCCTAACCGGCCTGCAGCCTGTGCCTTAATGGTTAATTGCATGTGAATGGCGCATAGCCGGGCGCTGTCCCGGCTATTGTCGCCCCGATTGGTCCCCGCAGATAATGGGGATTGGCGCCGCTGGAATGCCTTGTTACGCTCCGGTTGAAATCACAGTCGGACACCCATGCGCCACACGCTGCCCATCGCGCCCCAGTTTTACGTGACCGCGCCCCAGCCCTGCCCCTATCTTGAGGGCCGGCTGGAGCGGAAGCTGTTCACCGCGCTGCAGGGTGAATACGCCGAAAAGCTGAACGATACTCTATCAAAGCAGGGGTTTCGGCGATCGCAAAACGTGCTGTACCGTCCGTCATGTGCCGAATGTTCGGCCTGCCTGTCAGCGCGCATCCGTGTGGCCGACTTCAAACCGACCAAATCGCAAAAACGCGTCTTAAGAAAAAATGCTGATCTGCGGCGCGAAGCGACGTCGCCCTGGGCCACGGAAGATCAATACGCGTTGTTCCGCGCCTATCTCGACAGCCGGCATGCAGACGGCGGCATGGCCGATATGGATATTTTCGAGTTTGCCGCGATGATCGAAGAAACCCCGATCCGCAGCCGCGTCATCGAATATGGCCGCGAAACCGGTGGTCGACCCGATCTGGCGGCGGTCTGTCTGACGGATGTCCTCGATGACGGGCTGTCGATGGTCTACAGCTTTTACGATCCCGATCTGGCGGGCGACAGCCTTGGGACCCACGTGATCCTCGATCATATCGCCCTCGCACGCGAGGCCGGCCTGCCTTACGTCTATCTTGGCTATTGGGTGCCCGGCAGCCGCAAGATGGGCTACAAGGCGAAATTCTCCGCGTTGGAAATCTACAAAGGCGGTCAATGGCAGGACATTGGCGACCCGACCGCGCATGAGGTCGAAACCCATCCCCTGTCGACCGATCCCATCGCCGAACAGGTGGCCCAGATTTCCCTGCCAGACACCCGCGCGCCGTAAGGGCTGTGCCCGCGCGCGTCGCTCTTTTTGCTCTGCTCGTGCCCGAGTATGACACGGGACTTGCCTTTTACGCCGGGGTGTTGGGCTGGGATGTGACAACAGACCTGGACCAGGGCGGGGGCAAGCGCTGGGTGGTGGTGACCCCGCCCGGCGGCGGGACCGCGGTGTTGCTGGCCCGTGCGGTCGGGCCCGGCCAGACGTCTGCGATTGGCAACCAGACCGGTGGGCGGGTTGGGTTTTTCCTGCAAACGGATGATTTTGCGCGCGACCACGCGGCCATGATCGCCGCCGGGGTTGCGTTTGAAGAAGCCCCCCGCGTTGAACCCTACGGCACCGTGGCGGTCTGGCGCGACCCGTTTGGCAACCGCTGGGATCTGATTGAATACGCGGGCGTGTCGCCATGACCGACCGCGCCACTTTTGTGTGCGACCTTGATCACCCGGTCGAGGCCGTCTTTGACGCTTGGCTCGACCCCGACATCCACCGCGCGGTGATTTTGCGCCAAGTCTATAAAAACGGGATCAAAGCCCTGGACCCGACGCTTGGCGGCCAGGAGCGCTATGAGTATCGCTGGCGCAACCGGCTTTCCTCGACCGAAACACGAACCTACAAAAAGATCGAACGCCCCCATCTCATCGAAGCTGAGGTTTACCGCGTGCACGCGAAGACCTTTGGGCCAAGATGGATCCCGACACCGCCGCCCGGGACCCTGCGCGAGACCTTGTTTTTCGAGCCCATACCGGCGGGATGCCGCATTGTCGCGCGCACATTGCATCGGCGCAGATTGACGCAAGCCTGGGGCGTGGCTGGCCCCCAGACATCAACCGCCGGCTGGTGGCGCCTCGATTTCGATGTGTTCTTACAAGGTTTTGATCATCGCCTAAGCGGATTGGGGGACGCAGTTACGTCCCCTTAAGGTGGCTCTGGCACACCGGTCGGGAACGACCGAGGCCAGAAAGGACTCAAAGCCATGGATCCGCAACCCAGATTGGGGCTCGCCGCCCTGTCCGAGATCGCCTTTGACGGGGGCAACCTGACCCCGTTTCGCGCCGAACTGACCGCGCAGGTGTTGCGCGGCTCTGCCGGGGCGCTGATGGATCTGTCGGTGATCGAACAGCTTGAAGGCAATCTGGAAGCGGGGCTCAACTGGCAAAGCGAAGCGCTGAAAAGCTGCCGGCTGTTTCGCACCTTCCGGCGCCAGAACGCACCGCTGAAGCTTTTGGTCTTCGCCGCGCCCATTCATATGGGAGGCAATACGCCGGTCGAGTTCTTGGTGCCCGGCGACCGGTTCGACATCATCACCTGCTATCCCAAGGCCGGGGTGCCTATTGTGCTGCCCGACTATGACATCGCCTTTTGCGCCGCCCCTGCCGATGCCGGGGACGCGCAGGCGTTCTTGGACCTTGTGCATGACCTGACCGCAGGCGGCCCGCCCGTTCTGAACCTGCCCGACGCATTGATCCAACCTGAACGCGACGTCCTGCCAGAGGTTTTTCGGGATGTCCCGGGCCTGCGCTTGCCCAGGACCCAACGATTAACCCGGGACGAATTGCGCGCCATTGTCTCGAACGCGTGGGAAGACGACGCGCTCAGTGATCTTGGCGGCTACCCGTTTGTCGTGCGCCCCGTGGGGTCGCATGCCGGGTTCGGTCTGGCGAAAATAGCGGATCGTTCCGCCTTTGAAAGCTATCTTGCGGCCCGTGACGAGACCGAATTCTACGTCGGCGAATTCATCGACTACGCAAGCGCGGCGGACCGGCAATTCCGCAAGTATCGCATCGTGCTCGTGGGGGGCAAACCCTACCCCGCCCATATGGCGATCTCGCATCAGTGGGACGTGTGGTACATGAACGCCGATATGAAAGGCTCTGCCCCCAAACGGGACGAGGAAGCCCGTTTCATGGCCGGGTTTCACGCGTTTGCTGCGCGCCATGCCCGCGCGTTTCAGGCGCTGCACCAGGGGTTGGGGTTTGACTACTTCGGGATCGATTGCGCCGAAGACCGCGACGGCAATCTGGTGGTGTTTGAAGCCGACAACGCGCTGATCGTGCACAACATGGATTGCCGGGCGACCTTTCCGTACAAAGAACAGCATATGCGCGCGATTTTCGCCGCGTTTGAAACCATGTTGGTGGGCCGCTGCGCACACCGGCCCGTCGAACCCAGCGCGCGGCCCCCAATCAGCCGCGCTTTGCGCGCTTAGCCCGCGTAAGCAAAGATGATCCGGGCTTGGGACGGGATCACAATGATCAACCCGGTGCGTCCGAACGAATAATAGGCCCCTTCGGTGAACAAGGCGGCGTTGGCCAGTGCTTCGACATCTGCGCGCACGCGGATTGTGAAACCATAGCGGGCCAAGTACCCGGTGATCGAAGGGCAACCGCGCGGATAGCTGATCATCGCGCGGTCCGATACGCCGCCCGGGCAAGCATCTGGATTGGCCCAAGGTGCGACGTCTGGATCGATTGGCGTGGCGTGCCAATCTGTGAACCGCCCCTGCAAGGTGCCCCAGGGGCTTGGGCCGAAGCTTTCCAAATAGGCCTCGCCCGCCGCCTCGATTTCAGCGCGCGCCGCGTCGGGCATGGCGTAAAGCAAGATGCCCGTCTCGTTGCCGCCGGGGCCAAAACCCCAGCTTTCCTCGGAGACATAGAGCCGCTGCCAGACGTTCATCTCGGCGGGCACATGGCGCAGATGAAAGCGGTAAAGGTAGGCCTGCCATCCCAGAACCGCGATCAACAGACCCGCCAGGACAACCGAGGTCCGCCGCCCCATGGGCCGCTAGCCGCCGATAAGGGCCGGCAGGATCGTCACCACCTCGGGAAACAGCCACAACAACCCCAACCCGACAACCTGGATCAGCACAAATGGCAGGATCCCACGGTAGATATGGGCAGTCGTGACCTGGGGCGGCGCGACGCCGCGCAGATAGAACAGCGCAAAACCGAAGGGCGGGGTCAAGAACGACGTCTGCAGGTTCACCGCGATCATGATCGTCACCCAGGACGGATCAAGCGTGCCGCCGTAGATCACCGGCCCGACAATGGGCACGACGATGTAAATGATTTCAAGAAAATCCAGGACGAACCCAAGGATGAACAAGATCACCATCACCAGAAGGAACACGACCCATTCCTGATCAAACGACCGCAGGAACTGCTGGATGTAATGCTCGCCCCCAAAGCTGATCACGACAAGGTTCAAAAGCTGCGAGCCAATCAGGATCGTGAACACCATGGATGTGACCTTGGCCGTCTCGCGCACCACCGGCCCCAGAACAGAGGTCCGCAAGAGCACCCAACACCCATAAAGCAACCCGAACATCGCAACGTGATACGCCACCATGGCAACAAGGAAGGCCACGCGGTCTTCAAAGGCGATCTCATTAAGTGTGGTGCGCAGATCGAAATTCGCACCCAAGAGGATCATCACCACGATTGCCAGCGCCGAAATCAGGATGGTCTGACCGGTGCGGTTTTCATCCTTCAGCTTTCGGAAGGCCGCCAGCATGATCGCGCCGCCGGCCCCCAGGGCGGCAGCAGGTGTGGGGTTTGTAATCCCACCAAGGATCGACCCCAGCACCGCGATGATCAGCACCAAGGGCGGGAAGACCACGCGGATCAGATCGTTCTTGCCCAGCCGGATCGCGGCCACGCGCAACCCCAAAAGTACCATCAGAGTCGGGGCCGCGATCACCAGCGTGCGGGTGCCCGGCGTGGCCAGAGGCGACAGCACCAGCGCATCCAGAGCAAGGGCTGCAGCGACCCCAACCCCGCCGATGATCAGCGGCACCGGTGATGCGGACGGCGACACCCCGCGCGCCATGGCCAGCACGATCCCGGCCAGCGCAAAGATCGCGGCAAAGGCCCCGCCGATCAGCGGCGCACCGGCCAGTTTGGCGGCAATCGCCGCCTCAATCTCGTCTTCGGTCAGATCGCGCGGTGCGGTTTCGCCCCCGCCCGCTTCGACCGCGGCAACGCTTTCGTCCCAACGGTCCTGGCCGTGAAGCTCGATCATCGCGTCGCGGCAGCTGTCGTCGACGTTGGTGCGCAAAAGGCCTGTGCGTTCCATCACGGTGTTTTCGCGCACCGTCAGGTCCTGGCTGCCGACAAGCCCGGCCTGACCTGCCCCGATCAGCACGCCAATGATCAGCGCCGGCACGGCCAGATACCAGGTGAAGGCTTCATCGCGTGAGACATATTCGCTCGATACGGCCTCACCCGCGACAGGGGGCGCTTTGGACGGGTTCAACACCGCAAAGCCAAACGCATAGGCCGCATAAAGCATCGCCAGAAGGATGCCCGGCAGCAAGGCCGCCTGAAACAGCGTGCCCACCGACAAGACCGCAGGCTTGCCCAGGTAGGTCAGCGCATCCGAACAGCCCACAAGCTGGGCGCGTGTTTCCTGCCCCGTGGCATAAAGATCGCCCGCAAGCGTGCCCAACAGCACAATCACAATCGATGGCGGGATGATCTGCCCCAATGTGCCCGAGGCCGCGATCACACCGGTGGACAGCTCCGGCGCATAGCCATTTCGCAGCATCGTCGGTAGGGCCAGAAGCCCCATGGTGACGACCGTGGCCCCGACAATCCCGGTCGAGGCGGCCAGAAACGCGCCCACCACCACGATGGAGACTGCAAGGCCACCGGGCAGCGGGCCGAAGACGCGCGCCATTGTGGTCAGCAAGTCCTCGGCGATTTTTGACCGTTCCAGCGTGATCCCCATCATCACGAACATCAGCACCGCAAGCAGCGTCTCAATCGACTGGCCGGCGATGACGCGTTCGTTCATCCGGTTGACGATGAAGGAGATGTTGCGATTCAGCGCCTCTTCCCAACCACGCGGGAACAGCGCCTCTTCAATGCGCGGCAAGTCGGGGTACCTGAACACCGAGATCGCATCGCGCGCCACACCTTCGGCGATCAGCGCATTGTATTCATTGGAAAAGGTATCGATCGCCTGGTGGACAAGCAGCCCGGCGGAATCCATCGCCGCGATGATCGAAAACGACACGACCGCCGCCCCGGCAATCGCGAAGGCCACCGGAAAACCGGTCATGATGCCCGCGAACAGGCACAAAAACACGATGATCAGGCCAACTTCGACGCCGTCCATGCCAAACAGCATCAGTTCGCCCCTTCGCTTACGGGTTCGGCGTCTAGCACGTCGCGGTCGAGGCCGCGTTCGGCGTCTTGCGGGCCGCCGACGAATTCAAGGTAGGACCGGTAAAAGAAGGTCACCGCCTGGATCAGCATCATCACGCAGAAGAACACGATCAGGACCTTGAACATGAAGTACAAATCGAACCCATTGGGCGAAAAGCCGATGGTCTCAGGTTGCCAGCGGAACGCGCGGGTCTTGCGGATCATCGCCTCCAACGTGTCGGTCGCGTTGACCTTGGGGTTGATCAAGTGCCGCCACATGAAAAACCACGAATAATGCCACATGATCAAAAGGGCCGGCAGCATGAAGACCAGCGCGCCAAACATATCGAAGGCGCGTTTGGTGCGATGGCGCATGTTGGCGTAGAATAGATCGACCCGGACATGGCCGCCCTGGACGAAGGTGTAGGCGCAGCACAGCGTGACCACCAACGCATTGTGAAACTTCAGCCCGTCGCCCCACCAACCCAGGGGGCGTTCAAACCCAAGCCCTGCAGGACCGATCCCGATGTCGGACACCCGGAAGATCGATTGCAGAAAGATCACCATGATCTGCTGCAGCACCATCAACAGGCCCGCCCAGGCGGCAAGGCGCCCGATGGTGTTGGAAAACCCCTCCAAGCCCCCGACCACGCGCCAAAGAAAATCGCGATTGAACACCCCGGTAATGAAGACGCCGACGAAAGTCATTATAAACAAAAAGAATAGTTCGACCGAGGCCCCGTAGTAGACGAACCGCATGACCGCTTCGCCGTCGGAGAAGTTGAACACGGTGCCGGGGTTCAAAATGACGTAAACCAACCCGGTCAGTGCCGACCAGACATGCTCGAAAATCCAGCTTATCGCGGTCATCGGCCCCTCCTGAAACGGGCCGCAGGGTTCCCCCCGCGGCCCAGATCGCGTTTAGATGCCCATCGCGCGCGAGCGCTGAGCGGCATAGGCCGCGTCCGACCGGCCAATCCAGCCCGAGGTCGCTTTGACCGAGGCCAGGAAGCTGTCGTGCACCTTCGCAAACAGCGGATCGGACCGGTAGCCTTCCATCACGCCGTTGGCGGCCGCACCAAACGCATCCCAGACATCGTCAGAGAATTCGCGCAGCTGCGTGCCACCGGCGATCAGGCGGGCCAGTGCGGGGCCGTTGTTGCCGACAAACTGGGCGTAGTTGGCCTGGTGTGCGTCAGCTGCGGCCACTTCGATGGCGCGCTGGTGCTGCTCGGACAGGCCGTTGAACCGGTCAAGGTTCACCGACACCGACAAAGCGGCACCGGGCTCGTGGAAGCCAGCGGGGTAGTAATAGTCGCAAACCTCCTGCAGGCCGAGGCGTTCGTCCGACCAGGGGCCGATCCATTCGGTGCCATCAAGGGCGCCCGACTCCAGTGCCTGATAGATTTCCGATCCCGGCAGCGTCTGGACCGAGGCGCCCATCGCGCCAACCGTCTGGCCGCCAAGACCGGGCATGCGGAACTTCAGACCCTGAAAGTCTTCGGCCGATTCAATCGGGTTGCGGAACCAGCCACCACCCTGCGCGCCGGTCTGCCCGGCGATGAAGTTGCGCAGACCATAGACCTCGCAAACCTCGTCGTGCAGGGCTTTGCCTTCGCCGTTGTAGTACCAGACCATCATTTCAGGGCCGGTCATGCCGAACGGCACAGCGGTGAAGAACGCCAATGTGGGGTCCGTGTTGATGAAGTAATAGTCGGCGGCGTGGTACATGTCCGCCTGGCCCGATGCAGTTGCATCAAAGCTTTCCAAGGGGCCCACCAGCTCGCCGCCGGCTTTGGCGTCGATGGTCAGCGTGCCACCTGTGATGTCTGCGACGTTGTTGACAACGCGCTCAACCGAATCCCAGACGCCCGCCAGGCCACGCGGCCAGCTTGTGACCATGGTCAGTTGTTCGCGGCCCTGGCTCAGCGCCGGTGCAGCCAATGTGGACGCTGCGGCGGCACCGCCACCCAGCGCCGATGCGCGCAAGAAATTGCGACGATCCATACGGATATCCTCCCAAAACAAGTTACCCGCCGCTTCTTCGGCGGTGTGAGTGTGCGTGCGACCCTAACGATGGAATTTCAGAAGAAAAACAGGAAATTGACCGTGATTGTAAATTTTTGAGACAAGCGCGCTTGTTGCCGCCAAAACCGAAAGGGCTAACACACGCCTAACGCGAACATGCGCGACGCATTAGGCAGCAATGCTCAAAAAGCCGACATGGCCCGCGCCTAAAACACCCCTGAACCGGAGGCGGCGCAGTAAGACAGAGCCCCGAGGATCATCGCGGCGGTCAAAAGCATGGCCCGGCCGGTGGGCAAAGGTCGGAAGTGTTCAAGTGTGCGCGACATGGATATCTCCGCGAAAGTGAACTGATCGGTTCATTTTAATCGCCAAAGTACGGAATGCAAGCGCGGTGTTTGTCAGATTATCGCCCAGTTTTGCCGTTAATCCCGTCGCGTCAGGATGAGGAACGGTAGAAAATGCGCTGGATTATCATCGGGATATGTGTCCTTGCCCTTGCCGGGCTTGGCGTGATCGCACCTGTGGCGATGAACGCGGCAAACACCGCCGCACTGACCAAACTGGCGAACGGCGATGGTCCGGGCGCGGTTGAAACCTTCGAAACCCTCGCCCGGTTCGGCCATGCGGACGCGATCAACAACCTTGGCGTCATCCGCCTGCGCGGCATGGACGGGACCCGCGACCGCGACGCCGCAATGGCGCTGTTTGAACGCGCCTTTGACAAAGGACACAAGGTGGCAGGCTATAACCTGGCGCGATTGGCCGAAAACAAGCACGCCACGCCGATGGAAGAGGTCGCTGTGACACTTGCGCGTCTGGACCCGCTGGTGCGCGCCGGCGACCCTCATGCGGCCGCCGAGATGGCGCGGCATTTGTATTACAACAACCGCGATGCGCTGGTGCCGGCCATTCACCAGCGCCGCATCGACCTGTTGGAACAGGCCGCAGCCTCAGGCGACCGGGTCTACACCTATCTTTATGCGCGCGAATTGTGGAAGGTCGCCAATCCCGACGGGACTGCGATGATGATCCAGGCGGTTGAAACCATGCTGCAAGCGGCAAATGCTGGGGAGCCGCGCGCCATGCTGCATATGGGCGACATGCATTGGCAATCGCGCAGCTCCTTCAAAGAAGCGTTCGAAGGCGGATACCCCGGCGGCGACAAGTTTCACTGGTGGTCCCTTGGTGCAAAGGCGGGCGATATGGCGTCGACCTGCCGCTTTGCGGTGAACTGGTTTCGCGATCTTCGACGCCGCGACACCCCCCTGCCCGTGCACCGCGGCCCCATCGAAACACCAGACGCCGAAACGATGCAGGCCCTTGCCCATGTTCAGACCTGCGCCGAGGCTGGCAAGCGCCCGCGCATCGCCAATCCGGTCTTTGGGGTGCCTGCCCTCTACCTCGGGCGCCCGATGGGCGGGTTTGAAACCTACCGCAGCTCGTCCGCATTCGCGCAAATGATCTACGGGATGATCTTGCTGGAAGGTCGCTTGGTGCCGCGCGACGCGGAACGCGGCCGCGCTTATCTCGGTCGCGCCGCAGAAAACAACACCAGCGCGAAAACGGTCCTTCGGGCGGTTGACGGGTTCCGCCCGGAGTGAGGATTAAAATCGCGGAAATTTCGTCGCACCGCCCCACTTCGCAACATTAGAAAAGATTTTTACCCTTTAGCGCAGCTTTCAGACGGGAATTGGCGGTTGACGACCCCTTCAGGCCTTCGTAAGGAAGACGCCTAGGATGAGGGAGGCCCGGGATGACCGGACTAGTCGTACGGATTGGAACAAGGCGCATGGGCCGGTAACGGACACCCCAGACCAATACCATGCGCCCCCGAGACACCGTCCCGGGGGCTTTTTTGTGAACGACGCGCCGCGCGGGCGCAGATGAGGATGAGACGATGAGCGGACAGATCAAGTCAGGGACGCAGATGACCGGCGCCCAGATGGTGGTACAGGCCCTGAAGGACCAGGGCGTCGATGTCGTCTTTGGCTATCCCGGCGGTGCGGTCCTGCCCATCTACGACGAGATTTTTCAGCAAAACGCGATCAAACACGTCCTGGTGCGCCATGAACAGGGCGCGGTCCATGCCGCGGAAGGCTATGCGCGCTCCACCGGCAAACCCGGGGTGGCATTGGTCACATCCGGCCCCGGGGCGACCAATGCCGTGACCGGCCTGACCGATGCTTTGATGGATTCGATCCCCATCATCGTGCTGTCAGGCCAGGTGCCGACCTTCATGATCGGCAATGACGCCTTTCAAGAAGCCGACACCGTGGGCATCACCCGCCCCTGCACCAAGCACAACTGGCTGGTCAAAGAGACCGAAGCGCTGTCGGGCGTCATGCATCAGGCGTTCCATGTGGCGACCTCAGGCAGGCCGGGTCCGGTGCTGGTGGATATCCCCAAGGACGTCCAGTTCGCCTCTGGCCCCTATACCACCCCTGCAAAGGCCCAGACCAAACACTATCAGCCGAAGGTGAAAGGCGACGCGGACCGCATTCAAGAGCTTGTTGAAGCCATTGAAACCGCAAAGAAGCCTGTGTTCTACACTGGGGGCGGCGTGATCAATTCCGGCCCCCAAGCGTCAACCTTGTTGCGCGAGTTGGTCGAAGCCACCGGCTTTCCCATCACCTCGACCCTGATGGGCTTGGGCGCCTATCCTGCCTCGGGCAAGGCCTGGCTGGGCATGTTAGGGATGCACGGGCTGTATGAAGCGAACCTGGCGATGCACGGCTGCGACCTGATGATCAATATCGGCGCGCGGTTTGACGACCGGATCACGGGCAGGGTCGCCGATTTCAGCCCCGGGTCCAAGAAGGCCCATGTCGATATCGACCCCAGTTCGATCAACAAGGTGATCCGCGCCGATATCGCGATCATCGGCGATGTGGGCCATGTGCTTGAAGACGTGCTGGCGCTGTGGAAATCGCGCGGTCGCAAAACCGCGTCTGAAGATGTGGCCAAATGGTGGGCCCAGATCGAAGACTGGCGCGCGATCAATTGCCTGGCCTACACCCAGGCGCCGAAATCCAAGACGATCAAACCCCAGCACGCGCTGGTGCGGCTTGAAGAGCTCACCAAGCTCCGCAAGGACCGCTACATCTGCACCGAAGTGGGCCAGCACCAGATGTGGGCCGCGCAGTACCTTGGCTTTGAAGAGCCCAACCAGTGGATGACCTCAGGCGGCCTCGGCACGATGGGCTACGGCTTCCCCGCGTCGATCGGCGTGCAGATGGCGCATCCCGATGCGCTGGTGATCAATGTCGCAGGCGAAGCGTCCTGGCTGATGAACATGCAGGAAATGGGCACGGCGATGCAGTATAACCTGCCGGTCAAACAGTTCATCTTGAACAACGAACGCCTTGGCATGGTGCGCCAGTGGCAGGAGTTGCTGCATGGTGAGCGCTATTCCTCGTCCTGGTCGGAATCGCTGCCCGATTTCGTGAAGCTGGCCGAGGCCTTTGGTGCCAAGGGGATCTTGTGTTCGGACCCGGCCGATCTTGACGACGCGATCATGGAGATGCTGAACCACGACGGGCCGGTGATCTTCGATTGTCTGGTGGAAAAGCACGAAAACTGCTTCCCGATGATCCCGTCGGGCGAGCCTCACAACAAGATGCTCTTGGGTGAAAATGTCGACACCCAAACGGCGATCAAGGAAGGCGGCGCGGTTCTGGTCTAGGCCAGATTTCTCGTTTCAAGAAATCTGATGAGACCTTTGCAAAGGTCTCGGCGCGACACAGCAAAACGGAGGCGACACCATGTCAGCCCTAAAGATCAAAAAAGGCTCGTCGAAGCATTCGGCCTATGACCTGCGCGACCCCCATGCGGAAGGGATTGAAACCCATACCCTTGCGGTGGTTGTGGACAACGAAGCGGGCGTGCTGGCCCGTGTGATCGGGCTCTTTTCGGGGCGTGGCTACAACATCGACAGCCTCACCGTGGCAGAAGTTGACCACACCGGGCATATGTCACGGATCACCATTGTCACCACCGGCACGGCCAGCGTGATCGAACAGATCAAGGCCCAGCTTGGCCGGATCGTGCCCGTGCACGAAGTCCATGATCTGACAGTTGATGGCGATGCGGTCGAGCGTGAGTTGGGCCTGTTCAAGGTTGCAGGTGCGGGCGACAAACGCGTCGAAGCGCTGCGGATCGCCGATATCTTCCGCGCCAATGCGGTCGACACCACGCTCGACAGTTTCATTTTTGAAATCACCGGGACACCCGAAAAGCTCGATGCCTTTGCCGACCTCATGCGCCCTTTGGGCCTGGAAGAAGTGGCGCGCACCGGTGTGGCCGCCCTGGCGCGAAGCCCACGTTAGAAACCGCAGACCGGTCCGCTACCAGGTCAATTGGGTCAAGGCCCGCTCCAGAGTGCGGGCGGTGTCGGCCAGCGCTGCCGGCACCAGCAACCGAAGACTGTATGCGTCGCGCCGTATCCGGCTTTCAAGAACACGCGTCTGAACGACATCGCCCACAACAGGCCGCCACCTGGGCGGCGCAGGCAGGACAGACCGCGGGACATAGACCAGACTTGCACTATCTTCAGCCCATACAATCGCGGCCACAGGCGCCCCTGAATGTCCGGTCCAGATGATGACACCCTCTATGGTTTCGAAGGTGATATCGTCCTTTGCGTTGCCAGAAGTTGGGTCGCCACCACGTGCCATAGGCAGATTTGAGCAAGAACGGGGTCTACATTGAAGTGTTGATTTGTGTCGCGATTCACCCCTACGTTGAAAGAACGTGGCACCGGGTGACGCGAGATAGCGTCACTTTCACTTACCGGACATGTGCCATGGGATAGGGGCGGCGCTATCGCAAAAGGGACCCGACGGGACGGACGCAGCGCGTCCGAGACACGCGACGTTTTCGGACAGAACCTGCGCGTGCTTGTCGGCCGGTCGGCGTCGGTTGCCGCTCTGTGCCGGGACCTCAGGATTAACCGGACGCAGTTCAATCGCTACCTCGATGGCACCTCTTTCCCGCGCCCCGATGTGCTGGCGCGGATCACCCATCATTTCAATCTGGACGCGCGCATCCTCACCACGCCGATCGACCAACTGGATGCCGAGGCAGGATTGTCGGCACTTCTGGCCAATGTCGCGCCGAGCTTTGCGCATCTTGCCAGTGGCTTTGACCACAACCGGATGCCCGACGGGCTTTACAGGGTCACCTTGCCGAAACTGACCGATCCCCGGGTTGTTTCAAGTCAATTGATCCAGCTGCGAACCGTCATGCCCGGCACGGTCGTCGCCGACTGGTCACTGCCGGCCTACTATGCCCGCCTGACCGGCGCAGAGCTGGATTGGTCCAGCCGCAGGGCCAGCGGCATCGTGCTGCAACATATCGACGGTGTGTCGTTCTATTTCTCGCACCCCGCCACGCGGGTCATAAGAAAGATGTATTTTTCCTACGGATTTCAGGGCGCAAGCCACATCCACACCGGTGTTGTAACCTCAACCACACAAGGGACAGCCGGGGCCCTGCCCGCCTTTCCGGCTGTTCTTCACCAGGTGCCCCGGCAGTTCGCCGATCACATGGCCGCGCGCCGCTCTTGCGGATTTCGCCCGCGGGAACAGGCCTGCGAGACATTCATTGAACATGCGCGAAACACGGGTTTTCTTCCCAGGCAATGGTCCGAACGCGCGGCCGGCTAAGGGGTCGCCACGGTGCCACGCGCGGTGTGTCCGATTGTCCAGCCGGTGGATTTAGGTATAAGGTGGGCCGCACGACGAGTGCCGCAATGGCGCCCGCCGTCCAGGATCGTGGGATCGGGGCCCGGGTCCGTGAGTGGCAATATGCGCCCCAGACCACCACGATCACCGCTTCGACCATCAGATGCCCGGCGAAAACGCGCGCGCCCAAGAAAACGAAACGATGTCCCATCAAGGGGATAAAGGCCCGCGCAGGGCCAAGCGCGAGTAAGGGAAACCCGACCTGACGTGACGTCCAAACCGGTCTGATCGGTCATGTCCACGGACCGTCCGTCAGGTGACAAAAAAGACAGGGCCCCCGAAGGGACCCTGTGAGTTTCGCTGATCAGGCTCGTTCTGTGTACCGCCCGGTTTCTGCCTGCGGCCTGACCCGCGTCAGGGGCGAACGCATCCACCCCGTGTGACGTTGAAGTCCCGAAGGGCTTCAACGAGCGGGAGGGAGCAATTGCAAAGCAAATGCGGCTCCCGCCCGTGTTACCTGCCACCGAAGTCGTCGGCCGCAGGCAACCCTCTAGCTACACCCGCTCGTTCCGCCGCAGGTGTTGCACTTCATGCAGGTGCCGTTGCGCACCAGCGTATAGTTCCCGCATTCGCCGCAGGCCTCGCCTTCGTAGCCCTGCATCTTGGCCTTGGCGGACGGGTCCATCGACACCGTGCCGGTGGCCAGGGCCGTGGTGTCCCCCACCTCCGGGACGAGCGTTTCAAGCGCTGCCTGGGGGTCGCCAGTGGCGGCGAAAGCAAGCGTGCCGCCTGCCCCGCCCTGAAGAACGGTCAGTTCCTGTGGCGCCCGTCCGCGGAGGTAGCCTGCCGAGACCACTTTTTTCAGGACCTCGACAGGGTTCGAGCCATTGGCACCGGGCACTTCAGAGAAGTTCCGCTTGCCCTCTTCCTCGCCCCGGCCCAGGTCATCGAAGGTGGGGCCTTCGGGGACCACATGAGCAAGGTCGGTCCGGTCGAGGTAGGACACCGCCAGTTCCCGGAAGACGTAGTCGAGGATCGAGGTCGCATTCTTGATGGTCTCGTTCCCCTGCACCATTCCGGCAGGCTCGAATTTGGTAAATGTGAAGGCGTCGACGAATTCTTCCAGCGGCACGCCGTATTGCAGGCCCACCGACACCGCAATGGCGAAGTTGTTCATCATCGCCCGGAAGCCCGCGCCTTCCTTGTGCATATCGATGAAAATCTCGCCTAGATTGCCGTCGGCATATTCGCCGGTGCGCAAGTAGACTTTGTGCCCGCCCACGATGGCTTTCTGGGTGTAGCCGCGCCGCCGCTGCGGCAGCTTTTCGCGGTCGCGTGCGATTTCCTTGACGATCACCTTCTCGACGATCTTTTCGGCCAGAACGGCGGCCTTTTCGGGCACCGACCCGCTTTCCAGCGTCTCGGCGGCTTCGTCATCGTCTTCGACCAGGGCTGCCGCCAAGGGCTGGGACAGTTTCGACCCATCGCGGTAAAGCGCATTGGCCTTGATGCCAAGACTATGGGACAGCTCGTAAGAGGCTTTGCAATCCTCGATCGTCGCATCGTTGGGCATGTTGATCGTTTTCGAGATCGCGCCCGAGATAAACGACTGTGCTGCCGCCATCATGGTGATGTGACTGTCCACGGACAAAAAGCGCTTGCCCTTTTTGCCGCAGGGGTTGGCGCAATCGAAGATGCTCAGATGCTCGTCTTTCAAGAACGGCGCACCTTCCAGCGTCATCGTTCCGCAGACATGATCGTTGGCCGCGTCGATGTCAGCCTTCGAAAACCCAAGGTGACGCAGCAAGTCAAACGATGGATCGTTCAGCTTTTCGACAGGGATGCCCAGGGTGCCGGTGCAGAAATCCTCACCCAGGGTCCAGTGATTGAACACAAACCGGATGTCGAAAGCTGATGGCAGGGCCGCCTCGATCTTTTCGATCTCGGCGGGTCCAAACCCATGGCCCAAAAGGGCGGTGTGGGTTATGCCGGGCGCATTGCCCAGGGTGCCGTGACCCACCGCGTAGGCGATGATCTCTTCGATCTCGGCCGACCCGTAGCCCTGCTTTTCAAGGGCGGCTGGCACCGACCGGTTGATGATCTTGAAATAGCCACCACCGGCGAGCTTTTTGAACTTCACCAGCGCAAAGTCGGGCTCAATCCCCGTGGTGTCGCAATCCATCACCAGACCGATGGTGCCGGTGGGTGCGATCACGGTGGCCTGGGCGTTGCGGTAGCCGTGCTTTTCGCCCAGCGCCAGCGCTTCGTCCCAGGCGCCCTTGGCGAGATCAATCAGGGCCTGGTCAGGGCAATTGGCTGCGTCCAGCGCGACAGGGGCGACATTGATCGCCTCATATCCTTCGGTCGCCCCATGGGCCGCGCGGCGGTGGTTGCGGATGACGCGCAACATATGGTCGGCGTTGCGGGTGTAGCCCGGGAAAGCGCCCAACTCGCCAGCAATCTCAGCCGATGTCGCATAGGACACGCCCGTCATCAGCGCGGTCAGCGCCCCGCACAGGGCACGGCCTTCGTCGCTGTCATAGGAATAGCCCATGTTCATCAGCAAGCCACCGATATTGGCATAGCCCAGCCCCAGCGTGCGGAAGTCATAGGACCGCTGCGCGATCTCCTGGGATGGGAACTGCGCCATCATCACCGACACTTCCAGCGTCAGGGTCCACAGACGCGTCGCATGCATGTAATCTGCTGACTGAAACACGCCGTCCTTCAGGAAGGTCAGCAGGTTCATCGAGGCCAGGTTACAGGCCGTATCATCGAGGAACATGTATTCCGAACAGGGGTTTGAGCCGCGAATTTCACCGTCTTCGGGGCAGGTATGCCAGGCGTTCACGGTGTCATGGTATTGAATGCCGGGATCTGCGCAGGCCCAGGCCGCATGGCCCACCTGTTCCCACAGATCGCGGGCGCTGATTTCTTTGGCGACACTGCCATCCTTGCGGTTCAGCAATTCCCACGGCGCGTCATCCTTGACCGCCTGCAAAAAGGCGTCCGTCACCCGTATCGAGTTGTTGGAATTCTGGCCCGACACGCTGGAATAGGCTTCTGAATCCCAGTCGGTGTCATAGGTCGGGAATTCGATGCTCGCGTAGCCCTGGCGCGCATAATCCAGCACGCGCTTGACGTAAGTCTCCGGGATCGCGGCTTTCTTGGCATCGCGCACGGCGTCTTTCAGGGCCGGGTTTACCTTGGGATCATAGGCATCCTCTTCGGCGCCGTCCCAAGTGCCAATAGCGGCGAACAGCGCATTCAGCTTCTGCTCGTGCATCTTGGACCCCGCCACGATCGACGCGACCTTTTGTTCCTCGATGACCTTCCAGTTGATGAAATCTTCGATATCGGGGTGGTCCGCATCCACGATGACCATCTTGGCCGCCCGCCGCGTGGTGCCACCCGACTTGATCGCCCCCGCCGCACGGTCGCCGATCTTCAAAAAGCCCATCAGGCCCGAGGATTTGCCCCCGCCCGACAGCTTCTCGCCCTCGCCGCGCAGGTGGCTGAAGTTCGTCCCCGTGCCCGAGCCGTATTTGAACAGGCGCGCTTCACGCACCCACAGGTCCATGATGCCGCCGTCATTCACCAGATCATCGGCACAGGACTGGATAAAGCAGGCATGGGGCTGGGGATGCTCATAAGCCGATTTCGACTTCGTCAGCTTGCCGGTCTTCCAATCCACATAGTAATGGCCCTGGCTTGGCCCATCGATGCCGTAGGCCCAATGCAGCCCGGTGTTGAACCACTGGGGGCTGTTGGGGGCCGCGCGCTGAGTGGCCAGCATGTGGCGCATTTCGTCGTAATAGGCGCTGGCGTCGGCCTCGGTGCTGAAATAGCCGCCCTTCCAGCCCCAATAGGTCCAGGCCCCGGCCAAACGGTCAAACACCTGCTTGGCGGAGGTTTCGCCGGTCGTCTCGTCGCCCGCGGGCGCCTTACGCCACAAGAATTCGGGCACGCCGCGCTCTTTGACGGGCTTTAAGTCGGTCGGCACGCCGGCTTTGCGGAAGTACTTCTGCGCGATCACGTCGGACGCCACCTGGCTCCAGCTTGTGGGCACTTCCACATCGTCCAGCTTGAACACGACGGTCCCGTCGGGGTTGCGGATTTCCGACGACGTCGTAGTGAACTCAATCCCGTCGTATGCGTCTTTGCCTGCCTTGGTGAACCGCCGTTCGATCTGCATAACTGCCTCATCTCCGTATTCGCGGGGTCCCGTCTTTGATGCGCGGGCGCCCGTCTGGTTTCCTGCCGGCCGTTTGCGGGGACAAAAGCACCACGGTGTCCGGACAAAAGGTCCAGGGCACACCGACATGGCCAAGGCCTGTCGGTTTCTCTGCGTGGTTCTGCCTGGCGTCCCCAAGCCACAAGATGTAGTAGCCCGCCTGCCAGCCAGCACAACCTGACGTATACGACCACAAACCGTCAACGGAAAAATGTAACGCAAATGTAAGAAAATTTGTTTGACGCGACCGGGGTGATCTTGCAGCCCGCATTAACCTTCGATTCCTCCCCAGATGGGGCTGATCTGCGTCCACACTTCAGCCCGCAGCACCGTGGTCGGAAAAGCCATGCAAAGCGGCTGACTTAGCTTGATTGCTTGAGGATTTGGCTGAAGGCAGCAGCCTTGAAACTCAGCGCTTATCAAACGCCTCTGTGGATTAACGCCGAGGGTGTACCGGGCAAGCACAGCGCACGAAGTGAGTCCTGCAGGTCACGGTCAAACCGCCCAAGCCGCCGCCGCGTACATGATCGCAACCCAACGATAGCCACCACACCGGGCCGCCGCAGGCTGCCATCATATCTTGTGGTGGTTCAGGCTCCGGCAGGATTCGGATCTGCCCGGCGGCCAAGCGGCCTACCATATCTAGGTGTTGATGTCGGACCTGGCCCAAGGGCCGATATGTGGTCGGGGCGGCGAGATTCGAACTCACGACCCCCTGTACCCAAAACAGGTGCGCTACCAGACTGCGCCACGCCCCGACACACTGGCGGCGTCTTACATAAGTGCCACGCCGCTGGAAAGCCCTATTCGCAGGGCCAGGCGGCCACTCCGGCGTCATGGATCGAGGGATGGCGCATCTGCGCGCCTTCGGCGATCCCCATGGGGCCCGCCAGCCCGCCGTTGATCTCAAGAACAAACTTCACGCCCGCCCCGCCGTCAATCAGGGTTTCGTCCAGCGGAACCGCGTTTTCATGGATCTTAATGACCGTACCGGTTTCATCGGCAAAGATCATATCCAGCGGGATCAGGGTGTTTTTCATCCAGAAGCCCGCGCGTTGCGGCGCAGGATAAACAAAGAGCATCCCCGCGCTGGTCGGCATCGTCTCGCGGTTCATCAACCCAAGCGAGCGTTCCTGGGCGTCATCGGCGACTTCGACCGTGAAGCGTGCCGCCCCGAAATCGCCGCGAAGTTCGACGGTGTCATCGGCACAGCTGGCAGCAACCGGCCCCGCAAGCGCGACAAGAACACCCGCAAGAAGGGCGCGCATCATTCCTCTTCGTGATCGGGAAGTGCGGCTTCCCAGCTGGTCACCTGGGTGGCCATGCGGCCACGCTTGCCTTCGACAACCCGCAAGCTGACGGCCTCACCGGGTTGAAGTTCAGCCAGGCCGGACCGGCGCAGCACTTCGACGTGCAAAAACACATCTTCGCCGCGCCCGAAGACATTCGCAAATCCGAAGCCCTTGGCTTTATCGAACCATTTGACGCGCGCAGGCTCCAACGGCACCGACATGTCCACATCAGGGCCGATGTCCGGGATCGCCTCGCCGTCAATCACCGGCGATGGCGGATCGATCCGCAGGACCTCAACGGCCTGAATACCCCTTTGAGTCTTCTGTACCGTGACCTCGATCCCGGCGGCATCCGCCACCGAGGACTGGCCGAAATTCCGCAGAACATTTGCATGCAGGAGGATATCAGGACCGCCGGTGTCGGCGACCACGAATCCGAAGCCCTTGCCCGGATCGAACCATTTTACGGTGCCTGAGACCGTCACTAGGTCTTCGTCTGAGTCGAAATTCACAGTACTGTCATCCCAAGCGGCCTTTTGGCCGGATTTTTTCTTAATTTGTGCCAACAGGCCCCTCTAGCGCAAGCTAAATTGAACGCTCCGGTGCAATTCAACTTTAGCGCTAGCGATTCTCAAGGCGCCAGCCGCGTCACACTCCAATCCGAACGCGGCGTTTCGCGGCGCCAAAAGTAGCGATCATGAAGCCGGAAGTCGCCGTCGGCCCAAAACTCGATCTCAAGCGGTGTCACGCGAAACCCACCCCAATGGGGCGGACGCGGCGGGTTATCCCCATGGGTCTGGCTGGCCGTTTCAACCAGAGCGAGCAGTTCGTCGCGCGACCCGATGGCGCGCGACTGCGGAGAGGCCCATGCGCCCAACCGGCTTTGTAAAGCACGGCTTTCGTAATACGCATCGGCAATCGGGCCGTCTTCCTTTTCAACGGTGCCGCGAATGCGCACCTGACGCTTCAGGGTTTTCCAATGCAGCGACAAGGCGGCCTTTGGGGTGGCGGCCAGCTCGCCCGCCTTTGTCCCCTCGTAATTGGTGTAAAACACGAAAGCGTCCGCTTCGATCCCCTTGATCAGGATGATCCGCACATTTGGCATGCCCGCGCGATCGACCGTCGCCAGGGCGGCCGCATTCGGGTCGGCGATTTCCTGCTCAGCCGCCGCGTTCATCCAGCTTTCGACCAGCCGGACCGGATCATCACCGGCAAAAATACCTGTCCGCTGCATAAGCGTTCCTTCTTATTACGGGCCGTTCCCCTTCGCCCCGACATAGTGCGATGCGGTGCGGAACAAGCCCGGGGCGACCCTTGCTGGGCCGCGCCAATTGGCGTAGAGCGCTGCATTACGATGCGGCGACGACGGGCGAAAGGGGTGGTCGAATGACAACCGGTTTAATGGCGGGAAAACGCGGCCTGATCATGGGGCTTGCCAATGACAAGTCCATTGCGTGGGGGATCGCCAAGGCCCTGTCGGGTGCGGGCGCAGAGCTGGCGTTTTCCTACCAGGGGGATGCGCTCAAAAAACGGGTGGATCCCTTGGCCGCAGAGCTGGGCTCGGACATCGTTTTACCCTGTGACGTGGGCGATGCAGGGTCCATTGATGCGCTGTTTGCCGCGCTGCAGGACCGCTGGGGCGGGCTTGATTTTCTGGTTCACGCCATCGGGTTTTCCGACAAAAACGAATTGCGCGGCCGCTATGTCGATACGTCCCGCGACAACTTCCTGATGTCGATGGACATTTCGGTCTATTCCTTCACCGCCGTGGCCAGGGCCGCAGGCGCGATGATGACCGATGGCGGCGCGATGCTGACGTTGACCTATTATGGGGCCGAAAAGGTCATGCCACACTATAACGTGATGGGCGTGGCCAAGGCCGCTTTGGAAGCCAGCGTGCGCTATCTGGCCGAAGATTTCGGCCGCGACGGTATCCGCGTCAACGCCATCTCAGCGGGCACGATCAAGACGCTGGCGGCCTCGGGCATCGGCGATTTCCGCTATATCCTGAAGTGGAACGAGTACCATTCGCCCCTGCGCCGGAACGTCACCATCGACGATGTCGGCGGCTCGGCGCTCTACCTGTTGTCAGACCTTGGCAGCGGGGTCACCGGCGAGGTGATGCATGTGGACGCGGGCTATCACGTCATCGGCATGAAAAACCCCGATGCGCCGGATCTGTCGCGCAGTTAGGCTCTTGCGGGGGGCTGACTGGCGAGGCTAAACCTGCGTCTGACCACCCCGGGGGGACGTGATCTTTGGACTGGGCCCATTTTTTTGCATTCAATCTGGCTTTGCTGGCGGCCCTGATCTCGCCCGGCCCGGCCATGCTGGTCTGCATCCGGGCAAGCCTGCGGGGCGGGTTTCGCGAAGGTGCGTTGACCGGACTGGGCTTGGCGACCGCGGCGGCCTGCTGGACGCTGGCAGCCCTTTTCGGTCTTGATGCAGTTTTCACCCTGTTTCCATGGGCTTACGGCGCGCTGAAAATAGCCGGTGCGGCCTATCTGATCTATATCGCCTGGACCACATGGCGCCATGCAGCAGACCCTTTGGGCGACGTCAGCGTCCCGGCCGGCCGCGCCATACGGACGGGGCTTCTGGTGAACCTGTCAAACCCCAAATCCATGCTCTTTGCCGGGGCTGTTCTGGTGGTGATTTTCCCCGCCGACATGTCGACCCTGGCGCGGTTCGCCGTAGCCTTGAACCATGTCGCGATCGAGATCGTGGCCTACGGCGTGCTGGCCTATGCGATCGCGGCCACCGGCATCGCCAAGCCCCTCTTGGCCGCAAAAAAGGCGCTTGAGCGGGTCACTGCAGTGATCCTTGGCGGCCTTGGCCTGCGGTTGGTGTTGGAGCGGTCGCCGTGACGGTTGCGGTGTTTTTGACCATCGCGGTGGTGCATCTGCTGGCGGCCATTTCGCCGGGTCCGTCCTTTGTGGTGTCCGTGCGCACAGCCGCCGCCGAAGGATTTCGCCCCGCGCTTGGTCTTGCGATTGGCTTTGGGGTGGGGGCGGTGGTCTGGGCCACGGCGGCTCTGGCGGGTCTGGCCGTGTTGTTCCAGATCGTGCCGGCCCTGTTCACCGCCCTGAAAGTGGCCGGCGGGATCTTTCTGATCTGGATCGCCGTCCAGACCTGGCGCCATGCCACCACCCCCTTGCCTGCGCTGTCCGACACGGCCCTGCCCCGATCGCTGGGCGCGGCGTTTGTCAAAGGGCTTGGCGTGCAGCTTGCCAATCCGAAACCTGCGGTGTTTTTTGGTGCGGTCTTTGTCGGGCTCGTCCCGCCCGACACCCCCCTGTCCATGCTGGCGCTGGTGATGGTGGTGATCTTTGTCAACGAGACCTTGTGGTACGTGCTTGTCGCACGTTTGTTTTCCCTGCCCGGTCCGCGCTCGGCTTACGCGCGCATGAAGACCGGGGTTGATCGTACGTTTGGGGTGCTCATGGCCGGTTTGGGCCTGCGTATCGCCCTACCTTGAGCCCTGCCTTGAGCCCTGCCCTGAAGGAGCCTGACTGATGACCGACCGTTTGCCGCATGAAAAAGGCTTTCATGTCTCCTGGGACCAGATCCACCGCGATGCCCGCGCATTGGCCTGGCGGTTGGACAAACGCGGCCCCGGCGAGGATGGCGCCTGGAAAGCGGTCGTGGCGATCACGCGGGGCGGCATGGCGCCGGCGATGATCATCGCGCGCGAGTTGGACATCCGCACCGTGGATACCATCAGCGTGAAATCCTACCACTCCGGCGGCGGCAAAGCCGACCAGCGCCGCGAAGCCGAGGTGTTGAAGGCCCCCGATGCGGCGCTGATGGGCGATGGCACCGGCGTTTTGGTCATCGACGATCTGGTCGACAGCGGCAAAACCCTCGAACTGGTGCGCGCGCATTACCCCAATGCCCATTTCGCCTGCGTTTACGCCAAGCCAGAAGGCGAAAAGCAGACCGACACCTTTATCACCGGGGTCAGCCAGGACACCTGGATTTTCTTCCCCTGGGACATGGCGTTGCAATATGTCGAACCCTACCGGGCCGGGGACTGACCGCGTGACCTGCCGCAGCCGCGCGCCAATTGAGTATTTGAACCAGGGTGACCCCAAAACGGGTCGCATGGCCGCCGCCGTGTGGCGAGGCCGGGCCGCGCCATGATCCCGTTCAATCCCAACATCCGCGCCACCGAAGCCCCCCCAGTGATGGAGGCGCGCCGCTGGATCGAAGGCAAGCGCTTTCCAGACGACAAACCGCTGATCAACCTGAGCCAGGCCGCGCCTGTGGCCCCCCCGCCCGAGGCGATGCGCGACGCCATGGCCGAGATGATCCGCACCCGCGCGGAGGTGCATCTTTACGGCCCCGTTCTGGGGCTGCCTGCCCTGCGCGACGCGGTGGCCGCGCAAACCTCTGCTATCTACCGTGGCACCGTCGCGCCCGCCCAGGTGGCGATCACGGCAGGCTGCAACGAAGCCTTTGCCGCCGCCGTCGCCACATTGGCCGAACCCGGGGATGAGGTTTTGCTGCCAACACCTTGGTACTTCAACCATAAAATGTGGCTCGATATGTCGGGCATTCGCGCCGTGCCACTGGCCACCGACGCGAGCCTGGCGCCCGATGCAGACACCGCGCGCGCCCTGATCAATGATCGCACGCGGGCCATCGCGCTGGTGACGCCCAACAATCCCGGCGGCGTCGAATACACATCCGAGACCCTGCGCGCCTTCCGCGATCTGTGCCGCGAGACGGGGCTGGCCCTGATTGTCGATGAAACCTACCGCGATTTTCACGGCGTTGACGGCCCACCCCATGGGCTGTTTGTCGATCCCACCTGGGATGACACGCTGATCCACCTTTATTCGTTTTCCAAAGCCTACCGGCTGACCGGGCACCGCGTCGGCGCGATCTGTGCTGCGCCGCGGCGTCTGGCCCAGGTCGAAAAGTTTCTTGATACCGTCACCATCTGCCCGCCCCAGCTTGGCCAGTACGCCGCGCTGTGGGGAATGGAGCATCTTGGCGAATGGCTGGCGGGTGAACGCCGCGAGATCCTGGCGCGCCGCCGCGCGATGGTGACCGGGTTGAACCGGCAGCACGGCTGGCGCTGCCTGGGGGCCGGGGCGTATTTTGCCTATGTCGAGCACCCGTTCGACATCCCCTCGCCCGATCTGGCGAAACTTCTTGTCGACAAGGCCCATGTGCTGGCCTTGCCCGGCACGATGTTCCGCCCCGAAGGCGACCCCGCCGGCGCGGGCGAGCTGCGCTTTGCCTTTGCCAATTCGGATGTCGAAGGGCTGGAAGATCTGATGGCGCGGCTCAAGGCGCTCGGCTAAGGCTTGCCGGGCCTTCGGGGGGCCGATAAAGACGCTCGGAACGGAATTTTTGGGAAAGGTCGCCACATGGCCAAGGGCAAGGGCAAAGCCTCGCAAACAGCGGTTTGGATCATCCTTGGTCTGTTGGTCGTCAGCCTGATGGGCTTTGGGGCGACAAGCTTTACCGGCGGCGGGGCCGCGGTGGCGCGTGTCGGGTCTGCCGAAGTGACGGTGCAGGACTATGCGGCCGGTCTGAACCAGGAACTGCGCGCCCTGCAGGCCCAGACCCGCCGCGCGATCCCCCTGTCTGAGGCGCGCCAGTTCGGCATCGATCAAGCCGTTCTGTCGCGCCTTGTGGGGGCGGCCGCGCTGCAAGATCAAGCCAGCCAGGCCGGCGTGTCGGTCGGCAACACGCGCATCGCTGAGGAAATCAGTTCAAACCGGGCGTTCATCGACAATTCCGGAGCGTTCAACCGCGAGGTTTATCAAAGCACCCTCGAGCGCAGCGGCATCACCGTGTCCGATTACGAAGACACGCTGCGCAGCGACATTTCCAGCCAGATCGTGCAGGCCGCGATCGCAGGTGGCATCGCGGCCCCTGCCCCTTACGTCGATGCGCTGATGACATTCCTGCGCGAAGAGCGCGACGTGACCTGGGCCGAAATCACCGAGGCGCATCTGGCAGAGCCTGTGCCCGAGCCGACCGAGGCTGAACTGGAAACCTTTCATGCCGACAATGCCGAGATGTTCACCCTGGCCGAGACCAAGGTTTTGACCATCGCGGCCCTAACGCCGGACATGCTGATCGACGGCGTCGAGATCGACGAGGCGATGTTGCAAGAGATTTTCGAAGAACGCCGCGACAGTTTGGAAACGCCCGAACGGCGCCTTGTCGAGCGCCTGTTCTTTCTGGAACAGGCCGACGCAGACGCCGCCTGGGCGCGGCTCGACGGGGGCGAGGTCACGTTTGACGGGCTCGTGGAAGAACGCGGCATCACGCTGGCTGACGTCGACCTTGGCGATGTGACCGAGCGGGATCTGGGTGGTGCCGGGGCGGAGGTCTTTGCCCTCGACGCGCCCGGTCTTGTTGGCCCCGTCGAAGACAACGGGCGATTTGCGATCCTGCGGATGAATGCGATCTTCCCCACGACATCCGTCACCTTTGACGAGGTGCGCGACGAATTGCGCGAAGAGATTGCCGCCGACCGCGCGCGCCGGGTGATCTTGGATGAAATCTCGCCCGTGGACGACCTGCTGGCCGGGGGCGCGACGCTGGAAGAGCTGGCCGGTGAGACCGAACTGACCCTGACGGGCCTCGATTGGCGCCCCGGGGTCGACGCGGGCCTTGCGGGTTATGAGGCCATCCGGCAGGCCGCCGCGCAGGTCACGGACGGTGATTTTCCCGAGATCATCGAATTGGAAGATGGCGGCATCGCGGCCCTGCGCCTGGATGAAACCCGACCGCCCGCGCTACAGCCATTGCAAGATGTGCGCGACGATGTGGCCGCGGCCTGGCGCACCCAGGAATTGTCCTTCCGGCTGGCCGCACGCGCCGCCGAGATTGCCGAGGCTGGCATCGACACGCCCGCACCGGGTGGCGCGCCGCTCTTTGGCACCGACACCGGGCTTTTCCGGTCAGGCTTTATCGACGGCACGCCGGCGACGTTTTTGCCCACCCTGTTTGAAATGGTCCCCGGCGAAACCCGCGTCATCGAAGCGCCCGGCCAGGCCTTTGTGGCCCGCCTTGATGCGGTGCACCCCCCGGCTGAAGACGACGAAGACGGCGCCCAAATTCGCGCCGCCCTGTCGGGTCAGGTAGCGCAGTCTTTGGCCAACGATCTTTTGATCGGGTTCATGGAAGCTGCCCGCGACAGCGCTGGTGTCGACATCGACCAGGCCGCGATCAACGCTGTCCATTCCCAGTTCCCCTGATGGCCGAGATCAACCCCTCTTTTGACGCCTTCGCGAAAGGCTTCGACGCGGGCGCGAACCAGGTGGTGTTTGCGCGGCTGGCCGCCGACCTCGACACGCCGGTGTCGCTGATGCTGAAGCTTGGCGGGGCCGATGGGCGCGACGCCTTCATCCTTGAAAGCGTGACCGGGGGCGAGACGCGTGGACGCTATTCGATCATCGGGGTGAAGCCCGACGTGGTCTGGCAATGCCGCGGCGAGACGTCAAAGATCAACCGGACGGCCCGGTTCGACCGCGATGCGTTCGCGCCTGTGGCTGGCCCGCCGCTGGATGCGCTGCGCGCGCTGATCGCCGAAAGCCAGATCGATCTGCCCGCCGATTTGCCCGCCGCGGCCGCAGGGCTTTTTGGCTATCTGGGCTACGACATGATCCGGTTGGTGGAACGGCTGCCCGATGTAAACCCCGACCCGTTGGACCTGCCCGATGCGGTGATGTTTCGCCCTTCAGTCGTGGCGGTGCTTGACGGTGTGAAAGGCGAGGTCACCGTGGTGGCCCCCGCCTGGGCCCCCTCGGGTCTGACGGCCAAGGCCGCCTATGCCCAGGCTGCCGAACGGGTGATGGATGCGGTGCGCGATCTCGAACGCCCTGCTCCGTCTGAGACACGCCAGCTGGGCGAGGCCGCGCCACAGCCCGAACCGGTGTCGAACTTCACCAAGGACGATTATCTGGCCGCGGTTGAGAAAGCGCGCGACTACATCAAGGCAGGTGACATCTTTCAGGTGGTCCCATCCCAGCGCTGGCGCCAGGATTTCCCGCTGCCGCCCTTTTCGCTTTATCGCAGTCTCAGGCGGACCAACCCGTCGCCGTTTATGTTCTATTTCGATTTCGGCGGCTTTCAGGTCATCGGCGCCAGCCCCGAGATTTTGGTGCGCGTGATGGACGGCGAGGTGACGATCCGGCCCATCGCAGGCACCCGCCCACGTGGCGAGACGCCCGAGGATGACCGCGCGCTGGAAGCCGATCTTCTGGCGGACGAAAAAGAACGCGCCGAACATCTGATGCTGCTTGATCTGGGGCGCAACGACGTGGGCCGGGTGGCCAAGATCGGCACCGTGAAACCCACCGAAGAGTTCATCGTCGAGCGGTATTCGCATGTGATGCACATCGTCTCGAACGTCGTCGGCCAGTTGTCAGATGGCCAGGATGCCCTGTCGGCCCTGTTGGCGGGCCTGCCTGCTGGCACCGTGTCAGGGGCGCCGAAGGTGCGCGCGATGGAGATCATCGACGAGTTGGAACCCGAAAAGCGCGGCGTCTATGGCGGCGGCGTGGGGTATTTTTCGGCCCGGGGCGATATGGACATGTGCATCGCCCTGCGCACCGCCGTGGTCAAAGACGAAGGTCTTTATATTCAGGCCGGCGGCGGCGTGGTCTGGGACAGTGACCCGGAGGCGGAGTTTGAAGAGACCGTCAACAAGTCCCGCGCGATCCGGGCCGCCGCCGCCGATGCGGCCCGTTTTGACGGCACGCGCAACAGCTGACGTCTGCTCCCTTAGCGCTGATCCAAAGGCGCGGCTGCGCCGCACGACAGTCTTGATTTGAGTATTTGACCCAGGGTGAAACCACCCCGGGGGCCGTCAGTTTGATTGGGTCTGGATCTGCGGCAAACGGCGCACCTGGGGAAGACCCCCGGTGTCGGCCGGCGCCTCTGTTTCATCGGCTGTAGTGTCGGTCAGCGGCGCCATGACCGCTGAGACCGGTGCCAGTTGCAGCCCATCCGCCGAGCGCCCATCGAGCCATGCCTTGATGCCGTCCTTGGTGACCGCATCTGCCGATCCCAGCACGATGATCCCGGTTTCCTGGCGGGCCCGGAACGCCACCCGGTCCAGCGCACGCGCCGCCGAGCTTGCATCGGCCGACGGTCCAAGGTCGTTGAAAATCAGCGCGGCTGGAACTTCAAACCGGTCTGCAATCTGCTGTGCCGGGTTCAGCCCGCGTGACATGGTGATCAACCCGTGGCCGCTTTCGGCCAGAACCGCGATCACCTGACCCACAGAGGACCGGTCGTTTTGAAACCCGGCCGAGCCGGGGTCCATCACCGCGACCGCGCCGGGGACCTCGGCAAGGTTTGCCCCCAATGCGACTTCGATATCTTGTGGCGTCGCACGCGGCGGGAAGGACGGGATCAAGACGACCTCGCGGCCCGCGGCACGGTAGGCGGCAGCGATCTCACCGGCGTTGGCGGTGCGCGCATCAACCGCAAAGCTCACTTCGGCGGGAAGACCAGACAGCGCATCTGCCCCTGGCAATTCGTTGCCTTCATGGGTCAGGATCACTGCCAGTTTGGACATGTCCGGATTGGGCTTAAACGCGGCACGATTGGCCATCAAAGCGCCCGTCGGTGCGGGGGCTGCACCCGCAGGCTCGGCCACCACGTCGGCTTGATCATCTGAGCCCAGCCGCGCGGCCGGTGTGCCGACCCCAAGGGCCTGGGCCGATTGTGTATCGGGCGCGATCCTGCGTGGCTCGGACGTCTGGATCAGCGTTGGCGTTTCGCGAACCGCTCGCGGTGTTTGCGGCACATCGGCGGCTGCGGCCGGCTGGCTGGGGGCGTCGGGTGTGCGGATGTCGGGCGCGCTTTCCACCTCGGCCACGGCCACCTCAACTTCGTCTTCAGCCGGGGCTTCGGGCACGACCGGGGTGGCCAAAACACGTGGCGCGTTCTGCGGCGCCTCGGCCACCGGTGCAGCCGGCGCGGGGGCGTCGGGCGCGGGATCGGTACCGGTTTGGGGCACCTCGGCGGTTACGGTGTCGTCGGATGCAGGGGCCGCCGGGATCGCAGGGTCCAGACCCGCGACATCGGGGGCTCCGGCGGAAGCGGCTTCTGCCAGCGGCGCCTCGCCCGGATCGGCCTGGGGTTGGTCTGGTGCCACTTCGGCCACCACGGCGGGGGGGGCGGCGTCCAGGGCGGGGGCAGCCGCGTCAGCTTCGGCCACCACCGGTGCCGGGGGCGGTGCTGCGGGGGCGACCGTTTGGGGGGCGGCCTCAGCGGTTTCGGGCCGGGGGCCTTCTACTGGGGGCTCGGGCGTGGTCCGGGCCACGCTGACATTGCGTTCAACCCCGGGCGGCAAGGGTGCGGATGCTTCGGGGGCCAGGCCTGTTTCGGGGCGCAACGCCTCCCGGCTGGTCAGCGCCACATCCGCGCCTGCGGGTACATCGGGCCGGTCAGGAGAGGCGGGCCCGTCAAACCGGGTGCTGGGGGCAGACGCTGGCGTGGTATCAAACTGTGGCGAGGCATCCGCTGGGCCGGGGCGCGCGGGGGTCGCGGCGGCCACATCAGCGGCCGGCACCGTTTCTTCGGACGGCAGTTCAGGGTCGGTTTCAGGGCGGGCCTGATCAAACTCGGTCCCCGCAGGGGTTTCCACCGCACGGGCCACGGGTTTTGGCAGAACCAGATCATGGCGCACCGCCAACTGGCTGGCCACGGTCACGATCACACCGCCAACCACGATGCCCCACATGCCCCCCCAAACGGTGGACAAAAGCGACTCGCGCCGCCGGGTGTTGAGAAACTTGGACGCCACGTCCGACCTCCGCATCGATATCGCCCTTACTGGGCCAGCCTCATCCGGGTGCCGTTTGGCCGTCGGACCGGCAGGGTCTGCTGGCCAGATCAGCCAAAGGCCCTTTTAGTCATTGACGCGCGTCGGCACCTCTTTGACAAGTATACCCGACAAAACCCACGGGTCACAATGGTTTCTGAGATACGAATGACATGCTGCTGCTGATCGACAACTACGACAGTTTCACCTTCAATCTGGTCCATTTTCTGGGCGAATTGGGGGCTGAGACACGTGTCATCCGAAACGACGAGATTTCGGTCGAGGACGCCCTGGCGCTAAAGCCGGCCGGCATTGTTTTGTCCCCGGGGCCATGCGACCCCGCCCGGGCAGGGATTTGCGTGCCACTCGTGAAGGCCGCCGCGGCCGAAGGGGTGCCGCTATTTGGTGTCTGTCTGGGCCACCAGGCCATTGGCGAAGCCTTCGGCGGCACGGTGGGGCCCGCGGGCGAAATCGTTCATGGCAAGCTGGGCACGATCTTTCACAACGACACGGGCGCTTTCGCCGGCTTGCCGTCGCCGCTGGCGGCCACGCGCTACCATTCGCTGACCGTGGAACGCGACACCCTGCCCGACACGCTTGAGATCACCGCCTGGATCGATGACGGCACGATCATGGGATTGCGCCACAAGACCCTGCCCATCGAAGGGGTCCAGTTTCACCCCGAAAGCATCGCATCCGAACATGGCCACAAGCTGTTGGCGAACTTTCTGCGAACGCTCAAGGTTCCGGCATGAGCGAGGCCCTCAAACCGCTCATCGCGATTGCCGCCGACCGCCCCCTGACCCGGGAAGAGGCCGAAACCGCCTTTGAAGCCCTGTTTGACGGGCAAGCGACCCCATCCCAGATCGGCGGTCTGTTGATGGCGCTTCGAACGCGCGGCGAAACGGTCGGCGAATATGCCGCCGCTGCCGCGGTGATGCGCGCCAAGTGCAACCCGGTCGCGGCCCCCGCGGGCGCGATGGACATCGTCGGCACGGGCGGCGACGGCAAAGGCACGCTCAATATCTCGACCGCGACCGCCTTTGTCGTCGCAGGGGCCGGGGTCACGGTTGCCAAACACGGCAATCGCAATCTGTCGTCGAAATCCGGCGCGGCGGATGCGCTGTCTGAGATGGGCGTCAACGTCATGGTCGAAGCGGACGTGGTCGAACGCGCCATCGCCGAAGTGGGCATCGGCTTTATGATGGCGCCCATGCACCACCCGGCAATTCGCCACGTGATGCCCACGCGCGCCGAACTCGGGACCCGGACGATCTTCAACATCCTTGGGCCGCTGACGAACCCCGCAGGCGTTAAACGCCAGCTGACCGGGGCCTTTTCTCCGTCGCTGCTGATGCCCATGGCCGAAACCCTTGCCGCATTGGGGTCCGACGCCGCCTGGATCGTCCATGGCTCTGACGGCACCGATGAAATCACCATCACAGGTGTCACCCATGTGGCCGTGCTGGACGCCGATATGGTGACCCAGCGCAAGGTTCACCCCGAAGACGCTGGCCTGCCGGTGCATCCGTTCGAGGCGATCATGGGCGGCGAACCGGCCCAGAACGCAGCCGCCTTCCGCGCCTTGCTGGCCGGTGAACCTTCGGCCTACCGCGATGCGGTGTGTTTGAATGCCGCCGCCGCATTGGTGATTGCCGAGGCCGCACCCGATCTGAAAACCGGCGCGGAAATGGCAGGCGTTGCCATCGACAGCGGGGCTGCCAAGGCCAAGATCGAAGCGTTGGCGGTACTGACCTCCGCTTGAGGGGACCGGCTGCGAAGGACCACGCAGACCCGCACACGCCGCCCCTCGCGCGACGCACAAGGTCCGCTTTGAACCCAATTAGTCGGTAATCTGCGGCATGGCGAATGGCTGCTACTGCGTATAAAATACCGGTCAAATCAAAGGACGTTGATTATGCATATTGGATTGATTGGGGGTATCGGGCCAGCAGCAACAACGTATTATTACCAACTCTTTCTCGAAGAAATGGGAGAGCAAGACCTCACCATCTCTCATGCCAGCATTAAGAGCCTGAGTGAGAATTTGATTGCCGGAAATCGTGAAGCGCAATCAGCAATCTTTGCAAAACACGTTGATATATTGAAGGGTGCTGGGGCTGATTTTGCAGCAGTCACGTCCGTTGCGGGACATTTTTGTATTGAAGAACTCGCGGCGCGGTCGTCGTTACCGCTGGTAAGTGTGTTGGACAGCTTGAAGTCTTACTTTTCAAACACTGGTTTGAACCGGATCGGAATTTTGGGCAACTATGTTGCTATGCAGAGCCATCTCTTTGGGATGGTCGACACTGTGACGTTCGTTACGCCTGACGCGGACACCCTCGGCAAAGTTGGTGAAGCCTACATGCAGATGGCCAAACGCGGTCGATGTGAAGATCATGAGCGGCAGCTATTTATCAACGCTGGCCAAGATATGATCGATCAAAATGGCGTAGACGCAGTCCTCTTGGGAGGAACTGACTTGTTTCTTGCGTTTGATGGCTGGGCAGTCAGCTACCCTGTTGTTGACGCGGCACGTGTTCATGTCTCTGATTTGATCAAAGCAGCCCAGTAAGACGGATCGATTAGATAGTATCAGGCCGATTGCGGACGTTTACGAAGTTGCCGCGATCGGCAGCCAAGTCCGCAAACCAGACGCTCCACCCGATCAAAAACAGTCGCACCCCGTCATCCTGACAACCAAACCCGATACCGAACACATTCGCAGGCGCGGCCCAGCCCCTTCATCCTGGCAAAAATACTCCGGGGGAGGCCGCAGGCCGGGGGCAGAGCCCCCTTACACCGGTGCTGCGGTCTCATACGGTTCGAACAGAATTTGTCTTACCTTTTGAATACGCCTTTTGAAGACGCCGTTATCTTCCCTTCCCGGCGCGGTCACGCTATCGGTTGGCCCATGACCATTCTCGACAAGATCAAAGCCTATAAGCTCGATGAAGTGGCGGCCGCCAAGGCCGCCCGCCCCCTGGCAGACATCGAAGCCCATGCGCACGCCGCCGATCCCGTGCGCGACTTTTGTGCAGCACTCAAGGCGGCATCTGCCACCTGCTACGGGTTGATCGCGGAAATCAAAAAAGCCAGCCCGTCTAAGGGGTTGATCCGCGAAGACTTTGATCCCCCGACCCTTGCACGGGCCTATGAAGCCGGTGGAGCCACCTGCCTGTCGGTTCTGACCGACACCCCAAGCTTTCAGGGGGCACCTGCGTTCCTGACCCAGGCGCGCGCCGCCACCGCCCTGCCCGCCCTGCGCAAGGATTTCATGTATGACACTTATCAGGTCGCAGAAGCCCGCGCCTGGGGGGCGGATGCGATCCTCATTATCATGGCCAGCGTGTCGGATGCTCAGGCGCAAGAGCTGGAAGAGGCTGCCTTTTCTTGGAATATGGACGTGCTGGTCGAAGTCCACAACGGGGCCGAACTTGACCGCGCGCTGGCGCTGAAATCCCCGCTTCTGGGCATCAACAACCGCAACCTGAAAACCTTCGATGTCACGCTGGATACCACGCGGCAGTTGTCCAAACGTGTCCCCGACGGCAAGTTACTGGTGGCCGAAAGCGGGCTGACGGGGCCCGAAGACCTGGCCGACCTCGCCGGCCACGGCGCGCGCACCTTCCTGATTGGCGAGCATCTGATGCGCCAGACGGATGTGGCGGCCGCAACTCGCGCGATCCTGGCAAATCCCGTGGCCCCTTCGGTCATAGGAGCGGCCTGATGGCGCTGACGCATTTTGACGATCAAGGCCAGGCCCACATGGTCGATGTGTCGGCCAAATCCGATACAGCACGACTGGCCGTCGCCGAAGGGTGGGTGAAGATGCGGCCTGAAACCCTTGATCTTGTTGCCAAAGGGGATGCCAAAAAGGGTGATGTTCTGGGCGTCGCACGGCTGGCGGGCATCATGGGATCAAAGCGCACGGCTGATCTTATCCCGCTGTGCCACCCGCTGGCGCTGTCAAAAGTGGCCCTTGACCTCACGCTTGATCCCGACCGGCCCGGCGTGCGCATTGAAGCCACCGTCAAGACCACTGGCCCGACCGGCGTCGAGATGGAGGCGCTGACCGCCGTCACCGTCGCCGCCTTGACCGTCTATGATATGCTCAAAGCCGCCGAAAAAGGCATGGTGATAGAAGACATCCGCCTGGTGCTGAAAGAGGGTGGCAAATCTGGCCGCTACACCGCGCCCGGCAGTGAACCTGCCACGGTGAAAAAGTGATCACGGTCGCCGAAGCGCTGGACCATCTTTTTGCGCTGGTGACACCGACCGGGTCTGAAATGATCCCCCTGCGTGGGGCGGCAGGCCGCGTGCTGGCCGCGCCTGTCACCGCGTCGCGGGCCCAGCCGCCGTTCAATGCCAGTGCAATGGACGGCTACGCGGTCACCGGCCCCGAACCCAACCGCGGCTCGACATACAAAATCGTCGGCACATCCGCCGCAGGGGCCGGGTTTTTCGGCGAACTGCGGCCCGGCGAAGTGGTGCGCATCTTCACCGGCGCGCCGGTCCCGCCGGGGGGCACTTTCATCATCGTTCAGGAAGACGCTCAAGTGGACGGCCAGACCCTGCGGTTTGCGCCCGACTATGACTGGATCGGCAAGTACATCCGCCCCGAAGGCTGCGATTTCGACGCCGGTTTCCGGCTGGACGCGCCGCGCCGGTTGCGCCCCACAGATGTGGCGCTTCTGGCATCGATGAACGCGCCCGAAGTCCCGGTCGCGCGCAAGCCCGTCGTGGCGATCATCGCCACCGGCAACGAATTGGTGCAACCGGGTGAGCGCCCGGGCGACGACCAGATCTTCACGTCCAACACCTTTGCGCTGGCCGCCATGGTAGATGCCGCAGGCGGCGCGGCGCGGGTTTTGCCGATTGCGCGCGATGATCTGAAATCCCTCGAACAGGCTTTCACCCTGGCCCGGGGCGCGGACCTGATCGTGACGATCGGCGGGGCCTCGGTCGGGGACCACGATCTGGTGGCTGACGCGGCCGACGCCCACGGGATGGAACGGTCCTTCTACCGGATCCTGATGCGCCCCGGAAAACCCTTGATGGCGGGCCGGATGGGGGCCGCGATGATGCTGGGCCTGCCGGGCAACCCGGTCTCCTCCATCGTCTGCGCCCATGTTTTCATGCTGCCGGTTCTGGCCGCCATGCAAGGCCTGCCCCCCGCACCCGCACCGCGTGAGGCTGCCCGTCTGGGCAAGGCGCTGGCGCAAAACGGGCCGCGCGAACACTACATGCGCGCCAAACGCACCCCTGCTGGGATCGTGCCGTTTGACCGCCAGGATTCGAGCCTTCTGACATTGATGGCGGACGCCGATGTCCTGATGGTGCGTGCGCCGGACGCGCCCCCGGCCCAGGTCGGCGATCCTGTGGATATCTTGCCGCTGTAACCGAAATTCTTGACACAAAACAAGAACACGCATAGAACAGACGTGAACGAGTGCGGGGTTTCCGCACCATATGTGGCAGGAGAGCAAGGGCTATGCTGACCAAAAAGCAGTTGGATCTTTTGGAGTTCATCCACAAGCGCGTTCAGCGCGACGGGGTGCCTCCATCGTTTGACGAAATGAAAGATGCGCTGGATCTTCGGTCGAAATCCGGCATCCACCGGCTGATCACGGCGCTGGAAGAACGCGGCTTTATCCGGCGGCTGGCTCACCGGGCGCGCGCAATTGAGATCGTGAAAATGCCTGACAGCATCGGCGGGGGCTTTGTCCCCAAGGTGATCGAAGGCGACCGGCCCGACCGGCCCGCCAATTCGATCCCCCTGGCAGAGGGCGCCACGACCCTGCCGTTGATGGGCCGGATTGCCGCCGGGGTCCCGATTGAGGCCATCAGCGAGAAATCGAACGATGTCTCCGTGCCCTCGACCATGTTGTCGTCGAAGGGGCATCATTACGCGCTTGAAGTCAAAGGCGATTCGATGATCGACGCGGGCATCAATGACGGTGACGTCGTGGTGATCCGCGAGAGCACGACGGCAGAAAACGGCGATATCGTCGTGGCTCTGGTCGAAGGCCATGAAGCGACCCTGAAGCGGTTCCGCCGCAAAGGCGCGACCATCGCGCTGGAAGCGGCCAATCCCGCCTATGAAACGCGCCTGTTTCAGGACGATCAGGTCAAGGTGCAGGGCAAGCTGGTCGGGCTGATCCGCACCTACTGACGCGCGCGGGAATTCCACAGCCGCTGGCCTGCGCGGTCGGCGGCGGTGACAATCCGCACGCCATTTTCATCTTCGAAAATCGCCAAGGCACCCGTTTCGCGCAGCCGGGACTGGTCGAACAGATTGCAGTCGCCGGGCGTCTCTGCCTGACCGGAGTAAACCACCAGATCGGCGGTCCGACAGGCTTCGGCCAGCCGGTCGCGCGCGCCGTGCCCTGTCAGGTGGATGGCCCGCATCGTTCCAATCTGGAACACGCGCCGCCCCGCTTCGCCTTCGAACCCGCCCCGTTCGGCCGCGCCGGCCTGAACCACGGGATCACCGTCGTTTTCCAGCCAGCTGCGCGCCGAAAACCCGTCACCACGTGGTTTCGACAACGCGCGACCATCGGTTTTCATCAGCCCGACAAGGCCCCCGGTGTCCGACACCAGAACAGCCGGGCGCGGCGTGTGGGCCCAAAGAACAACGGCTGCCACAACCAGTGCCGCCCCTGCCACGCGCGTGGGATGGCGCCAAAGGATCACCACCAGACACCCCAGCGCAAAGATCGGCAGTGCATAGCCCGGCGGGGCATGAACAAATGACAACGCCCCATCCCAGCTTGCCACCCGGTCGGCCACCCCCACGATCCAGCGGATGGGCGGGTCCATGATCCAAAGTCCGATGTGGTGCAGCCCGAACGGCGCGAGTACCGCCGCCAGAACCGCAAATGGCATGATGACAGCCCCCATCAAGGGCACCGACAGCAGGTTTGCGATCAACCCGTAGTGCGGGATCTGGTTGAAATGCGCCGCCGCAATCGGTGCGGTGGCCGCGCCGGCCACCACCGATGAGACCACCAGCCCCACCACGCCTTGGGCCCAACGAGGGATGCGTTGGCGTATCTCATTGCGGTCGCGCATCCAGCCGAACACCGCCACCAGCGCGGTGGTCGCGGCAAACGACATCTGAAACCCCGGGCCCATCAGCGCCTCGGGCCGCAGCGCCAGCACCACCAGCGCGGCCAATGCGACAGACCGCAAGCTGAGTGCGCGCCGGTCAAACAGCACCGCCACCAGCATGACCGCGACCATGATAAAGGCCCGCTCGGTGGCGACATTGCCGCCAGACAGCGCCAGGTAGACCGCGCCCGCCATCAAGGCGACAACCGCGGCCACCTTCTTGGCATCAATCCGCAGCGACACGGCAGGCAGCAGGGCCAGGCCAGATCGCAATGCGGCGAAGATGAACCCGGTCAGCAATCCCATGTGCAGACCCGAGATCGCCAGAAGATGCGCAAGATTCGCTGCCCGCAAATCCTCCATCACCTCCAACGGGATCCCCGACCGGTCGCCGACTGTGATCGCAGCCGCCACCCCGCCCGGCGTGCCGGGAAGAACGCGCTTGATCTCGGCCGATATGGACATGCGCAATCGCCAAAGCCACAGCGCGCGCGCCCCGTCCGGTGGGGCCAAGGTGACCACCGGCACACGGGTGTAACCCACAGCACCCAGCCCTTGAAACCAGGCCTGACGGCGAAAATCAAAACCGCCGGGCTCCACCGGTCCGTTGGGCGGTGACAAATGCCCCGTCAGCCCGATGATCCGGCCGGGTTCGGCCGTGAAATGTGCCTGATCGCCGTGCAGCGACACCCGCACCTTGGCCGGGGTGCGATCTGGCGCCATGCGCGCCAGAACGACCTGGTCCAGCGTCAGGCGCACCTTGTCGGACGCAGACCGGTCGATCCCGATGATCCGGCCTTCCACAGGCCCGTAATAGCGAAATCCAAGCGCCGGTTCGGCCACCCAGTGGCTGCGCTGACCTGCCGCAAGGAGCCCCAGAAGAACAAAAAGGGCCGCCACCGGCCAAACCCTGCCCCGCCAAACGGTCAAAATCAGCCCGAGCCCAAGCACCGCAAGCCCCGCGACGCCCAGCCACATCACGCGCCCGGGCTCCTGGTCCAGCGCAAAGTAAATCCCGATGCCAGCGGCGAAAAACACCGGCGTCCAGGGGAAAAGGTGGCCGCGCTGATCTTCCAGCAAGTCCATGAACCCTGCCCTTGTCACCTTCCGGCGGCTTGATTAGAAACTGATGAAACATTTGCTGAAGCATAGTTTCCAAAAGGTTAACTCGAGCGCATGTCCGACAGCACAGGTGACCGACCGGTCGTAACGCGCTTTGCGCCCTCCCCCACGGGCTATCTGCACATCGGCGGGGCCCGCACAGCCCTGTTCAACTGGTTGTTCGCGCGCAGTCGCGGCGGCCGGTTTTTGTTGCGGATCGAAGACACCGATCGCCAACGCTCCACCCCCGAAGCGACCGAAGCGATTTTCGAAGGCCTGACCTGGCTGGGGCTTGACTGGGACGGCGATGCGGTCAGCCAGTTCGCCCGCGCCGGACGACACGCCGAGGTCGCCCAGATCATGCTCGATGCCGGCTACGCCTATAAGTGCTTTTCCACCCAGGCCGAGATCGAGGCCTACCGCGAAGCGGCAAAGGCCGAAGGGCGCTCAACCCTGTTTCGCTCGCCCTGGCGCGATGTCACGCTCGACAAGCACCCCGAAAAACCCTTCGTTGTGCGCCTGAAAGCCCCGCGTGAAGGCGAAACCGTGATCGAAGACGCCGTGCAGGGCCGGGTCCGGGTGAAGAACGAACAGCTCGACGACATGATCCTGCTGCGCTCAAACGGGACGCCGACCTATATGCTCGCCGTCGTGGTCGATGATTTCGACATGGGCATCACCCATGTGATCCGAGGCGATGATCATCTGACCAATGCCGCGCGTCAGTGCCAGATCTGGCGGCTGATGGGCTGGGACGAACCGACCTGGGCGCATATCCCGCTGATCCACGGTGAGGACGGCAAGAAGATGTCCAAACGCCACGGTGCGGTCAGCATGACCGAATACCAGGCGGCGGGCTTTTCCGCGGACGGGATGCGCAATTATCTGGCGCGGCTCGGCTGGAGCCATGGCAATGACGAGTTCTTCACCACCGAACAGGCGCTCGAATGGTTCAACCTTGAAGACATCAAGCGCTCTCCGGCGCGGTTTGACACCACAAAACTGGCCAATCTGTCTGGACAGCACATCGCCGTCAGCGACGATGCTGCACTCGTAGCAGAAGTGCTGGAATATCTGCACGCCAGCGGGCGCGCCGACCTGACCGATGACCAGGGTATGGCGCTGCAAAGGGCGATGTATTCGCTGAAAGATCGCGCGAAAACCTTTGTCGAACTTCTTGAGAAAGCGGACTTTATTCTGAAGACCCGACCGATCGAGCCAGATGAGAAAGCTCAAAAGCAACTCAATTCGGCATCCCGTCGTATACTGGGTGAATTGACGCCGCACCTGCAAAATGCTAGCTGGGACCGCGACACGCTTGAAGGGGTTGTCAGCGCCTGTGCTGCCGAAAATGGCATCAAGATGGGCAAGCTTGCGGGGCCGATGCGGGCCGCACTTGCCGGGCGCACCGTATCCCCAAGCGTTTTCGACATGATGCTGGTCCTCGGGCGCGAAGAAACCATCGCGCGGATCGAAGACGCAGCTTCCTGACATTCAATTTGCCCTGCCGGGATCGGCTATTGGGGCCGACCGGAGGACCGCATGCTCGACGCGAAGAAGACTGCGACACTTTCAATCGACGGCAAGACGCTTGAACTGCCATTGCTGAGCCCAAGCGCGGGCCCCGACGTCATCGATATCCGCAAGCTTTACGGCCAGGCGGATGTCTTCACTTATGACCCCGGCTTCACCTCGACGGCAGCCTGTGATTCCACGATCACCTTTATCGATGGCGAAAAGGGCGAGCTTCTGCACCGGGGCTATCCAATCGACCAACTGGCCGAAAAGTCTCACTTTCTGGAAGTCTGCTACCTTCTGCTTTATGGCGATCTGCCCACCGCAACCCAGCTTGAGGATTTCGAAGGCCGGGTGACAATGCACACCATGCTGCATGAGCAGATGCAGAATTTCTTCCGCGGGTTCCGGCGCGATGCGCACCCCATGGCGATCATGGTGGGCGTCGTTGGCGCGATGTCGGCGTTTTATCCAGACAGCACCGATGTCAGCGACCCCTGGCAGCGCGAGGTCGCGTCCATCCGGTTGATCGCCAAAATGCCGACGATTGCCGCCTGGGCCTATAAATACTCGATCGGTCAGCCGTTCGTGTATCCGCGCAATGACCTCGACTATGCGTCGAACTTCCTGCGCATGTGCTTTGCGGTGCCGGCCGAAGATTATGTGGTCGACCCGATCTTGTCGCGCGCGATGGACCGGATCTTCACGCTGCATGCCGACCACGAACAAAACGCGTCGACATCGACAGTGCGGCTGGCGTCCTCTTCAGGGGCGAACCCATTCGCCTGTATCGCTGCGGGGATTGCGTGCCTTTGGGGGCCGGCCCATGGGGGGGCAAACCAGGCCTGCCTCGAGATGCTGCGCGAGATTGGCACGCCTGAACGGATCCCGGAGTTTATCGCGCGGGCCAAGGACAAAGACGACCCGTTCCGCCTGATGGGCTTTGGTCACCGGGTGTACAAAAACTTCGATCCGCGCGCGCGGGTAATGAAGCAATCAGCAGATGAGGTCCTTGACCTTCTGGGGATTGAAAACAACCCCACCCTGCAGGTTGCCAAGGTGCTGGAACAGGCCGCGATTGACGACCCCTATTTTGCCGAGCGGAAGCTCTACCCGAATGTGGATTTCTATTCCGGCATCATCCTTGATGCGATGGGCTTCCCGACCTCGATGTTCACACCGATCTTCGCCCTGGCCCGCACCGTGGGCTGGATTTCCCAGTGGAAAGAAATGATTGCCGATCCACAGTTGAAAATCGGCCGGCCGCGCCAGCTTTATGTTGGCCCGACCCAGCGCGACTACATCGAGGTGGAAGACCGTTAAGAAACGGTCTTGGGGGGCTCTGCCCCCCGCGCTTCGCGCTCCCCCCGGGATATTTTAAGGGAGATGAAGGCAAAAGGGCTGCCGCTATGGCATGGTCCAGCCGTCTTGGATACCGGCCGCGCAAATTTTAGACAAATCTATCTAAAATTTTCGTTCCTCTTGCCGGAAATACCTCGGGGTCTGGGGCAGAGCCCCAGCGGGTCCAACAGGTCACCGACCTTCAAATTTCGCGGGGCGTTTTTCCAAGAACGCCATCACGCCTTCACGGAAGTCACGCGTCTTGCCCGCTTTGCCCTGAAGACGCGCTTCTAGAAGCATCTGGGTTTCAAGGTCATTGTCAAAGCTCGCGCGCAGCGCTTCTTTGGTGCGCGCATAAGCCTCGGTCGGGCCCGCGGCCAGATGGGCCGCGCGCGCGCGCCAATGGGCGTCGAATTCCGCATCAGCGACTGCTTCCCAGATCATCCCCCAGTCCGACGCCTGGCGTGCCGTGATCGGCTCGGCAAACAGGGCCGCCCCCATTGCTTTGGAAAAGCCCATCTGGCGGGGCAGCCAATAGGTGCCGCCTGCGTCCGGGATCAGCCCAATCCGCGTGAAGGCTTGTAAAAAGACCGCGCGTTCGGACGCAATCACCACATCTGCGGCCAATGCCAGGTTGGCCCCTGCCCCGGCGGCGGCTCCATTGACGGCCGCAATCACCGGCAGCGGGCAATCGTAGATCGCCTTCAGAAGTGGGATATACTCGTCGCGCAACGTCCGTTCCAGGTCAGCTGACCCCGCCGACGCCCGGTCCCCCAGGTCCTGGCCGGAACAAAACGCCTCGCCCGCGCCGGTCATCACCAACACCCGGGCAGATTTTTCTGCCGATTTGACCGCATGCAGCAATTCCGCACGCATCTGGATGTTGAGCGCATTGCGCACATCGGGTCGGTTCAAGGTGATCACGCCAACCCCGTCGGTGATGGCAAGGCCGATGGTCTGATAATCCATGGGATGTCCTTCTGGTCGCTGTGCCAGACTTAAGTGAACCGATCGGTTCGCAAAAGGGCAAACGTCGCGTTATCGCCAAATCCGAACAGAAGCTGCGTGGTCTGGCGCCTGCGCCCGCCGCCGACCCTAGCCGCCCAACAGCTCTTTCAGGCGGGCTTTTTCGTCATCGCTCAGATCGGTCTCTGGCGTCGGGGCCGCCGCCCGGCTGCGGACATAGGCAAAGCTTGCGCCCAAGGCCACCAGCAGCATCAAGGGGGCTGCGGCCCATAAGACCAGGTTGGCCCCTTGCGCGCGCGGGGTCATCAACACAACCTCGCCGTAGCGATCGACAAAAAAATCGAGCACATCGGCATCGCTAGCCCCGTCCGCAATCAGCGCGCGCACCATCAGGCGGGCATCGCGAGCCCAATCCGCATTGGACGAGGCGATGTTTTCGGACCGGCATTGCACGCACCGGATTTCATCGTCGAGCGCATTGGCGCGGGCCTCCAGAACCGGATCGGCCAGCATCTCGTCTGGCTCAACCGCAAACGCAGGTGCGCCCAGAAGTAAAAGGATCAGCGCCAGCCGGATCATTCGGCCGGTACCGCTTTTACGGGCCGCGCCCGCGCGCCGCCCGCGACCCGGGTGCGCCGGTCGGTCAGGGACAGAACGCCGCCCAACGCCATGATGATGCATCCTGCCCAGATCCAGTTGGCGAAGGGTTTGATGAAGACGCGCACCGCCCAGCCGCCGCCCTGTTGGGGGTCGCCGATCACCACGTAAAGGTCGCGGAACACCCCGTTGAGAATGGCCGCTTCGGTGGTCGGCATCCCCGCCACCGGATAGACCCGCTTTTCGGGAAACAAGGTCGCGACCGGGGCACCATCGCGCGAAAGGCTGATCTCAGCCATGGTCGACAGGTAATTGGGCCCTTCGAAACGGCGCACATCGTTCAACGTGACCTCATAGCGCCCGACGCTGTAGCTTTCGCCGGGGTTGGCGACACGAATGTCTTCGACCGTATAAGCGCTCAACGCGGCGACCCCGATGAAGGTGATGCCGAGGCCGGCATGCGACACCGCCTTGCCCCAGTCGGCGCGTGGCAGGGTCGCAAGGCGCCGAAGCTTTTGGGCAATTGCGCCCCGACCCGCGCGGGTCCAAAGCTCCGTCGCAGCGCCTGCCACCAGCCAGACCCCAAGTGCGATGCCGAATGGGGCCAGCGCCGATCGGCCTGAGGTCACCGCATAGGCCAAACCGCCCACGGCAACCGCCAGAACAAGGGCCGGGATCAGCGACCGCGCCGGACGGCCCAGCTTGGCGCGTTTCCACGGCAGAAGGGCTGCCAACGGCAAAACCACCCCGAGGGCCAGAAAGAACGGCGTGAAGGCGGCGTTGAAAAAGGGCGGACCGACCGACAGCCGCTGACCCCATAACATCTCGGCAATCAGCGGCCACATCGTGCCCACAAAAACCACGAAGCACGACACCGCCAGAAGGATGTTGTTGACGATCAGCGCCCCTTCCCGGCTGACCGGTTGGAACACGCCGGTGGCCTGCATCGTCGATGATCGCAACGCAAACAGCGTCAGCGCGCCGCCCATGAACACCCCCGTGATCACCAGCAGCAGGGCACCGCGATCCGGGTCATTGGCGAACGCATGGACCGATGTCAGCACGCCCGAGCGCACGATGAACGCCCCGATCAGCGAAAACCCGAACGCCAGGATCGCCAGCAGGATCGTCCAGGCCTTCAACGCCTCACGCTTTTCGACCACGATGGCCGAATGCAGCAAGGCCGCCGCGATCAGCCAGGGCATGAAGGACGCGTTTTCCACCGGATCCCAGAACCAAAAACCGCCCCAACCCAGTTCGTAATAGGCCCACCAGGACCCCAGCGCGATGCCCACGGTCAGGTTGGTCCAGGCCAGAAGCGTCCAGGGGCGCACCCAGCGGCCCCAGGCGGCATCGACCCGGCCCTCGATCAGGGCCGCGACCGCGAAGGAAAACGCCATCGAAAGGCCCACGTAGCCCACATATAAAAACGGCGGATGAAACGCCAGGCCGGGGTCCTGCAGCAAAGGGTTCAGGTCGCGGCCGTTCAGGGGTGGGATTTCAAGGCGCAAAAACGGATTGGACGTAAAGATCAAAAACGCCAGGAATGCCACCCCGATAGCCCCTTGAACCGCCAGAACCCGCGCGCGCAGCGTCTCGGGCAGCGCCCCGCCAAACCAGGCCCCAAGCGCGCCAAACAGCGCCAGGATCAGGCACCACAACAGCATCGAGCCTTCATGATTGCCCCAAACGCCCGTGACCTTGAAAAGCATCGGCTTGTCGGTGTGCGAATTCAGCATCACCAGCCTGAGCGAGAAATCCGACGTCACAAAAGCATACGTCAACGCGCCAAATGAAAACGCCAGCAGCAGCATCTGGGCCGAGGCCGCAGGCTCGGCCAGCGCCATCCATCCGCGATACCCTTTGTGCGCCCCGACCATCGGGACAACAGCCTGCGCAATGGCGACAACAAAGGCGAGGATCAGCGCGAAATGACCGAGTTCGACTATCATGTCGGGTAGGTAACCCGCCCCGGGCCCACATCCAAGCGGATGCGCTACCGTGTCGCGCGCCTAAACGGTGATATGAATAAGAAGTGACACCAGCAGCGACCCGATGACCGGGAAAATGTAGGCCACCCGCGGCAAACTCAGCGACGACTGGATCACCCCGAAATGCAGGATCGCGCCCACACAATACAGTGACACAAAGCCCAACAGGGCGGCGTTGTCCTCCATCGCTTCAGGGCGTTCAAACACCCGGTATAGCCACCACCAGCCCATCACAGTCGATGCCCCTGCCCAGGAAAACGACATGCCCAGGGCCAGCGGGGTCGCACGTTTGTACCAAAGCCAGAAAAACGTGCCTGAGATCATCAGCCCCATCAGCGAAATCGCACCGTAGCTGATGGCATAGGCCGCGCCGAACCCGAACACGACATCGACGGCGATCAACCCGCCGCAGAACAGAAAAAATAGCGTGAATGCCTGTTTCATTTCTTCAACATCTCTTTGACGGCTCGGTCCAATTGATCAGCCGCTTCCGCATTTCGGGCCAGAGTCTTTTGCATCTCTCGGCCCATGAAAAACTCTTTTAAATAATCTACGATAATCAATGGCTTCATGGCCCTTCCTACGCCTTGGGGAGCCGCTCCTTGATGATCGTCGCCATCTCCAGAAGCGTTGTTGTGTTCTTGTCGAGGACCGCGCGCGTCGCGAGATCCTTCTGCAAATCGCGGTACAAAAGGTAGAAAACCAGCAAGACCCAGGGCCCGTGATCTGCCACGAGTTTCAAGATCAAATCAGTGCCCATCGCGGTGCCTCCAGTCGTCGAGTGCGGGGTTGGCGTCTTCGGGGTCGACCTCGCTGGCCTCAGCGCCCGCCTCAAGGGCGCGCAGGGCCGCAATATTGGCCGTGACCTTTGGCGTGCGCGCCAAAGACGCCGCGATTGAGCGCTGAAATTCCTGCGTTTTGACCTGATGGCGGGCGCCGAAATAGAAGCTGACAATCGCCCCCATCAGCCACCACAGCGGCTGCGGGACCAAAGCAATGCCCTGCATGCGTTGGGCGAACCACACCGGATCGACCAGCGCCGAGATCAACAGCCCCAGCGTGCCCAGCGCCAGCAAGGGCCGGGGCAGCCTGTTCACGCCGTCGATGAACCGGTCAAAAACCCCACGCCGTTCGATCCCGAACTCAGCGGCAAATTGCTGTAACGCGGCCTGTTGAAACGCCGCCTGCCGGTCCGCCCCGGCTTCGGCGTTTTCGATGAACACCTCCGCGGTTTCGCGGATGATATTACGCTCGCCCCCAAAAAGGGTCGAGAAAACCTGTCCGACTATCCCCATCCAGACACCCGCTCGCGGTGCTGGTCATCGCTCAGGTGGTATTTCGCGGAAATGAACTCTTCCGCGCGGCGGATCCAGCCCCCCTTGCCGCCATCGCGGCGCCGGGCGAACTTGCGCGAGGCGGCCCGCCGATCGGCCAGCGCATAATAGTAATTCCGACGCGCAATCCCGTAGGCGTCGGCAATATGGTCGGGGGCCAAAGCCGCCGCCGCTTGCGCCGCCGCGATCGTTTTGGGCCCGATTGCGCCATCCACGACCAGGGTCTGACCCATCTTGTTGAGAAGCCGCTGCAGGATTTTCACCGCATTCGCCCCGGCGTTGACATACATGTCAAACACGCTGGCCTGCAGTTGTTCTGGCAGGGCCGCGATCCGGGGCCGGTGGAAGTAATGATCGACAAAGATCTTGCGCGCGGTCCGCTTGGTGATCCGGCGCACGTCCGAAACCGTGACCCGCCCGTCGCCGTCCAGATCAAGGCCCAGACGCCGCATCGTGTGGATCGTCACGCCGTATTTCGTTGCCCCGCCGGGATCGGCGGGGTCGTTCACAAAGCCGCCTTCGCGGTCGATGATTTCGTCTGCGATGGTCTCAACCGAGCGCATGATGCCGCCCTCAATGACTGAACAAATTCGCCATTAAGGGTTCGCTGAATTGGTTAATTTGGCTGGAAACGACCGTGCGCTACCCGTTCGGGTCCTGATACACACCCTGTTCCTTCAGCGCGTCGATCACCTCAGCGGGCATATAGGTCTCGTCATGTCTGGCAAGAATTTCAGTGGCTTGGAAGGTGCCGTTGATGAAACTTCCGGTGCCGACCATGCCTTCGCCCTCACGGAACAAATCGGGCAACACGCCGGTATAGGCCACGGGTACGGACGCCCCGCCGTCGGTCACACTGAAGGTGATCGTTTCGCCTTCACCGCGCACCAGCGTGCCCTCTTCTACCAGCCCACCGATGCGGAACACCTCCGCCGGACCTGGCGGGGCTTCGGCCACTTCGCTGGGCGAGCGGAAGAAATTGATCCCGTCGCGCATCGCATAACCGATCAGCGCGGTCGACAGCGCCAGACAGACAAACAGCAACACGATCACCTGGATCCGGCGTTTTTTCTTCAAGCCCTTCATACCATGACCCTACTAAGGAAAGACCGGCACGCCCATGAGGCCCAAGGTCTCATCACGCCCCAGCATCAGGTTCGCGTTCTGCAGCGCCTGGCCGGACGAACCCTTGGTCAGGTTGTCCAGGGCCGCTACCACAATCGTGCGGCCCGCAACCCGGTCGCCCACCACCCCGATATGACAGAAGTTCGACCCCCGGATGTGCCGGGTCGAGGGCAATTGCCCCATCGGCAAGACCTGCAAGAACGGCTCATCGGCGTAAGCTGCCGCGAGCGAGGCATAGACCGCCTCGGCCGCGCCCGTCACATAGACCGTCGCCAGAATGCCCCGGTTGGCCGGGATCAGATGCGGCGTGAACTGCACGCGCACCTCGCGGCCCGCCACGCGCGAAAACTCCTGATCGAACTCACCCAGATGCCGGTGCGTCCCGCCCGCGCCGTAAGCGTGATAGCCTTCGGACAATTCCGCGTGCAGCAGGTTTTCTTTCAACGACCGCCCGGCCCCCGACACGGCAGCCTTCAGATCAATGATGATATCATCGAGATCAATCACACCATCCGCAATCAGCGGGCGCAGCGCATATTGCCCGGTTGCCGCATTGCAGCCCGTGCCCGCCACCAGCCGGGCGGCGGCAATCTCGGCGCGGTAAAACTCGGTCAGGCCGTAAACAGCCGTCTTTTGCAACTCAGGCGCGGCATGGGGTGCCCCGTACCAGGTTTCATATGCGCCCGGGTCCCGCAGCCGGAAATCCGCCGACAAGTCCACGACCTTCACATGGTCAGGTAGCCCTGCGATCACGCGCTGGCTGGTCGCATGGGGCAGCGCACAGAACACCAGATCGACGGCTGCCAGTTCCAGGTCTTCAATCTTTACAAGATCCGGCAGATCCAGATGCCGCAGATGGGGGAACACCGCCGCCATGGGCTGGCCCGCCTTGGCATTGGCTGACAGACCCGTGATCTTCATCTCAGGGTGCCCGGCAATCAGGCGGACAAGCTCTGCACCGGTATAGCCAGAAGCACCAAGGATCGCGATATTATGGGGCATGGGCGCCCTCCGTTTGACGTTGTCAGCGATGTAAGGGGTCTAAAGCGCCGCGTCCATCAGGCCGCGGGATCAAAACCAAAAAAGCGCGGCGTCTAGGCCGCGGTGAATTCCAGCTTTCGTCGCAAGAACCGTGTCGCCTGGGCCGAAACCTTCGCCGGATCGCCCGTGGTCAAAAACGCAGCCTCTGCCCCGGGGCCGATCATTTCGGGTCGGCGGTTCAGATAATCGGCCAGGCTTTCGGCCACCAGGCTGGGCTGGGAATAGACCTTCACATCCGCCCCCAGCGCATCCTGAAACACCTCTTCGACCAGGGGGTAATGGGTGCAGCCCAGAACCGCCGCGTCCGGCTTTGGCATTTTCCGCTTCAGCGCGTCCACATGGCTGCGCACCAGCGCCTCGGCTAGGATGTCATCGCCTTCCTCAATCGCATCGACCACACCGCCGCACGATTGCGCTTCCACATCGACCCCGATGGCGCGAAACGCCAACTCGCGCTGAAACGCCCGGCTCGCCACGGTCGCAGGCGTCGCAAACAGGGCCACATGTTTCACTTCCACCTCGCGCGGGGGAGAATTGTCGCCCCAATCCCGCTCGGTCAGGGCTTCGATCAAGGGCACAAAGACCCCCAGCACCCGCTTGTCGCGCGGCACCCAGCCATCCTGCATCCTGCGCAACGCCGCAGCAGACGCGGTGTTGCACGCCAGGATCACCAGATCGCACCCCGCCTCAAACAGCCGCTGGGTCCCCTTGCAAGTCAGTTCATAGATGTCTTGCGGGTCGCGCACGCCGTAAGGGGTGCGCGCGTTGTCGCCGTAATAAACCACCGGCACGTCCGGCAAACGCGCATCCACCGCGCGGTAGACCGTCAGGCCACCCAGCCCTGAATCAAAAATGCCAACCGCCATGGGCGCGCCTATTGCTTATGCTTGTCTTCGAATTCAAACCCGTAGCCCATGGATTTGAGCGGGGTCGGCGACAAGGCATAGGTCTGAAGTCGCAGGAAGTCCATCAACGCACGGGTGTCGGTGCGGCGCGCGTCAATTTCAGCCCGATCAATCGGCTGACCAATCGCCAGTTGCACCGGTTCGTCCACGCGGCGTTTGAATTCCTTGATCAACAGCCCCATCCGCAACGTGCCATGAATGTGGCTGGCCAGGTTCCACAGCCGTGAATTCGACCCCATGAAGTACATCGGCACCACGGTGGCATCGGACTTTGCGATCATCTTGGCCGTGAACGACCGCCAGGCCGGATCCATCGGGCGCGAAAACGGCTTGATCGATGTCGATACCGTGCCGCCGGGGAAAATCCCGATCGCCCCGCCATCAGACAAATACCGCAGCGACGCCTTGCGGGTTGCGATGTTCAGCGCCACGGCCTCCTTCGTTTCATCGAACGAAATCGGCAAGATCACCTTGTCGAGGTCTTCTGCCTTGCGAAACACCCGGTGGGCCAGAATGCGGAAATCACCCCGCACCACCGACAGAATGTACCCCATGATCAGACCATCCAGAATGCCGTAAGGATGGTTGGCGATCAGCACCAGGGGACCTTCGCGTGGGATATTGTCGAGACTGCCTTGCACGACATCAAGGCTCAGCCCGTAGCGTTCGACCATCACCTCCCAGAAATCCCGGCCTGCGGCGACCTCATCTTCATAGCCCTTGGCGCGTTTGATCATTCGGATCCGACCAGTGGTGTTTTCCAACACCCGGATCATCGCGCGCCCGCCCTTTGTCTGGGCGGAACTGGCATAGGTGATATCTCTGGCGACGTGGCTTTTGGACATATGGTTTTCTTGGCGTTGCTCGACCTTTCACATGAATATGTAGTTCACGATCACATTTCCAGCAAACGTGATCATTGTTGGAAAAATCACACGGGCGGCGTGGCGATCGCGCCCTAGCCGATACCGCTGCGCGCAGTTTGGTCTATGGTGCGGCCGACTAGGATTCGGACGGTGACGATGGACTGGGACAAACTTCGCATTTTTCACGCGGTCGCCGACGCAGGCTCGCTGACCCATGCCGGCGATGCGTTGCACCTCAGCCAGTCGGCCGTGTCGCGCCAGATCCGCGCGCTGGAAGAAAGCTTGAACACGACGCTCTTTCACCGCCACGCCCGCGGGCTGATCCTGACCGAACAGGGCGAATTGCTGTTTGATGCGACCTCGGCGATGTCCAAACGCCTCGACACGGCCGAGGCGCGCATTCGCGACAGCGAAGAAGAGATCTTCGGCGAATTGCGCGTCACCACCACCACCGGGTTCGGATCGCTCTGGCTGGCGCCGCGTCTGCCCAAGCTTTATGAAATCTACCCCGATCTGAAAATCGACCTGATGCTGGAAGAACGGGTCCTCGACCTGCCCATGCGCGAGGCGGACGTGGCCATCCGCATGAAAGAACCCAGCCAGGCCGATCTTATCCGCCGTCGCCTGATGGGCGTTCGGATGCGGTTTTACGCCACGCCTGAGTACCTGGCGAAAAACGGCACGCCCCAGGGTATGGAAGACCTCGCCAACCACAGGATGATCTTTCAGAACCAATCCGTGGTTCAGGTGCAGGCCGGGCGCATATTGGTGCAGGAAGTCCTCACCAACAACATCCACTCCACCTTGACGGTCAACAACTATTTCGGCGTGTTACAGGCGGTTCTGGCCAACCTCGGGATCGGCATTTTACCCGACTACGTGATCCAGGACTTCCCCCATATCCAGCGTGTGATGGGGGATGTAGAATCCGGCGAAGTCCCTGTTTTTCTTGCCTTTCCAGAAGAGCTGCGACATTCCAAACGCATCTCGGCGTTTCGCGATTTTGTCACCGAAGAGATCATCGCCTACCGCAAAAGCCAGAAGGCGTCGGACGAGGCATAAGTCGCGCCTTGCACGCAACGCAGACCAGACCTGCAAAAATGAACAAACCCGCGCCTTGATCAGGCCACACCCGCCACTTAGGTGTCTTCTCGACGACGCGGGGCATGCCCTCGTGTCCTCAACCTCCCTGTTGGACTGGGCCGAGCTTCGTGCTCGGCCTTTTTTTTGTGCGATCTGGCCGCCCGTGCGCACCTGTGCCCTTTCAGAGCCGCCCTTAACGCCCTAAAAGCCCTTTGGCGGGAAAAAGAGGCGGGACACCCATGGCAAACCCAGAGATCACCGAAGACCTGATCGCGGCCCATGGCCTGACAGCAGACGAGTATCAAAGCATCCTGACCATCATCGGGCGCACCCCCAGCTTCACCGAGCTGGGCATTTTTTCGGCCATGTGGAACGAACATTGTTCGTACAAATCCTCGAAAAAATGGTTGCGCACCCTGCCCACCGAAGGCCCCCAGGTCATCTGCGGGCCGGGCGAAAACGCCGGCATCGTCGATATCGGCGACGGTCAAGCCCTTGTTTTCAAGATGGAAAGCCACAACCACCCCAGCTACATCGAACCCTACCAGGGCGCGGCGACCGGCGTGGGTGGCATCTTGCGCGATGTCTTCACCATGGGCGCGCGCCCCATTGCGGCGATGAATTCGCTGTCCTTTGGCGAGCCGTCACATCCCAAAACCAAACGCCTTGTCGCTGGCGTCGTCGAAGGCATAGGCGGCTACGGCAACACCTTCGGTGTGCCCACCGTGGGCGGCGAGGTGCGTTTTGACGCCTCTTACAACGGCAATTGTCTGGTCAACGCCTTTGCCGCGGGCCTGATCGACGCTGACAAGATCTTCTATTCGGCTGCCTCGGGCGTGGGCATGCCGGTGGTCTATCTTGGCGCCAAAACCGGCCGCGACGGCGTCGGCGGGGCCACCATGGCGTCGGCTGAATTCGATGACACAATCGAAGAAAAGCGCCCCACCGTCCAGGTTGGCGATCCTTTCACCGAAAAGCGCCTTTTGGAAGCCACGCTGGAACTCATGGCCACCGGCGCCGTGATCTCGATCCAGGACATGGGCGCGGCGGGCCTGACTTGTTCAGCGGTCGAAATGGGCGACAAAGGGGGCCTTGGCATCAAGCTGACGCTTGATCACGTTCCCCAACGCGAAACAAACATGACCGCCTATGAGATGATGCTGTCTGAATCTCAGGAACGCATGCTCATGGTCCTGCGCCCGGAAAAAGAGGCGGAAGCCAAAGCGATTTTCGACAAATGGGACCTCGATTTCGCCATCGTCGGCGAGACCATCGCCGAAGACCGGTTCCTGATCCTCCATGGCAATGAGACGATGGCCGACCTGCCGCTGTCGAAACTGGCCTCCACCGCGCCGGAATACGACCGGCCCTGGGTTGAAACGCCCACCCCCGACCCCTTGGGCGACGTGCCGGAAGTCGATCCCATCGACGGGCTGAAGGCGCTGATTTCCTCGCCGAACTACGCCTCCAAAGCCTGGGTGTACGAACAATACGATGCCCAAGTGATGGCCGACACCATTCGCACGCCGGGCCAGGGTGCCGGCATCGTGCGCGTCCATGGCACGGGCAAGGCGCTGGCTTTCACCTCAGACGTGACCCCCCGCTACGTGGTCGCCAACCCGCGCGAGGGGGGCAAACAGGCGGTGGCCGAAGCCTACCGCAACCTGTCTGCCGTGGGCGCCAAACCCTTGGCCACAACCGACAACCTCAATTTCGGCAACCCCGAAAAGCCCGAAATCATGGGCCAGTTCGTCGGTGCGATCAAAGGCATCGGCGACGCCTGCGCGGTCCTCGACATGCCCATCGTGTCGGGCAATGTGTCATTGTACAATGAAACCGACGGACAAGGCATTCTGCCCACGCCGACGATTGGCGCTGTCGGGCTGATCGAGGATATCGCGAAAGTCATCGACGCCACCGCGTCCGAAGGCGATCTGGCCATGGTTCTTGGCGCCACAGAAGGCCATCTGGGCCGGTCCGCGATCCTTTGGGAGGTCTTTGGCCGCGCCGAAGGCGACGCGCCCCCGGTGGATCTTGACGCCGAACGCCATGCCTCGGGGTTCGTGCGCGACCATTGGGATTGGATCCACGGATGCACCGATCTGTCAGATGGCGGGCTCGCACTCGCCGCCTTTGAAATGGCCGCCGCGTCGGGCATCGGGGTCACGCTTGATGCCGCCCCCATGGCCCAGCTGTTCGGCGAAGATCAGGCCCGCTACCTGATCGCGGCCCCTTATGATTGGGCCGAAGGCTTGATGATCCGCGCGGGCCAGGCCGGCCTGCCCCTGGCCGTGGTCGGCAAGTTCGGCGGCGATACCGTGCAGATTGGCGACAGCTCGGCCCCGCTGGCCGAGTTGCAGGCGATCTATGAGGGCGCCTTTGAGGCCGCGGTTGGGTAGTAGACCGTCATCGCGTTTGCGCTCCATTTTATGGACCGGAGAGGCATTGCTCGCCTCGGGCGCCGTTGCGCTTCTCAACGGCTTCGCCTTCTTCACAACTGTTTTTTCGGCTGGCTACATCGCGGCCGATCACCCAAAGGCGCTGACGTCGGTCCTCTTTGTCCTTGGCATCCACACCGCCGCGCTTCTTGCCTGCATTTGGGTCACCTCAATTCTAAGAGAACGGTTGCACATCAAAAGTCCCGCGGCGGTTAACTTCAGCCTCAAATTTACTGTCGGGGTACAGGTCTGCTTTTCTCTGGTCAGTATTCTCGTCGTGGTGTTCGCCCTGATGCCCGGCCGTCTCGAAACGCCCTTTTGGGACTCTCCTTGGATGTTGGCGATGACCATTCCAGGCTACTTGAGTGTTACTTTGCTGGCTATATTGAGCCTCGTGATAGGGCGTCTCTCGCACACAACGCTAAACACTGACGCCGATCCAACATGACCGCCACCCCCATCGACCTCGCCACCTGGGACCGGGCCGAAACCTTTCGGTTCTTCCGGACGTTCCAGCAGCCCCACTTCGCGATCACCGCGCGCGTCGACGTCACAAAGATCATGGCCGCCAAGGCGGCAAACGGCACGAACCTTTTTCGCGCCTGCCTTTGGGCGTTGGGCGCGGGGCTGAACGCCTCACCCGATCTGCGCACCCGCTTCGACGGCGACACTGTCACCCAGTTTGACCGGATCGATGTCTCCCCCGTCGTCTCCATGCCCGATGGGGCCTTTCGCTTTGCCTATATCCCCTGGGACCCCGATTGGGCGACCTTCGACGCCCGCGCCGAAGCCATCATCGCAGACGTGCGCGCAGGGTCAGGCCTCAACCCCGATGAAAGTGCGACCCTTGGCGTGGGCTACCTGTCAGCCGTGCCCTGGATCGACTTCACCTCACTGACCAATGCCAAGCCGGGCCCCGAAGACTGCATCCCCCGCGTCGCCTGGGGCAAGATTGCACCCAAAGGCGATGGCCCCGATCCGATCTATGATATGGCCGTCAGCGTCGAGTTACACCACGCCGTGGCCGATGGCCGCCACGCGGGCCAATTCTTCGACGCCACCCAGGACGCCGCCCTGACCTTCTAGGGGGCTTGCCCTTGCTAGACACACCTCGGGGGGAGCGTAGCGATGGGGCAGAGCTCCATACCCGCACGCTCAAATCCCATACGGTCTCAATACATTGTGTCAGACGTGATTTTCACCACGCATCGACCCCCAGCAACCGCCGCCCCAGGGGGGTGAGTTTTGCTGGCCCGCCGTTGTTCTTTTTCTCCCAATCCCTTGGATCGCCTGGGAAATCCGGCCGGTTCGGCGGCTCAATTTTTTGCCACAACCGCACCCGTTCGGCGCGTTCTTCCGCATTGGTCAGATCAGCCGGATGCATCGAGACATATTGCGCCATCCGGAACCGGTCATCCGACAGATTGGGCCGCACCCCATGGGCCAGCAACGAATTGAAAATCAACAGATCGCCGGGATCGAGCGAGATATTCTCGCGCTCCAATCCCGCCATATCCGGCAGGATCGGATTGCGGTCCGGGGCTTGCGTTTTCACCCAGTCTTCAAAGAATTCAAACAGATAAGGCACGCACTGAAAGCCACCCGTTGACCCGTCTTGGGGCAAAAGGCTCAGAACCCCCTGCACGCCGATGGGCGGTGGGCTGAGCGATGTGTTCACATCCCAATGAATGAAACCTTCGGGGTTCACCGATTTGTCCTGGCGCGGCACATTGAGGTTCGCGCGATCTATCGTCACCCACAGATCCTCGCGGTCCCAGATGTCGACAAAGGCGTCATAGATGCGCGGGGCCGTGCGATTGTCCCACAATGTCTGGTGGTGATAGACTTCCACCATACCGGCATTGTTGAGTTCCGCCCGCACATGGGGTCGCCGTTCCGGCGCATACCAGGTCGTTGGATCGCCGGGGTCTTTTTCATCAAACTGCCAAAGCATCTCGACCGTTCGCGCGCATTGCTCTTCGGGTACCGCCCCTTTCACGATCACGTAGCCCTTGGTGATCCAGTGGTGCCAATCCGCTCCGCTTAGCACCCGCAACGGCAGCGTCTTCTGGATGTCTTTGAGCTGGGTGGTTACGCCCGCACTGAGGGGGTGCGAGATATCGTCCGCTGTCACGGCCATCTGAAATCCTCCCTTTCCTCCACCTTCAGGTTCGCTGGGCACGCCACACATTGCAAGCCCGCCGCGCCTTGCGGGCGCCCCCCGCGCGCCCTAGGTTCTGATCACGACGTTAGAAAAGGACGGCCCAATGCCGATGCAGGCCCATGAAATCGAAGCGCTCTTGCGGGACAGTTTCCCCGACGCCGTCATCGAGGTGACCGGCGACGACGGCGTGCATATGGCAGCCCTTGTCGTCGATGAAAGTTTTCGCGGCCAAAACCGTGTCCAGCAGCAGCGCGCCGTTTACGCCGCACTTAAAGGCAAGATGGACGGGCCGTCGGGCGAGTTGCACGCGCTGGCTCTGACCACCAAGGTGCCGGAATGACACGTCTTTACCACGCCGCCCTGATCGCAGTTTTCGGGCCTTTGGCCCTTTTTATCCCCAACACACGCGCCTACCTGGCCGCACCGTTTCGCAAAGGATCCAGCCGATGACCGCTGAAGAGCAGATCAAATCCACCGTCGATGGCAACGATGTCGTGTTGTTCATGAAAGGCACGAAAGAAATGCCGCAATGCGGGTTTTCGTCCCGCGTGGCCGGCGTGTTGAACTTCATGGGCGTCGAATATGCCGATGTGAATGTGCTGGCCGATGACGCCGTGCGCCAGGGCATCAAGGATTTTTCCGACTGGCCCACGATCCCGCAGCTTTATGTCAAAGGCGAATTTGTCGGTGGGTGTGACATCATCACCGAGATGACCCTATCAGGCGAGCTCGACCAGATGTTTGATGACAAAGGCGTAGGCTACGACAAGGACGCCGCTGACAAAATCCGCGAAGCGAACGGCTAAAGCCCCCCCGAACACCGGACAAGGTGCGCTTTTGGGGGCCGATTAAGAGGCCGCACGCTCTTCTGCAGCATCGGCCAGGGATTCGGCTCTTGCGGCCAATTCTGCCAGCGTCTCGCTGACATCGGTGGGTATCACGGGCACCTCAATGCGTTCCGGCTCGAGCGTCCCTTCTGCTTTCAGCCGGTCAAGTTCGGCCGATTTGCCCCGCAATTCTTCATCCATTCCGGCGGTCTTATCGGCCAACATCAACCCCGCCATCAGCAGCATCCGCGCTTCAGGCAACCGGCCAACCTGATCCACAAGGATTGTGGCTTCGGCATCCAGCAGGGCCGCGGCGGTCCGCAGAAATTCCTCTTCGCCATCCTGACAAGCGACGTCGAAACCGCGCCCGCCGATGGAAATCCGTACCTCAGCCATTGGCTTCCTCCGCTAGAATGGGATCGAGCACCAGCGCGATCTCGGCCAGTTCCGATGTCGTTGACGCGTGGTCGGCGCGCAGGGCTTCAAGCTCTGCCATCATCCCGGTATTGACCAAATGCGCATCGGCCAAACCTGCGGCATTCGCCTCGCGCAGGGCGCTGTTTGACCGGCGCAACTCTTCGTTCACGCGGCGCATCCGTTGCAGACCACCGTCGCGGTCGGCCAGCGCATTTTTGAGCGATTGAACCTCGGCTTCCAGATCGCTCACAGCCTGCTCAAGTGCCGCAATCGTGGTTTCCTGCTTGTCCTTGATGGCGCGCACGCGCTCTTCGAGCTGAGCGTTGGCGGTCCGTTCTGCGTCCAATGCAGCCGCCATTTCACTGTCACCGGCCCCGCCTGCACCCCCCTCAAGTGCGACGCTGATCCGGTCGAGTGCCGACGTTATTCGGCTTTGATATTCAGCGATATCGCTCATCTGCCCAACCCCAACTTTTCTTTGTTTTGCGCGAATCGTTTCGCTCAAAACCTATTAAATATGACCCCTTTGACGACGATATTCATGCATTTTAGCACCTTGCGTGCAAGCCATCCGCTTGAACTCGCCAAAGGTGCTGCTATCAAGCGCGCGAACCTGCTTGGCGTAAGGAGCCTGACCTTTGGATATCGCGACCTTGAAAGACCTCCACCCCGAGCATTGGATGCGCGCTGCTGCCGTCAGGGTGTTGTCGATGGACGCGGTGCAGGCCGCCAACTCCGGGCACCCCGGTATGCCCATGGGCATGGCCGATGTCGCGACGGTCCTGTTTTCCAAACACCTGAAGTTTGATGCCGCCGACCCCGATTGGATCGACCGTGACCGGTTTATCCTGTCAGCGGGCCATGGATCGATGCTTTTGTATTCGCTTCTGCATCTGACCGGCTACGCCGATATGACCATGGAACAGTTGAAGAATTTCCGCCAGTTCGGCGCGATCACCGCAGGCCATCCCGAATACGGCCACGCCACGGGGATCGAGACCACCACCGGCCCCTTGGGTCAGGGGCTTTCCAATGCGGTCGGCTTCGCCATGGCCGAAGAAGCCCTGCGCGCGCGGTTCGGCAAGAAGGTCATCGATCATTACACCTATGTCATCGCGGGCGACGGCTGCCTGATGGAAGGCGTGAGCCACGAAGCCATCGGTCTGGCGGGCATGCAGGAGTTGTCCAAGCTCATCGTGTTCTGGGACGACAACAACATCTCGATCGACGGCGAGATTTCGCTGTCCGACATCACCGACCAGCGGTTGCGCTTCAAGGCGGCCGGTTGGCAAGTGATTTCCTGCGACGGCCATGACCCCGAAGATATCGACACCGCGATCACCAAGGCGAAGTCGTCCGGCAAGCCCACGCTGATCGCGTGCAAATCACACATCGGCTTCGGCTCGCCCGCCAAGCAGGACACCAAAGGCGCCCATGGCGCCCCGCTGGGCGACGACGAAATCGCAAAAGTGCGCGAGATCTACGGCTGGCCCCATGCGCCCTTCGACATCCCTGCCGACATCGCCGCCTGGTGGAAAGACGTTGGCGCCCGCGGGGCAGAAGACCGTGCCGCCTGGCAGGCCCGCTTTGACGCTTTGTCAGCGGGCCGCAAACGCGAAATGGACCGGGTCTTTTCGGGGGCCATGCCCAACAAGTTCGCCTCCACCATCCGGAAGTTCAAAAAGGAAATCTCGGAAACCGCGCCGAAGGTCGCGACCCGGAAGTCGTCCGAAAACGTTCTGGCCGCGATCAACCCCGTGCTGCCCGAAACCATCGGCGGATCGGCCGACCTGACGGGGTCGAACAATACGCTGACGCCGGATCTTGGGATTTTTGGTCCCGACAACCGCAAGGGCCGCTATGTCCATTACGGCATTCGCGAACACGGGATGGCCGCAGCCATGAACGGGTTGGCGCTGCACGGTGGGATCAAACCCTATGGCGGGACGTTTTTCGTCTTTACCGATTATGCGCGCGGTGCGATGCGCCTGTCGGCCCTGATGGGGGTGCCTGCGACCTATGTGATGACCCACGATTCCATCGGCCTGGGCGAAGACGGTCCGACCCACCAGCCGGTCGAACATCTGGCCGCAATGCGCGCAATGCCCAATATGAACGTGTTCCGGCCCGCAGATAGTGTTGAGACTGCCGAGGCTTGGGAACTCGCCCTGACGTCCGAAAAGACGCCCACCACCATTGCGCTGACCCGCCAGGGCCTGCCAACGCTGCGGACCGAACACAAAACCAAGAACCTGTCGGCCCAGGGCGCCTACGTTCTGGCCGATGCTGACGCCAAACGTCAGGTGATCTTGATGGCGACGGGGTCTGAGGTGGAAATCGCCATGGCCGCCAAGACAGCGCTGGAAGCCGAAGGGATCGGCACCCGCGTGGTGTCCATGCCCTGTTGGGAGCTCTTCGAAGAACAGGACGAAAAGTACCGCCGCAAGGTGCTGCCTGCCGGTCCGGTGCGCGTCGCCGTCGAAGCGGGCCTGCGCTTTGGTTGGGACCGCTGGCTTTATGGCGAGCGGGGCCGGCGTGAGAAATCGGGCTTTGTGGGCATGCACGGCTTTGGCGCCTCCGCACCTGCGGGCGAACTCTACGCCCACTTCGGCATCACGCCCGAAGCAGTCGCGGCCAAAGCAAAGGACCTCATTGCTGGCAGATGGGCGCCTGATCCACAGTCCTAAGGTCTAGGGGCTGGTTTGGTTAACCTCTGGCTGCAATAACGGCACCATGACGAACTCGGTCGCCATAGGAATTGGCCTTTTCATCTTGGCCTTTCTCGGCCTCAGCATCGGGCTGGGGCTGGATTGGCACATTTTTCTCGCCCGCCGGTTTGTGGATCTGATCGATCTGCTGACCGTCTGGCGCTGACCCCCTGCCCCAAGGCGACCTGTTAGCGTTAACTAACCGGTTGACCTTTCCCCCCCAATGACCTTTGACAACGGGGCAATTCTCGGCACATCGCCTCGCATGCAGGAGTGAACACCATGGCTGTCAAAGTCGCCATCAACGGATTTGGACGTATCGGGCGCAACGTCTTGCGCGCCATCATTGAATCGGGCCGCACCGATATCGAGGTCATCGCGATCAACGATCTGGGTCCGGTGGAAACCAACGCGCACCTTATGCGCTACGATTCCGTCCACGGAAAATTTCCCGGCACCGTGACCGTCAAGGGTGACACCATCGATGTGGGCCGTGGCCCCATGGCCGTGACCGCCATCCGCAACCCGGCCGACCTGCCATGGGCGGATGTGGACGTGGTGCTGGAATGCACCGGCATTTTCACATCCAAGGAAAAATGCGCCGCCCATATCGAAAACGGGTCCTCGCGGGTGTTGATCTCCGCACCTGGGTCGGACGCTGACAAAACCATCGTATACGGCGTGAACGACAACGTGCTGACATCGGACGATATCATTGTGTCAAACGCGTCCTGCACGACCAATTGCCTGTCGCCCGTGGCCAAGGTGCTGAACGACGCCATCGGCATCACCAAAGGCTTCATGACCACGATCCACAGCTACACCGGCGACCAGCCAACGCTCGATACAATGCACAAGGATCTCTACCGGGCGCGGGCCGCGGCGATGAACATGATCCCGACCTCGACCGGGGCGGCCAAAGCCGTGGGTCTGGTGCTGCCGGAACTGGCCGGCAAGCTGGACGGTGTTGCCATCCGCGTGCCCACCCCCAATGTGTCGGTCGTGGACCTGACGTTTGAGGCGTCGAAATCAACGTCCGTAGACGAGATCAACGCCGCCATCCGGGCCGCCGCCGATGGCCCGCTGAAGGGCGTGCTGGGCTATACAGACGAGCCGCTGGTCAGCCAGGATTTCAACCACGATCCGCATTCGTCGATCTTCCATATGGACCAGACCAAGGTGATGGACGGCACGATGTGCCGGATCCTGACCTGGTATGACAACGAATGGGGCTTCTCGAACCGGATGTCTGATACAGCCGTTGCAATGGGCAAGCTGATCTAATCCGTCTAAAATCTGCTGAAGTTTTGTAAGGGCGCGCTTCGGTGCGCCCTTTTTTTACCCATCTTTGCCAATAACTTGCCGCAGCGCAGCATCCATGCAGGCGCTGCAATGCTGCATTGCAAAAAGACCCGCTTGTTGTGCGCTAACAATTCTCCATCTTGGGGGGGAGGGTTGAGAGACGCGAAGTGAAAGGAGCACGCAGATGAACGACTTGTTTAAGACACTCGGCAGACGTGCCAAGCAGCGCGCTGCATATGCCACGACCGTAAGAGAACTGAACGCGATGTCGATCGACACCGCGCTCGATCTGAACATCTACCACGGTGACATCAAGAAAATCGCCAAAGCATCCGTCTACGGACGCTAGGCCCCGAACCACAGGACAAACACAATGAACTTTTTTGAAACACTCGCAGACCGCGCCCGCAAACGGGCAACCTACCGCAGAACCGTGGCCGAGCTGAAGGTTCTGCCAATGGACACAGCGCTCGACCTTGATATCTACCAAGGCGACGCTGAAAAGATCGCCCGCCGGGCTGTCTACGGGGCGTAAACCCCGATCACAGATTTGACCCAAAGCCGTGCCGACAGGTGCGGCTTTTGTCGTTTCCTGGGCACCGCCGGTTACCGGTGATCCGCCCAAAAGGTGTCGAGGGCTGCAAGATAGGCCGGAAAAGACATCAGATCGACGTGGTTCGCGCCGGCAATCTCGCTACGCTCCACCTCAATTCCGGCCCGCAACATGACGTCCTTCAGCGACTGAGACCGCACCGCGGGGATCAGCGGGTCCCGGTCCCCGTGAAGGATCGTCACGGGGACCGAAATCCCGCCGACATCATCAGCTGTGCGCCACTTTTCCACCCCGGCCAAGCGGCAGGCCGGCAGGTAGGACGCCTGCGCCAGAAGCGTGCACAACCGGTCATAAGGGGCCGACAGCAACACCGCGGCGACCTCGCGCCGGGCGGCCACATGAACCGCCAGACCCGACCCCAGGGAATAGCCGTGGATCAGGGGCGGGTCCGCAAACCCAAGACCCGGCAGCGCGTCCATCAGTGCCAGAGCATCGACTTTCAGCTGGGCTTCACGGGTCGGGCCCAACGTGCCGCCACCACCGCGATAGGTCATCGCAACCACCGAGGCCCCTTGGTCGAGGTGATAATCCAGGATCGAACGGAACAGGTGAAGCGACCCGCCGTTGCCCATGAAATAGACAATGACCGGCGCATCCTCAGCGCCTTGGGCAACATAGGCCGGCAGTGGCGCGGCACCGTCGACCGCAACCTCAACGGTTTCAAAGGCCGGGTGGTCAAAGACCGTCTGATCGAATGGATAGATATAGCGTTTGTGGATCGCCACCATCACGGCGCCGTAGATCACGTAGCCCACGACCGCCAGCGCGATCAATTTGCCCAGAAGGCTCACCGGTCAGCCAAGCTTGGCGCGCAACGCATCATGCACCGCTGCGGGCACGAAGGGGCCGACATCGCCGCCCAACCGCGCAATTTCCTTCACCAGTTTCGACGCAATCGCCTGATGCTGAGCCTCTGCCATCAGGAAAACCGTCTCAATCCCGTCATCAAGTCGCCGGTTCATGCCGACCATCTGGAACTCGTATTCGAAGTCCGCCACCGCGCGCAGGCCCCGCAGAATGATCGTCGCGCCGACATCGCGGGCGCAATTGACCAAAAGGTTCTCAAACGGATGGACCACAATCTCGACCCCGGTGGCCTCGGCGATGGGGGCGCATTGCTCGGCCACCATGGCGGCGCGTTCGTCGATGGAAAACAACGGGCCCTTGTCGCGGTTGATCGCCACGCCCATCACCAGCCGATCGACCAGCTGGGTGGCACGGCGCACAATATCAAGATGCCCCAGTGTGACCGGATCAAAGGTTCCGGGATAAAGACCGATACGCATGGGAGACCTTTCGCGCGCCCAATTTCAACCGGACCTTGCCGAATTCGGCAGGATCCATCAAGCCTTTGCGGGGCATGGATAAAAATTGATGCCTTTGGGCTCAGTAGCCTTTGATCATCCCTTCAAGCGCATCTTTCTCCATCGCCAGTTGCGACAAACGCGCTTTGACAACGTCACCGATCGAGATCAATCCGATCATCGCCTCGCCCTGCATCACGGGCATATGGCGAAACCGGCCAGAGGTCATCTTGCTCATCACCGAATCCGCAGTCTCGGGCCCTTCGCAGGTCACCAGGTCCTTGGTCATCAGCTCGGTGACGTCCGCGTTCAGCACAGATGGCCCGCGGCGTCCCAATTCGCGCACGATGTCGCGCTCAGACAGAATGCCCAGCGGCACAGACCCGTCGCGCGAAACGATTAGCGCACCGATACGGCGGGCCGATAGCATCTCGGTGGCTTCGGTAATTGTGGTCTCTGGCGGTACGGTGAACACATCACCGCCGCCCTTGGCAGCAAGGATTTGGTGAACGAGCATCGGCGCCTCCCTACGCAATGGACGTTGTAGTAAAGGCTAGCCTGCGGTGCGCCCCCCGGCCCTGTCAAGGGCGTGATCGGTGTGCAGTAGTTCGCGCCTAAGCCCGCCGACCACCGCATCGGCCAGTCTGCGCTGGCGTGGCGCGCGTGCTTCATCGGCGTGGCGCACCAGCCAGAACGTCCGGGTCAAGCGCACCTCATCTGGCAGCACGCGCACAAGGTTCGCGGCATCTTTCAGGGCAAAATTATGGACAAACCCGATGCCGCCCCCGGCCCGCAGCAGGTTCAATTGCACAGCGACCGAGTTTGATGCAAGCCGCGGCCTGTCGATGCCCACCGCCGACAGGTAGTCAAGTTCCTTGTCAAAAATCATATCCGGAATGTAGCCCACAACAGCATGCGCCTTCAGATCTTCGATGCCGGCAACCTTGGGCGCCTCGGCCAGGTATGCCCGGTCTGCAGCAAGCGACAGGTGGTAATCGGCGATCTTCTGAACGGTCAAGCGCCCCGCTGTGGGCCGGCTGACCGTGACGGCCATGTCCGCCTCGCGCTGGGACAGGTTGACGACCCGCGGCAACGCCAGCACCTGCGCCTCAAGTCCGGGATTTGCCCGCGCGATGTCCGCCACCACCGGCGGCAGCAGGAAATTCGCACAGCCATCGGGCGCCCCGATGCGCAGCGTCCCGGTCAGTGTGTCGGCGGTTCCGGGCGTCTCGGCGGCGGCTTCGGCGGCGCGTTCCATGGCTTCGGCAGTCCGTTGCAGCTCTTCGCCCGACGCGGTCAATTCATAGCCCTGGGGCGAGCGGACAAAGAACACCGCGCCAAGGTCGCGTTCCAGCCGGGCCACACGGCGGCTGATGGTGGCCGGGTCCAGTCGCAGCGCGGTGGCCGCGCCGGTCAAACTGCGCGCGCGCGCCACAGACAGGAAAATTCTCAGGTCATCCCAGTTCATGCGGGCGTTCATACAGGTATTTTTGCAAGATGTATTTGCCGAAACGGCGCTTTTTGCCAAGCGACCGGCGCCTTAGGCTGCGCCAAAGCAATCAACGGAGCGTCCCATGCAAGAATTGACCCATTACGTGAATGGAAAAATGGCCCCCGGCACCTCGGGCGTCTTTGGTGATGTGTTCAACCCCGCCACGGGCGAGGTTCAGGCGAAACTGCCCATGGCGAGCCCTGACGAAATGACCGCCGCGATTGAGGCGGCAGCCGAGGCGCAAATCGCCTGGGGCAACACCAATCCGCAGCGCCGCGCGCGTGTCATGATGGCCATGGTGGGCCTGATGCACCGCGATATGGACAAGCTGGCCGAAGCGCTCAGCCGCGAACACGGCAAGACCTTTCTGGATGCCAAGGGCGATCTGCAGCGCGGGCTGGAGGTGATCGAGTTTTGCATCGGCGCGCCGCATCTTCTGAAGGGCGAGTATACGGATGCCGCCGGCACCGGGATTGATCTTTATTCCATGCGCCAACCCCTTGGCGTTGTGGGGGCGGTGATGCCGTTCAACTTTCCTGCCATGATGCCGCTGTGGCACGTGGGCCCCGCACTGGCCTGCGGCAATGCGGTGGTCCTCAAACCGTCTGAGCGTGACCCATCCGTACCGCTGATGCTGGCGGAACTCTTCGTCGAAGCGGGCCTGCCTGCGGGGGTGTTCCAGGTCGTGAACGGCGACAAGGCGGCCGTCGACACGATCCTTGATTCCGACATCATCCAGGCGGTGTCCTTTGTCGGGTCCACCCCGATCGCACAATATATCTATTCGCGCGCAGCCGCGACCGGCAAACGCGCCCAGTGCTTTGGCGGGGCAAAGAACCACCTGATCGTCATGCCGGACGCCGATATGGACCAGGCCGCCGACGCATTGGTGGGGGCGGGCTTCGGGGCAGCGGGCGAACGCTGCATGGCGGTCTCTGTCGCCGTGCCCGTGGGCGAAGACACCGCCGACCGGTTGATCGAAAAGCTCGTCCCCCGGGTCGAACGGTTGAAGGTCGGGCCTTACACTGCTGGCGAAGATGTGGATTTCGGCCCCGTTGTCACGGCCGCGGCCAAAGAGCGGATCCTGGGGCTGATCCAATCGGGCGTTGATCAAGGCGCTGACCTGGTGGTGGATAACCGCGACTTCTCGCTTCAGGGCTATGAAGACGGGTTCTTTGTTGGCCCGCATCTGTTTGACCGGGTCACGCCGGATATGGACATCTACAAGACCGAGATTTTCGGGCCTGTCCTGTCGACCGTGCGCGCGGCCAGCTACGATGAAGCCGTGGCCCTCGCGATGGATCATGAATACGGCAACGGCACCGCGATTTTCACCCGCGACGGCGATACCGCGCGCGATTTTGCCCACCGGATCAACATCGGCATGGTCGGGATCAACGTACCGATCCCCGTGCCATTGGCCTACCATACGTTCGGGGGTTGGAAGAAATCGGTGTTCGGCGATCTCAACCAGCATGGGCCTGACAGCTTCAAATTTTACACGCGCACCAAAACCGTTACCGCGCGCTGGCCGTCGGGCATCAAGGAAGGCGGCGAGTTCAACTTCAAAGCCGTGGACTGAACCGTCACGCGAAACGAAAAAGGCGGCCCCCCAGGGGACCGCCTTCTTCACCATCTAACCGCTCGTAACTCGTTACGACGTCTTGCGGCGCTTCATGGCAGCGATGCCGCCAAGGCCAGCCAAAAGCATCCAACCTGCGGCCGGCAACGGCACAGGCGATACCTCTGCGTGAACACCTTTGAACTTCCACGCATCGTGGTCGCCAGTTGCCCCAAGCAGGAACATCGAACCGGTGTACACACCGCTGGCCAGATACGTCACAGCCGACGTGCCCTTACCTTCATAATCCCAGGCCGATCCCGACCAGGAGTACAGGCGGAACTTGTCGTTGCTTCCGAAGTAGCTGAACGCGAGTTTCGCCAGCGAGACCTCTTTACCGAATGTCAGCTTCAGGAACTCGTTGGAATACGCGCCGTCCACCTTATGGGAATCGCCTGAGTTGAATTTCTTCAACCCGATGCCGTTGTCCCATTCGCCAAGACCGCCAACAGCCGAACAGCTGCTGTCGTTCGGCCCCTTGCCATCGTCACAACGCATCCCCGTCACGGTCAGCGACAGACCGCTTTTGGTTTGCGAAATGGCACTTTCATAATACCCGCTTTGGGATGGTGATCCTGCTCCGAAGTGGAAACCCACTGTCGATGCAGACCCCGCGCCAGCACTCAGCGCGACAGCCGCAACGGCTGCTAAAATCGTCTTCATTCGCCCCTCACTCACTTAAACAACCCGTCAACACCGACGAGCTCACCGAAATACCATGCCAGATCAGCGGTTTTTTGCCAACACCAACCTGCATAGTTTTTGTGCAGATGCGCGCAAACGCTGCGCGACTTGCGCGTCGCGCTGCCGACCCCATAAGATGTTGTTTAACAGACGATTAAGGTCACCGGCCCCACGCCGCGCCATCAAAATAGGCCGAATGCTCACCGATTGTTTCGAAACGCGAAACAAATTGTGCAGCCCAATGGCCCCGCCCGAAGGAGAATACGCGTGACGCCAATGCCCGCCTTCACACTGGGGATTGAAGAGGAATACCTGCTCGTGGATCGCTCCACGATGGATCTGGCCGAGGCGCCCGCGACCATGATGGAGGCGTGCAAAAAGACCCTTGGCGATCAGGTCAGCCCGGAGTTTCTGCAATGCCAGGTCGAAGTGGGCACCACGGTCTGCCGTGACATCGCGGCTGCGCGCGACGACCTGCGCCGGTTGCGACATGCCGTGGCCAAGGCCGCCGACGCCCATGGTCTGGCCCCCATCGCGGTGTCCTGCCACCCTTTTGCGGAATGGCGTGACCAGACCCATACCGACCGCGAACGCTACCATGATCTGCAACGCGCCCTTGCCGGCGTCGCTCGGCGGCTTTTGATCTCGGGCATGCATGTCCATATCGGCGTCCCCGACCCCGACATGCGCATCGATCTGATGAACCAGCTGTCGTACTTCCTGCCGCATCTTCTGGCACTGTCGACATCCTCGCCGTTTTGGCAAGGCGCGGACACGGGTCTGGCGTCCTACCGGCTGACGGTGTTTGACAACCTGCCGCGCACGGGCCTGCCGCCGCAGTTCGGGTCCTGGGCGGAATACGAGCGAACCGCGAACATCCTTGTCGATCTGGGTGTGATCGAAGACAGCACGAAAATCTGGTGGGACCTGCGCCCGTCGTCGCGTTACCCCACGATAGAAAGCCGAATTTGCGATGTCTCGCCCCGGCTGGAAGACGCGCTGACCATTGCAGCGCTGACCCAATGTCTGACCCGGATGCTTTGGCGCTTGTCGGGGCGCAACCAGCGCTGGCGCATGTATGACCGGTTTTTGATCGGCGAAAACCGTTGGCGCGCCCAGCGGTTCGGCACCTCAGAAGGGCTGATCGATTTTGGTCAACGCACCATTGTCCCGATTGCAGAGCTGATCGACGAACTGATTGAACTGGTTTGGCAGGACGCCGAGGCCCTGGGATGCACCGGCGAGGTGATGCGCGCGCGCGACATGGTCGCCGGTGGCACCTCTGCGGGTCGCCAGCGCGCCACCTTCGCGACAGCCAAAGCCACCGGCGCAGACACAGATACCGCATTGCGCGGGGTTGTGGCCGGGTTGATCGAAGAGTTCACCCTCGATCTTTAGTGGGCCGCACCGCCGCCGCTGCCGCCCCTAATCATGTTGACCAGCGGAAGGATCCCTTTGGTCACGACCGGGATCAAGATAAACCCGAGGATCAGCCCAAACACACCGTCCAGCGTGGCCACCACAAGCCATTCTACAAAGCCTTGCGCCGTCGTCAGCCCGTGCGCGATGCTTTCGGCCACCCCGTGGATGGCCCCGTAGGGCGCATGCATGCCCAGATCATCAAGCCCGTGGATCACAATGCTACCCCCAACCCAAAGCATCGCAGCCGTTCCGACCACGGAAATCACGGTCAGCACCCGCGGCATCGCACGCACGATCCCATGCCCCAACGCCCGTCCGGCGGATGTCCGTCCGTTTTGTGACAACGCCAGCCCCACATCGTCGGCTTTCACCAGCACAGCAACCGCGCCGTAAACCAGGGCCGTAATCCCTACGGCCACGGCGGCCAAAACAATCGCCGAAGTCGTGAAATCATCGCTTTCGATGGCCGACAACGAGATCGTCATGATCTCAGCCGACAAGATGAAATCGGTCTTGATCGCCCCTGCCACCCGGGTCTCTTCCAGATGGGCCGCATCAAGCGTTTCGGCATCCTTGGCCGCTGAGTGATCTTCTTTGTGAAAGAACACATGGGCGACTTTCTCAGCCCCTTCAAAACACAGATAACATCCGCCAAGCATCAAAAGCGGTGTCAGGACCCAGGGCAGAAAGGCATTCAACAACAAGGCAAGCGGCAGCAAGATCACCAGCTTGTTGAAAAATGACGCCCGCGCGATTTTCCAGACAATCGGCAGTTCGCGCGCCGCGGGCAGGCCGGTGACATATTTCGGCGTCACGGCCGCATCGTCGATAACGACACCGGCGGCTTTCGATCCGGCCTTGACCGCATCATCAACCACGGTGGCTGCGACCTTGCCACCGACCTTTGTCGCCTGGGCGGCCAGATCATCAACCTGGCTTGCCGCCAGCTTCGCAATTGCTGCGACATCATCCAAAAGTGCAAGAAGACCGCTCATCAACCTCAGCCCTGTATCATTTGCATATTGGCTATCATCGAAGCCGCCCCGCGCCAACCGGTCCACTTTCGCGCGCCGCCACGATCCAGTATGCGGGACGCAACGCTCACCCGGTCCACGCCCAAAATGTTGAACACCCCCGCCAAAGAGCTCAAAGCGATCGCGCAATCGCCCAAAGACCCCGCCTTCGTGCAGGACCCCTACCCGTTTTATGGCCGGGCACGCGCGCACGGCGAGTTGGTCTATTGGACCGACTACGACATGCCCGTCGCTTTCAGCCACCGCGCGGTGAGCATTTTGCTGAAAGACCGCCGGTTCGGGCGGATGCCACCCAAAGACGTCGCACCCGAGGGTTTGCCCGACCATCTGGCCGACTTTCGCCGGACCGAGGCGTATTCTCTGCTGGACCTCGACGGCCCGGCGCATGTGCGTCTGCGCCGGCTCGTTGTTGCGCCGTTTTCGACCGCGCGGGCCATAGACCTTGCCCCGATGATCGAAGCGACCGCGGCAGAGCTTGTTGATGATCTGCCCGCTGGGCCGTTCGATCTGATCGCGGCGTTTGCTGAAAAGCTACCCATCAAGGTGATCTCAAAAATCATCGGCGTGCCCGACGCGATGGGCCCGCAACTGCTGGCCTGGAGCCATGCGATGGTCGCGATGTACCAGGCCGGACGGACCCATGCCGACGAAGTCGCGGCCAACGATGCCGCGGCCGCGTTTTACGCCTATCTCAACGGGTTTCTCGATGACAGGCTGGCCGCGCCGGACGGCGCCCTTGCATCCGAACTCGTGACGCGCGACCGCGCCGACGCGCTGGAACGCGATGAGTTGATCTCGCTTCTGGTCTTGCTTTTGAACGCCGGACACGAGGCGACCGTGCATTCGATCGGCAACGCGGTCTACACCCTTTTGGCGCAAGACCAACCGTTTGACGTGGCCCGCCCCGGCGCATTGGGCCAGACGGTTGACGAAGTGCTACGCTTTGATCCTCCGCTGCACATGTTCAACCGCTATGCCCTTGAAGATGTTGAACTATGCGGTTTCCATATCCCGCGCGGTCAAAAGATCGGCGCGTCACTGGGCGCGGCCAACCGCGACCCGGCGCAATGGCGCGATCCCGACCGGTTCGATGCCACCCGTCAGGCCTCGCCGCTGATCTCCTTCGGTGCGGGGCCGCATTTCTGCCTCGGCGCGCCCTTGGCCCGGCTGGAACTTGAGATCGCCATCAAAGCTCTTTTCAATCCCGATCTGAACCTGCGGCTGGTCGAGCAGCCCCGCTACGATGACACTTACCATTTCCACGGGCTCACCCGGCTGATGGTCGAAAAATCCGTCTGATCACGCGTCCAGCGGCAACATGGTCGACGACTTGATCTCTTCCATCGACAACAGGGCCGTGACGTTGAAAATCGCCACGTCCGAGATCAGGGCCTGATAAAAATCATCATAAGCCCGGGCATTTGCGACCCGAACTTTAAGAATGTAGTCGATCTCGCCGGCCAACCGGTGCGCTTCCAGGACCTCCGGGCGCGACAGCAGCGCCGCCAGAAACCGCTGCTGCCACTCCGCCTCATGGCTGGACGTCCGGATCAGCACGAAAAAGCACGCCTCAAACCCCAAGGCATCAGGGTCCAGCACCACAGTGGTCTGGCGGATCACGCCACCCTCGCGCAGCTTTTTGATCCGGTTCCAGACCGGTGTCTTGGACGAGCCGACCTTGCGCGCGATCTCGTCAAGCGATTGGTCCCCATCGCGCTGCAGTTCGGCAAGAATTTTTCGGTCGAGCACGTCGATACGGACAGACATTCCTTACCCCTTTGATTTGGCGAAAATCGCCCCGCTTTGCACTTCACTTTGGAACATATGTCCCTAACTGCCGTCAGATACTGCCCAAAGCAAGAACAATGTTCTATATCAACCACAAGAATAGCGCGGATCCACAAGATGAAACACTTTCCAGTCTTTCTTGCCCTCGAAGGGCGCCGCGTCGTCGTCGCGGGCGCCGGTGAAGCGGCACTTGCGAAATTGCGCCTTGTGCTGAAGACCAAAGCGCGGATCACGGTGGTCGGCGTTGATGCCATCCCGGCGATCCAAACGCTGGCCGCCGAAGGTCGCATCCGCCTGATAAACCGCCCGGTCGAGCCCGGTGATGCGCTCTGTGCGGCGCTGTTTTATGCCGCCCATGATGACGACATAGAAGATGCGCGTGCCGCCGCCCTTGCCAAGGCCGACGGCGCGCTGACGTCGTGGGTCGACAACCTTGAAAACTCTCAATTCATCACGCCCGCCATGGTCGACCGCGACCCTGTCACTGTCGCGATCGGAACCGAAGGCGCAGCGCCGGTGCTGGCGCGCGCGATCAAGGCGGATCTTGAAGCGCGCCTGCCCACGGGGCTTGGCACCCTGGCGCGCATCGGCAAGGCCTTCCGGCGCGTGGCCGACCAATTGCCCAAAGGCCGGGTGCGCCGCGACTTCTGGTCGGACTACTACTTCAACGCCGGGCCGCGCGCACTGGAACATGGACAAGAGGTTGTGAAACGCACCCTGGATGATCTTTTGGCCCACCATCTTGGCGCCGAGACCCGCGAAGGTCATGTGGCTTTTGTCGGCGCAGGCCCTGGGGACCCTGAACTCCTCACGCTGAAGGCGCGCCGCCTCCTGCACGGCGCCGATGTGGTGATCTATGACCGGCTGGTCGCGCCTGAAATTCTGGAACTCGCCCGGCGCGAAGCGCAGATGATCTTGGTCGGGAAAGAAGGCTTCGGGCCCTCAACCCCGCAAGCAGACATCAACGCCCATATCGTGACCCATGTGGCGAAAGGCGCGCAGGTTGTGCGCCTCAAAGCCGGGGACCCTACGGTGTTTGGCCGCTTGGACGAAGAAATCGACGCCTGTACGCAGGCAGGTGCTGACTATTCGATCGTGCCCGGGATCACGGCCGCCTCTGCTGCCGTGGCGGGCCTGGGCCAAAGCCTGACCAAGCGCGAGCGCAATTCATCGGTGCGCTTCGTGACGGGCCACGACATGAAAGGGTTTGCCGACCACGACTGGCGCGATCTGGCCAAACCCGGCGCGGTCGCGGCAGTGTACATGGGCAAAAAGTCCGCGCGCGTCGTGCAGGGCCGCTTGCTGATGCATGGGGCCGCGCCCGCCACGCCGGTGTCGGTCATCGAAAATGCCTCACGCGCCGATCAGCGCATCCTGGCCACGACCCTGGCCGCCCTGCCCGATGATCTGACCGCCGCCAATATGAACGGCCCCGCCCTGATCATGTTGGGCCTGGCCCCGCGCGCCGCCCAAACCGCCCTGCAAGAGGAGATCGCGTTATGAGCCGTCGACCTTTCACGCCCAAAGTCGTCACCGCCAACCACCTGCTCGAAGGCGATGTGATCTGGCTGACGGCTGATGACCGCTGGACGCGGCGCATCGACGAAGCCGAGCTGATCGAAGACGAAGCCCACGGCCAGATCCGCCTGTTGTTCGCCCAAAGCCAGCCCGACACCGTGGTCGGCGCTTATCTGGCCGATGCCAAACCCACGCCCAAAGGCCCCGGCCCGGTGCATTTCCGCGAGACCTTCCGCACGCGGGGGCCGTCCAACTACGCCCATGGTAAACAAGTCGAGGAGCAATAAGATGTACGTTTACAACGACTTCGACGACGCATTTGTGCGCGAACGTGTCGCGCAATTCCGCGGCCAGGTGGACCGGCGGATTGACGGGTCCCTGACGGAGGATGAATTCAAACCCCTGCGGCTGATGAACGGGCTCTATCTGCAACTGCACGCCTACATGCTGCGGGTCGCCATTCCTTACGGCACGCTCAATGGCGCGCAGATGCGCCAGCTTGCCATGATCGCCGACCGTTGGGACAAGGGCTATGGCCATTTCACCACGCGCCAGAACATCCAGTACAATTGGCCCAAGCTGAAGGATGTCCCCGACATGCTGGAAGCCCTGGCCGATGTGGGCATGCACGCGCACCAGACGTCCGGCAACACGATCCGCAATGTCACAGCCGACCATTTTGCAGGCGCTGCGGGCGACGAAATTGCCGACCCGCGCCCTGTGGCTGAATTGCTGCGCCAATGGTCGACCGATCACCCCGAATTCCAGTTCCTGCCCCGGAAATTCAAAATTGCCGTGACGGGGTCTGAAAACGACCGCGCGGTCATCAAAGCCCATGACATCGGCATCCGCATCGTCGAACAGAACGGCCAGCGCGGGTACGAAGTGATCGTCGGTGGCGGTCTGGGCCGCACGCCCATGATCGGCAAGGTCATCCGTGACTTCCTGCCCGAAGCCGACCTTCTACCTTATGTCGAAGCCATTGTGTCGGTTTACAATTTGCTCGGTCGGCGCGACAACAAATACAAAGCCCGCATCAAGATCACCGTCCACGAAAACGGTATTGAGAGAATTCGCGAGTTGGTGGAAGCCCGTTTTGCCGAAATCAGGGGCGAGTTTGGCGGGGCCGACCAGGCCATCCTGGACGCGATCACCGCGCAGTTTGCGCCACCTGCGTTCGATCACGCCGACACCGCCGGGTATGAAGCCGCCCGTGCGGCCAATCCGGCCTTCCGGGCCTGGACCGACACCAATCTGACCGAGCACCGCGCGCCCGGCTATGCGATCGTATCCGTCAGCCTGAAGGCCCATGGGGCCACGCCCGGCGATGCGACGTCGGATCAGATGCGCGCCTTGGCCGATCTGGCTGAAGAGTTCGGCCATGACGAGCTCAGGATCAGCCATGAACAAAATGTCATTTTGCCCCATGTGCATAGGGGCAATTTGTACAAACTCTACCAAACGCTGCGCGCCCATGGGCTTGCGACGGCGAATATCGGCAAGATCTCTGACATCATCGCCTGCCCCGGCATGGATTACTGCGCGCTGGCCACGGCGCGGTCTATCCCGATTGCGCAGGAAATTGCGCTGCGTTTTGAAGAGCTTAAGCTCGAACACGAGGTTGGCGATCTGAAGATCAAGATCTCGGGCTGCATCAATGCCTGTGGGCACCACCATGTGGGCCATATCGGGATTTTGGGCCTCGACCGCGCAGGTGTGGAAAACTACCAGATCACGCTTGGCGGCGATCACACGCAAACAGCCGCGATCGGCGAACGCGCCGGCCCCGGCTTTGCCGCCGATGACCTGTTGCCCGCCCTTGAACGGCTGATCAAAGCCTATCTGGACGTCCGCGAAAGTGCCGATGAACGCTTCATCGACGCCTACCGCCGCTTGGGCCCCGACCCGTTCAAAGCCGCGTTGTACCCCGCAGATGAGGCCGCCCATGCCGCTTGAAGCCGGTCTTCCCCGCATCGATGAGCGTGTGCGCGAGTTAAACGCGCGCTACCGCCACCATGCCGCCGCCGATGTGCTGGAAACAGCGCTTACGGACCCGATGCTGGGCGCGGCCGCCCTGGTGTCGTCGTTTGGCGCCGAAGCGGTGGTGCTGTTGCACATGGTGTCGCGCATCGACCGGACCACGCCGGTGCTCTTTGCCGACACGGGCATGCTGTTTGAAGAAACGCTCAGCTACCAGCAACAAGTGGCCGACCGGTTGAACCTGACGGATGTGCGCCGGATCACGCCGGACCCGGCCGAACTTCTGGTGCGCGACACCGACACGATCCTGCATGTGGCCGACACCAAGGCCTGCTGCGCATTGCGCAAGAGTGAACCCCTGGAACAGGCCTTGCGGGGCTTCGACACCTGGATCACGGGCCGCAAGCGTTTTCAGGGCGGCGCGCGGGCGACGCTGCCACTGTTCGAAGCGTTTGAGGGCCGGATCAAGGTCAACCCGCTGAGCGCTTGGTCGCGCGAAGATGTCGCCGATTACATGACCAACAACCGCCTGCCCCGGCACCCGCTGGTGGCCAAGGGCTTCACCTCGCTGGGGTGTATCCCCTGCACCACGCCCACCGCGCCGGGCGAAGACCCAAGGGCGGGTCGCTGGCGCGGGCAAGACCAGACCGAATGCGGGATCCATATTCCCGCCCAAAGCTCACAGATGCGTAGGACCCCAACCCCATGACCCTTGTGACAGATACAGGTTTTCGCGACGACGATTGGACCGGCGGGTTTGTCCCGTTTGAAGGTCAGGATTCTGCCGGGCGCGGTGTGGATGTGGCATCCGACACCGATCCCTTGACGCTGCGCGATCATCTGGGTGCGATCCCGCTGATCCGCATCGACTTTCCGTCTTTCGCCGATGGGCGCGGGTTTACAATCGCCAAACAGCTTCGCCGCATGGGCTTTAAAGGCCGGTTGCGCGCGCGCGGCCATGTCATTGCCGACCAATACACCATGGCGCGCCGGTCCGGTTTTGATGAGGTTGAAATCGATGCCGATCTTGCCCAGCGACAGCCCGAAGACCAGTGGATTCGCCGCGCAAATTGGCAGGCCCATGATTATCGCGCGGCCCTGCGCGCCTGACCTTCCCCTGACCCAGATCAATGCGTAGACAGAAGGCCGGTGCCATGATCGCACCGGATGACATATGACCGAGCAAACACCCGTGACCCAAAACGCCGCCGCCAAAGTGACCCTGCCCGACGCCCAGACCGTGACTGAAGTGCGTCATTACACGGACCGATTGTTTTCGTTCCGCACCAGTCGGCCTGCGTCTTTGCGGTTCCGCTCGGGCGAGTTCGTCATGATCGGGCTGATGGGCGACCCGGACCCCAAGACCGGCAAGCAGAAACCCCTGCTGCGGGCCTATTCCATCGCCTCGCCGTCCTGGGATGACGAGTTGGAATTTTATTCGATCAAGGTGCAAGACGGGCCGCTGACGTCGAAATTGCAGCACATCCAGCCCGGTGATGAGATCATCCTGCGTCCCAAACCCGTGGGCACACTTGTCCATGACGCGCTGTTGCCGGGCAAGCGGCTGTGGCTCTTTGCAACGGGCACCGGGTTCGCGCCGTTCTCATCGCTGTTGCGCGATCCCCAAACGTTTGAGGATTACGATCAGGTCATCGTCACCCACACCTGCCGGGATGTGGCGGAACTGGACTATTCCAAAGAAATCATTGAGAAAATTCGCTCAGATGAGTTGCTTGAAGAACTTATCGGAGCCGAAAACCTCGCCAAGCTGACCTATTACCCTACGACCACCCGCGAAGAGAGCCCCAAGATGGGCCGGATCACCGATTTGCTGAAATCGGGGGAGGTTTTTGCCGATCTGGGTCTTGAGCCGAAGATGACGGCCGAGACGGACCGGGCGATGATTTGCGGGTCAATGGGCCTGAACCTGGACCTCAAAGAAATCCTCGAAGGGTATGGGCTGCGCGAAGGAGCCAATTCGGATCCGGCAGAATTTGTTGTCGAAAAGGCTTTCGTGGGCTAGCGCGCGACCTGTCAGGGGTCACTGACGTGTTGCTGGAAATGTCTGGCCGAGCGTCGCCGCCCGGCCAATCAAAGTCTTAAAGCCCAAGGGCAACCGAAATCTGCTCGACCACATCACCAACCATATCGGGATTGGATTCAGCTGCAGTGATCGCGGCTTCGAGGGCCGCTTTCTGAACATCGCCGAGGTTCGATTCAGCCAGTGCGTTGCGCGCGGCTTCAGGATCAAAACCGTCCGTGGTCAGAAACTCGGGAATGTTGCTGTCCCCCACCGGGGCAGCACTTCCGGTGGCATCCTCAACGGCTTGTCTCGCACCATCGGTAACGACCGTTCCCACAGAGTTTGCTGTGTCTTCCACAGCGCCGGTTGCAACATCGGCGGCGTCTTCGGCCATCTCAGTGGCACCTTCCACGGCATCACCGGCCGCGTCAGCGGCGTCATCTGCCATGTCAGTGGCGCCTTCGACAACCCCTTCGGCAGCGTCAGTGGCCGCATCAGCGGCGCCGTCTGCCATGTCGGTGGCCGCGTCAACGGCGCCCTCAACCGCGTCAGTCGCTGCATCGGCGGCGTCCTCGGCCATATCCGTGGCGGCGTCCACCGCACCTTCGGCGGCATCGGTTACCGCATCCGTTGCGCTTTCAATCGCGTCGCCTGCCGCGTCTGCGGCATCAGAGGCTGCACCGGTTGCAGCATCGGCGGCATCTTCGACAGCATCCGCGGCGGTCTCTGCGGCCGTTGGCGCCTCGGACCCGGGGTTCAAAAGGAACTGATACGCCCCGAACCCGATGACCAGAAGGACCACGATAGTAATTAAAGCTCTTGGCATTGCTCCCATCCTTTTGTTGTGAGCGCTGGATGTGCCGCTTATGGCGCGAGCGGCTTGGCGTCCATCCGTTCCCTGGGGTCAGCGTCAAAACCGGCAGGGACTGGCCGATCGGGCGTGTGCGACAGACACCGAAAGCCTGTTGAAACGCGCGCGAAGGCGCTTTATCTCTACGGCCCTAGATTGCGATAACTGAACAAGGATTTATCCCATCGCCAGAAGACCCCACAACGCGCCTCCGGTGCGTGACACAGGCCCCCGCGTCAACGACCGCATTCGCGCCCAGGAAATCCGTCTTATCGGAGCAGAAGGCGAAAACGCAGGTGTCGTGACCCCCGCAAGGGCCATGCAGATGGCAGAAGACGCCGGGCTGGATCTGGTTGAGATTTCGCCCAACGCGACACCGCCGGTCTGCAAGATCATGGATTTCGGCAAGTACAAGTACGAAACCCAGAAGCGCGAAAGCGAAGCCCGGAAGAAACAGACGACCATCCAGGTGAAGGAAGTGAAATTCCGGCCCAACACAGACACGCATGATTACGAAGTGAAAATGCGCAATGTGGTGAAATTCCTTGAAAAAGGCGACAAGGTGAAGGTCACCATGCGCTTTCGGGGCCGCGAAATGGCCCACCAGAACCTTGGCCGCGAGCTGTTGGAACGGGTGGCCGATGACATTGCCGAACTCGGCAAGGTTGAAAACATGCCGAAGATGGAAGGCCGCCAGATGATCATGATGATCGGGCCTGCCAAGTAAGCGAACGGTGAACCGCGTCAAAGCCCCCGCGCACGTCCCGGGGGCTTTTTTGTGCCCAGCCTTTGAGCGTTTCGTTTCCAGACGCGCGCCAAAGGTCAGCGCAGGGCCGGACTGAATGGCGCGCGCCCTGGAAAGTTACGATGAACGCCGGGTTAGGATTGCTCTGACGGGCAAGCGGATTTAACCTGCCGACAGTTTAGTGAGTGCCCATGTCAGATCCTGTGATCCTTCCTGATTCCCTGTCCGCCTCCGAATGGATGGCCGAGCTTGCCGCCATCGGCACCGAGCGGGGGTATTTCACGCCGCTGGGAAAGAAACATGCCGCACTTTACGTGGCCGGCAGCAGCAAGGTGCTGGCAGTGTCGTTCGAAAGCATGGCCCATATTCGGGTCAGTGCGGTTGGCGGCGCCCCGTTCGGCTTTCAATTCCCCGAAGCGCGCGGCTGGTCGCATCTGTCGCTGATCGCGCGGCGCGAAACCTGGTTTCGCAGCCCCCATGTCTGGCGGTTTTTCGACCGGCAGATCGACAGCGGGTTTTTCGAAGAGTTTGACCGGGTGATCTTTTACGGCGCGGGCATGGGGGGCTACGGTGCCGCCGCATTCTCGGTCGCAGCCCCCGGGGCGACGGTGATCACGGTTGCCCCGCAAGCCACCTTGGCGCCTGAGCGCGCCCGCTGGGATGACCGGTTTGCCGAACACCGCAGCCGTGACTTCACATCGCGCTATGGCTACGCGCCGGACATGATCGATGCCGCCGATGCGTTCTATGCGCTGTTTGACCCCGCCGAGACCGAAGACGCGATGCATGCCTCTCTCTTTCACGGTGACCATGTCCATCGTATTGCCTACCGGCGCGGTGGCGCTGGGGCGATCGATGCCGATTTGCGAAGCATTGGCGTGCTCGAAAAGGCGTTCGATGCGGCCGCGACCGGCACGCTGTCCCCGCTGACGTTTTACAAAGCCCTGCGCGCGCGGCGCCATCACACCCCGTGGCTGCGCGCCACATTGGGCCGGGTGATCGGCCAGGACCGCGCGATGCTTACCGGGCTTTTTGCACGCGGCGCATTGCGGTTGCAGGATGTGCCCCGGTTCCAGAAGGTGCTGGAAAGTGCGACCGCTGAACTGGCGCGCGACGGGTATTTTCTGCCTGATCCCCCTGAAGCGGTCGCCCGCTCAACCGGATCATAGCCCCCCTTCCCTGATCAGGAAGTCAGCCACGATTTCAGCACCTTGACCAGATTTCAGGTTTGCCAAAACGAAGGGCAAACGCCCGCGGGCTGTCTTTGCATCTGCTTCAAGCTGGACCAGATCAACCCCCACGTAAGGAGCAAGATCGGTTTTGTTCACCACCAGCATGTCCGACCGCGCCAAGCCGGGGCCGCGCTTTCTGGGAATGTCCTGACCGGCGGCGGTGTCGATGACATAGACCGTCAGATCAGCAAGCTCGGGGCTGAAGGTCGCGGCCAGATTGTCGCCGCCTGATTCGATAAACACCACGTCCAGATCCGGGATATCGCGGTGCAGCTCGGCCACCGCCGCGATGTTGATGGACGCATCTTCGCGGATCGCAGTGTGCGGACAGCCACCCGTCTCAACGCCCCTGATCCGCTCGGCGGGCAGGATTTGCGCCCGGGTCAGCGCCTCGGCATCTTCGCGGGTGTAAATATCATTGGTCACAACGCCGACCGAGTATGCCTGCGACATCAGTTTGCAAAGCTCGCCCGTCAGGGTGGTTTTCCCAGCCCCCACAGGACCCCCTATGCCAACACGCAACGGGCCGTTGGAATGGGTCATGAGCGAAAGATCCTTACGTCTTGCGTTTCATGGGCGATGGCGGCGAAATCCGCACCCGGCTGGGACAGAGCGATGGTGTCCACATCTGCGGTTGCGGCGGCCTGGGCGGTGCTCACGATTGCGGGCTGCAAGGTCTGCAAGACAGTCTGCCCCTGCGTCGCGCCAAGGGGCATGAACCGCACCGCTGCCGAAATCAGGTTGGCCGTGAACGCCTGCAGGAAATGGGCCGCCACAACGCTGGGCGACAGCGACAGCGCGCGCGCTGCGCGACCTAGCGCCACCGGCATGGGTGCCGGGGTAAATTCATGTCCCGTCAATGTGTTATGGGCCGATGTAAAAGCCGCCCCTTGTGCGTTGGTTTCGGCCAGACGCTCGGCAGAGCCTGCCAGCGCACAGGCAAGATCGCCCAGCGCATCAAGCTCAGCCTCTGGCGCCATCGCCGCAAACAGTAAGGTCGCATCCGCCAGCCCGGACCCTTGGGTGATGATGGTGCCAAGCCAGGCCTCAAGCGTGGCGGCATCGTGAACGGCCCCGTCCGACATGGCCGTTTCAAGCCCGTGCGACCAAACAAATCCCCCCACCGGGAAAGCAGGCGACATCCATTGTGCCAGCGTAAGGTAGTCCGCGTCAGACACCTGAGCCTGCCTGACGGGTGCGCAAGGGTCGATCACTCATGGCTGTGGCCCTGCGCGGTTTCATCATCATGGGCATGCGAATGGCCCAGGGTGCGGCCGGTGCCATAGGCGCCGCCTTCGGGCTGAAACGGGCCTTCAGCCTCGGTCACATGTGCACCCAGCCCTTCAAGCATTCGCTTTAAAACATGATCGGCCCGGATCACGATGCGGGTGCCTTCGATCCGCGCGGGCGTGTGCCGGTTGCCGATGTGCCAGGCCAGCCGCGCCAGGTTCTCGCCCGTCACATGATACAGGGGTTCGGGGGCAGCCTTGATTGCAATGGCGGACCCATCGTCGAGCAAAAAGACATCGCCCTGGTCGAGCGACCGCGTTTCGGCGAGATCGACAAGAAACGCCCGGCCCGTCGCGCTGACCAACCGGCGACGCCGCAAAAAGCGGCCCTCGTAATCGAGGGCCACACTGTCTGAAGCGTCACCGTGGTCTATGCGTGTCGCGCGCGGAATGCTCATGCGCGAAGGATTGTGCTTTACGGATGCAAACACAAGCCCAAGCGCATGAATGTTCTAGATATCAAGGTGCTTGGCGCCGATGTAACGGGCAATTCCATCACGTGACAGGCCCCGCGACGCCAAGGCCGTGTCAGACAGCATCATCAGGTGATTGTATTCGGTCTTTGCGGAACGGGCGCGCGCGAAGGCGCCGAATGCGGCACGCACACCACTAAAGCGCGAGCGGACGGAACTGGGCGCGGAATGTTGCGTAATATCAGACATTGGACTGCTTTGCCTCTTGGGGTCAATTCGTCCTCCCATAGCGCTAAGTTGCTACCAAACGACAAATCGACAAGCCGCTTTGGATGCAAAGCCGGTTTGCAGAAATTGCATGGCCCGCGCGCCGCCCTCAGCACCGGTAGGCAATGGCGTCCACGGTAAACACGCGTTCGCCCGGTTCGACCGGCTCAAAGACGACCGTGTTCGCGCCCGATGCTGCCGCTGAGGTCAAAACGCCGTTGCGCGCATCTTCCAGTCCGACTGACGCGAACGGGCCGAACACGCCGGGCGTTGACGAGATGTTTTTGACATAGTCGCACGACGTCACTTCACTGGCTGTGGCGGTCCGCACCCCGTCAGGGGGCGCAAGCGGGTCGCAGCCCATCAGGACGACGGGCACAAGGATCAATGATCGTTTCATCTGCTCTGCCTTTTGCTTGGTTTTTTCCAAGCGTGCCGCGCAAAGCCTTCAAAGCACAAGGGCGCGCGCTACCGCTCGACCAGGCGGTAGCGGTATTCCCAGCGCCGGCCATCCACGTTGCGCGTTGTCGTGGATGACACATAGACACCCGGCGTGACCGGATGGAGCCGCTGGGATTGCGCGCGGTACAAAAAGGTCAGTGCGCGCCCTTCTCGGATCAGACGGGCGTCGAAACTGACGTCGCGGGTGCAATCTTCAAGCTGACCGGTGCGGCTGTCGAGGCGAAACTCTTCGACCGGTTCGAACACGTCTGCAGTGTCGGCCGCGCGGCGTTCCCACGCGCCTTCAAGATCGCCTTCGCAGGCCTGAACCCCGGTGGCGGCGCATAGCAATGATAGTGCCCCCGCGCAGATCCTTTTCAAAAGGATCTGGATGCGATTTTTTGGGAAAAAATCGGTGCCTCCGGCGGGAGTATTTTTGCCAGGATGAAGGGCCATGGGCTGCGCTCCGTTTGCTGCCCCCGTCGGCCTTTTAGAACAAAAAGTACCTTTGGGCCAAGGGAAGTTCGCTGGCGGGCTCACAAGTCAGCACTTCGCCGTCAGCGCGCACCTCATAGGTTTCGGGGTTCACTTCCACATGGGGCATCGCATCGTTCAAGATCATGTCGGCCTTGCCGATGCCGCGGCAGTTTTCGACCGGCAGCGTTTCTTTCCCAAGGCCGAGCGCGTCACCGATGCCTTGGGCCGCCTTGGACACAAAAACCACAGCGCTGTCTTCGACCGCCTTGCCAAAGGCGCCAAACATGGGCCTTGTGTAGACCGGCTGCGGCGTGGGGATCGATGCATTGGGGTCGCCCATCTGCGCGCAGGCAATAGAGCCGCCGATCAGCACCATTTCGGGCTTCACCCCGAAGAAAGCGGGCGACCACAGGCACAGGTCGGCGCGCTTGTCTTCTTCGATGGACCCGATATGGCCGGAAATCCCGTGGGCGATGGCGGGGTTGATGGTGTATTTCGCAATGTAGCGCCGCACACGCATATTGTCGTTGTCGCCCGTTTCTTCCGGCAGGGCCCCGCGCTGCTTTTTCATCTTATCGGCGGTCTGCCAGGTGCGGATCACAACCTCGCCCACCCGGCCCATAGCCTGGCTGTCAGACGCGATGATCGAGAACGCGCCCATGTCATGCAGGATGTCTTCAGCCGCGATGGTTTCCTTGCGGATGCGGGATTCCGCAAAGGCCACGTCTTCAGGGATCGCTTTATCCAGGTGGTGGCAGACCATCAGCATATCGAGATGCTCTTCGAGGGTGTTGACCGTGTAGGGCCGTGTGGGGTTGGTCGAACTTGGGATGACGTTGGGCAGACCGCAGACCTTGATGATGTCGGGCGCATGACCGCCGCCGGCCCCTTCGGTGTGGAAGGCGTGGATGGTGCGGTCGCCGATGGCGGCAATCGTGTTTTCGACAAAGCCAGATTCGTTCAGCGTGTCGGTGTGGATCATCACCTGGACGTCCATTTCGTCGGCCACGGTCAGGCAGCAATCGATGGCCGCGGGCGTGGTGCCCCAGTCTTCATGTAGCTTCATGGCACATGCGCCCGCCGAGACCATTTCGGTCAGCGCCGCAGGCAGGGATGCATTGCCTTTGCACGAGAGTGCCAGGTTCATCGGGAAGGCATCAAACGATTGCAACATGCGCCCGATGTGCCAGGGGCCGGGCGTGCAGGTCGTGGCCAGCGTGCCATGGGCCGGCCCGGTGCCACCGCCCAGCATGGTCGTCAGCCCCGAATGCAGCGCGTCTTCGATCTGTTGCGGGCAGATGAAATGGATATGGGCATCAAAGCCCCCTGCGGTCAGGATGCGGCCTTCGCCGGCGATGGCTTCGGTGCCGGGCCCGATGATGATGTCGACGCCGGGCTGCGTGTCAGGATTGCCCGCCTTGCCGATCTTGTGGATGCGCCCGTCGCGCAGGCCAACATCGGCTTTGTAGATGCCCGAATGATCAACGATCAGTGCGTTGGTGATGACGGTGTCGACCGCCCCTTCAGCGCGGGTTTTCTGGGACTGGCCCATGCCGTCGCGGATGACCTTGCCGCCGCCGAATTTCACTTCCTCGCCGTAGGTCGTGAGGTCTTTTTCCACCTCTATGATCAGGTCAGTGTCAGCCAGCCGGACCTTGTCGCCGGTGGTGGGGCCGAACATGTCGGCATAGGCGGCGCGGGAGATTTTACTGGGCATTGGTCGATGCGCCTTTCAAAATGTTGAGTGGGTTCGGGTGTATTGGGATGCATGCGCAGCCGGCGCCAAGCGCGCAGCGCGGTCGGTGTCCCAGATTGTAAAAGACGTGCCGGTCACCCCGCGCCCTCCTCTTCTAACAGCACGCGCAGGTCTTCCAATCGCGCTTCGGTCAGGCGGGCCAGACAGGTCGCATAGGCCAGGGACGCCCCCTCGCCGCCGAAATACAGCCGCGCTTCAAGGTTGCAGGTCTCTTCGCGGTAGGTCTGCCAGGCCTGATGGCCATCGACGAGCATCGCGCGGACCTCGCCTTTGCGGTCGGGATCCATCGCGGCCTCATAGGCTTCGACAGAGAAAAGGGCTTTGTTGATCAACCGGATCACTTGGCGGTTGGCCGTGCGGTAGTGATCCCAAGCGCAGATCGCGCGTTCAGACATGACATTGGTGGTCGCGCAGGCCACATCCCGGTCGCTGGCCACGCCCCCGTTCGGGACCAGCACGGCGCCGCCTGCCAGGGAAAGGACCAGCGCGCGGATCACAGCGCCCCCATGACCTTTTGATTGAAGCCGTAAACCTCACGCGCGCCCGACAGTGGCACAAGCTGCACCGCGCGTTCCTGACCCGGTTCGAACCGCACGGCCGTGCCTGCGGCGATGTCCAACCGGTAACCTTTGGCGGCACCCCGATCGAAAGACAGACCCTCGTTGGTTTCGGCAAAATGGTAATGACTGCCCACCTGGATGGGCCGATCGCCGGTGTTGGCGACCAAAAGCGTGATCGCCTCGGCCCCGTCATTCAGGGTGATGTCACCGGGTGCGGTAATGATTTCGCCTGGTATCATAAGGGCCTCATTCATCGTAATCGGGATTGCGGGTCTTGCGGTAGGTTTCCTGCAGGCGCGGGCCCAACACCCCCAAAAGCGCGCCGACTGCCAGCACCACCGCATGGGGTTTGCCGAAGATCATCGACAAGATGGCGGCGCCCAAAACGCAGGCGGCAAAAGACACCATCCGCAGTTCCAATGGCGTCACAGGCGCGTCGGTCAGCAGCACCTTTTCGATCCCTTTTTTCACATGGGGCTCGGCCTGGGGCGCAAAGAACCCTGCCACAAGGCCAAGGATGAAGGTTGCAAGCATGTCTCCTCCTTACCGGATTGGGTGGTGAACGGTCACCAGTTTGGTGCCGTCCGGGAACGTGGCTTCGACCTGCACGTCGTGGATCATCTCGGCGATCCCGTCCATGCATTGGGCTTTGGTGACCACATGGGCACCGGCTTCCATCAACTCGGCCACCGAGCGGCCATCGCGCGCGCCTTCGACCACATAGTCGGTGATCAGTGCGATCGCTTCAGGGTGGTTCAGCTTCACGCCACGGTCGAGCCGCCCGCGCGCCACCATAGCGGCAAGGCTGACCAGAAGCTTGTCCTTTTCACGAGGGGTCAGGTTCATGTCGGTCTTTCTAGTATTGCCAGACGCGGGGCAAATCCGCGCCTCTGAGGTGTTTCAACACTGCCGCAACATCACGGCGAAGGCGATAGGGGTCGGCGGCCATGGCCCGCACCACAAGCTTGCCGTCCCAGGCCGAGGCCACAGCCGTGCCCGGCAGGATACGGCGCAACGGGTCGAGCCTGTCTTCGACATCCGGCGCAACCGCGACGATGGTTGCAAGGGCCGTGGCCGCCCCCAGACCGGCGGGGTCGCGCGCGGTCACATCGCCCCCGGTCAAACGCAAGGGGTCGACAAACAGCGGCGCGCCGTCGCGCGTGACGATGCGGCGGTCCACCAGATCGAGGCGCGTTATGGTTTCGCCCATGGCCGCGCGGCCCAGGGTCAACATCTCGGCCAACAGGCAGGTGGCGCGGTCGGCCAGTTCGATCGTCGTGGTCCGGTGCAGTGCGGCGCGGTCAAAAAGGATTGTCTCCTGGGGCAGCCAATCCAGATGGGCGCCCTCGCCAAGCGTCAGGGTCACGTCGACCTCTGCGGCACCCTCGTTTGACGCATAGGCGCGCTCCGCCGTTTGGGTCGTGGCCGTCAGGCGCGTGCCGGGGGCCAGGTCGATCCGGTAGTCCAGCCGGTCGCCGCCCGTCAGCCCGCCTGCAGTGTTGAGAAACACCGCCTCGGGCACCGGCCCATGGCAGCGCGGCAGCATGATCTTGCCTGAGCCTTTTTGAAACAGCCTCTCCAACGCACCCCCGGCCCCAAAGCGGATGTGCGCCGCCCCCTTGGTGCGCTGATAGGTGATCGGTGTCGCGTCAAGCATCGCGACGATGCTGAGCGAAGCAGCCGGTGAGTGCAACGGGCGGGCCCGGTTTTTCGCGATTTGCGGCTGCGGGCTGCTCAAAAATCGGGCAGTCGAATTGCCCCAGATCATCTGGCCCCGGCCCGCGCGCTGAGCTATGCCCCAAGGGCATGGGACAGACACTGACACTTCGCCGCCCAGATGACTGGCATTTGCACCTGCGCGACGGGGCCATGCTGGAAACCGTGCTGCCTGAGACCACCCGCCATTTTGCACGCGCGATCATCATGCCAAACCTCGTGCCGCCGGTGATCACGGGCACGGATGCGGCCGCGTACCGCGCGCGGATTGACGCAGCGCTGCCCGCCGGTGCGGTGTTTGAGCCTTTGATGACGCTTTATCTGACAGAAACCACCGACCCGGAGGATGTCCGCGCCGCAGCGGCTGCGGGCTTGGTCACGGCTGTGAAACTCTATCCCGCCGGGGCGACGACGAATTCTGCGTCCGGCGTGCGCGATATCGACAAGGTGCGTCCCGTGCTGGAGGTGATGGCCGAGATTGGCCTGCCGCTTTGCGTCCACGGTGAGGTGACCGACCGCGAGGTTGATATTTTCGACCGCGAGGCGGTGTTCATCGACCGGGTGCTTGACCCCTTACGCCAGGCGACCCCGGGGCTGCGCGTGGTGATGGAACATATCACATCGGCGGATGCGGCCGCTTACGTAAAAGCCGGTGACGCCACGCTGGGGGCGACCCTCACCGTCCAGCACCTGATGCTGGACCGCAACGACATGCTGGTGGGCGGGATGCGGCCCCACAATTACTGTTTGCCGATCCTGAAACGACGGTCGCACAAAGAGGCGCTGGTGGCTTTGGCGACCTCAGGGTTTGAGCGGGTGTTTCTGGGCACGGATTCAGCGCCCCACCCGACCCACAAGAAAGAGGCTGAATGTTGTGCCGCGGGCTGTTTTACCGCCCCGATCGCGATGGCATGCCTGGCGACGGTGTTTGAAGAAGCGGGCGCCTTGGACGCTTTGGAGGGGTTCACGTCGCTCAATGGCCCGGCGTTTTACGGTCTGGCCCCCAACGACGCAACGATCACCCTGGAGCGCAGTGCGCTTGAGTTGCCCGCCAAGGTGACCGGAAACGGAGTAGAGGTGACGGTGTGGTCGCCGGGGCGCGACATCCATTGGCAGGTGGTGGAAAATCCTTAAGAAAGGATTTTGCAAATTCCTTGAGGAATTTGAAGGAGACAGAATGATACCGAGCAATTATCCCGATGCGTCCGAAATCGCCCGGCTGACCGCCAATATGCTTTTGGAAATCGGCGCGGTCGATTTCAATTCGGCTGAGCCCTTCACCTTATCCAGCGGATTGCCCAGCCCGACCTATGTGGATTGCCGCAAGCTGATCTCTTTCCCGCGCGTGCGATCGACGCTGATGGATTTTCTGACAATCACGGTGATGCGCAATGCCGGTTTTGAAGCCTTCACCAATATCGCGGGCGGCGAAACGGCCGGCATCCCCTTTGCGGCGATGGTTGCCGAACGCATGGCCCTGCCGATGACTTATGTGCGCAAAAAGCCCAAAGGCTACGGGCGCAACGCGCGCATCGAAGGGGTGATGGGCGAGGCTGACCGGGTGCTTCTTGCCGAAGATCTGACGACCGATGGCGGATCGAAGCTGTCGTTTGTCGATGCAATCCGTGACACGGGCGCCACCTGTGCGCACACCGCCGTCATCTTCTACTACGGGATTTTCGACGGTGTAGAGGCGCGTTTGGGCGCGCATGGCGTCACCCTTCATCATCTGGCCACCTGGTGGGATGTGCTGGCCGCCGCGCGCGAGACCGCGGCTTTCGATGCCAAGACGCTGGAGGAGGTCGAATCGTTTCTGAACGATCCGCGGGCCTGGCAGGCAGCACGGGGCTGAACGACGCGGAAGGGAATCACTTAAGCAGCCACACTCTTCTTAAAGTTGTGTTTGAGATACTCATTCCCTAATAAAGTGTGAACAATTTTTGCCCTGTCTCGTCTATGTCGGCCGGGAAAATATTGAGGTATCTTTTGGCGTCGCCACCAGATAATGTGTTCGGAGAAAAGACCACAGGCTGTCCACAGAAATATACAAGTTGCGCCGGCCGCGGAGTTTCGGAAATACCCGAGGTCTGAGGATGAGGGCAGAATGAACGAGATTTCGACGATCAGACCGGGCGAAACCGGCCAAGACAGTGACACCGAACCGCATAATATCGAAGCTGAACAACAGCTTCTGGGCGCGGTATTGACCAACAATGACATCTATGACCGAGTGGCCTCCGTCATTTCGTCAGAGCATTTTTACGACCCCGTCCATGCCCGGATCTTTGACGTTGCCGCGACACGGATTTCGAAAAATGCGCTGGCCTCGCCGGTTACGCTGAAGGCCTTCCTGGAAGATGACGAAGGGCTCAAGGAGCTCGGTGGTCCGGCCTATCTGGTGCGGCTGGCCGGCGCTGCGATCTCGTCATACGCCGCGCGCGACTACGCGCAGATGATCTATGATCTGGCGATCCGCCGCGAGCTGATGGGCCTGGGCCGCGACATTGCCGACAAGGCGGGCCGGGTCGATGTGGACACCGGGCCGGACGAACAGATCGTCGAAGCCGAACAAGCCCTTTATGCCCTGTCGGGCTCGGGCACGACCCAGCAGGGGTTCCAGTCGTTTTTGCGCGCGGTCACCGATGCGGTGGGCGTGGCCAACGCCGCCTTCATGCGCGAAGGTGGCCTGGCGGGGATTTCCACGGGGCTTGTGGACCTCGACAAAAAGCTTGGCGGGCTTCACAAATCCGACTTGTTGATCCTAGCGGGCCGGCCATCGATGGGCAAAACCTCACTGGCCACGAACATTGCCTTCAACATCGCCAAAACCTACAAGAAAGGGGCCCTGCCTGACGGGTCCGAAGGGTCGGTCGATGGCGGCGTCGTCGGGTTCTTCAGCCTTGAGATGTCTGCCGAACAGCTGGCTGCGCGGGTGTTGTCAGAAGCCTCAGAAGTGCCATCAGAACAGATCCGGCGCGGGGACCTGACCGAAGGCGAGTTTCGCCGGTTCGTCGATGCGGCCAAGACGCTGGAAGCCTGCCCTCTGTTCATTGACGACACGCCTGCCTTGCCGATTTCGCAGCTGGCCGCCCGGGCGCGGCGGCTGAAACGCGAACATGGGCTGGATGTCTTGATCATCGACTATCTGCAGCTGGTCCGGCCCGCCAAGGCCAAGGACAGCCGCGTCAACGAAGTGTCTGAAATCACGCAAGGGTTAAAGGCGATCGCCAAGGAGCTGGATATTCCGGTGATCGCGCTGTCGCAGCTGTCACGCCAGGTTGAAAGCCGCGATGACAAGCGCCCCCAACTGTCTGATCTCAGGGAATCGGGTTCTATCGAGCAGGACGCCGATGTGGTCATGTTCGTCTTCCGCGAAGAATACTATAAAGAACGCGAGAAGCCGGGCGACCACGATCTGGAGGCCATGGCCAAGTGGCAAGAGGAGATGGAACGTCTTCACGGCCGCGCCGAAGTCATCGTCGGCAAACAGCGCCATGGCCCCATCGGCACCATCGAATTGTCGTTTGAGGGCCGGTTCACCCGGTTCGGCAATCTGGTGAAACCCTGGCAACAAGACAAGGGCGACACGCAAGAGTTCTAGATGTGGCATGGGGGGCGCTGCCCCCCGGCTTCGCCTCCCCCCGGAGTATTTTGGCCAGGATGAAGCCGCCTTTTACAGGCGGTTTTTTGTGTTGACCTGGAGCCACTCCAGTAGGCTAGGCCCGATCCAAAGCAAGGAGACGGTGCATGCAAATTGGCGAAGTGGCAGCGGCCAGCGGATTGTCCATTGATACCATCCGGTTTTACGACAAGTCGGGCATGTTGCCGGACCTGCCGCGCGATCCCAAAGGTTGGCGGCGGTTTACACCGGACGCATTGAACTGGCTTGAGATCATTGCGCGCCTGCGGCGCACAGGCATGCCGCTGGATGATATCAAGGCCTTTGCATCGTCGGCCCAGGGACCCGGCGCGGACGCGCGGGAGGCGCAGCTTAGGCGGCTACAGCTATTGACCGCGCACCGCGAACGGCTGGCCCGGCAACGCGCCGATCTGGACGCCTGCGAGGCCTATCTCGATATGAAGATTTCTGTTTATTCCAAAGAGGTTACGCCATGACGTTCAAAACGATTGACTGGGCGGGCACATCCGTCCCCGCCCTTGGCATGGGCTGCTGGGCAATTGGTGGACCATTTTCCATGGCCGGTCGCGCCGTGGGCTGGGGCGCGGCGGATGATGCCACCTCAAAAGCGGCCATCGCAGCGGCCTATGACGCAGGGCTTCGCATCTTTGACACCGCCCAAGCCTATGGCACAGGCCATTCAGAAACACTTTTGGGCGAGGTTCTGGCCGGCAAACCCGACGCGCGGATCGTCACCAAGGTCGGGATCGGGACCGACCCTGACACGCGCAGCCTGACGGGTTGGGAAACCGACCCCGCCGCCCTTGAACGCAGTCTTGATGCCTCCCTGTTCCGGCTGAAACGCGACCAGATCGATCTGGCACTTCTGCATCCAAACGAATTGTCTGTCCAAGAGGCCGAACCGGTGTTCGACTGGCTGGACCACGAACGCGCCAAAGGACGCGTCAGCGCTTTCGGATGGAGCACCGATGAGACCCAAAAGGCCCAAGCCTTTGCCAACCGCGACGGCTTTGGCGCGGTCGAACTTGCCGCAAACCTGTTTTTCCGGCCCCAGGCGCTGCTGGATACCCTGCACGAGGACGCGCTGGTCCCGCTGATCCGCTCGCCGCTGGGCATGGGGCTTCTGGGCGGCCGTATCACCAAAGACACGCGGTTTGCGGCCGATGATGTGCGTGCCAAGGATGACCATTGGCTGAAGCTGTTCGATGAAGGGCGACCGAACCCGGCGTTTTTGGACAAGATCGACGAGGTGCGCGCGCTTTTGACCGCAGATGGCCGGTCTTTGGCGCAAGGGGCGATCGGCTGGCTCTGGGCGCTTGATCCGCGCGCAATCCCTGTTCCAGGTCTCAGAACGCCCAAGCAGGTCGCGGATCTGGCCGGCGCCTTGGAATACGGGCCCCTGCCCGCAGCCCTGTTTGACGAGATCGAAGCCCTGATGGATCGGCCAGGTGCAGATCAAACGCGGCCTGGCTGAGCGGGGCCGCGCATATGATCTGCTGACGCGGATGTGAGCGGCCTGATGTGTAGACGAAACCCGTCTGACCGTGCGAGGTTTGCGCCATGCGCAGCCTGCTTATCGTCCTGATGCTTCTTTGTGTGCCGGTGGCGGCCCAGACCCCAGACCAGATGCCGGTCGATGTGGAACTGGCCCTGATGGTGGATGCCTCACGCTCAATGCGGCCCGATGAGCAGGCCCTCCAGCGGCGCGGCTATGCCGAAGCGTTGCGCAGCGCCAATGTGATCTCGGCGATTGAGGCGGGTTTATTGGGCCGGGTGGCGCTGACCTATATGGAATGGTCAGGGTCCAACACCGCCAAGGCCGTGGTCCCCTGGACCCTGATTGAGACGCCCGCCGATGCCTTTGCTTTTGCCACCGCCCTAGAAGCGCCGTTGAAACCGTCCGGCGGGCGCACATCCGTGGCCAGTGCGATTGACTACGGGGCCGAAGCGATCCGAACCAACAGGTTCAAAGGCGCGCGACAAGTGATCGATATTTCAGGGGACGGCCCCAATAACGCGGGCCCTTTGGTCGATGCGTCGCGCGACAAGGCACTTGCAGACGGCATGATCATCAACGGGCTGCCGTTGATGACCCGCGACGGGGTCGGCGCGGGCTGGCATCTTGATGAGCTTGATCTTTACTATGCAGCCTGCGTGATCGGGGGGCCGGGTGCCTTCCTGATCCCGGTCCATGAATGGTCCGATCTGGCGGCCGCCGTGCGCCGCAAGATCGTTCTGGAACTTGCAGATGCAGATGCGGGCCTGCCGGTGCCCTTTGTCCCGGCCAACTATGATTGCCAGATCGGCGAAAAGCTGTGGGAAGAGTTTCGCCGCAACATCGATTGGCCCTGAGCGGGCGTGTGCGTCGGCTTTCGTCTTGACGCAGGGGCTGGGCCTGTCAGAACCAAAGCCATGGGGACGGGCAGACTAACCATTGACCTTGAAGCCTTGGTCGACAACTGGACCGCGCTGGATCGCGCGTCTGCGGGCGATGTTGAAACAGGCGCGGTGGTCAAGGCTGACGGCTACGGTCTGGGGATCGCCCCGGTCGCGACGGCTTTGGCCCGCGCCGGGGCGCGCCGCTTCTTTGTGGCCATTGCCGAAGAGGGTGCCGAGCTGCGCAAAGTTCTGGGCGATGGGCCCGAAATCAACGTCTTTTCGGGCCATATGTCCGGCGACGGGGCGCTGTTGCGCGACGCCGCCCTGACCCCGATGCTCAATTCCACCGAACAGGTCGCCCGCCATCTGGCCGAAACCCGCGACCTGCCGTTCGGCATACAGTTGGACACGGGCATGAACCGTCTGGGGGTGGAACCTGTGGACTGGGCCGCCCTTCGTGAACCCGTGCTCGACCGCGGCCCCACCCTGGTGATGAGCCATCTGGCCTGCGCAGATGAACCCGACCACCCGATGAACGCCCAACAGCTTGCGGCGTTTACGACCATGACCGAAGGGCTTGAGGTGCCGCGATCATTTTCTGCCACGGGTGGGATCGTGATGGGGCCGGAGTATCACTTCAACCTCACCCGGCCCGGCATCGGCATGTATGGCGGCATGCCGTTCGAAGACGCGCTGCCGGTGGCCTATCTGAACATCCCCGTGGTGCAGACCCGCATGGTCGAAGCGGGCGAAACCGTGGGCTATGGCAATGCCTGGACGGCCGAGCGCGACAGCCAGATCGCCACGATTGCGGTGGGCTACGCCGATGGTCTGATCCGCGCGATGGGCAACAAGGCCCGGGTGTTCTGCGAAGGCCAGCCCTGCCCCGTTGTTGGCCGGGTATCTATGGACCTGATCACGGTCGATGTGACCGATCTGGCCGAAATCCCCGAAGTGCTGGAGGTTTTGAACCCCCAGCAAACGGTCGATGATCTGGCCGAAGCGGCCGGCACAATCGGCTACGAAATCCTGACCTCGCTGGGTGCGCGTTACGACCGTTGGATCCACGGCGCATGAGCGCGCTTGCCGCATTGGGGGCCGCTGTCCTGGGCATGTTGGCCGCCGTGGGACGCATTGCGGTCTTCGCTGCTGAAACCCTAAGCCATCTGGTGCGCCCGCCGTTTTATCCGCGCGAGTTCGGGGCCGCGCTTGTCAACATCGGATATTTCTCGCTGCCCGTGGTGGGGCTGACGACGATCTTCACCGGCGGCGCCCTGGCTCTGCAGATTTTCGCGGGTGGCGCACGTTTTTCAGCCGAAGCCGTGGTGCCCCAGATCGTGGCCATCGGCATGGTGCGCGAATTGGGCCCGGTGCTTGTGGGGTTGATGATCGCCGCGCGGGTGACGTCTTCCATCGCGGCTGAGATCGCGACCATGAAAGTGACCGAACAGATCGATGCGCTGGTCACCTTGTCGACGAACCCGATGAAATACCTCACCGTGCCGCGTGTGCTGGCAGCCACCCTGGTGATGCCTGTTCTGGTGGCCGTCGGCGACACGATCGGCATTTTGGGCGGCTGGTTTGTGGGCACGGGGCGATTGGGCTTCAATCCGGCCACCTATATGACCAACACGGTTGATTTTCTGGAATGGATCGACATCGTGTCATCGCTGACCAAAGGCGCGGTCTTCGGCTTTCTGGCTGCTTTGATGGGGTGTTATTTCGGCATGTCGTCTGGCCGGGGCGCGCAAGGCGTGGGCCGCGCCACCAAATCGGCCGTGGTTGCCGCCAGCGTGTTGATCCTGGCGGCGAACTTCCTTCTCACCGAACTGTTTTTTGCGGCATGATCGAACTTAAAGGCGTTCATAAATCCTTCGGCGCGAAACACGTGCTGCGCGGGGTCGATCTGGTGATCCCCAAGGGCGAAAGCATGGTGGTGATCGGTGGCTCGGGGACGGGCAAATCCGTCACGCTGAAATGTGTGCTGGGCTTGATCCGGCCCGACCGGGGCAAGATCACGCTGGACGGCGAAGATGTGACCCGCGCCGAACGCGACGCGTTTCTGGCCCGCTTCGGGATGCTCTTTCAGGGCGCGGCCCTTTTTGACAGCCTTCCGGTCTGGCAAAACGTGGCCTTTCGGCTGTTGCGCGGATCGTTGAAAAAACCCAAAGCGCAAGCGCGCGAGATCGCGATTGAAAAGCTGCGCCGTGTGGGGCTGACCGGCGATGTGGCCGACCTGTTTCCCGCCGAATTGTCCGGCGGCATGCAGAAACGGGTTGGACTGGCGCGCGCGATTGCCGCCGAGCCCGAGATTATCTTTTTTGACGAACCCACCACCGGGCTCGATCCGATCATGGCCGGCGTGATCAACGACCTGATCCGCGAGATCGTGACCGAAATGGGGGCCACCGCGATGACGATCACCCATGACATGACGTCGGTGCGTGCGATTTCCGACAAGGTCGCAATGCTGCATGACGGGGTGATCCAGTGGACCGGCCCGGTTGATGAAATGGACAGCACGCCAGACCCTTATGTGCGCCAGTTCGTCTCGGGTTCTGCCGAAGGCCCGATTGAAGCGGTGCGCTGACGCCGGCGCAAGCGCATCTGGTGTTAACAGAAAATTAGTAAAATATTTCAGTAATTTAACGGAAAATTTGTTGACAGCGCAGGTGGCCGCTGGGTACGACCGTGACTGTGAGGAAGGCGGGGACTTGGGAAAGGTACCCGATGGATAACGTCCTTCTGTTCGACATGTTCACCCGCATGGCTGTCGTGCTTTGTGCAGCGGCGGTTGCAGGCCTGGCTTTGCAGCGGTTCAAAGCCTCGACCTCATCAAACAAATATCTCTACGCAACGGTTGGTCTGGTGACCGGTACGCTCAGTCTTATCGGGTTTGCCGATGTCCTGTCTGGCCAGCCAACACATCCTTTCGTCGTTATCGCAAGCCTGTTGTCACCGCTGGGTTGGGCTGTGACACTATGGGTTGCATGGACGCCGTCACGACACATGTACTACTTTGCATCCAGCGCATACGGCGGGTCGGCCGGTGTGCGCCGTGACAGAGCGCTCAAGCAGCGCCGAACAGGAAAGGAAGCGGTGTTGGCGGTGGTAGACAGCCCAGTGAACGTGACGGCAGACCCCGTATTCCGGAGCATCAAGCCCGTTGCGCGACCGGACTGGCCGATGCCGTTGACGCTTGAATTTCTGCCCGGGACAGATCGCCAAAGGTGACCCTTCGGACGGGTATGATCGCGGCCAATCTGGCTCTTCTGGTGGTCTTTCCTGTCGCGTGGTTTGCGCCCTTGCTGCGGGCGGGTTTGCTGCCGATCTTCGGATTGGACGAGATCAGCGTGATCTCTGGGCTGGTCTCACTGTGGCAGAGCGATCCGTTGATGGCGGGGCTTGTGGCCCTGCTTGCTTTGGTCGCGCCCTATGTCAAAACCCTTGGGCTGGCGGCCGTGCAGCTGGGCCGCGCGCCGCGGCGGCTTTTGCCCGTGATCACCTGGGCGGGGCGGCTGGCGATGGCCGACATCTTTCTGATCGCGCTTTATATCGTGATTGCGCGCGGCGTCGGGGTCGGACGGGTTGAAACGGGCTGGGGCCTGTATCTTTTTACTGCGGCCATTTTGGTGTCGCTTGCTTTGTCTTGGGCCGAAAAGGCCAGCACGCCTGACCCATAAGCGGAAACAAATTGGTGCCGGATCAGGGCACGATCTTGGGCGCCGCCCATGCTAAACTCATGGTTGAGTACCGGCCCTGTGTTTAGTGTGAGGGGTATTGTGTTATGACGCCGGACGACCAGAAGACTTCTATTCTTGAACATATTCGACACGGGCTTGAGGTGGTGGCGATTTGCCTGACAACCTGCCTTGGCCTTGGCCTTTTGACTTCGGTCATCATGGCCGCGCTGGGGATTTGGCCCTGGCTTTCGCTGCCCGCACATGTTGGCGCCAATGCGATTGACGCCGGACCGATCCTGCAGATCGGCCTTTGCGTTGTCCTTGCGACTATCCTTGCGATGCTGCCGGCCTCTGCACGCGTGATGCGGCTGGAACGGGTCCACCGCAGCTTTCAAATCGACATGAACGACGTCACCCGGGCCTATTACGCGGCCCATGCGGCCGACCGGGCAGGCGTTTTTCAGATGCACCGCGAATTCGACGCGATGCGCGAACGCATGGACTTTCTGACCACCCACCCCGATCTGGGGTCGCTCGATCCCGAAATCCTGGAACTGGCGGCGCAGATGTCGACCGAAGCGCGCGATCTGGCCGGGATCTATTCTGACGAACGGGTCGCACATGCCCGGTCGATGCTGGCCGAACGCCAAGGCGAAGCCGAACGGCTCGACCGGCTGATTGACCGCGCCCATGTGGTCACGCGCGACATCCGGCGCACGCTAGAGGATGTGACCCTGAAAGAGGATACGATCCGGTCGCGCGTTGCGATGCTGCGCGATGAGCTCGAAACGCTCTGGCCCGAGATCACCGAGGGCGCGCCGCCGCCGCATCCGACGCTGAAGCTGCGCCTGGCCGCCGAATAGGCTTTGACGGCAAGTCAGCTTGCAGGCCGCGCCCCTCCGCGCCATTAGGGGGGATGGCAAAGGACGCTGGATTTTCCTGCACAAGCTGCGGCGCGGTTCATTCGAAATGGTCCGGGCGCTGCGACGCTTGCGGTGAATGGAACACGATCGTCGAAGATGTGGGCCTGTCAAAGGGCCCCGGCAAAGCGGCCCTTGGCGCCAAACGCGGTGCGACCGTGACACTCACAGACCTTGCGGGCACCGAAGCGGCGGTGCGCCGGTCCGCGTCAGGCATGGCGGAACTGGACCGCGTCCTTGGCGGCGGGCTGGTCCCGGGCTCGGCGATTTTGGTGGGCGGCGATCCCGGTATCGGCAAATCGACGCTTCTGTTGCAGGCCGCGGCCCAGTTTGGCGAGGCTGGCGTGAAGGTCGCCTATATCTCGGGCGAAGAAGCCACCGCGCAAGTTCGGATGCGCGCCACGCGGCTTGACCTTGAAAAAGCGCCGGTGAAGCTGGCGGCGGAAACAAACCTGCGCAACATCCTGACCACGCTGGAAAAAGACACGCCCGGGCTGATCGTCATCGATTCCATTCAAACCATGTGGCTGGACACCATCGACAGTGCGCCGGGGTCGGTCAGCCAGGTGCGTGCGGCGGCCCACGAATTGGTGCGCTTTGCAAAGTCAAAAGGCGCGGCGGTGATTGTCGTGGGCCATGTGACCAAAGAAGGCCAGATCGCAGGCCCCCGCGTGGTCGAACACATGGTCGACACCGTGCTTTATTTCGAAGGTGAACGGGGCCATCAGTTTCGCATCTTACGCGCGGTGAAAAACCGCTTTGGCCCGGCAGATGAGATCGGCGTGTTTGAAATGCGCGGCGACGGGCTGGCCGAAGTCGCCAACCCCTCGGCCCTGTTTTTGGGCGACCAGGACAGCCCGTCGCCCGGCACAGTGGTCTTTGCCGGCATCGAAGGTACAAGGCCCCTGTTGTCGGAAATCCAGGCGCTGGTCTCACCCGCCCCCGCCGGCCAGGCTCGACGGTCTGTTGTCGGCTGGGATGGCGGCCGGCTGGCAATGATCCTGGCGGTCCTCGAAGCGCGCTGCGGCATCCCCTTTGCGGGCCTCGACGTCTATCTCAACGTCGCGGGCGGCTTGCGCATCGCCGAACCTGGCGCGGACCTGGCTGTGGCCGCGGCGCTACTTTCCGCGCGTGAAGATACCGCCCTGCCCCCAAGCACTGTTGTTTTCGGCGAAATCAGCCTATCAGGGGCCCTGCGACCGGTGGGGCAAACCGAGACGCGGTTGAAGGAAGCGGCAAAGCTGGGCTTCGACCGGGCCTTGGTGCCGGCACGAACGAAAACGGGCGAGAGCGGCGTCAGGGCGCAACAATTCCCTGATTTGGCCAAACTCGTCGGAGATATATTCGGCGCGGGATAAGCGCCGGGAGGCAGGAATGGAAGGTTTCACCCTGATCGACGGGATCGTCGCTGTGGTTGTCGTGTTGTCGGCGCTGTTGGCGTATTCGCGCGGTTTCGTGCGCGAAGCGCTGGCCATTGGCGGCTGGATTGTCGCCGCGATCGCCGCATTTGTTTTCGCCCCCCAGGTCGAACCGCTGATCAAGGAAGTCCCGTTGGTGAACGACTTTCTTGCCGGGTCCTGCGAATTGGCGATGATCCTAGCGTTTGCGGCCGTCTTTGCGGTCGCGCTCATTATCATATCGCTTTTGACGCCGCTGTTTTCATCGGCCGTGCAAAACTCGGGCGTGTCCGGCGTGGACCAGGGCCTTGGCTTTTTGTTCGGCGTCGCGCGCGGGCTGTTGTTGGTGGTCGTCGCGCTGGTGGTCTACGACCGCGTGATCCTCGGCGATCCGATCCCGATGGTCGATGAAAGCCGCACGGCCAAATTGTTTGCCGAGGTTCAAGACAACATCAACGACGCAATCCCCGAAGAGGCCCCCGGCTGGATCGTGGGCCGCTACGAAGAGCTGATTGCGAATTGCGAAGCCGGCGAGGCTGCAAGCGACGCGTGAGGCTTGATGCCCACCGATTGGGCAGCCCCAGGGAATGCCGCCAAGTTTCTATGACAGAGGCGTGACAGCGGGGCATACGCGCTCTATGTGTTAACGCGGCTGCCACCAAACGGATTCGGATCGCCCATGAGCGCTGCGCTGGACCCCGCCCGCACACCATTGACCACCGACCCGTTTGATGACGACAAACTCCGAGAGGAGTGCGGGATTTTTGGCGTTGTCGGGGCCGATGAAGCTGCCAATTTCGTGGCCCTCGGCCTGCATGCCTTGCAACATCGCGGGCAGGAAGCGGGCGGCATTGTCACCCACGACCCGGAAACGGGCTTTCACTCGGCGCGCCGCTTTGGCTATGTGCGCGACAACTTCACCTCAGAAGATGTCATGAAAACCCTGCCCGGCCCCTTGGCGATCGGGCATGTGCGCTATTCGACCACGGGCAAAAAGGGCCAGACCCAAATCCGCGACGTACAGCCGTTTTTCGGCGAATTTTCCATGGGCGGGGCGGCGATTGCCCACAATGGCAACATCACCAATGCAGATGCCCTGCGGCGCGAATTGATCGAACGCGGGTCGATCTTCCAGTCGGGCTCAGACAGCGAATGCATCATCCATCTGATGGCGCGGTCAATCCAGCGCACGGTGCCCGAACGCATGAAAGATGCGCTGCGCCGGGTCGAAGGGGCGTTTTCTATCGTCGCGATGACGCGCACCAAGCTTATCGGTGTCCGCGATCCTTTGGGCGTGCGGCCTCTGGTCCTGGGCAAGCTCGGCGACGGCTATGCCCTGAGTTCAGAAACCTGCGGGCTTGATATCATCGGCGCGGAATTCCTGCGCGAGGTCGAACCGGGCGAAATGGTCGTGATCGAGCATGGCGAGTTGAAATCGCACCGGCCATTCGGGGCCGCGAAATCGCGGTTCTGCATTTTTGAACATGTGTATTTCTCGCGTCCCGACAGCATTTTGGGTGGCCAGTCGGTGTACACCACCCGCGCGTCCATCGGGCGCGAACTGGCCAAGGAACAGCCCGTCGATGCCGATTTGGTCTGCCCCGTGCCTGACAGCGGGACGCCTGCGGCCATCGGCTATAGCCAGGAAAGCGGCATCCCTTACGCGATGGGGATCATCCGCAACCAGTATATGGGCCGGACCTTCATCGAGCCGACCGAACAGATCCGCAACATGGGTGTGCGCCTGAAGCTGAACGTCAACCGGGCGCTGATCCGGGGCAAACGGGTCATTCTGGTCGATGACAGCGTCGTGCGCGGCACCACCAGCCGGAAGATCAAGGAGATGATCCTTGATGCCGGGGCCAAGGAAGTTCATTTTCGCATCGCCTCGCCGCCGACCGCCTGGCCGTGTTTTTACGGCGTCGATACACCCCAGCGCGAAAAACTTCTGGCTGCGACCATGTCCGAAGATGAAATGCGCGAACATCTGGGCGTTGACAGCCTGAAGTTCATCTCGCTTGACGGGCTGTACCGCGCGGTGGGTGAAGCCAAGGGCCGCGACCCTGCCGCCCCCGCCTATTGCGATGCCTGCTTTTCGGGCGAATACCCTGTTGAACCGGCCGATATGATCGAACGCGGCTTTGCGATGAAGGCGGCCGAATAGGCCCAGACTGGGCCGGGGCGGCTTGACGGCGCGCGCGGCGCGCGGCATGGCCCCACCCATGACAAAGATTGCACTTGTAACAGGCGCCTCGCGCGGATTGGGTGCCGCCCTGGCAGAAGCGCTGGCCCCTCAGTTTCACATCGTCGCCGTGGCACGTACGGTCGGTGGGCTCGAAGAACTGGATGATCGGATCAAGGCCAAGGGCGGCGAGGCGACGCTGGCGCCGTTGAACATCACCGACGAAGGGGCGATGGCGCATCTGTGTCGGTCGCTGCATGATCGCTGGGGTCCGGCGGCGCTTTGGGTGCACACGGCCGTTCATGCCCCACCCCTGTCGCCGGCCCCCCATGCCGACCCCAAGGACTTTGCCAAGACGCTTGATGTGAACGTCACTGCCACCCAGCGATTGATTCGCATGGTCGGCGCCTTATTGGGCCAAGACGGTCGGGCGGTATTTTTCGATGATGCCCGCGCGGGCGAAAAATTCTTCTCGCTCTACGGTGCATCGAAAGCGGCACAAATCGCGCTTGCCCGGTCCTGGGCCGCAGAGACCGAACGCACTGGCCCGTCGGTTGCCGTGTTGTCGCCCGCACCAATGTCCACAGCCGTGCGCGCGCGCTTTTTTCCGGGCGAAGACCGCGCTTCGGTCGCGTCCCCCAAAGCGCAGGCCGAGGAGCTTCTGGCCCAAGTCGTCGGCTAGGGTGCCGGCGGAAACCGACCGCCGCGCTTGCCGGTCTGTTCGGCCTCGCCTAGGAAGGCACGAAATGCGGCCTCGGGGATCAGATGCGTATACTCATTACCAATGATGACGGCATACATGCCCCCGGGCTTGCGGTTCTCGAAGCAATCGCGGCTGAGGTTGCTGGCCCCACAGGTGAGGTTTTTGTTGTGGCACCCGCCTTTGAACAATCAGGCGTCGGCCATTGCATCAATTACGCGCATCCCACATTGCTAAGTCAGACCGGCCCCAACCGGTATTCCGCTGAAGGCTCGCCCGCTGATTGCGTCCTGGCCGGTCTTCATGAGGTCATGAAGGACAACACGCCCGACCTCGTGCTTTCGGGCGTGAACCGGGGGAACAATTCGGCCGAAAACGTCGTTTATTCGGGCACCGTGGGCGGCGCCATGGAAGGGGCGCTGCAGGGGGTGCGGTCGATCGCGCTGTCGCAGTTTTACGGGCCGGGCAATGTTGAGCTCGACGATCAGTTCGAAGCCGCCGCCGCTTTTGGTGCAGATGTTGTTCGCGACCTTATCGCGCACGGGATCTGGAAAAACCACGACTACGGCGTGTTCTACAACGTGAACTTTCCCCCTGTCCCGGCCGCTGGTGTGAAAGGCCAACGCGTTGTGGCCCAGGGCTGGCGGCAGGAAACCAACTTCTCGGTCGCGCCCCAGCAATCGCCTTCGGGTCGGATGTTCATGTGGGTCACCGGCGGCCCCCAGCACGTGGCGACAGCCCCCGGCACGGATGTGGCCGCCAATGTCGACGGCTACATTTCGGTCACCCCACTGACCGCGGACCTGACACTTCACGGTGCCCTGGCCCCGCTGGCCACCGCGCTTGACCGGGACATGAACCGATCATGATGGATGATGCCGAACAGAAGATGGCGTTTGTGTTCGCGGTCCGCTCACGCGGGGTCACCGATGCCCGCGTGTTGACGGCCATAGAAAAAATCGACCGCGGTCGGTTCATCCGTGGCACGTTCGCCGCACGCGCTTATGACGACACGCCCCTGCCGATCGGCTGTGGCCAGACCATTTCGCAGCCCTCGGTCGTTGGATTGATGAGCCAGGCCTTGCAGGTCACCCCGCGCGACAAGGTGCTAGAGGTGGGCACAGGCTCGGGATATCAGGCGGCGATCCTCAGCCAGCTTGCGCGCCGGGTCTATACCATCGACCGGCACAAGCGGCTGGTGATCGAAGCTGAGGCCGCATTTGCAGAATTGGGCCTGAGCAATATTACTGCGATCACGGCCGATGGGTCCCATGGTTTGCCAAAACAAGCGCCATTTGACCGCATCCTTGTGACCGCAGCCGCAGAAGACCCCCCAGGTCCGCTCTTGGCTCAGATGGCGATTGGCGGTATTATGGTGCTACCGGTCGGGCAATCTGACCAGGTGCAGCAACTGATAAAAGTGACGCGCACCGAGCAGGGCTACGATTACGAGGATTTGCGTCCGGTCCGGTTTGTGCCCCTCGTCGAGGGGCTGGGTCAGGAATAGCCTGGCCTTGTGAGCAGGCGGAAACCCCCGGGGACACGGGGGCAAAGACATTGAGGATGCGAGCTATGGCACGGTCTGGACTTTCTCGGGCGGGCGCGCCGCTGGTGGCGCTATTGGCCCTTTCGGCATGCGGTGACGGCGGATTTGATCTCGATCTTCGCCGCGACACCACATTGAACACATCAGAGGCAGCGGCCCGAGCGGTGGCGCCGCGGCCCCTGCCCGACAACCGCGGTGTCATTTCGTACCCGACCTATCAGGTTGTGGTGGCGAACCCGGGCGAAACCGTCACGGATGTGGCCACACGTTTGGGTATCGATGGGGCGGAATTGGCCCGCTACAATGGATTGCCGGCAAATGTGGCGCTGCGCGGCGGTGAGGCGATCGTTCTGCCCACACGGGTGGCTGAACCGTCACCGGCAACGGGGGCGATTGCGACCGGTCCAATCCAGCCGGCCAGTGCCGTGGACATCGAGACCCTGGCCGGCGACGCCATCAACCGCGCCGATGGGCCGTCAACGGCTGCGCGCCTTGCACCCACAGGGACCGAGCCGCAGCGCCACCGGGTGGGGCCAGGCGACACGGCCTTTTCCATCGCGCGCGCCTACGGTGTGCCTGTCTCTTCATTGGCGGATTGGAACGGGCTCACGCCCGACCTGGCCTTGCGGGAGGGTCAGTTTTTGTTGATCCCGCCCGCGCCAACGCAAATCGCGGCCCTTGAGACGGATGTCACCCGCCCTGGTCAGGGCACCGAGGCGCCGCTACCTCAATCGGCGGCCAAACCCCTGCCGCGTGCGGAAGTTGAAACAGCCGCGGCGGCCGCACCAGAGCCGCCCAAGCTGGAAAACACCCGCACCGCGGCATCGGCGTCCAGCAAACTCGGGATGCCCGTGCAAGGCAAAATCGCAAGGCCTTACAGCAAGGGGTCAAGCGATGGAATTGGGATTGCAGCATCCCCAGGCGCCGACGTGGTTGCTGCCGAAGCAGGAACTGTGGCCGCGATCACACGCGACACCAATCAGGTTCCCATTATTGTTTTGCGCCACAAGGACAACCTTTTGACGGTCTATGCGGGTGTCGAAGGTGTTGCAGTTAGCAAAGGCGATACTGTCGGACGGGGTCAAAAGATCGGTCAGGTGCGCGACGGCGATCCGGCACTCCTGCATTTTGAGGTGCGCGAAGGCTTCGAAAGCGTCGATCCAATGCCGTATCTCGGTTAGGCAGCGCCACGTCTACGCCGTCATCCGGCGTGACCCGGTCCATTCGATGATCTTGACTTTCAATTCGGCTTTCCGAATGGGCTTGGTGACATAATCATCCATGCCGGCCTCGATGCACTTGGCACGGTCATCCGCCATAGCGCGTGCCGTCAAGGCGATGATCGGGACACGGGCCAATCCCTGTGCCCGCTCAGCAGCTCGGATTTTGCGTGTCGCCTCCAACCCGTCCATCCTCGGCATCGAAACATCCATGAGAATCAGGTCTGGCGCCCAGGATCCGAAGGCTTCCACAGCACCGACCCCGTCTGGAGCATGGATCAGGGTCATCGGTTCGTCGGCCAGGAACTTTTCTATCAGTGTTCGGTTCGTCGCATTGTCGTCGGCGAGAATAATGCAAGCCGGTTGCAGAACCGGACCCACGGGACGTGAAAGCTGCCGACGCGGCGGCTTCGAGGCGGCCTCATCATCAGTGGCGGTTTCGGCAATGCGATCTGCCTGTGCTTCGGCAATCCGAACAAGGGCCTTTTCAAGGTTTTCCGTCCGAAATGGCTTTTCCAGGGCGGCAACCCCGATCCCTTCGGCGACAGCGGCCCGTGCGCCCTTAGGATCCTGCGGTGACATCAGCACCAGCGGAAGCGTCTCAATCTTTTCTGAAATCCGCGCCGCAAGTGCGGTGGCATCAATCCCGCTCAACGACAGATCAAGGAACATCGCCGAAAACTGCGGTCCGCCCGCCATGCTGTCCCACAACGCGTCTTCGCCATCTTCAACACCGCGCACAGATTCCACTGTCGCCCCCCAAAACGACAACTGGCGCGCGAGCACATCAGCGGCGGGCGTACAATCATCAACCACAAGAAACCTTTGTCCCGAAAGATCCGGGCCCCGCGTGGCATTTCCACGCGCGGTCTGGCGCAAGCGATGGGCAAAGCGCAAGGTAAACGTGCTGCCCTCGCCCGGAGTTGATTTCACGCTGACCTGCCCTGACATCAATGCAGCCAGCTTTGACGCAATCGCAAGCCCAAGCCCTGTTCCACCATAGCGCTCAACACTGCGCGCATCCCCTTGTGAAAACGGGGCAAAAATCTTCTTTCGGTCCGCTTCCGGGACCCCAATCCCTGTGTCTTTCACCGACACTTCCATCTCGGCCCCGGCTGCGCGATCGACCCCGCGAAGAGAAACAACAACCTCACCGCGCTGGGTGAACTTCACGGCATTTGAAACCAGAACAGCAATCATCTGCTTGACGCGGTCTTTGTCGCCGCGTGCCTGTGTCGGCAGGTCAGGCGGCGCATCAAACACAAGTTCGATGCCTTTTTTGCGCGCGGCTGCAACCTCGGCCAAGACGGCCTCCTCGGCAGCTTCGCGAATATCATAGGGGGCGTCTTCCAGCGTCAATTCCGCGCTTTCCAGTGCCGAGAAATCGAGCACACCCGACAAGATCGATTGCAGATCGTCCGCAGATTGCCGCACAGTGTCGACCAACGCGGCCTGCTCATCGTCTAACGTGGTCTCAGACAGCAGATCACTCATGCCCGTCACACCGGACAATGGCACGCGCACCTGATGACTGATCGCGGCCAGATACTTTGACCGTGCCGCTGCTGCAGCCTCTGCATGCGATTGTGCTGCTTCGGCCTTTTTCAAAGCGAGTTCAGCCAGTTGCAACTCATCCTTCAGGCGCGTCTCACGGCCGCGCGTGCCATCCCGCTCAGCCACCAGAAGGTCCACGACCGAGCGCGCACGCGCGAGTGCGGGACGCAGCACGACAAATGTAACCAGCAGCGCTATGCCAACCGGGGCGGCAGCCGCATAAGGGGGCAAACTCACCCCCAATGCGATGGACCACAGGCCCGGATGGCTCAGCCCCCCTGCCGCAGCGACCAGGCCGACGCACAAAAGGTAAGGGAATGACGGCACCTGATCAGGACCGGTATTGGACGAGGGATCGCGCACGAAGACGTCTCCACGGAATGGGGCAAAGCCCATCCCACCTACACCGAAATCCTGAACAGCACGTTTCTATTTGGAAAGTTTAACGCCCTGGCGCCCGGCCAGATCCATCACGAATTGCCAGGCCACCCGGCCAGAGCGCGCGCCCCGCGTGGCCTGCCATTCGATGGCCTCAGCCCGCAGGACATCCGCGTCCGCAACCAGGCCGAACCGCGCGCAATACCCTGCAATCATGGCCAGATATTCGTCCTGCGTACACGGATGGAACCCCAGCCAGAGCCCGAACCGATCTGACAGCGACACCTTTTCTTCCGTCGCCTCTGTGGGACTGATCGCCGAGGCGCGTTCATTCTCGATCATGTCGCGTGGCATCAGATGGCGCCGGTTCGACGTCGCATAGAACACCACGTTCTCGGGCCGTCCTTCAACGCCCCCATCAAGGACGGCCTTGAGGGATTTGTAATGCTGGTCGTCATGGGAGAACGACAGGTCGTCGCAAAACAGGATCACCCGGGCGGGCGCACCGCGAAGATGGCCCAAAAGGCGGGCAATACTGGGCAGGTCTTCGCGCTGGATTTCAATCAGCTTCAGCTCTGGCCGTTCCGCTTGAACCGCGCCGTGCACCGCTTTGACAAGGCTTGATTTTCCCATGCCACGCGCACCCCACAAAAGGGCATTGTTTGCAGGAAGGCCTGAGGCGAACTGGCGGGTGTTCTGCAACAGAATATCCTGCGCGCGGTCGATCCCGATCAACAGGTCCAAATCAACCCGGTTCACGTCTGGCACGGGGGCCAGCCGGTCGGGGTCCACATGCCAGACGAACGCCGGTGCAGCCGCAAGATCCGGGGCGGCCATGGGCGGCGGCGACATACGTTCCAACGCGGCTGCGATCCGTTCAAGGCTGTCGTCGCTCACGCCTTCGCGTCCTCGCCGGGTTCTGGCTCTGCGTCGTCCTCGTCCCAATCGTAGAGGTCTTCGTCTTCGCCCAAGACCCCCTCTTCGCGCAGTTTCTTGACCTTCTGGCGTTCGACCATCCGCACAAGCTGGATCGAGATTTCATAGAGGCCATAGACAGCCGCAAACAGGATGATCTGCGTGACCGGATCAGGCGGGGTCACCAAGGCGGCCAGCACCAGAATGCCGACAACAGCGTATTTGCGCATTTTGCCCAACCCGCGCGCCGTCACCAGGCCGGCCTTGCCCATCAACGTCAACAGCACCGGAAGCTGGAAGCACAGCCCAAAGGCGATGATGAATTTCAGCGTGATATCAAGGCTTTCGTTGACCTTACCGAAAAACGTCACGCGAATGCCCTCATCCGTCACTGGCACGGCCACATCGCCTTCGATCAACACATCGGCGGGGGTGTCCACCGTGCCAGACAAAAGGTTTGCAAAAATCGACGAGACATCCGCGAACCCTAGGAAAAACTCCATCGCCAGCGGTACCACGACAAATTGCGCAAACGCCGCCCCCAAAAGGAACATGAACGGCGAGGCGATCAGAAACGGTAAAAACGCTCCTTTTTCTGACCGATAGAGGCCCGGGGCCACAAACCGCCAGAGCTGGAAGGCGATCACGGGAAAGGCGAAAATGAAGCCAAACACCATCGAGATGCGGAACAACGTAAACAGGTATTCCTGTGGTGAGGTGTATTGCAGCGTCGGGGAAGGATCGCCCAGATCACGCAGGGTCTGTTCAATCGGGCCCAACAGGAATTGCAGGATCGGCTCGGCGACGACAAAGGCCAGCACAATGCCGATGATAAAGGCGATGACCGACCGGATCAGGCGTTGGCGCAACTCGCGCAGGTGGTCCAGCAAGGGGGCTGTGCTGTCTTCGATGCCGTCGTCCGGGGTATCATCATCGTCCTCGAGAGTTTGATCGCTCATGCGCCCTCACCCGCGGTTTTGGCCGATTTTGCTGCTGCTTTCTTCGCAGGTGTCTTGGCCGCCGGTGTCTTGGTGGCTGACTTTTTCGCCGCCGGTTTCTTCGCCGCAGGCGTCTTGGCGGTGGATTTTTTGGCTGGCGCTTTCCTGGTTGCGGGCTTCGCTGAGCCATTGGTCGTACGCGCAGTGGCGGGATCAGCCGTCGTGTCGGATGTTCCGCTTGCCGCGTCGCGCGCAGCCATTGCGGCTTTGGACATCGCCGCCCCGGCCTTGGCGCGCAGGTCGGACGCCTGACCATCTGCGGCCGCATCTTTCGACGCATCCGGCGGTGCGGTGCGTTTTGACCCGGCCCCGGCTTCCCATTTTTCAAAGGACTCCGCGGCCTTGTTCAGCGTATCAAGCCCCATTTTCTTCGGTGACGCGGCGGTTTTCAGCGTATTGGTGACGTCCTTGACGCCTGCATCATCGGCAGCTTCTTCCATGGCGCGCGAAAACTCACGCGCCATCTTCCGCATCTTGCCGGTGAACTGCCCGGCTTTGCGGAACATCGTGGGAAAGTCATCGCCCATCACCAGAAGAGCCACGATCCCGATGATCAGAATCTCTAACCCGCCAAGGTCAAACATGGGGGGTTACGCCTTGTCCTTGTCCCCGACAGGATCGGTTTCGGGGGTCACATCGCGCGCCACTTCTGCGGCGTCGTCTTCGATCTCTTTTTTGCTGTCATCAACGCCCTTTTTGAAAGCGGTGATGCCCTTGCCGACCTCGCCCATGAGCGAAGAAATCTTGCCACGGCCAAACAGCACCAGGACAACGACGGCGATGAGTAGAAGGCCCGGAAGGCCGATATTGTTAAGCATGGGTTCTCTCCCCGGGGGATGCGCCCCCCTTTCGCGTTCACAGCGGTCATTTAGGCACGCCTCGGCAATTTGGGAAGCGTTTTCACGGCGAATGTGGTCGTTAACCCATTAAAAATCAGGGGTTTGGCACCCAAGTGGACACAACTGACAGAATCATGTCAGTTGAGGTGACGCCCCCTGCCCGTTCTTTGCCCGAATCGTTCATGCGCCGCACCGACAGATTGTTCGAACTCATCCAAATCCTGCGCGACGGCCGTCTGCACCGTGGCGCCGATCTTGCCGCGCGCCTGGGCGTGAGTGCGCGCACGATCTACCGTGATATGGAAACGCTGATGAACTCGGGCGTGCCAGTCGAAGGCGAACGCGGTCTGGGCTACGCGATGACCGCCCCCATCACCCTGCCGCCTTTGAACCTGACCCTGACCGAATTGGAAGCGCTTCATGTGGGCATGGCCGTCGTGGCCGAAGCACCCGACGAGGAATTGCGCCGCGCCGCGACCACCTTGTCGGAAAAGATCGATGCGGTGCTGCCCGAAGACCGCTCTGCGCCGTCGGCAGGTTGGGGCTTTGCGGTCTATCCTTTCGCCGAAGCTGCGCGCGGGTTTGAACATATGGCCGCCCTGCGCGCGGCGGTACGCACACGCCGCAAGATTGACATCGCCTACGAAGACCTGACAGGCGAGATCACCGAACGCCGCCTGCGGCCTTTGCAGATGGAATATTGGGGCCGGGTCTGGACGGTGACGACCTGGTGCGAAACCAGCGAGGAATTCCGGGTGTTTCGCGTCGACCGGATCCGCACGATCGAAATCAGCTTTGACACCTTCGACGAAGACCCCGGCAAGACACTGAAGGATTATCTGGCTCTGGTGTGATGGTCCCCACCCCTGCGACAAATGACGGGATTGTGGGACAAGCGCGCAGCTGCGACGATCCATGCATTCGATGACTGATTCCACGTCACGCTTCACAATGGGCCTTATCCATGACCCCGAAGACGTCCAAGGGCTTGCTTGTCGATCCCGCAGCCTATTCTGATACGTCCGAAAAGCTGAACGCTTTGAAAGCGAAGCTCCCCGACGGCGCCGTTGTCAATCTGGCGCGCGAAGTCCTGAACAGGCTGGCAAACCAGGTGCCCGAAGGCAGCGTCGACCCGCGCGTTGTCGATCTGGCCCAAGCATTGGTCGATCCCGATGCGGCACTTTCGTTTTCAATGATCGAAGCGATGCACGCCAAAGGCGCATCCATCGAAACCCTTTATCTGCGTGTTCTGGCCCCTGCGGCGCGCCACCTGGGCGAAATGTGGGAACGCGACGAGGTCTCATTTGCGTATGTCACCCTGGGAACGGCCAGGATCTATGGGCTGATCCGGGCGATGAACACGACCGAGATTGTGCCCACATCGATCGACGAACCCCATGCGCTGTTTCTCAGCGTGCCCGGTGAGACCCATACGCTGGGTGTGCGCATGGCCGCCGATCTGTTCCGGCGCCACGGTTGGGACATCGAGCTGTTGTCGGGCGTTGACCATGATGCGGTGGTGGAACGGTTCACAGCATCCGACCACTGGCATGTGGGGATTTCGGCTGGCAACGACCTTAGTCTGGCCGCCTTGGCGCGGCTGATCCTTGCGCTGAGGGCGGAACGGCCCGGAGTGCGCATTTTGGTGGCCGGCCGTGTCCTGACGACCTATGCGACCGAGGTGGACGCGATGTCGCCTGATGCGATGGCGGAAACCTTCGAAGATGCATTCAACGCAATGACCCGGATGTTTCGCGGCTGGGACGACGACCCCAAATCCTGAGGGGCCGCCCGCGGCTGAAGTGATGTCTGGCCGAAGCGCTATTGTCCCGCCGCGGTCTTGGGAAACACAAAGCAGCTTTTGCGCCGCAACATCAGCCACATCACGGTCCCGCGTTTGGGCAAAAACACCGACGGGACGGACGCGCGAATGTCTGATCCCTCATCAAGGGTAAATTCCACTAGGCTTTCGCGGCCCATATAACGCGAGCGCGCCACTGTTCCGCGCACCGGGGTGCCGTCTTCCGGCGTGGGGTTCGGGCCCCGCCCGCCGCGGTCAAAGTCGATCCGTAAATGCTGAGGCCGGATCACGACCTGCATTGGGGTGCCATCGGCAAAGCCTGGCGCGTCGAATGCCCCAAAGGCGGTCTCTACCCGTTCGCCGGATGCCACCGCGTCGATGCCATTGAGGTCTGAGAAGAACGCCGCCGCGTCCCGGTCGATGGGTCGGTTGTACACATCGTAAGGGGCTCCCTGCTGGACGATTTTGCCGTCGCGCATCAGCGCAATCTCGTCGCCCATGCGCATTGCCTCATCGGGCTCATGGGTGACCAGAAGCACCGCCGCGCCTTCGTCTTTCAGGATGGCAAGGGTCTGGTCACGGATGCCGTCGCGCAACCGGTTGTCGAGACCCGAAAACGGCTCGTCCATCAGCATGACCTTGGGCCGGGGTGCAAGCGCCCGGGCCAGGGCCACGCGTTGTTGTTCGCCGCCCGACAGATGATGCGGGAAGTCACCGGCATGGGGCGTCAGTTCGACGCGCTCAATCATCTCGTCGGCGCGCGCGAACCGCTCTGTTCGGCCACCTTTCAGGCCAAAGGCCACGTTGTCGCGCACCGACAGATGGGGAAACAGCGCAAAATCCTGAAACATCAACCCGACGCCGCGATGTTCAGGTGCCACAAAGGCACCGCTGGCGCTGACGGGGGTGCCGTCAATTTCGATCAGGCCGTCGTCGGGCCTATCGACACCGGCAATCAAACGCAGGGTGGTGGATTTCCCGCAACCCGACGGGCCCAAAAGGCAGGTCACCTGGCCGGCGGCAACCTGGAGCGACACATCATCCACCACCGATCGCCCGCCAAGGCGGCGCGTCACGCCGTTCAGGGTCAGGCGCGCAAGGGGCGCAGGGTCGGTGCGATTTTTCATCGGCGGGCGCTAAAGCCTGAGCAATTACGTCGGAAACCCCGCGCCTAGCAACGTCACGCCGGTCATGCAACCCCGGCCCTTGGTCTGAGCCCCATCAGGACCGCGGCAAATCCGACGCCAAGAACGCACAGGCAGATGACAAACAGCTGTTCATACTTGTGCCCGTCCGGTAGCACCCAGGCGATCTGCGGCCAGGCGCGCGCGAAATAGGCAAAGGCGCCAAGCATCGCCGCGCCAAAGGCTGTCAGATAGGACCAAAGCGCGATATCGCGCCGTAAGATCAGCCCGGCGACCAGCACCGGCGTCAGAAACATCGATGCTGTCCCTGACACCGCAACCGCGTCAAACAACGTGGCATTGCCCCAAAGCGTCAGCGCGGTGCCTGCGACCATGAAGACCACCATCGCGGCGCGCCCGCCCGCCAGGGTGCGCGGGGCCAGGCGCAATTCTTCAACACTCAGTCGCGCCGCCGAGGCCAGCGCGGAATCAAGCGTCGACAGTGCGGAGATCAAAAGCGACACCATCAACAGCGCCCAGACCCAGCCAGGGAACATCGTGGCCCAGGTGCCCAGAAGCTGGCCGTCATAGGCCGCCCCGACCACTGAGGCCTGAATGCCGAACAAACCGAAGGCAAATATCGTCAGGGAAGAGATCCAGAATGCATGCAGGAAGCTTTTGCGGGTCGTCGCGTCATCGGCCAGAAACCCGCGATCCATCATCACCGGGTCATGGGCGGGGTAGGAAAAGACCTGCAGGAAGGCCACCACCAGCAAGACCCAGCCCAGCCAATTTCCGGACGTCCCCGGCGCGGTCAGAACGGCCGTGAATGAAAACTCGGGCCCCGTCACCAAAAAGCCAAAGGCCACCGCAAACACGCCGAGAAACAGCACCATTTGCACGACATCTGTCCGCAGGGCCGCCGACAGCCCGCCCCAGGCCGAATAGCCAAGCCCCAGAACCGCCACGGCAATGATCGCCGCGGTGCCGGCCCAATCGGTCCCCGGCAGCAGGGCCGCAAAGATCAGCCCGACCACGATGAGGTTTGAAAACACCTCTGACACCAGCCGCAGCGCAATGACGATATTGTAGCTGGTCTGGCCAGCACGTCCGAACCGCGCGCCCAGCCAGTCCTGCACACTGCTGCCACCCCCCGCCCGGATGCGCGCCACGATGAACCCACCCGTCAGAAAAGACCCGTAGTAGGCGGTGTACGCCAGCGTGCCTGCGATGCCGTAGAAATAGCCCAGGATCGCGGCATTCATCAAAGACCGCGCGAAGATCCATGTCGTCACCTGGCTGAGGACCAGCACCCAAAGGGCCGGCGCTCTGCCGTCGATCTTGCCGCCGAAGAACCCCTCAACCGATGCGCGGCGTGGGGCCGCCACCACGGTGGTGCCGACGGCCAAGAGCACCAGCAAAAACATCAGGGCGGTGGTCATGACGGAGGTCCTTGTCGACAGCGAAGCTGCCGCCGCCTAGCAGCCGCCCTTGGGGTCCACCAGCCTTGCGCGGGCGGTCTGACGCGGATGTGACCGGCCGCGAGCGGTCAGACGGTCAGGTTCGTCCCGCCGCCGTCATGCAACAGGTTCTGGCCCACGATGAACCCCGCATGCACCGAACAAAGGTAAGCACAGGTCGCGCCAAACTCGTCGGACGTTCCGTACCGGCGCACCGGGATCGTCGCCTCGCGGTTTTTCTTCGCTGTGGCCATATCAATGCCCTGGGCCTTTGACACGCCGGTATCGAGCGCGATCGCGCGGTCCGTGGCATGGATGCCCGGCAGAAGGTTGTTGATTGTCACACCTTTTTCGGCCACCTGGCGCGCGGTGCCGGCCACAAAGCCCGTCAGCCCCGTGCGCGCGGCGTTTGACAGCCCCAGTGCGGGGATGGGTGCGCGCACCGATTGGGAGGTGATGTTGACCACCCGGCCCCAGCCGCGCGCCATCATCCCCGGCATCACCGCCTGCATCATCGCAATCGGGGCCAGCATATTTGCATCAAGGGCTGCAATAAAATCGTCGCGGTCCCAGTCAGACCACAGACCCGGCGGTGGGCCGCCTGCATTGTTCACCAGAATGTCGACCTCGCCCGCGGCGGCCAGCACATCGGCCCGGCCCGCATCCGTGGTGATGTCGCCCGCAACAGCCGTTACGCTCACGCCGTAGGTCGCGCGGATCGCCTCTGCCGTGGCCTCAAGTGCCTCGGCCCCGCGCGCATTGATCACCAGATCAACGCCCTCGGCGGCCAGCGCTTCGGCACAGCCCTTGCCCAGACCTTTTGATGCCGCGCAGACGATCGCGCGTTTGCCGTTGATACCCAGATCCATTGGACGCTCCCTTTGCCAGATGTGTTGCCCGCCCCTAGCGCAGCGCGCGCGCCTTGGAAAGAGAGTGCCGCGTTACGAGCCGCCTTACGAGGTATAGAAGAATTCCTCACGCACGATCTTGCCCCCCGCAACGTGATAGACCGCGACCTCGTTCATATCGAATGGGGTGTCGTCGCCTTTCATCTTGCCCTGGGCGTTGAAGATCACCGCGAACCGGTCGTCACCGTGCGGCATCGGATCACTGACCGACCCGCCGGTCATTTCGGCGTTTTCCGCCCACCAGGCGTGTTTGCCCCGGATCGCGTCCAGCCCATGGGCTTCGCGGCCCATGCCCTGATCCATCGCTTCGACCGACACCGCATCGGGCGCATAGAGTTTGTCGAGGTTTTCAGCCTCGCGGCCCTCGCGGCAGCCCGCGACGAGTTCGCGGGCTATGTCCATTAACGTCATGGTCTTCTCCCTATACCTGTTCGCGTGAATCCGAAGTGAAAATGTTCTTGTTATGTTCCAATCCTGCCATAGGTACTTGTAAGGGTCAATCGGGGGCTGGCGGTGCCTGACATTTCCAGCGGCGTACAAGGTGGCTTGGGACGCATTTTTGCGTATTTATAAAGCGAAGAAGGCGCCGGGCGGTGCTTTGGGGTTTTTGAGGGCGGCGCGTGGGCAATCCGGATCATTTGAGAGAGCTTTTGAAGGGTGTGGAGCACTGGAACGCCTGGCGGGCGGAACAGGGCGAAGATTTCGTTCCGGATTTTGAGGGGATGGATATTCGGCGGGCATTTTTGGATGCAAACGGTGTTTCACGTTCAGGCCGCTTGGATATTGGCCCGTTCTTGCTTCACAACGCAGACTTCCGTTCTGCGCGTATCATAAATGCCAATTTCAGTGAGACCCATTTTTTAGGATCTGATTTTCGAATGGCACAACTTGGTGGTTCAGCATTTGATGAAGTCCACCTCGCTTCCTGCGATTTGCGCGGGGCAGATCTGGCGCACATAGATTGGGGCGGTAGCTCAGTGCAGGACGCGGACGTCACAACATTCGTCGATACGTCAGGGGAGATTATTCGAACTGACCTTTCGCGAGCAGGACTCACTCGTAATGAGCTCGATTCCATGAAGGGCGACAGTGAAACGATCATTCCTGATCACTTGGAACGGGCCGAATATTGGCCGGAGTTTGAATGGCCCGAGCGAGAACCTGCAACGGCCCCCTTTGACCTGCAAAATGAGCCGGAGCCAAAGACGGTTGAATCGACACGTACTTTAGCCAACCAAGCGAAGAACGCCTCACCCATTCAGATCATGGTACGCGCGAGACCACGTTCGGAGTTACGTAAAGCCCTCGCGAACAGCTATCCGGACGTACAAGACCTTGCACAATATCTGATGCAACAGGTTCAAGCTGAGCGCACACTTCATGAACAGATTCCAATGCCGAACAGCGAACCAGCATTGTCAGAGCACAATGCTCGAGGGAACTTTTTAGCCGAAACAGAAGCCGCACTCATTCAACTGGATACGGCACTCCCAAATACGCCGGACGAAAATCTGTCGGACGCGAAAATCGATAGTTGAAGGCAAGGCTCGGCGAGCTCGCAGCACTTTGCGAAGACTGGATCGCATATCTTGATAATAACGCCGGCACCCCTGGAAACATATGGCGGATCGGACTTATCACTGCATGCACCAGTTTGATGGTCGTACTAGTACCTTCGCTTGGCGCAGTGGCCGCTGGGACAATTTCATCTGGGGTGATCGGCGCGAGTACATTGCGCGTCATATTTCGCAATGAATGAGCCGGGGCTAGCCGCGTCGCCATATACTTTGAGTACACTTTGCATACACCCCCAAACCGGCCCAAAACTCGGCCCTTCCGCCGCCGCGCGCGCCCCGGTATACGCCCCCCATGCTAGACCGGACCGACAATGCCCCTGCCCTGCCGCCTGAGATTGCCCGGCGGCGCACCTTCGCCATCATCAGCCATCCTGATGCGGGCAAAACCACCCTGACGGAAAAATTTCTGCTTTACGGCGGGGCCATCCAGATGGCCGGTCAGGTCCGCGCCAAGGGCGAGGCGCGCCGCACCCGGTCGGACTTCATGGCGATGGAAAAAGACCGCGGCATTTCGGTCTCTGCCTCTGCCATGTCGTTTGACTTTGCTTCAGGCGATCAGACCTACCGGTTCAACCTTGTCGACACGCCGGGTCACTCGGATTTCTCCGAAGACACCTACCGCACGCTCACAGCCGTCGATGCGGCCGTGATGGTCATCGATGGCGCCAAGGGGGTCGAAAGCCAGACCCAGAAACTCTTCGAAGTTTGCCGCTTGCGCGACCTGCCGATTTTGACCTTTTGCAACAAAATGGACCGCGAAAGCCGCGATACGTTCGAAATTATTGACGAAATCCAAGAAAACCTCGCGATTGATGTTTGCCCCGCGTCCTGGCCGATTGGCATGGGCCGCGACTTTCTGGGGTCCTACGACATTCTGAACGACCGGCTGGAGCTGATGGAACGCGCGGACCGAAACAAGGTCGCGGAATCCATCCAGATCGACGGGCTCGATGACCCTAAACTGGCCGACCATATCCCCGACGCCCAGCTTGCCCAGCTGCGCGAAGAGGTTGAAATGGCGCGGGAGCTTCTGCCCAGTTTTGACCGCCAGGCGCTTCTGGACGGGACGCTGACGCCGATCTGGTTTGGCTCGGCGATCAATTCCTTCGGCGTCAAGGATTTGATGGAGGGCATCGGCGCCTATGGTCCCGAACCCCAGCCCCAGGCCGCCCAGCCGCGCCAGGTCAGCCCTGATGAGAGGACCGTCGCAGGATTTGTGTTCAAGGTACAGGCCAATATGGACCCCAAGCACCGCGACCGGGTGGCGTTTGTGCGCATGGCGTCGGGCCATTTCACCCGCGGGATGAAGCTGACCCATGTGCGCACCAAAAAGCCCATGGCCGTGTCGAACCCTGTACTGTTTCTGGCCGCCGACCGCGAGTTGGCCGAAGAGGCTTGGGCGGGCGATATCATCGGCATCCCGAACCACGGCCAATTGCGCATCGGTGACACCCTGACCGAAGGCGAAGCGATCCGCGTTACAGGCATTCCGTCCTTTGCGCCGGAGCTTTTGCAAAACTGCCGCGCGGGCGACCCACTGAAGGCCAAACATCTTGACAAGGCGCTGATGCAATTTGCCGAAGAAGGGGCCGCCAAGGTGTTCCGGCCCGAGATTGGCTCGGGCTTTATCGTGGGCGTCGTGGGGCAATTGCAGTTTGAAGTGCTCGCCAGCCGGATCGAGCTGGAATACGGCCTGCCGGTGCGGTTTGAACCGTCGCAGTTCACGTCTGCGCGCTGGGTGACGGGGCCCCAGGACAAGGTCGACGCCTTCGTGGCGGCCAACAAACAGCACATCAGCCGCGACAATGACGGCGATGTGGTATTCCTGACGCGCCTGCAATGGGACATCGACCGGATTGAGCGGGATTTTCCAGACCTGACCCTGTCGGCGACCAAGGAAATGATGGTGTGAGGCCCGGCCTGCCGAAGGCACCGAAAGGTCCGGGGGACCTTTTGAGGGCCGAACGGGCGAAGCCCCTACCCCGTTCCGCTTTGGCCTAGCGTTATGCCCCTGCAAAACCGCGTGATGCCCACCGGCGAGATTGTCGCCGACCCCGCGCGGGGGTTGTTCACGGGCAATCGCGGGATCCTGCACCGACGCGACAAGACCCTTGGCGCGGCTCGCTGGCAGCATCCCCATTGGGTGACGTGCACGCTGGACCATCCGCGCGGCATCTACCACGGCCCCATGCCAGACCGGCGTTGGACGGCGCTGTTTTTCCTTGATGAAGCCGTGGCTCTGGCCGCCGGGCACCGGCCTTGCGGCTACTGCCGGCCCGAGGCGTACCGAGCGTGGAAAGCGGCCTTTGGACCGGGGTATGACCGCTTGGCAGTTGACCGGGCGTTGCATACGGCGCGGGTGACGCCAGCGCGGGTGCAGGTCCGCCATGACGCGGCGATAGAAGGCCTGCCGGATGGCGCTTTCGTGCTGTCGGGCGGGGCGGCGCATCTTGTTTGGGGCCCTCGGCTTTTGCCCTTCCAACCAGACGGGTATGGGCCTGCAAAGCCGCGCCCACGCGGTCAGGTCACCGTGCTGACGCCGCGCCCGACGATCGGTATTTTGCGCGCTGGATATCGTCCTGTTCTGCACCCGTCGGCCCCGGTTTAAGCCTGCCTTAATCCTGATCCGCCACAACGCCAGCCATGCGGTGTCTCGTCATCCTTTTGGTCCTTCTGCTTACGGCCTGTTCAGCGGGCCCCTCGTATGAGGTCAGCCGTTTTACCGGCGTGGCGGTTGCGCGGTCCGGCCTTGACACCATCGACTGGACCTATCCGTCGCGGTTTGAAGCCGAAGCCGCCATTTTGCAGGCCGGTCCCGACAGGCTTTATGTGCTGAGCATCGCCGTCACACGGTCTGACCGGAACTATCCCAAGATCACCTCGGTCCGGGTGCCGGGGCGCGAAGTCCACTACACCTTGCTGGATGAACGCCGCGTCTTCACTGACCGGCAGGAGGTCGGATACATCACGCTCAACCGGGCCACTTTTGAAACTGCGGCGCAAGAGGGTTTTGATCTGTCCCTGATCAGCCCGCGCGCCAGCCATCACGGCCATGTTCCGGCAGAGGTGTTTGCCCGCGCGCTTGCGGTCGTGACCCCCGCGGGCTCTTGAGTTTGTTATAATATCACACTAGGTTCATGGCCAATGAAGGGAGACCGCCTATGGCCTTGTCGAGACTGATCCTCATTCTGCTGCTTTTGGCGTGGGGTGCTGCATGGGCATCGGATGATGATCATGGCGACCACGATCACGACGATCACTTTCAGGCCGACGCGCACGATGATCACGCCGATGACGACGGCGATCATGTCACGCGGGTCGACGGGTTGGAAATTCTGCACGCCTGGGCGCAGGCCACCGAAGGTGATGAGGCACGGATTTTCATGGAAATCGCCAACGAAGGCGACGCCGACCTGACGATCATGGGTGGCGACACCGACATCGGCGGTGCGGTCACCGTGATGGCGATCAGCTATTCGGACGGCGGCAAGCCGGTGGACATCGGGACCTTCCCATTGAAAGCCGGGGCCGAGATTGATCTGACGCCCGACGGTCTGTTCCTGCACGTGTCGGATCTGTCGCAGCACTTGGATCAGGGCATGTCGTTTGATATGCATGTCGACATCGACCCGATCGGAGAGGTCGAGATTGTAGTTGAGGTCGAAGCGGCAGATGCGGCCACTCATTCTCATGCTGGGCATAACCACTAGCGCCGTTTTAGCCGGCGCGGTCTTTGTCGTTTCAGGATCCAACGGGCGTGCAGCGCAAGACATCAGCGGCTGGTCGCTTTTGGCTGGTGTTGAGATTGAAGAGGTCATCGAAGGCGAAAGCTATCAGGCCATCAAAACCTATCCGCCTGCTCTGTTGGACGCGGCGGATGAATTTGAAATCACAGGCTATGTGGTGCCGGTCACGGCCGAACCCTATATGACCACCTTCATGCTGGTCGAAGATCCCGCCAATTGTCCGTTTTGTGGCAGTTCTGCGGGGTACGGTCCGGTGCTTGAGGTTCAATTGAAGCGGCCCATCCCCGAACTGGCGGAGTTTGCAGAGGTCACGGTCGCGGGTCGGATCGAGCTGATAGAGGACCCAGAGACCTATCAATCCTACCGCCTTGTGGATGCCGTAGCCCTGAATGCACCATCCTGACGCAGCGTCACTCTTGTGGATAACATTGGGGACGGATCCGCGGTTTTGTGGGGTCCGACCGCCGAAGTTTTGACCAAACCCCCGAAACTGGGCGGATTTTGGCGCTCGATGCCTCAAATAAACGGGTTTCAGACCGGCATCATTGACCCCTTGGCGCGATTGCACTAGCTAATCACTCAGGGATCAGGCTTGTGGATAAGCCGTGGCAGTCGGGCCGGTCCCATCGACACGCACGGGCCATGGAAGCGGTCCGTAAACATTACGGACGTATATGACCAAGTTCAGCGAGCTGTCGCTCTCTCCTAAAGTATTGAAGGCCGTCGAAGAAGCCGGCTACGAAACGCCAACACCGATTCAGGAAGGCGCAATTCCGCCGGCACTGGAAGGCAAAGATGTCCTTGGCATCGCCCAGACGGGAACCGGCAAAACGGCGTCATTCACCTTGCCGATGATCACCAAGCTGGCGCGCGGACGCGCGCGGGCGCGGATGCCCCGGTCACTGGTGCTGTGTCCCACACGCGAACTCGCCGCGCAGGTGGCTGAGAACTTCGACACCTATTCGAAGTATGTCAAACTGACCAAGGCGCTGCTGATCGGGGGTGTTTCGTTCAAGGAACAAGACGTGCTGATCGACAAGGGCGTCGATGTGCTGATCGCCACACCGGGCCGCCTGCTGGACCATTTTGAACGTGGCAAACTGCTGCTCACCGGCATCGAAGTGATGGTCGTCGACGAAGCCGACCGGATGCTCGACATGGGGTTCATCCCCGATATCGAACGCATTTTCTCGTTGACGCCGTTCACCCGCCAAACGCTGTTCTTCTCCGCGACGATGGCGCCCGAAATCGAACGGATCACCAATACGTTCCTGTCCGCACCCGCGCGGATCGAAGTGGCCCGCCAGGCGACGGCCTCTGAAACCATTGAGCAGGCCGTGGTTTTGCACCGTGCGTCGCGCCGCGACCGGTTGGCGAAGGAAAAACGTGATCTGTTGCGCCTGTTGATCGATGGTGAAGGCGAAACCTGCACCAACGCGATCATCTTCTGCAATCGCAAGACCGATGTTGATATCGTCGCGAAGTCTTTGAAACAGCATGGCTATGATGCTGCGCCAATCCACGGTGATCTTGATCAATCACAGCGCACGCGCACGCTTGACGGGTTCCGTGACGGGTCCATCCGGTTTCTGATTGCCTCAGACGTGGCCGCGCGCGGCCTGGACATTCCGCGCGTCAGCCATGTGTTCAACTACGATGTGCCCAGCCATTCGGAAGATTACGTGCACCGGATCGGCCGGACCGGGCGTGCGGGCCGTGACGGCAAGGCGATCATGATCTCAACGCCGTCCGATGACAAAAATCTGGACGCGATTGAAAAGCTGATTGCCCGGGAAATTCCGCGTGCGACCAACCCGCTGGGTCAGGGTGTCGACTCTGCCCCTGCCCCGGCCGCTGAGCAAGACGACAAGCCCAAGCGCAGCCGTGGTGGACGTGGTCGCGGCAAAAAGCCTGAAGAGACCGAAGTGGCAGACGCAACGCCGGCTGAGGTTCAGACCAAGGATGCGCCTGAGGCCGAAAAGCGCAACCGCCGGGGCGGCGGTGGCCGTGGGCGACGCGACGACAAGACCGTCGGTATGGGCGATCATATGCCCACCTTCATTGCCCAGAGCTTTGAAGAACGCATGGCGAGCTGACGCCAAATTTCTTAAAGAAATTTGCAAATTCGTGGGTACGAATTTCCCGCCTAGCTGAGACGGGAAATCACCACGCTGACCTCTGGCTTGCGGCCGATCTCCGTTTCGGCGGTCTTGCGCACGATCCGGCGAAATTCATCTTCAATCGCGTCATCATCGGCCAGCGTCTTGTGTTTCGCGCGGCCCAGAAACTGGGATAGATCCTCTTCGATCACATCAGTCAGCGCGGCCTTGGACGTACCGGTTTCCGGCAGGCCCATCGTGTCGCACCACGGATCGCCCAAGGGCGCGCCGTCGTCGTCGATGATCAGCGTCACGATGACATGCCCGTTGCGCGCCATGCGCAACCGGTCGCGGACAACCCCGTCCATCGCGCCGATCTGCACCGAGCCGTCCAGATAAGTCCGACCGGTTTCGATATAGTCGACCGGATTGGGCCGGTTGCCTGTCAAATCCACCATCGTGCCGTTGACCGCCACGATCGACCGGCGATCGGCGGCTTCGGCCAGCTTGGAATGTTCGCGCAGCATCCGGTGTTCGCCGTGCATCGGGATCACCATCGCAGGGTTCATGATATCATGGACTTCCTGCAGGTCGGGCCGATTTGCATGGCCTGACACATGATAACGCCCGCCCGCATCATCCTGCACATCGACGCCCATTTCCGAATAGGCATTCACAATGTCCAACACGCCGCGCTCGTTCCCGGGGATCGTTTTGGACGAAAACAGGAACGTATCACCCTCCGCGACCGTCAGCCCCATGTATTTGCCGCGGCTCAACTGGGCCGAGGCCGCACGCCGCTCGCCCTGCGATCCGGTGACAAGAAGCATCAAATGATCACGCGGGATATCTGCGGCCTCTTCAGGGCTGACCACAGCGGGGAAATCCGTCAGAACACCTGCCTCGACCGAGGCTTCGATCATCCGGCGCATCGCCCGGCCCAACAGGCAAACCGAGCGGCCCGCCGCCTGGCCCGCCATCGCAAGCGACTTCACCCGTGCGACATTCGATGCAAAGGTCGTGGCCACAACCATACCGTCCTGGGCGGCCACGAACTTGGTGATCTCGGGCGCGATGGACGCTTCTGAGCGTCCCGCTTCGGGCGAGAACACATTGGTGCTGTCACAGACCAGGGCGCGCACGCCGGGTTTGGCAACCTCTTCCCACATGTCGCGGTCAAAAGGTTCGCCCACCACCGGGGTCATGTCGATCTTGAAATCTGCGGTGTGCACCACACGCCCCGCCGGCGTGTCGATGACAATGGCGCTGGTTTCGGGCACCGAATGGGACACCGGCAAAAAGCCAATCTCGAACGGGCCCAGCTTGCGGGTCTCGGGCCAGGGCGCGCAGACCTCAACCACGTCTTCGGGGTGGCCATGTTCGCCCAATTTGCGGCGCGCATGAATGGCCGTGAACGCCCGCGTCAAAACTGGCGCACCCAGCCGCCCCCAAAGATGGCCCACGGCACCAACGTGATCTTCGTGCGCATGGGTGATGATGATCGCTTCCAGCCGGTCTTTGGCCGCCTCAAGCCAGGCGATGTCGGGAAAGATCAGATCAACCCCAGGCGAAGTGTCCATATCGGGGAAGGTCACGCCCAGGTCGACCAAAATCAACCGCTCCGCCCCCGGCGCGCCGTAGCCGTAGACATAGGCGTTCATGCCGACCTCGCCCGCGCCACCGAGGGGGAGGTAAATCAGGCGGTCCTTGCTCATTTGGCGTCCTTGTTGAAACGGTGGATCACGGTCAGCCCGTGCATGGTCAGATCGTCTTCGATCATATCGAACAGGGTGTAGGCGTCCTGGAACAGCGGGGCCAGCCCGCCGGTGCCAATGACCTTCATCGGGCGGTCGTACTCGGCTTTGATCCGGGCTGCAATCTCGCGCACCAGGCCGACATAGCCCCAATAGACCCCTGATTGCATACAGGCCACCGTGTTAGTGCCGATGACACCCTGCGGGCGGGTGATATCGACATGGGGCAAGGCGGCGGCGGCCTGATGCAGCGCTTCCAAAGACAGGTTCACACCGGGCGCGATGACCCCGCCAATATAGGCGCCATCATCTGCGACCACATCAAACGTCGTCGCGGTTCCGAAATCGACGACGATCAGATTGCCGCCGTGCCGGTCGAAGGCTCCGGCGGTGTTGACCAGCCGGTCAGGGCCGACTGCGGTGCCTTCGTCGACGCGCGGTTGTGCCGGAAGCGCGCAATCGGGCTTACCGACCACCACGGGCCGCGTATGAAAGTAGCGGTCGCAGAAGACCCGCAGATTGAACACAACGCGCGGCACCGTGGACGAGATGATCACCTCGGTGACGTCGGCTTTCAGACCCTCATGGTCCATCAGGGTCGACAACCAGACGAAATACTGGTCCGCGGTGCGTTGCCATTCCGTCGCGGTGCGGTAAGTCGCGACAAAGCTGTTCCCGTCCCAGATGGAAAAGACGGTATTTGTATTGCCGCAATCGATACACAGAAGCATGGGGCCCCTCAGAAGTAGACGTCAGCCGCGGGGATGACCCGCGCGCCGGTTGGGGTGTGTAGCACCAGATGTCCCGCGGCGTCGATGGTCTCGAAGACCCCTTCGATGGTCTCAGCGCCCGTGCGCGCAATCATCGGCTGGCCCAGGCGGGCCGCACGGCTTAGCCAGAGTTTGCGGATCTGCTCAAACCCGAAATCGCAGATCGCCCGTTCATGCCGGTCATAAGCGGCGGCCAGGTCGCACAAAAGATCGTCCGGCCCGATGCCTGCACCAAGGCCAATGGGTGCAACCGCCCCCGGCTCGACCTGTTCCGGCGTCGGCGCCTGGGCGAGATTGACGCCAATCCCAACCGCCAAGGCCGGCGCATCGGGCCCGCCGATTGCTTCCAGCAAGATACCTGCGACCTTGGCCTCGTCCAAAAGCACATCATTGGGCCATTTCAGGGACAACCGGTCAGGCGCGACCGCCCTTGCCAGCGCATCATAAAGTGCGAGCGCGGCCACAAAGCTGCGCAGGGCAAGTTGGTCGAGCGTGCCGGTCGGTCGGTAGACGAGCGTCGCAGCCAGATTTCCCGTCGGTTCGACCCATGGCCGACCGCGACGCCCCCGCGCTGCGGTTTGGCGGCGCGCCATGATCCAGGTGGGGGCCGCCAGCGTATCCGCCCGGCGGCGCGCTTCTGCCATCGTGCTGTCGGTCTGATCCAGAATGATCCGGTCGACCCCTTGGGGCCAGTCGGTCTTAGTTGACAAGGGCGGCAGCTGCGGTTGCGGCCCAGCTTTCGATGCCAAAAAGGTTCACGACACCGACGACCATCGCCAGGGCCGAGGCCATCAGAAAGCCCCAGAGCACGGGATGGGTGCCCTTGTCGACGGGCTCGGTTTCGGCCCCGAAATACATGAAATAGACAATCCGCAGATAGTAAAACGCACCGATCACAGATGCGATCACGCCAAGCACCGCAAGCCATGTCAGCCCTGCATCAACCGCGGCCAAAAGTACGGTGTATTTCGCGAAGAAGCCGACCATCGGCGGCACACCGGCCAGCGAGAACAAAAGGATCAACATCGCCAGGGCCCGGGTCGAATCCGTCCGCGAAAACTGGTTCAGGGCAGAAATGTCCGTGACCGGGCGGCCATCGCGTTCCATCGACAAGATGAACGCAAAGGTGCCGATGTTCATCGTCACATAGATCGCCATATAGACCAGCATCGCCTGCACACCGGTTTCAGTCCCCGCCGCCAGCCCCATCAGCGCATAGCCCATGTGGGCGATCGAACTATAGGCCATGAGCCGCTTGATATTGGTCTGGCCGATGGCCGCAACGGCCCCGAGAAACATCGAGATCACCGACAAAAGGGCGAGGATCTGCTGCCAGTCCGACACGATGCCCCCAAAGGCGTCATGCACCACGCGCGCAAACAGCGCCATCGCTGCCATCTTCGGGGCTGTGGCGAAAAACGCGGTGACCGGCGTGGGTGAGCCTTCGTAGACATCCGGCGTCCACATATGAAATGGCGCGGCGGACACCTTGAACGCAAGCCCGGCCAGAATGAACACCAGCCCGAAGATCAACCCGATGGGGGTATCGCCGCGTGCGGCCTCAACGATGCCGGCAAAGCTTGTCGTGCCCGCAAAGCCGTAGGTCAGCGATGCGCCGTAAAGCAACAGGCCCGACGAGAGCGCACCCAGGACGAAGTACTTCAGCCCCGCTTCTGTCGAGCGGACGGAATCCCGGCGCAAGGATGCCACGACGTAAAGCGCGAGCGACTGCAGCTCAAGCCCCATGTAAAGCGCGATAAGGTCGCCCGCCGACACCATGACCATCATGCCGATGGCCGCAAGGGTGACGAGGATCGGATACTCAAACCGCAACAGATCACGGCGCGCCATGTAGCTCTCAGACATCAACAATATCGCAGCCGCCGACAGCAAGATCGTGACCTTGGCGAACCGACCAAAGGCGTCGTCGATGAACATGCCGCCAAAGGCCACGGTCGTGCCATCGCCGTTGAAGGCGATCCACAAGCCGACGGCCACCAGAACGGCGGATGTTGCCCAAAGCATCTTCGGGGCAATCTTGTCCTGGCCTGCAAAGGCGCCGACCAAAAGCCCCACCATCGACAGAACGGCCAGCACGAATTCAGGCAGGATCGCTTGGAAATCTGCAGCGGTCATGCGTCTACCTCGCGGCCAGTTGTGTGTCACCGCCAGCGGCCAGGGCGGCGGTGTAATCGTTCAAAAGCGCAGACACCGCAGGGCCGGTCACATCGAGGATCAGTGCGGGATAGACGCCCAGAAGAAGTGTCATGACCACCAATGGCGCAAAGATGAACCGTTCTCGCGGCGTCATGTCGGTGATCGATTTCAGGCTTTCCTTGATCAGATCGCCCATCACCACGCGGCGGTACAGCCACAGCGCATAGGCCGCCGACAGGATCACGCCCGTCGCGGCCACCGCCGTCACCCAAGTGTTGGCCTTGAACATGCCCATCAACGTCAGGAATTCGCCCACGAAACCCGACGTGCCCGGCAGGCCGACATTGGCCATCGTGAACAGCATGAAGATCAGCGCATAGGCCGGCATCCGGTTCACCAGACCGCCGTAAGCGTCAATCTCGCGCGTGTGCATCCGGTCGTAGATCACGCCGACACACAAAAACAACGCGCCCGAGATAAACCCGTGGCTGATCATCTGGAAAATCGCGCCATCAAGGCCCTGCTGATTGGCCGCGAAAATCCCCGCCGTCACAAAACCCATATGCGCGACCGATGAATAGGCGATCAGCTTTTTCATGTCTTCCTGCATCAGTGCGACGAGCGAGGCGTAGACAATCGCAATGGCTGAAAGCCACAGCACGAAATCGGCCAGAAGGTCGGATGCGATCGGGAACATCGGCAGGTTGAACCGCAAAAACCCGTAGCCGCCGAGCTTCAGCAAGATCGCCGCCAGGACGACCGAGCCTGCCGTGGGCGCTTGGACGTGGGCATCGGGCAGCCAGGTGTGGACCGGCCACATCGGCATCTTCACCGCAAAAGACGCGAAGAACGCCAAGAACAAGAGCGTTTGCATGCCGCCCACCACCTGCCAGCCGGCGATATCCAGCGTGCCGGATGCAAAGGTATGGTCGTTCAACATGAAGGCGATATCGGTTGTGCCCGCGTCGACGAACATCGCGATCATCGCCACCAGCATCAGGACCGAGCCGAGGAAGGTATAAAGGAAGAACTTGAAGGACGCATAGATCCGGTCCTTGCCACCCCAGATGCCGATGATCAGGAACATCGGGATCAAACCGCCTTCGAAGAACAGGTAGAACAGCACCAGATCAAGCGCGCAGAACACGCCCAGCATCAGCGTTTCCAGAACCAGAAACGCGATCATGTATTCCTTCACCCGGTGGGTGACATCCCAGCACGCCAGGATCGTCAGCGGCATCAGGAACGTCGTCAGCAGCACAAACAGCACGCTGATCCCATCAACGCCAAGTTTGTAGGTCAGCCCGAGGATCCATTCGCGTTCTTCCACCAGTTGGAAATCCGTGTTTGACGGGTCGAAATCCACCAGAATGAACAGCGAAGCGATAAAGGTCGCGGTGGTCGCCGTCAGCGCGAGCCATTTGGCGTTTTGGTGGGCGGCCGGCTCATCCCCACGCAGAAACAGTCCCATGATCAGGGCCGCGACCGAGGGCAGGAAGATGATGATCGACAGAAGGTTGGCCATTATTCAGCCCCTCCCGCGATGGTCATCCAGGTGATCAGCACCGCGATCCCGATCACCATCGCGAAGACATAGGTGAAAATATAGCCCGATTGCGCCCGGCCCGCGAGCCGGGTGAAAAACGGCACAATCCCCAATGCAAGCCCGTTGATGCCCCCGTCGATCACGCCGCCGTCGCCGCGTTTCCACAAGAACCGACCCAGCCACATCGCAGGTTTGACGAAGAGAAAATCGTAGATTTCGTCGATGTACCATTTGTTCAAAAGGAACAGATACAAGGGCCGCTGGTTCCGGGCCAGGGCTTCGGGCAACGCGGGGTTCTTGATGTAGAACCACCAGGCCATCGCCAGGCCGATCAGCATGGCCACGAAGGGCGCGGTCTTCACCCATTTGGGTGCGTTATGCGCGTCATCGAGCACGTGATTTTCCGGGTGGGTGTAAATCGCCCCTGCCCCTTGGGTCCAGCCGATCTGGGCCGGGTCGTCGGCATGGTCGTCGCCGTGATCCTCCTCCGCCTTCGCCTCGCTATGACCCGCTTCGGCATGGGCGGGCACACCGTAAAAACGGTTGACCGTGTTGTGATCGCCAAAGAAGCTTTGGAACCAGATCATGCCCGCAAAAATCGCCCCAAGCGCCAGGACGCCCAAGGGGATCAGCATCACGACCGGGCTTTCATGGGCGTGTTCGTGGGTGTGTTTGTCGCCACGCGGCTTGCCATAGAAGGTCAGGAACATCAGCCGCCAGGAATAGAAACTGGTGAAGACCGCCGCGATGATCAAAAGCCAGAACGCATAGGTGGTGAAGGCCCCGTTTGCGGCCCAGGCGCTTTCGATGATCGCATCTTTTGACAAAAAGCCTGCAAAGCCCAATGGCGTGCCCACATACCCCGACCCAACCGTGAACAGCGCCGCTGGAATGCCAACGCCCGTGATCGCCAGCGTGCCGATCATCATCGCCCAGAACGTATAGGGCATCTTGTGGCGCAGCCCGCCGTAGTTCCGCATGTCCTGTTCGTGGTGCATCCCGTGAATGACCGAACCCGCGCCCAGAAACAGCATCGCCTTGAAAAACGCGTGCGTGAACAGATGGAACATCGCGGCAGTGTAGACGCCCGTGCCTGCGGCCACGAACATGTAGCCCAGCTGCGAACAGGTCGAATAGGCGATTACCCGTTTGATGTCGTTTTGTACCAGCCCCACGGTGGCGGCGAAAAACGCGGTGGTCGCCCCAAGGAACACCACGAACGTCGTGGCACCGGGCGCGAATTCCATGATGGGCGACATCCGGCACACCAGGAAGACACCGGCCGTGACCATGGTCGCGGCATGGATCAGCGCAGACACGGGTGTGGGGCCTTCCATCGCGTCAGGCAACCAGGTGTGCAGGATCAGCTGGGCCGATTTGCCCATGGCACCCACGAACAGCAAAAACGCGATCAGTTCGGCGGCATTCCAGGACTGCCACAGGAAGCTGATTTCAGTCGCGGCAAGCTCAGGACCTGCGGCAAAGATCACGTCGAAATTGATCGAATCCGTCAGGAAGAACAGCGCGAAAATCCCCAGCGCGAAGCCGAAGTCACCCACACGGTTGACGATGAATGCCTTCATCGCAGCAGCATTGGCACTTGGTTTACGGAAGTAGAACCCAATCAGCAGGTAGGACGCCAATCCCACGCCTTCCCAGCCGAAAAACATCTGCACCAGGTTGTCGGCTGTGACCAGCATCAGCATCGCGAAGGTGAAAAGCGACAGATAGGCAAAGAACCGTGGCCGGTAGCTTTCGCCATCGCGGAACTGGTCGTCATGGGCCATGTAGCCCATGGAATATAGGTGCACCAGGGCCGAGACGGTGGTGATCACGATCAGCATGATCGCGGTTAGCCGGTCGAGCCGGATCGCCCAATCGGTTTGCAGGCAGCCTGTGTCCCCGCCCAGATGGCAGCTGTCGATGAACCGCAGGATCTGGATCTGCTCGGTCACCCCGTCAAAGGTCAAAAACACGATCCACGACAGCAAGGCCGATAGCATCAACAGCCCCGTGGCCACCCATTGCGCGGCCATATCCCCGATCATCCGGTGCCCGAAGCCCGCGATGATGGCGCCGACCAGAGGCGCGAAGAGAAGGATCGTCTCCATGGCCGGTTAGCCCTTCATGTTGTTGACGTCTTCGACGTCAATCGACCCGCGGGTGCGGAAGAAACAGACAAGGATGGCCAGGCCGATGGCAGCCTCGGCGGCGGCGACGGTCAGCACGAACAGGGTGAAGACCTGGCCCGTCAAATCGCCCAGAAACGCTGAAAACGCGACCAGGTTGATGTTGACCGCCAGCAAGATCAGCTCGATCGACATCAACAGGATGATCACGTTCTTGCGGTTCAAGAACAGCCCGAAAATACCGATGACAAACAGGGCTGCCGCGACCGACAGGTAATGCTCAATCCCGATCATTTCGTCTTCTTCGCCTTTCGACGCTCCCACAGCCACACCAGCAAGATCGGTGAGGCGATCAGCACATGCGCCGCGATATACCCAAGGACGTTCATTGCCCAGCCCGGAATGGAAAACGATTGCCGCGGTCGTCAGGATAAAGCGCCGCGCAGGCGCAGGGTTCATCGCGCAAGGTAGAACGTTCGACGGGCACGCGGGCGCCTTCCAAGGCGCCTTGCGCGCGGTCGAGGTTCAAAAACGCCACCGATCCCGCCAGCAAGGTCTGCAACGCTTGGCCTGCCTGGGCGCGCCGGTCATAAGGGATGATCTCGCTCATCCCGCGCGACATCATCCGTGCGGTCAGCGCGTCGCCGGTCTGGCAATCGACCATGTGCAAATCATCCGCCGCGCCTTCGTTCGTCCACCGTTGCCCCCAGAGGACCAACCCACCGGTCAGATCGGTATGGCCGTATTCTTCGCCGTGGATGGCCACGGGGCGGGTGCAGGCCTCAAGCGTGAGGGCCGAGGCCTGGCCTGCCAAAAGGCTGAAAAGAAGGGCGAAGCGGATCACAGGCCCTGCCCCGGTTTGACGTCTTTCAATTCCATCGCCTTGGCCGGGTCGCGGTACATCTGGGCCAGCACGTCCTGGCGTTTGACATCCGTGCGGTGCCGCAGGGTCAGGACAATCGCGCCAATCATCGCCACCAGAAGGATCAGCCCCGACAGCTGAAACAACAGCAGGTAATCGTCATAAACGATCTGGCCCAGGGCCTGGGTGTTGTGCACGTCGGTCGTTTCAATATCGGTCAGCGTGCCAGCAAGGGCGACGCCATCGGCCGATTGCCAGACTCCAAAGGCCAGACCCAGTTGCATCAGGATCACCACGCCGATCAGCAGCGCAAGCGGGATGTATTTGGCCATTTCCGCCTTCAACTCGGCGAAATCCACATCTAGCATCATCACAACGAACAAAAACAGCACCGCGACCGCGCCCACGTAGACGATGATCAACAGCATCGCGACGAATTCCGCACCCACCAGCACGAACAAGCCGGCCGCCGACAGGAACGCCAGGATCAACCACAGCACCGAATGGACCGGGTTGCGGCTGATCACCGTAAAGAGCCCGCCACTGAGCAGGGTGATCGCAAACAGATAAAACGCCAGGGCCGCAGGGGTCATTCGTCACTCTCCTCAGGCGCGCCATCGAGCACGTCGCCCGCCAATTCCATGGCTTTCGTCATTGCCGGCACACCGCCGAACATGCCCGCCAACCCGATGGTTTCGGCAATTTCGCGGTGGCTCGCGCCCGCTTCGACCGCATGGCGCACAGTGACGCGGATTTGCGCGTCGGCCTGGGCGCCCATGATCGTCAGCGCATTCAGTGTCAGAAGCATTTTCGTTTTGGCATCAAGACCTTCAGGGTTGAAGGTCTTGCCCATCATCGCTTCCATCACGTCCTTGGGCATCGTCGGCCAAAGCGCTTCAAACCCCTTGGGCGTGAAGCTTTCCAGGGCCGGATTGATGGCGCGCGCCCAGTCCTGGCTGGCGCGCATCATGTCGGCAAAGGGGTTTGGGATATCGCTCATCTGCGCATCTCCTCGATCTGGCGGACGAGGCTGGCAAAATTCTGGTTCATGTCGCGGCGCAGCCCTTCGACTTCTTGCGAAAGCGACAAGATCGCCTCGGCCACCTCATCGCGTGCCGGTGCGGGGCGGCGCGTCACAGACGCGGCCTGCGCGGCCTCGGGTGCGGCCTCGGGTGCGGCCTGGGCCGGGCGCGCGCCGGTGACCCGGTTCTGCAAGTCGGCCAGCGCTTTGATCCAGGCGGCATGGTCTTGCGGCCCCACATCGGCCCAGCGGGTGGACAGTTCAGACGCCTTGGCGACGGCGGACAGAAGGTCCTTGGCTTCATCGATCAAGGCTTCTGCAGCGGCAGGATCGGCAGGTGCGGCGTCCTTGAAATGGCGCTGTGCATCCGGGCTACCGCGCCCCAAGGTGAAGGCCACGGCTTCGACCGCCGCAACCGCGCGCGCGGCAATGCCCGCCGACAGGCGGTTGTTCGAAAAATCTTCCAGCGCGATCTGGATGGTGCTGCCGGCCAGAGAAAACCCCATTTCGCGGTAGGCCACAGCCCATTCGACCGCGTCGTCATTGTCAAAACTGTTTACACCGCGCACTGCCATGGATCACCTGTAGGGTGCGTCGATTTCAAGGTTGCGCGCGATCTGCGCTTCCCAGCGTTCGCCGTTATCAAGAAGCTTGTCTTTGTCATAAAACAGCTCCTCGCGGGTCTCGGCAGCAAACTCGAAGTTCGGCCCTTCGACGATGGCGTCAACCGGGCAAGCCTCCTGGCAGAACCCGCAGTAGATGCACTTGGTCATGTCGATGTCATACCGCGTGGTGCGGCGCGACCCGTCGGCGCGGGCTTCGGCATCAATGGTGATCGCTTGCGCGGGACAGACCGCTTCGCACAGCTTGCAGGCAATGCAGCGCTCTTCCCCGTTGGGATACCGCCGAAGCGCATGTTCGCCCCGGAACCGAGGGCTCAGCGGCCCCTTTTCATGGGGGTAGTTCAAGGTGGCTTTGGGCGCAAAGAAGTACTTAAACCCCAGCTTGAAGCCCTTCAGGAAGTCGACCAGCAGGAAATACTTGCCTGCGCGGGTCCAGTCGATAGCGGTCATGACACTTCACACTCCCCATTGGTGAGGTAGGCGATCACATTGCCGGTGTAGCGGCGCAGGACCGAAAACTCCATTTCGTAGCTGATGGGCATGCCTTCGGCCATGTCGCCGATGTAGACGGCCCAAAGTTCATCTGCTGCGAAGGCCATCACCTCACCCGTTTCGCAAGCGCCGGTTTCGATCCGGTCGGACAATCCGTCGCGCAGCATGCTCAGCACCGTGACAATGGCGTAAGGCGCGTCGCGGTCGAACCGGTTGCCCCAGGCCGGTTCTATCCCGCCGAGCATATCAAGTGCGGCCTCGGGGCTGCAGAACTCAGTCCCCAGCGCATGATCTGCGCAATCGGTCAGCGCGAACACACCCGCCGAGGCCGGGGCGGCGAAGACCAAAGCTGCCAGGGTGAGCGGCGCGATCATATCAGCCCCCCACGGCCCAGCGGGCATAGGCCCCGCCCAGCAATTCAAAGCGCGCCAGGAAGGCCACGATCACCACCCAGCCCAGCGACAGGGGCAAAAACACCTTCCACCCTAGACGCATCAGCTGGTCATAACGGTAACGCGGCACGATCGCCTTCACCATTGCAATCAAAAAGAAGAACACGCCCATCTTGGCGACCATCCACAACGCGCCATCGGGCAGGCCGGGAATGGGCGACAGCCAGCCGCCAAAAAACAGCAACGTCATCAACGCGCACATCAGGAAGATCGCGATATATTCGCCGGCCATGAACAGCAAAAACGGGGTTGAGGAATATTCAACCTGATAGCCCGCCACCAGCTCGCTTTCGGCTTCAGGCAGATCAAATGGCGGGCGGTTGGTCTCGGCCAGGGCCGACACGAAGAACAGCACGACCATCGGCAGATGCGGCAGCCAGTACCAGCCGAAAAGCCCATATCCTGTGTCCTGGGCGGCCACGATCGCGCCGAAGTTCATCGACCCCGTCGAGATGATGACCCCGATGATGATCAGCCCGATCGACACCTCGTAAGAGATCATTTGCGCCGCCGACCGAAGCGAGCCCAGGAAGGGGTATTTCGAATTCGACGCCCAGCCCCCCATGATCACGCCGTAGACTTCAAGCGACGAGATCGCGAAGACATACAGGATCGCCACATTCACATTCGCCAAAACCCAGGTTTCATTGAACGGGATCACCGCCCAGGCCAGCATCGCCAGCGAAAATGAAAGGACCGGCGCCAGAAAGAACACCGTCCGGTCAGCCCCCGCGGGCACGACGATTTCCTTCAAGACCAGTTTCAGCATATCGGCCAGCGATTGCAGCAACCCAAAGGCGCCCACCACGTTCGGGCCCCGGCGCATCTGGACAGCGGCCCAGATTTTCCGGTCGGCATAAAGAATGAAATAGGCCGACAACAACAGGAACACTGCCAACAACAGGCCCTGCGCCGTGATGAGCAGCACGATGCCCAAAGGGGTCGTCAGGAAATCAGCCATCATGCCTCATCTTTGGTTCCCTGGCGCGTGGTTCCGCGCGCCGGCTCTGTAAAGCGCACTTCCCGGCCAAGGGGAAGGGTTACGCGTTCCTTTGACACTGCAAATTCCTGAATTTTTGGTGCAGTGCCGCTGATTTACTCAGCCGCGAGTGGTGCGGCACTCCGGGCTTTGGCGGCCGCCGCGAGGTCGGCCATCAGTTTTGACGCTCTCAGGACCGGGTTCGTCAGAAAATGCGATCCCTCGGCGGTGTGAAAGGCCCCCTCACCCAGGGGACGGGTCGCTTCTGGGTGCCAGGGGTTTTCAGGGACAACATCGATGGCCTTGAGATGCGGCACCTGTGCGACCAATGCCGCGCGCAGTGTCCCAACCGTATCAAAGGGCAACGGCTCGCCCAACGCGCCTGACAGGGCCCGCAGGATCGCCCAGTTTTCCTTGGCTTCGCCGGGTGGAAACCCCGCGCGCAGCGCCAATTGCGGGCGCCCTTCGGTGTTCACGAAAAGCCCCTGTTCTTCGGTATAGGCCGCCGCGGGCAGAATGATGTCGGCGCGGTGGGCGCCGCGGTCGCCGTGGCTGCCTTGATAGATCACGGTCGGGCCTTGCGGGATATCAACCTCATCCACGCCGAGGGCGTAAACTGTCGCGGCCCCATCTAGGGCCGCGTCCATGCCGCCGTCAGTGGTGCAGCCTGCATCCATCGCGCCCACGCGGGACGCCGCCGCGTGCAGGATCATGAATTTTGACTCCGTTGCCTCTACGTAGGCCATGGCTTTGGCCAAGACCGCTTCGCCGTCGGTCCCCGTCAAGGCATCGGCGCCGACGATCACCAACGTCTCGCGGCCCTTGGCCTTTTCGGGCGACATCGCAAAAAGGCTTTCCAGCGCGGCCCGGTCCGCGCCCAGATGAGCAACGTCATAGGTCAGATCGACCGGTGCCCCGACAAGACCCACGTTCGCCCCCCGCGCCCAGGCTTTGCGAATACGCGCATTTAGAACCGGGGCATCGCGGCGCGGATTGGCCGCGATCAACATGATCGCTTCAGCGCTATCAATATCTTCGATGGTGGCCGTGCCTGCATAGGCGGATCGATTGCCCGCAGGCAGTTTCGCCCCATCGGTGCGGCATTCCACCGCCCCACCAAGGCCTTCGACCAGTTGTTTCAGCGCAAAGGCCGCTTCAACCGGGGCCAGATCGCCCACCAGGCCGGCCACTTTGCCCGCTTTCATCGCGGTGGCGACTGCCGCCAGCGCGTCGGGCCATGTGGCCGCGCGCAGCTTGCCGTTTTCGCGTATGTAAGGCTGATCAAGCCGCTGGCGGCGCAACCCGTCCCAGACAAAGCGCGACCGGTCCGACAGCCATTCTTCGTTCACACCGTCATGGTTGCGCGGCATAATCCGCATGACTTCGCGGCCCTTGGTATCCACCCGAATGTTCGAGCCAAGCGCATCCATCACGTCGATGGTTTCGGTCTTGGTCAGTTCCCAGGGGCGGGCCGTGAAGGCATAGGGCTTCGAGGTCAGCGCGCCGACGGGGCAAAGATCGATGATGTTGCCCTGCATTTCACTGTCGAGGGTTTTGCCCAGGTAACTCGTGATTTCGGCATCTTCACCCCGGCCCGTCTGGCCAAGCTCCGGCATGCCCGCGACTTCGGTGATAAACCGAACACAGCGGGTGCACGAAATACACCGCGTCATGTGGGTTTCGACCAACGGCCCCAGGTCGAGGTCTTCGACCGCCCGCTTTGGCTCGCGGAAGCGCGAGAAATCGACCCCGTAGGCCATCGCCTGGTCCTGCAAATCACACTCGCCGCCCTGATCGCAGATCGGGCAATCGAGCGGGTGATTGATCAGCAAAAACTCCATCACGCCTTCGCGGGCCTTTTTGACCATCGGAGATTTCGTTTTCACAACAGGGGGTTGGCCTTCCGGACCCGGGCGCAGGTCCTTGACCTGCATCGCACAGGACGCGGCTGGCTTTGGCGGGCCGCCGACGACTTCCACCAGACACATTCGGCAGTTGCCCGCGATCGACAAGCGTTCGTGGTAGCAGAACCTGGGGATTTCGATGCCGACCTGTTCGCAGGCCTGCATCAGGGTCATGGCCGGATCGACCTCAACCTCCATGTCATCGATGACGATTTTTCTCAGCTCGCTCATGCACAAGGTCCCGGCAGAATAGGCTCGTCTAGGCTACGCCCAAACAGTTACCAAGGTTTGTGCCAAATCTGGCGGAACCTGCAACCCCTCTAAGTGTCGCGGGGGCGCGTGTCTTTTAGCCGTTGTCGCGCAAAAGCCGACCTGTGAGGGTATTGCGCTCAATCTCTTCGCGCCCGACCGTGCAATAGGCGGCCTCATTGCCCGGCGTTGCCCCCCGCCGGCCCAGATCGCGAACGATCTGCTGGCGCAGGATTTCGGCCTGCTCTTCATTTTTCAGAAGCATATCAACGTCTTCCTTCGAATAGCCTTTGTCAAAGGCGTAGCTGCGCAGGGCCAGCGCATAGCGCAGACCCCTGAGGTCGCGGCCGGACAATTCGGTGCAATTGTTGCGGATGATATCGGCCATACCGGCGGCGTAAAACGACGCGCGTACCCGGCGATCTTCGTGCAGCGGCGGTAAGGCCTGCGCGACCGCATCCGTGGCCGGGATCAATAGAATAAGGCTTGAAACAAGGTATTTCATATCACTACTCCGCTGCCTTTTGACTGCGCTTTATGGTGGATCCGGATAGGCCGGGCCCGATGCGCCAGAGGTAGGGTTTGCCCCTTTGCTATTCCATAGCAGAGGGGGAAAAGCGCGCAAACGTGAGACCGCTTTGATCAGTGCGATTTTCCGCCAAAGGGCTTTGGCGGCTGGTTTTGTACAATTTGTAGCAGCTTCAAAGGGGGCGTTTTACATTTTGTACAAAACCAAACCTCGGCGCGGCCCCCGGCGACTTTTTATCGGGGGGGCATCGCTGACCCCACCTGTTGTGCAGCCGCGCCGTAATTTGGGCCCTGGCGGGACGTCTGCTTTGCGGACATTGCGGTCAATCGTTTCCGACCAAGAAATGGCTTCAGTCACCCCACGCCGGACTTTGGCGGATAAATCCGTTGGGGCTTTAGTCTAGGTTCTAAACAGCATTTGGTTTGTCGAACCCGGCGCTGTGCTGGCGTAGATTTCCGCCAATTATGGAGTGCTCACGCCGCTCTTTTTGTTAGCAAGACCTCCGGTCGTTCAAGTTGCTTTCGCCGCAAACACAGGCGAGCTCTAGTTGGGCTCCCGATCCTTTTGTTCGCTGCCCCTGAGCCTTCGAGTGTAGGTGAGCCAATAATTCTTGTTGGGAGACACCTCAATTACAATGTTCGCAAGGTCTCTGAGGCCCTCAAGACGCCTTCTGACTACCAGCGTATCCAAACCTTCCGGGTCTTCATTCTTCATCGAATTGCCACCTTGAAATTGCTCGGCCCTTTCATAGCGTAACTCGTGAACGTTAAGTGACCGTTTACGTTTGGGAATCTTCGCCTCAAACCCAATTTAGCGACGAATATTTCAGTGAATTCGTTGAAAACTGACCTCGCTTTTAATCTCAACCAAGTGTTCTGTGAGCTGCGTGAGCTCAACCTGAATTTCTTGTATCCTTGCAAGAGCCGTTGATACCATGACCGGACTACCTGACAGCGCGCCGACGTCGGCCACGAAGCTCGCTATTGAACAAGCAGCCCGCTTAGACACATCCAGAGCTTCCTCCTGTTCGAGTTCAAATACCTCCCCTAAGGCGTCGAATAGACGTTCCTCTGGGCCACACCCATATTGATGTCCCATAGCATATCCAATTTTCAAATGTTGACGCGCGCTAAATGTGCGGGTTTTGAGTATCGGACAAGTCTTGAAACTGCATACCGGCCTTGCACTCGAAGTCTAGTAGGGAGTTTGACGGTTGGGGTGCCGGCGGTGGCAAAAGGGGTGCAACTTCGTTGAGCGCGACCTTTGTAGGAGCTGAATCCCTGTCGCGCCTCAGGTCTTCAAACCCAATTTT
>JBCBCY010000007.1:0-163461 GCA_038530285.1 Pseudomonadota bacterium
CCAGTCTTATATCGTGATCGACCGGGTCTTAGAGGCGGTGCGCCAAACAGGTGCTGAAGCGGTTCACCCGGGCTATGGGTTTTTGTCTGAAAACCCCAAATTCGCCGAGGCGCTGAAAGCCGAAGGTGTGGCTTTCATCGGCCCGCCTGTGGGGGCCATTGAGGCGATGGGCGACAAGATCACGTCGAAGAAAATCGCCCAGGACGCGAATGTGTCCACGGTGCCGGGGTATATGGGCCTGATCGAAGACGCTGACGAGGCGGTGAAAATCTCTGGCGAAATCGGCTATCCGGTGATGATCAAGGCCTCAGCCGGGGGGGGCGGCAAGGGCATGCGCATCGCCTGGAACGACGACGAAGCGCGCGAAGGCTTTCAATCGTCCAAGAACGAGGCGGCCAATTCCTTTGGCGATGACCGGATTTTCATTGAAAAGTTCGTCACCCAACCGCGGCACATCGAAATTCAGGTGCTTTGCGACAGCCACGGCAATGGTGTTTACCTGAACGAACGCGAATGTTCGATCCAGCGGCGCAACCAAAAGGTCATCGAAGAAGCCCCTTCGCCGTTTCTGGACGCGGCCACGCGCAAGGCCATGGGGGCGCAATCGCTCGCCCTTGCCCATGCGGTGGGCTACGCCAGTGCGGGCACGGTCGAGTTCATCGTCGACGGCGAAAAGAACTTCTACTTTCTGGAAATGAACACGCGTTTGCAGGTCGAACACCCGGTGACCGAGTTGATCACGGGCATCGATCTGGTCGAGCAGATGATCCGGGTGGCACATGGCGAAACGCTCGGTATTGGTCAAGATGACGTGCAGCTGAATGGCTGGGCGCTGGAAAGCCGGCTTTATGCGGAAGACCCGTTTCGGAACTTTCTGCCGTCGATCGGGCGGCTATCGCGGTATCGCCCGCCCGCTGAAGTGGCCGAGCCGACCCGTGCGGTGCGCAACGATACAGGCGTCTTCGAAGGCGGCGAGATTTCCATGTATTACGACCCGATGATCGCAAAGCTGTGCACCTGGGCACCCACGCGCGATGAGGCACTTGAAGAGATGCGTCGCGCGCTGGATGGGTTCGAGGTGGAAGGGATCGGGCATAATCTGCCGTTTCTGTCCGCGGTGATGGATCATCCGAAGTTCATTTCGGGCAACATGACGACGGCCTTTATCGAAGAGGAATACCCCGACGGGTTTCAAGGCGTGACCCTTGAAGAGGACGCGCTGAAACGCGTGGCCGCTGCGGCTGTTGCGATGTTCCGTGTCGCCGAAATCCGGCGCACCCGTGTGTCGGGGCGGATGGACAACCACGAACGCAAAGTGGGCACGGTCTGGAACGTTGTTTTGGGCCAAGCCGCCTATGACGTCGTGATCGATCCGCGCCCGGGTGGGGCCACGGTTGAGTTTGAGGATGGCACCGAACTGGATGTGGAAGGCGACTGGACGCCAGGGGATACGCTGGCGACGATGCTGGTGGGGGATGCGCCGCTGACCCTGAAGGTCGACAAGATCACGTCTGGCTTGCGGTTGCGGACGCGAGGGGCTGCGCTGGATGTCTATATCCGCACGCCGCGGCAGGCGGAACTTGCGCGGCTGATGCCCGAAAAGGTCGCCCCCGATATGTCGAAATACCTGTTGTGTCCGATGCCGGGACTGGTCGTGAAAATCGACGTGGCCGAAGGCGACGAGGTGCAAGAGGGCCAGGCGCTGGCCACGGTCGAAGCAATGAAGATGGAAAACATCCTGCGGGCCGAGAAAAAGGGCGTGGTCAAATCCATCAAGGCCGAAGCCGGGGCGAGCCTTGCGGTGGATGACGTGATCATGGAGTTCGAAGGGTGAGGGACTATTCGCCCTCGCGGATTTCGCGCTGGCGCATCGGCATCTTGTCGATGGACCGCGACAGTTCGCGCACGTCCCAGGGGAAGGGTTTGCGAAGCTTCACGCCGCCGTCCTTGCCGATGAGCGTCAGCATGAAGCCGCGTGGGCGCAGTTTGGTGCGCAGCGCTGAGGCCGCATCGGGGTCGGTGTCGGTGATCAGCACAACATCGCGTGCGGCCAAATCGTCAAGCCCGTCAGCCAAAAGGCGCAATTGTTCTTCAAACGCAGGGTTTGCGTCGGTGTTGGCAAACACCACAACGGGCCGTGCAACCCATTGGAAGTCGTCAAGATCAATCTCTGCGGCGTCAAAAATCGTCGTGGGGTCAGCTTCCCAGCGTTCCACGGGGGTCAGATCCGCCAGTGTGGCATCGGTCGCGCCTGCGGGCAGGGCAACGAATGCCGTCAAAAGGGCTGCAAAGTGTGTGAACATGCGGCTCATGTCGTCTCCTTCTTCGTCTGATATAGGGCGCGAAGGCTGGCAAGCGAAGGGTGAACAGGGCAGAATTCACGACCATGTGGTCGCGGGGTAAGGTGTTGAGAACATGACCGACTGGAAGGCATTGGCCGAAAAAGAGCTGCGCGGGCGCGCGGTGGACGACCTGACGTGGGAAACGCTGGAAGGGATCGCGGTCAAACCGGTGTACACCGAAGAGGACCTGGAAGGCCTGGATCACATGGGCTCGACCCCCGGTGCGGCGCCCTTCACGCGCGGTGTGAAGGCGACGATGTATGCCGGTCGGCCCTGGACGATCCGGCAATATGCGGGGTTTTCCACGGCCGAGGCATCAAACGCGTTCTACCGAAAGGCCCTGGCGGGCGGGCAGCAGGGTGTTTCGGTGGCCTTCGATCTGGCCACGCACCGGGGCTATGACAGTGATCATCCGCGCGTGGAAGGCGATGTGGGCAAGGCGGGCGTGGCCATCGACAGCGTTGAGGACATGAAAATCCTGTTCGACGGGATCCCCTTGGGTGAGATTTCGGTGTCGATGACAATGAACGGGGCAGTGATCCCGATCCTGGCCAGTTTCATCGTGGCTGGCGAAGAACAGGGCGTGGCGCGCGAGGCGCTGTCAGGCACCATTCAGAACGACATTCTGAAAGAGTTCATGGTGCGCAACACCTATATTTATCCGCCCGAACCCAGCATGAGGATTGTCGGGGATATTATAGAGTATACAGCCGATTACATGCCGAAGTTCAACTCGATCAGCATTTCGGGCTACCACATGCAGGAAGCGGGCGCGAACCTGGTCCAGGAACTGGCCTTCACGCTGGCGGACGGGCGCGAATACGTGCGCGCCGCGATTGCGCGGGGCATGGATGTGGACAAGTTTGCGCCGCGTCTGTCGTTCTTCTTCGCCATCGGCATGAACTTTTTCATGGAGGCCGCCAAGCTTCGGGCCGCGCGGCTGTTGTGGCACAAGATCATGTCCGATTTTGCGCCAAAGAACCCCAAATCCTCGATGTTGCGCACCCATTGCCAGACGTCCGGCGTGAGTTTGCAGGAACAAGACCCCTACAACAACGTGGTGCGCACAGCCTATGAGGCGATGTCGGCGGTTTTGGGCGGCACGCAGTCGCTGCACACCAATGCGCTGGATGAAGCGATTGCCCTGCCGACGGAGTTTGCAGCACGCATTGCGCGCAATACCCAGCTGATTTTGCAGGAAGAAACCGGTGTGACCAATGTGGTCGATCCACTGGCGGGGTCTTACTATGTGGAAAGCCTGACGGCGGAATTGGCCGAACAGGCCTGGGCCCTGATGGAAGAGGTCGAAGAGATGGGCGGGATGACCAAGGCGGTCGCCTCTGGCATGCCGAAGCTTCGGATCGAAGAAACGGCCGCCCGGCGTCAGGCGATGATCGACCGGGGTGACGAGGTGATCGTCGGGGTCAACAAGTACCAAAAGGACAAAGAGGACCCGATCGATATCATGGATATCGACAATGAAATGGTGCGTGACGCGCAGGTCGCGCGGTTGGCCGCGATCCGGGCCGCGCGGGACGAGGGCGTCTGCCAGGCCGCCCTGGCGGAGGTCACGCGGCGCGCCAAAGAGGGTGGCAATCTGTTGGATGCAGCCGTCGATGCCGCGCGCGCGCGCGCAACCGTAGGGGAGATATCATCGGCCATGGAAGATGAGTTTGGCCGCCACCGGGCGGAGGTCAAAACCCTGGCTGGCGTCTATGGCGCAGCCTATGAGGGCGACGAAGGTTTCGCGCAAATCCAGAAAGATGTGGATGCCTTTGCCGCCGACGAAGGCCGACGGCCCCGGATGCTGGTGGTCAAAATGGGCCAGGATGGGCACGACCGGGGGGCCAAGGTGATTGCCACGGCTTTTGCCGATATCGGCTTTGACGTGGATGTGGGACCGTTGTTTCAGACACCCCAAGAGGCCGCACAGGACGCGATGGACAATGATGTGCATGTGATCGGCATTTCGTCGCAGGCCGCCGGGCACAAGACGCTGGCGCCGAAACTGATCGAGGCTTTGCGCGCCAAGGACGCCGGGGACATCATTGTGATCTGTGGCGGCGTAATCCCCCAGCAGGATTACGCCTTTCTGATGCAGGCGGGTGTGGCCGCGATTTTCGGGCCGGGCACGAATATCCCGGCTGCGGCGTCCGATATCCTGAAGCTGATCGCGCAGGCGCGGACCGCTTGAGGGTTACGCGTAAAAGTCGACCACGGGTTGGGTCGGGTCATAGCCAGCCTCTTCCAGAGCGGAAAACAGGTTTGACCATGGCGATTGCCCGTCTTCGGTTTCGGAATTTTCCAAAGCGTCGAGCACCAGCGAGACAAGATCACTGTCGACCGACCCTGCCCCCTGTCCGGGGCCAATTCCCGGTGGCGGCGGCGGTGGACCACCTTCGCGGCCGATGCCAGCGAGGTTCGCGATTTCAAAGGGCTTGAAGCCTGCGTCGTTCAGGGCTGTGGCCAGGCCGACCCCGGGTGAGATGCCGAGTTCCTTGATGCCACTGACAATTTCGCTGGCCGTCTCGGACGACAGATTGTCCGGGTCGTAGTCAGCCAAAAGCGCCGACACTTCAGTTTTCTGGGTCTCGGTCAGGGCATTTTCTGCAAGGCGGGGCAAAGCGCCGCCAAAATTACTCTGGATTGCTCCAATCATGGTTTGCCTTTCGCAAATCACCCCATGGCGCCAAAGTATCCGGCCAGAGCCTTACAATTCCCTTTCAAAAGAGGATTTGAGGAAATTTGGAAGGACTTTTCGGCCCGCTGCGGCGCGGCCGATTTTTGGCAAAAATCGGTGCCTCCGGCGGGAGTATTTTTGCCAGGATGAAGGGACCTTGTTCGCTTTGAGTTGCGGGTGACGCGCCATGCCGTCTGAGATAGGCTTGGTTCCATGTCAATCTGGTCTCGCATTGCTGACGCGATTTCTGCCCTGGCCTCTGGTGAGGGGCTGTCTGAGGTGTTTGACCGGTTGCGTGCGCCCCCCGAGCGGTCGGTTGCCTTCACAATTGCGGTGATCGCGCTGGGTGCGAAGATGGCTAAGGCGGACGGGCAGGTGACCCGCGATGAGGTCACAGCCTTCCGCGAGGTCTTTCATATCCCGCGGCACGAAGAGCCCAATGCCGCGCGGGTGTTTGACCTGGCGCGCCAGGACGTGGCCGGGTTTGATGCCTATGCCCGCCGGATTGCGGGCATGTTCGGGGCGGGGGCCGATGCGCTGGTGGACCTGATCGAGGGGCTGTTCCATGTGGCCGTGGCGGACGGTGAATATCACCCCAAGGAAGATGATTTCCTGCATGAGGTGGCAAAGATCTTTGGCATTGGTGAGCGGCAGTTTCGTGCGATCCGCACGCGGTTTGTCCCCGATGCGTCGCCCGATCCCTATGATGTGCTGGGGCTGCAGGACGGGGCGACGCTGGAGGAGGCGAAAACCGCCTGGCGCCGATTGGTCCGCGAAAGCCATCCCGACCGGATGATGGCGCGCGGTCTGCCCGAAGAGGCGATCCGCATTGCAGAGCTGCGCTTGATCGCGATCAACCGCGCCTGGGAAGAGATCAGCCATGCCCATGCAAGGTAGCGCGGCGGCCTGATGCGGATTGCGACCTATAACGTCGAATGGTTCACCAACCTTTTCGCAGAGGATGGGACCTTGCTGGCGGACGCAGAATGGTCATCGCGCTACAATGTGACCCGAAAGATGCAGGCCGATGCCATCGCCCGGGTGATGGGCGCGCTCGATGCGGATGCGGTGATGATCATTGAAGCCCCTGATGCCCATGCCGACCGGTCAGGCCGCGTGGCCTTGGAAACCTTCGCGGAAACCTACGATTTGCGGACGCGGACAGCACTTTTGGGCTTTGAAAACCAGACCCAGCAAGAGATCGCACTTCTTTATGACCCCGATGTGCTAAGCGCGCGTCACGCCCCACAGACACAGGGCGCACCGCGGTTTGATGGCGAATTTTCCATCGATCTGGATGTGGACGCCCGGCTTGACCGGGTGCGCTGGTCGAAACCGCCATTGGAGCTGGCGTGCCAATCGGCGTCAGGTCAGGCGTTTCGGATGATCGGGGTGCATGCGAAGTCGAAGGCGCCCCATGGAGCGAAGGGCCGCGAAGCGGTGCTGCGTGCCTCGATTGCGAACCGGCGCAAACAACTGGCCCAATGCATCTGGCTGAGACGCCGGGTTGAGGCGCATCTGGACGCGGCCGATCCCTTGATTGTGCTGGGGGATTTCAATGATGGGCCGGGGTTGGACGAGTATGAAAAGCTGTTCGGGCGGTCGGGCATTGAAATCGTGATCGGTGAAGAGGGGGCGGTGCGGTTGCGTGAACCCCATGCGGAAATGGCCCTGGCGCGGCGTCTGGGAGCGGCACCCACATCCGCGCGGTTTTGGAAGCGCGACCAGAAGCGCTGGCTTGAAGTGCTGTTGGACTACATCATGGTGTCGCCCGATATGATGGGCCGGGCCCCCGAGTGGCGGATCTGGCACCCGTTCGATGACCCTGAGTGTTTTGGCGATGAGGCTTTGAGACAAGCGCTTTTGGACGCATCAGATCACTTCCCGGTCACGCTGGATATTGACCTGTAATTTGCCAAACGCGCAATGGGTCCGAACACCAGGTTCCACTTTGCCGCGCGCGCTTTGGTGCGTTCGGCGCCGAATCCCTTTACAGTGGCCCCCATGAAACATTTCGCTTTTGCCGCCGCCCTGACCGTGACACCGCTGCCTGCGCTTGCCGAAGACAGCGATGTGGACCGTGGCCTGTCCTTGCTGGAAGAGGGGGCCGCACTGATGCTTGAAGGCCTGTTGGCAGAGATCGAGCCGCGCCTTTTGCAATTGGAAGAGGCGATCGACGGTCTGAATGCCTACCACCCGCCCGAGGTCTTGCCCAACGGCGATATCATCATCCGGCGGCGCCATCCGACGCGCGCAGACGAGCCGGGCGGTGAGATCGACCTTTAAGAGTCTTTGGGGCGCGACACATCAACGGTCTGCGCACCAAGACTTGCAGCCAGCGAATTGAAACGCGCTTCGGCCACTTCGCCAAACAGATCCTCGGCCCCGTCGGCCAGTCGGAACCTCAAGACCTTTTTGCGCGGCTGCCACTTAAGGTCGCCCATATGCGACGCCACCTGGCCCGAAAACATCGCGCCGAACCGCATGGCCTTGCCCAATTGCTCGGCGTCGAGGCGTTCTTTCTCGCTGAGAAGATCGAACAGGGGCTGGAACCGCGACCCAGCACGGTTGTTTTTGTACCGGTGCAAAAGGGCCAGGCCCAGAAACACCCGCTCACGGTGGGCCAGGCCCGCCATGTTCGCCCGCGTGGCCAGGTCAAAGCAGTTTTCGTGGCGGTAGTCGGGATGGGCCCGCCAGGCCACGTCGTGCAGAAGACAGGCCGCGCGCACGAGCCGGAAATGCGCCTTGCCACGGCCTGAGAACAGCGGCGCGATGAAGTCATGAAGCTGCAGGCCGAACCCGGGCAGACGGGCATCCTTGGCTTCGGCAAAGCGGCAGGCTTCGATCAAGGGATCGCGGCCCCGCAATTGGTCCGGCATTTGCTCGTAAAGCATGCCTTCGCGGATGCCATAGCTGGAAATCGCGATGTCATGGGGTTTGAACCGGTCAATCAACGTGGTCAGCACAGGTGCGGCCAGCGGCAGAAGCGAGGCACGCGCATCAGAAATGCCGATCTCGCGACGCAATTCGCCAAGGTCGGCCTTTTCGATCAGCCGCGCGGTTTCGCGCACGTCCTTGCGGGTCATCCGGTATTCATGCAGCACCGCCAAGGGGTAGCCGCGCCGGTGCATGTCAATACGGGCAAAGGCGCGCCAGGACCCGCCGACCAGAAACAACCGGTCCGGCTGGTCGCCAAGTTCGGCCTTCATCCGGTCAATCTGGGCGCGCACTTCCGCTTTGCGACCCGCCTTGCCGCCCTTGACGTTGGCCAGCCGCAAAGGGCCCAGCGGCGAGGTCATGCAATGGCCGATCATGCCTTCGCGCAGTTCAGCCAATTCCATCGATGAGCCACCTATGTCGCACACTAGCCCGTAGGACCCTGGCCAGCCCAGAAGCACGCCCTGGGCAGACAGGCGCGCTTCTTCCTCGCCGTCGATCACCCAAAGCTTCAGGCCGGTTTCTTTCAGGACCTGCGCCTGAAAATCGGGCCCGTCTGTTGCTTCGCGCACGGCGGCGGTGGCGACGGAGGTTAGGGGCGTGGCACCCATCCCTTCGGCCAATGTCGTGAAGCGCTTCAGGGCTTTAAGCGCGCGGTCGCGGCCTTCGGGGTTGAGCCGGCCGGTTTCAGCCATGCCCGCCCCCAGACCGCACATGACCTTTTCGTTGAAAAAATACGCGGGGCTGCGCGCGGCGCCGTCAAACACAACCATCCGGACCGAGTTTGACCCCACATCGACCACGCCCACACGGGCCAGATCGCGCGCGGTGGGTGAATCGAACAACGGACGGCCAAATGGCCCCCAATCGTCTTCGGCAGGTAGATTGCCGTCATCCATCTGTGGCCGATCCTCATTCCCCCGGCGCGCCCAGCCATGCACGCGGCAGGCGGCGGGGTCAATTGCCCGGTTGCGCAAGGCCTTTGACATCTGACGCCCCGGCAGAGCCGCGCCCCGACAGCGACGCCACGTCCACAAAGTAGCGGTGGCAGCTGAACGCATCTGCCGCCGGGGCGGGACGGTCGTAGCGCCCATCGGGGCCGAGGATCCATGAATGGGCGACATCACGCAGGTTCGCGACCATGATCTGGTCGACGATCTGGGCTTTGACGGTGGGGTTTTCGATTTCTACCAGGGTTTCGACCCGCCGGTTCAGGTTTCGGTCCATCCAATCGGCTGACGATATGTAAACGCGTGCTGCGTCGCCTGGCAGGCCCGCACCATTGCCAAAACACACGATCCGCGAATGTTCCAAAAACCGCCCGACGATGGATTTGACGCGGATGTTGTCCGACAAACCCGCCACGCCGGGGCGCAGACAACAGATGCCGCGGATCACCAATTCGATCTTCACACCGGCCTGGCTGGCGAGATAGAGCGCATCGATGACGTCTTTTTCCACCAACGAGTTCATCTTGGCCCAGATACGTGCCGGCCGGCCCGCGAGCGCGTGTTCGGCTTCTTCGGCGATGCGTTCGAGCAGCGTGGTTTTCAGGGTCAGCGGTGAGATCGACAGGTTTTCGAGCCGTTCGGGTTTGGCGTAGCCCGACAGGTAATTGAACACGCGGTTGGCGTCCGTACCGAGGGCCGTGTCGCAGGTGAACAGGGACAGATCGGTGTACACCTTGGCGGTGATCGGGTGGTAATTGCCCGTGCCGTAATGGGTGTAGGTGACCATGCGGCCGCCTTCGCGGCGCACGACGAACGAAATCTTCGCGTGGATTTTGTAGTTCAGGAACCCGTAGACCACATGCACGCCGGCGCGTTCCAACTTGCGCGACTGGCGAATGTTCGCGGCCTCGTCAAATCGCGCTTTGAGTTCCACCAGGGCGGTGACGACCTTGCCGGCCTCGGCGGCTTCGCACAGCGCATCGACAATCGGCGATTGGTTCGACGTGCGGTAGAGCGTCTGTTTGATCGCGACGACATTGGGGTCGGTGGCGGCCTGTTTCAGAAACCGCACGACCATGTCGAAGGTTTCATAGGGGTGCTGTAGCAGCATGTCTTTCTGGCGGATGGCGGCGAACATATCACCGTCGTGGTCCTGGACGCGTTCGGGCACACGCGGCGTGAACGACGGCCACAGCAGATCGGGGCGCGTGTCGAGCACCAGCTCTTTGAGGTCTTGTGACCCGATCAGGCCGTTCAGTTCGACCACCTCGTCGTCGGACACGCCAAGTTCGGCCATGATCTTTTCGCGCAACCGCTTTGGCGCATCAGCAGAGATTTTCAGGCGCACCACGTCGCCCCGCCGGCGGCGTTTGAGAGCCACTTCAAATTCGCGCACAAGGTCTTCGGCTTCGTCTTCAACTTCGAGATCACTATCGCGCAGCACCCGAAACGCGCAGGCCCCCGTCAGCCGGTAGCCGGGGAACAGCCGGTCAAGGAACAACAACAGCACGTCTTCGAGAAGGATGAACCGGTGCTTGCCCTTCTTGGCGGGCAGGGCCACGAAACGCGGCGATTGTGCGGGGATCGGCAACAGCTCTTGCAGGTAATGGCCTTCCTCGGCCTGTTCGAGTTCCAACGCCAGCGTATAGCCGCCATTGGGGATAAACGGGAACGGATGTGCAGGGTCCACCGCCAGCGGCGTCAGGATCGGGAAAATCTGGGTGATGAACACCTCGTCCAGATGCTTGCGATCGGACTTGGTCAATGCGCCAGATTTGAGGATTTCGATCCCTTCAGACGACATTTCAGCGGCCAGGCCCGTCCAGATTTTCTGCTGGCGTTCCATCAGTTTGCGCGCGTCTTTGTTGATCAGCACCAGCTGTTCGGCGGGGTTCAGCCCGTCCTGGGCGGGGGCGGTTTTTCCAGCCTTTGCCAGCTCGCGCAGGCCGGCCACGCGCACGGTATAAAATTCGTCCAGGTTGGTGGCGGAGATTGACAAGAACCGCAGACGTTCAAGCAACGGCACCGATGGGTTTTCTGCTTCTTCAAGCACGCGCCAATTGAACCCCAGCCAGGACAATTCGCGGTTGAAAAACCGGGATGGCCCGTCGGGGTCAATTTCGGGCATCTTGCGGGCCGTCTGGCCCTGCCCATGAAGAAAGTCAGCAAGCGTCATTGGTCTATCATACCGGTGAACATGCCACAGCGCAGTGAAACACTTTGAATTTGTTCATTTAAAGGTCAAGGACGTCGCGCGCCAGTGCCCGGTTGATGTTTTGTCCGCGCGCAAGGGCTTCGCGGTCCAGCACATCGACGGCCGCTTCGGCTGCCGCGAATGACCGTTCGAGCCGCAAAAGAAGCCACTGGACCAGCGCGGGTTCCGGGTTGATCTGCCGGTCGGCAAAGAGCTTCAAGATCACCTGGGCCAGCAGCGCATCATCGGGGTCGTCCATCGCGGCGACACCGCTGGCCTGAAGCCGGCTGGCAAGGTCCTTCAACGCAATGGTCAGATTGGCCGGTGCGGCACGCGCGGTCATCAAAAGGTGCCCGCCCCTGGCCATCATCAGGTTGAGAAGGTGAAAGGCCTGGGTCTGTCCTGCGGGTGTCAGCTGGTCGATGTCTTCGACAATCAGCGCGGGCGAAGACGCCAGTGCGGGAATATCGGCCCGGTCCAACCCGGTGGCCGGCACGATTGGCGCCCCCGTGGCGTGGTGCCAGACATGGGCAAGATGCGACTTCCCGCAGCCTTTGGGACCTGCGAGCACCAATCGACCGTTGGGCCAGGTGGCGGGCGCGTCGATCAGTGCGACAGCGGCGGCATTGGCATCTGACACAAAGAAATCGCCACGCGTCATGGAGGCCCGGCGGGGCAGATCGAAGACCAGTTGCTCGGGCAAGGTCTAATCCTCGTCTTCGGGCGGGGCGGTGCCTTCCAGCCCTCGGTATAGCAGGCTTTGCTGGTATTGGCCGATGAAGAACCGGGCGACCACGCCAATCATGGCGGCGACGGGGACGGCAACCAAAAGCCCGACAAATCCGAAAAGCGCCCCAAACACCGACAGTGCGAACAAAAGCCAGACAGGGTGCAGCCCGACCGAAGAGCCCACAAGCTTGGGTGTCAGGATGTTGCCTTCCAGAAACTGGCCCGCCTGAAAGATCGCGTAGACGATGCCGATCATCCACCATTCGCCCCAGAACTGAAACAACGCCAGACCAATCGCAAGCGCACCCCCGACCAGCGCGCCGACGTAAGGAATGAAGGAAATCAGCCCCGCAATGGCGCCAATCACCAGCCCGAACTGTAGGCCCGCAAGCGCCAGACCAACCGCGTAGAACACGCCCAAAATCAGGCAGACCGTGCCCTGACCGCGAATGAAGGACGCCAGTGTCTTGTCGATGTCTGTGGCGATCTGGCGGATCACTGGCGCGTGGTCGCGTGGCAGAAGCTTGTCGATCTCAGCCACCATCCGGTCCCAGTCTAGCAACAGGTAGAAGGTGATCACGGGCACCAGCACAATCAACACGGCGATGTTCAAAAGCGATCCGGCACTTGTCAGCACGGAATTCAGCAGTTCGGTTCCCTTTTGCTGAACGGTCGAGCCGACGGAATCGAGCGACCGGCGCAGGGTGGATTCGGCATCCATGATCTGAGGGAACTGGGTGTTGACCCAGGTCTGCAGTTCCTGGGCCAGTTGCGGGGCAAGGGCAAAGAGATCGCCCGCCTGCTGCACAAGTGTCGGGATCACCAGAAGGGCGGCGAGAACGAAGATTATCAGTGCCACCAGCGTGATGATCACCGTTGATACGGTGCGCGACAGGCCCAGACGTTCCAGACGGTCTGCGATGGGATCAAGGCAATAGGCAATCGCGCCGCCAAGGATGAAGGGCAAGAGCACATTGCTGAGATAGACCAGCGCCACCACAAAGACGGCGGTGGCGATTGTCCAATATGTGATCTGTTCGCGGACGGGCAGGGCCATTGGCACCTCCTTTTATCCTAGATCACCCATGCCCCCCGGTGTTTCAAGGGGCAGGGTCCCGCCCAAGGGCGAGACCCGCAGACAATTCGCGCGCTTTAGTGGCAGGCCGGCCGGGTGCCCGGCAACAGGACCTTGTCGATTACGTGGATCACGCCGTTGTCGGCTTGAATGTCGGCGATGATGACATTGGCGGTCTCACCGGTGCCATCGGCGATGGACACGCCGCCACCTGCTGCGGTGATGCACAAACGCTCGGACGCCAGAACGGGCTTGAAGTAGTTCGACCCGGCCGGGAACATCGACGCGGTCAGTTCGCGGTCATCGACGTGGTACAAAAGAACGTCCGTCAGTTGCTGTTTGTTTGCAGGCTCCAACAGCGATTCCACCGTGCCCGCGGGCAGGGCGGCGAAGGCGTCATTCACGGGCGCGTAGACGGTGAACGGGCCCGGCCCGTCAAGCGTTTCAGCCAGACCGGCCGCGGTCACCGCGGCGACCAGCGTCGAAAAGCGATCATCGCCAACTGCGATTTCGGTGATGGATTGTGCCGTTGTGGGTGCAGCGGCAAAAAGGGTCAGGGCCGCGGCTGCGGCTTTCAGTGTCGTTTTCATTGGAACCTCCACATTGTACGGTCCCCCCTTGGGTCCGTATGGCAGAGTTACGCGGCACCCCGTCTGCCGGATCGGCGGGCTCACAGACCTGTGACATAATGCCAAATCCCTGAAATCTTTCATCCAATTTTCGAAATTGAGCGTACGCGCAGGCCCGCGCGAAGACCAATTGAACTGGCCACCGTGCCCCTGTAGACCGGACCAAGTCCCAACCGATGGTGAGCCCCGCGATGCGCCTGTCCCGCTACTTTTTGCCCGTCTTGAAAGAAACACCCGCCGAGGCGCAGATCGTGTCGCACCGGCTGATGCTGCGCGCTGGCATGATCCGCCAACAGGCCGCGGGCATCTATTCCTGGCTGCCGCTGGGGTTCAAGGTGCTCAAAAAGATCGAAGCGATCGTCCACGAGGAACAACAACGCGCCGGGCATATCCCCTTGTTGATGCCGACGATCCAACCGGCGGACCTTTGGCAGGAATCAGGCCGCTACAACGCCTACGGGCCTGAGATGTTGCGCATCCGTGACCGGCATGATCGCGACATGCTGTTTGGTCCGACGAACGAGGAAATGATCACCGATATCTTCCGAGGATATGTCAGCAGCTACAAGGACTTGCCGCTGACGCTTTATCATATTCAGTGGAAATTTCGCGATGAGGTACGGCCCCGTTTTGGGGTGATGCGGGGCCGCGAGTTTTACATGAAGGACGGCTACAACTTCGACCTGACCAAGGAAGATGCGCTGCATGCCTACAACCGGCATCTTGTTAGTTACCTGCGCACCTATGAACGCATGGGACTGCAGGCGATCCCGATGCGGGCGGATTCAGGCCCGATCGGCGGTGATGACACGCATGAATTCCTTGTCCTGGCCGATACCGGCGAATCCGAAGTGTTCTATGATGCGGCGGTGACGGATATCTCGCTGGGGGCGCGCGACATCGACTATGATGACCACGCCCAGTGCCGCGCGGTGATGGAAGAATTCACCGAACTTTACGCCCGCACCGATGAGACCCATGACGAAGACGCCTTTGCCAAGGTCCCCGAGGATCGCCGCCGCTCGGCACGCGGCATCGAAGTGGGTCAGATATTCTATTTTGGCACCAAGTATTCCGACGCCATGGGGGCAACCGTCCAGGACAGCGATGGCAATCAGGTGCCTGTCCACATGGGGTCTCACGGGATCGGTGTGTCGCGGCTGTTGGGCGCGATCATCGAGGCCAGCCATGACGACAACGGGATCATCTGGCCCGAAGGTGTCACGCCGTTTCACTGCGGGATCATCAATTTGCGGCAGGACGACAGCGCCTGCGATGCGGCCTGCCACGGGATTGAACTGGCGCTCAAAAAGCGTGGGCTTGATCCTTTGTACGACGACCGCGACGAACGGGCGGGGGCGAAATTCGCCACGATGGACCTGATCGGGCTGCCCTGGCGGATCACCGTGGGCCCGCGGGGGCTGAAAAACAACGTCGTTGAAGTCACATCGCGCCGCTCGGGCGAAAGCGAAGAGATGTCTGGTGAAGCGGCGGTCGACCGGATCGCCCAAATCTACGGGGTGTAGCCCATGGCGAATTTGTACGAGGTTGATTGGTCGACGATCCCCGCACCAAAGGATGATGGCGCGGCGGATCACCTCAAGGGCATGACCCTGCCGTCGGTGCCGCTTGGCTCAACCGGTGGCGGCACGGTTGATCTGGCGGCCCTTTCGGGGCTCACAATCGTTTACATCTATCCCAAGACCGGTCAGCCGGGCACAGATATGCCTGACGGTTGGGATATGATCCCTGGCGCGCGGGGATGTACGCCGCAAACCTGTTCGTTCCGCGATCATATGGCGGAATTGACGCAACTGGGCGTCGATCAGCTTTATGGATTGTCGAGCCAAGACACCGCTTATCAGGCGGAACTCAAAGAGCGGTCGCACTTGCCATTCGACATTCTGTCGGATCACGCGTTCACGCTGACCGATGCGCTGGGCTTGCCGACGTTTGAGGCCGCGGGCGAGCGGTTGATCAAGCGGATGTCGCTGGCCATTCGCGACGCGGTGATCGTCGATGTGATCTATCCGATCTTTCCGCCCGACCAGAACGCGGGCTTGGTCATCGATTGGCTCAAAACCCGCGCTTGAGGCTCGCGAAGGGCGCCGAAATCCCCTAAACAGGGGAAAACACCAGGTGACCAGAGCAGTATGATCCGCCTTCTTGCCTTGATCGCGGGGCTTTGCGGGGCCGGGACATTGTCCCAGTTCCCGGAGTTTTCGCAGCAATATTATCAGCGTCTGTCGGGGGCTGTCGATGAATTGCGCCCGCTGGTTCTGACGGTGGACCTGACCGCACGCGCTCAAGGGCTAAGCCGCGAAGAGGCGCTCGCGCAGTTGCAGGGCAATGAAACCGCCGACAGTATTCGCGACAGTCTTGCGATTTCGGTGCGCCGCTATGACCGGCTGTCTGCGGCACAGGCGCGCCTGGCGCAGGCCACTCCGCTGGAACGGCTTGCCCAGCCCTGGAACATGGCCGACCCGGATCTGTTTGATCGCACGCTGGCCGATTACCGCCCCGCATTGCCGCTGACCCAGGCGGGGCTGATTTCGGCCGTGATCGGTTTCGCGCTTGGTTGGGGCCTGCTCGGCGGGCTCATTGCGGTGCTTCGGCGTGTGTTTATAGGGCGCTGGCGCGCTGCTTGACCTTGCCTGTTTGCGCCACCATGGTCGCGGCAAAACCCGAAAGGCCCATCTTTGAGCACACGCCCCTTCGCCCCGTTCGAATTCCTGATCGCCTGGCGGTATCTGCGCGCGCGCCGATCCGAAGGTGGGGTCAGCGTGATGACCTGGATATCGCTTATCGGGATCACTTTGGCGGTTTTTGCGCTGGTAGCGACACTGGCGGTGCGCACCGGCCTTCGCGCAGAGACCTTGCGGATTATTCTGGGCGCCCAGGCGCATCTGGAAGTGCATTATTCCGAAACCGTGAACGCAGACGGCGTGCGCGACCGGTTGATCCGTGACTACGACACCGTGGCGCGCCGGATTTCAGACGTGCCTGGAGTGGTGCGCGCTGTTCCTGTCGTAAAAGGCCGATTGATCGCCAATCTGCGCGAGGCCAATGCCCCGATTGAGCTTTACGGGATCACGCCTGACGATCTGGCAAGTTTCCCCAGCATTGTGACCCCCGAACGCAGCCAGGGCGATCTGGCGCGTCTGGGGGAAGGGATCGCAATTGCCGAAGGGGTCGCACGGACGCTTGGCGTGGGTGTGGGCGACAGCTTGCGGGTGATTTCGCCCAACGGTGTGCGCACCGCCTTTGGGACCAGCCCGCGCGTGTCAGCTTATGAGGTTGTTTATATCTTCCGCTCTGGCCAGCCGTTGATCGACAGCACCCGCGCCTATCTGCCCCTTGCCGACGCGCAGGTGTTTTTGAACAGGCCAGAGGCGGTCGACCAGATCGAAGTGATGATCGATGATCCCGAAACGGTCGAACTGCTGCAACCCGACATTCTCGCCGCGACCGAGGGCGCCGCCTTCGGGTGGACCTGGCGGGACCGGTCGGGTGCAGGACTGCGCGCATTGCAACTGCAAGACAACGCGCTTTATCTGCTTTTGTTCATCCTTGTCCTGATTGCGACGCTCAACATCGTGTCGGGCCTGGTGATGCTGGTGAAAAACAAGGGCCGCGATATTGGGATACTGCGGACGATCGGCCTGACCGAAGGGTCTATTCTGCGGGTGTTTGTGCTGGTGGGAGCATCGGTGGGGATTGCGGGCACGATTTTCGGGGCGGCATTGGGCGCGCTTTTTGCCGCCAATATCGAACATGTATACGCCCTGATGGACGCGGTCACTGGCAATTCACGCGCCGGCCTTGAAGCCCAGGGGTTTTTCTTTCCGCCGGCCATTTTGCGCCCCGCTGATCTGGCCGCAGCGGTGGGGTTAAGCCTTGTGCTGGCCTTTGCCGTTACGATCTTTCCCGCGCGCCGGGCGGCTCGGATGAACCCGGTCGAGGCGCTGCGCTATGAGTGACGCGGCCTTGATGCTCGACGGGATCGACAAGGCCTACGCAAAAGGCACGCCGGGTGAAGTGCGTGTGCTGAACGGGGCAAGGCTTGCGTTGATGCCCGGTGAGGCGGTGGCCCTTGTTGCCCCATCGGGGTCCGGCAAATCGACGCTGCTGCACATCGCCGGTCTGTTGGACACTGCAGATGCCGGGACACTTCATGTCGCAGGGGCGGATCTGTCGCGTGCCAGCGACCGGCAAAGGACGGCCGCACGGCGACGTGACATCGGTTTTATCTACCAGTTTCATCATCTGTTGCCGGAGTTTTCGGCTGCTGAAAACATCATCCTGCCCCAGCTTGCCAACGGATGCGCGCGGCCGGCCGCCGGGGCACGGGCGGACCAGCTTCTCGGTCAGGTGGGGCTGTCAGCGCGCGGCCACCACCGCCCGGCGGAACTGTCTGGCGGCGAACAGCAACGGGTTGCCTTTTGTCGGGCGCTGGCGAATGCCCCCCGGGTTCTTCTGGCCGATGAACCCACGGGCAATCTTGATCCCGCAACGTCCGATACAGTGTTTGAAGCGTTGATGGATTTGGTTCGCAGCACCGGACTTGCCGCCCTCGTGGCGACGCATAACCCAGACCTCGCAGCGCGGATGGACCGGACCTTGCGGCTCGATCAGGGCCAGCTTCACCCTGTCTGAGGCTTCATCCTGGCAAAAATACTCCCGCCGGAGGCAGCGATTTTTCCAAAAATCGCACCGCGATCCTTTCTTTAAGGATCGCGCGCCTTTGAACAAATGCCGCGCGGTTCAGCCCCGTCCCAGGGCAGGGCCACATCCGCCAGGGCGACGACGTCACGCCGGGCCAGGGCCGGGAACTGCCGTGACAGCATCGCATGCAAAGCGGCGGTCTTGGCGCTGTCGGGATCAAGCGCGCGGCAACAGACGAATTCTTCGACCAGGGTGCCTTGTTGTTCCCATGCGTAGGACAAAAACGGCCGGTCTGGGTCGAAATCAACCAGATAGGGATCGTCTTGCTGAACATGCTCGCGCAGGGCTTTTAAGGGATGATACCGCGTCTGCGCGCGGGCCTGCCACTGCCAGACATGGGTCATCTCATGGGCAAGCCGCATCGCATCGCGCAGGGCCAATATCTCGGGGTAGCCTTCGACATAATCGTCTGACCAGAAGGGGTCGGTGAAATACATCGTCGAATCGATCGTCAGGCCCGGAAAGATCAGCACCTGCGGCCCCGTGCGCGGGCGGAAAATCCGTTCCCGACAGGTTGTGCGGGGCCGGGGCGGAATGTCAGCGGTGAACGCAGATGAGATCGAGCCGCGGGCAACTTTGACCACGTCCATGTCCACTGCGTCGCCGTGAACACTATGCAAAAACGCGCGCTCGGCCTGCGTCAGGGGACGTGCGGTGCAGGCCGCGAGGACCAGAAAAAGAAGAAGCCAGCGCATGGCCGGATTAGCGCGGATTCGCAGCGCCTTCGCAAGTCATCCGCGTGCAAAAGGGCGGTAGAAGACCACAAGCCCGGCAATCGCTGCGGCCAGAATGCCTGCCGGGACAAGTGTCAGCCCCGCCCGCAAGGCGTTCAATGCGCTGTCGGTTTGCGGGATCACGCCCTGGGTGGATTCCTGCCAGCCCGACAGCGACAAGATAACCCCCAGGATCAGGGGTGCGACCGCATTGGCAATCTTCTGACCAAAGAGCCAGACGGCGGAAAACGCGCCTTCGATGGCCTGACCACTTGCCGCGCGCGTATCATCCATATGGTCTGGATAGATCGCCCAGGGGATTTGCTGGTAGGCGCCATTGGTAAAGCCCGCGGCCAGAAACAGCGCCGCCATCGGCGTGATCGATTGTGCGGGCAGCGCCTGCCACACCACCACCAGGACGCAGACATACAGCGCCAAGCCAATCACCAGCGCCCAGAACTTTCCCGCCGCAGCTGAGGTTTTGACCCAGATGTACTGGCTGATCACCGAGCCCAGAATGAACATCGCAAACAGGGTCGAGAAGATGCCAAGGGCACCTGCCAGGCCGGACAGCGGGCTTAGGCCGTCATCGGTGATAAGATAAAGAGCGGCCAATTGCAGACCGGCTGCAATGATCGCGACACCCAGTGTCATCACGCCGTAAACGATGACAAGTGTCGTAAACCCGCGGTTTTGCAGCAAAAGCCCCATGACCTCGCGCGCCTTTGCCGGGGCGGGGGCGGCGATGCGGGGGGCGGTGCGGGTGGCCCAGAGCATGCCCCAGATGGTGATGATGATCAAAGGCGTGACCAGGGCGACCGCGCGGAAGTAGCCCTCGCGGGTATCGCCGGCCATCGCGGGGATCACCGCACCTGCCATCAACAGACCCAGGGACGCAAACGTCATGCGAAACGCCATCATGGTCGAGCGTTCGCGGGGGTCGTCCGTCATTTCGCCGGCCATCGCACCGTAAGGGATCGCGACAAAGGTGAACCCGATGGTGGCAGCAACAAAGGCCACGAACACCCAGGCCAGATTGCCCTGCCAGTCCATACCTTGGGGCACGGCGAACATGGCCAGAATTCCCCCGCTAAGTATGAGTGATCCTGCAAAAATCCAGGGCGCCCGTCGACCCCAGCGGCCGGTGGTCCGGTCGGACAAATACCCCACCAAAGGGTCGGTCACGACGTCGAAGGCCAAGACCGCGAAGGTCACGAAACCGGCGACACCTGCGGGCACACCAAGGAAGGTCGTGAGGTAGGTAAAGACCAAAAGCTGTTTGACGACGACAAAGACGTTGATCCCCATGTCGGCCAGACCCCAGCCTGCTTTTTCGCGGAAATTGAGCGCCATTTGACCCCTCCCAAGGCGCCGAAACGCTAGCGCCGGCGGGCCCGGGCGGGAAGGGCGACGTGGCGTAAAACGGGCAGGAAACCACTCAGGTATTGCTGCCTGTTTTCATCGCAGAGGTGGAATTTGCGTATTTGAAAAGCGAAGAAGGCCGAAGGCGCGCTTGACCTTGCCGGCGAGCCGCGTTTGGGTGGCCTATGGTTGATATTCCTGTTCTGGATTGGTCGCGTTTTGCCGGTGGAAGCGACCGCGAGGGGTTCGTGGCGGACCTGTCTGTGGCCTGCCGCGACACCGGGTTTTTTCTGCTGATGGGCCACGGCGTGCCGCAATCGGTGATCGATGACACGCTGGCGGCGGGCGATGCGTTTTTCGCCCTGCCGGTGGAAGAGAAAGCCAAGCTGGATATTCGCAAAGTCGGCGCCAACCGTGGCTGGTCAGGGTCGGGGACGGAAAACCTGGATGACAGCACGCCGGGGCAGGTGGATTTGAAAGAGGCGTTCAATACGGGGTTGGAGTTTGCGCCCGGTGACCCGCGCCTGACCGAGCAGCCCTTTCGCGGCATGAACGCCTGGCCCGATGTGCCGGGGTTTCGCGCGGCGTTCATGGCCTATTTCGATGCGGTGCTGGCCTTGGGCGTGGATATTCACCGGGCGATTGCATTGGATTTGGGGTTACCGGAAGAGTATTTCACGCCGCATCTGGATGAGCCTTTGGCCACCTTGCGGATGTTGCGGTATCCGGGCGGATCACGCGAGGATGGCATCGGGAATTTTATTGGTGCTGGGGCGCATACCGATTATGGGTCGATCACGGTGCTCTATTCAGACGGCGAGCCTGGGTTGCAGGTGCAACCGCGCGGGCGGGATTGGGTCGATGTGCCCCAAGTGCCGGGGGCGTTTATAATCAACATCGCCGATTGCCTGATGCGCTGGACCAATGACATCTATGTCTCGACGCCGCACCGTGTGCTGGTGCCTAAAAACGTGCGCCGGTCGATTGCGTTTTTCCTGGACCCGAACCCGGGGTCGGTGATTGAGGCTTTGCCCGGCACGGGGGAGGCGAAATATCCCCCGATTACGAGTGCCGAGTATTTGCAGATGCGGTTGGACGCGACTTATGCGGCGGAGTAGGGCGGGATTTATTTTGCCGGGATTGGTGGGGTGAAACCCCATCCCGCTCTTAAACGCGTTGAAAGTGAGCCATTGGCGTTAGCATTGCATAATTGGGGGGGATTAGACGTTCGCGGTCGGATCCTACTGAAATACCCGCCCGGCAACCTTCGATAGTTAAATCAGTCATAGATGTCCGGCCCATATCAAAAGTTTCGTTGGAAAGTTCATAAGTCTGACCACCCAACGTAATGCAACCGGTGAACACGGCATCGTCCCCTCTAAGATCAATCGTTAAGAAATTCTCTCCTTGCTTCTTTCTAAACTGCACGAAATTTGTCCTAAAATTAATGTCCCAAGAGTTTTTATGATTTACGAGGAGATTATTTTCTCGGACTTCTACTTCAGGCCACCAGTTGCTGTCAGGGAGCCATAGATTAAATACTGACTGGTTCTCGAATATTTTGTACCGGATAATGGGCACTCCATAGAATTCTAAAATCGTTGGTGTGTTAATAAATCTATTGCCACCTAGTAGAAAAGTCTGTTGGAGCTTGTTAGTGCCAAGTAAACCGTGTAGCCGCCCGTTTCTCTTATTTATTGGGTTTAGTTTGAGCTCGTAGCTGATGTCTCTGCTGAGCTTTCCATATTCTGTGTGATGTGTAGGGCAAAGAGCCACCATGTGTTCGGGATTATGGTGGTTTAGTTCTGCCCAAGGAATAATATGATGGTATTCGAGGATGGGATTGCCACATACGGGGCAACCAAAACAGACCTCTTGCCTTAGCGTACGCTTAACGGGATCGGGTATTCTTCGTGTTAAGCTCAAACATCCAACTCCTCCACAAACCGTGCATTCTCCTGAATATATTGAAACCTCAACTCCGGTTTCTTTCCCATCAGTCGTTCCACCAGATCGCCGGTTTCACCTGGTTCATCCTCATCAATCGTAACCCTAATCAATTTCCGGCTGCCTGGGTCCATCGTGGTTTCTTTCAGGTCCTTGGCATCCATCTCGCCCAGGCCTTTAAACCGTGAACTGTCGATCTTGCCCTTGCCGCCCAGCCCCTTTTCGATCCAGGCGGCACGCTCGGCCTCATCCAGGCAATAGACCCGCTTTGCCCCTTGGGTCAGACGAAACAGCGGCGGGCAGGCCAGATAGAGATGCCCCTGGTCGATCATCGGGCGCATCTGGGTGAAAAAGAAGGTCATCAACAGCGACGCGATATGGGCGCCGTCGACATCGGCGTCGGTCATGATGATGACCTTGTCATAGCGCAGGTCTTCGACGTTGAACCGCGTGCCTAGCCCGGCCCCCAGCGCCTGGCAGAGATCGGCGATTTCCTTGTTGTCAGACAACTTGCCCGAGGCCGCGCCGAGGACGTTGAGGATTTTGCCGCGCAGGGGCAAAAGCGCCTGGGTTTTCCGGTCGCGCGCCATTTTGGCCGAGCCGCCCGCGCTGTCGCCTTCGACGATGAACAACTCGGTGCCTTCGCGCGCGGTGTTCGAACAATCGACCAGCTTGCCGGGCAGGCGGAGTTTTTTGGTGGCGGATTTGCGGGCAGTTTCTTTTTCCTGCTTGCGGCGCAGGCGTTCTTCGGCGCGCAGGATCAGAAAGTCTAATATCGCACCTGCGGCCTTGGTGTCGGAGGCCAGCCAGGTGTCGAAACGATCGCGCACGGCGCCTTCGACATATTTTTGCGCAGCCTCGGTCGACAGCCGGTCCTTGGTCTGGCCGACAAATTGCGGCTCGCGAATAAAGACCGACACCAGCGCGCCTGCGCCTGTGGTGAGATCATCGCGGGTGATCTGCTTGGCTTTCTTCTGGGAAATCCGCTCGCCGTAGTCGCGGATGCCTTTGAGGATGGCCGCCCAGAAGCCGGCTTCGTGTGTGCCGCCCTCTGGCGTCGGGACGGTGTTGCAGTAAGATTGGATGAAGCCATCGCGCGCGGACGTCCAGTTGATGGCCCATTCGACCTTGCCGGGGACGCCGAACTTTTCTTTGAAGTCGACAAGGCCCGCGAAGGGTGCATCGGCATAGGTGGTGGCCGTGCCGATGGTTTCAGACAGGTAATCGGCCAGCCCGCCGGGGAAGTGAAAGGAGGCCTCCATCGGGGTGTCGCCGTCTTCGACCGCCGATTTCCAGCGGATTTCGACGCCCGAGAACAGATAGGCCTTGGAGCGCGCCATTTTGAACAGGCGGGCGGGTTTGAGTTGAAGCGCGCCGAAGATCTCGGCATCGGGGTGAAAGGTCACGGATGTGCCGCGCCGGTTGGGGGCGGTGCCGATCATTTCGAGTTTGCCCTGGGGCAGGCCGCGCGAAAACTCCATCGCGTAGAGTTCTTTGTTGCGGGCGACTTCCACGCGCAGATGATCTGACAGGGCGTTGACGACCGATGAGCCGACGCCGTGCAGCCCGCCGGAGGTTTCATAGGCGTCGCCGGAGAATTTACCGCCCGCGTTCAGGGTGCAAAAGATCACTTCAAGCGCGGATTTCTCCGGCAGTTTGGGGTGCGGATCAATAGGAATGCCGCGGCCGTTGTCGCGCACGGTGACCGAGCGGTCGGCGTGAAATTCGATCTCGATCCGGGTGGCGTGGCCTGCGACGGCTTCGTCCATCGAATTGTCGACGATTTCGGCCACCATATGGTGCAGCGCGCGGTCGTCCTTGCCGCCGATATACATGCCCGGACGCAGGCGCACGTGTTCCATGTCGTCGAGCACCTCGATTGAGGTTGCATCGTATGTATCGGCGGTTTTGCCGGAAAGAAGATCGTCGGCCATGCTCGCTGCCCTTTGTTTGTTGGGGAAAGGTTACGCGCCTGGGCGGCGGGGGGCAATGGCGTCGGCATGTGCTGAAGAGCGCATAATCGCGCCTTTGGCCCGGCTTTGTATACGAAATCTTAACGATAAACCGGGAAGCTTGCGTTGATCCGATTTCCTGCTAATCCCACGCCAGTATTGGTAGCGAACCATGTTGGTTTGCGAAGTGGTGAGTAAAAATGAGAACATCCCTGGCACTTGCGGCCGTTTTGGCCATGGCATCCGTTTCCGCACAGGCGGCGACGATTTCGGTCACTGACTTTTCGAAATCTGCGTATGACGCTGCTGTCGGCACGATGAGCCAGGCGGTGGTCGAAGATTTCGAAAGCTTCGGTGAGGGCAATGTGGCCGACGGCTGGTCGGCGTCTGCGGTCGGTGCGTTTTCCTCGGCCGGTGGCGTGGGCAGCGGTGGGACCGTGAACGACGATGTCTCAAGGGGCAATTTTGCGGGCAATGACGGCGCGCTTCTGGCAATCCGGGACGGCAATGTCTATGGCCGCTCAAGCACGACGTCGGCTTTGACGGGCGATGCTGAAGACAACATGTTCCTCGACAGCAACGACACGTTTGGAATTTCATGGGTCGCGTCGCTGGGTGGTCAGGCGTTCAACCGCATCTTGCTGACCATGACTGATGCCGCCGAGTTTGGCGCGATCATGCGCATCACGGTTGGCGACAGCGTTTACGAGGCGACATCGCTGGGCAACGCCAATCCCCAGCTTGTGGACATTCGCTTTGAGACGTCCGTTACGGTCGCAAATATTCTGTTTGAGCATCAAAAGAATGGCAGCGCGTCCCGCAATGACGGCTTTTCGCTGGACGACATCACGCTGAGCGCGGTGCCTTTGCCAGCGGGCGCATGGCTGCTGCTGAGCGGTTTTGGTGCCCTGTCGGTGATGCGCCGGCGCCGCGGGCGCGCATAAGACACAACGATTGTGCAGCTGGAAAGCGCCTCGGCCAAGCGGTCGGGGCGCTTTTGTATTGGGCAAGGCGATGTGTTGCGGTTGGCCGCACAGGCGTCTAGTGCTCGGCCATGGAACACAAGTCTGACGCCATTGCCGTGGCGCCAGGGGGCCGCGAAATTCGCGGCCTTCTGGCGCTTGGTCTGCCCCTGATCGGGAGCAGAGTGGCGCAGTTTGCCGTTGGCCTGACAGATACGGTGATGATGGGGTGGTACAGTATCGACGGGCTGGCCGCCCTGACGATTGGCGCCACGGTCTTTTTTGTGCTGTTTCTGGTGGGCACCGGGCTGACGACGGCGGTCACCCCGATGGTGGCAAGTGCACTGGCCGAAGGCGATACGCGCCAGGCCCGGCGGGTGACCCGTATGGGTCTGTGGTTGGCGGTGATCTATGGCGCCCTGGCCCTGCCGGTGATGCTTGCGGGCACGCCGATATTGCTTCTTTTGCGCCAGGAACCGGTGGTGGCAGAGCTGGGCGGGGCCTATCTGGCGATTGCCGGGTTGGGGTTGATCCCGGCTTTGATCATGGCGACGCTGACGAGTTTTCTCGCCGCTGTTGAAAAGACACGCGCCGTCCTTTTGGTGACGATTGGCGTGGCGCTTTTGAACGTTGTCGTGAATTACGCGCTGATCTTTGGCAACCTCGGGATGCCGGAGTTGGGCATTCTCGGGGCTGCGGTCGCCTCGGCGACAATCAACCTGGCGGGTGCGATCGCGCTGATGCTGTATGCGGTGCGCGCGGCGCCGGAATACGGGCTGTTGCAAAACATTCACCGGCCCGATTGGCCCGCGTTCGGTCAGGTGTTCCGGCTTGGCTTGCCGATTGGGCTGACCTGGTTGGCGGAGGTGGGGCTGTTCGGTATGGCCGGCGTGATGATCGGCTGGGTCGGCAAGGTGGAACTGGCCGCCCACGGGATTGCGCTGCAGATCACGAGTGCGACGTTCATGGTGCATCTGGGACTGAGCCAGGCGGCGACCGTGCGCGCGGGCTCGGCCTGGGGGCGGCGGGACCGGGATGCGTTGCGGCGCATCGCAAAGGCCGGATTCATCCTGTCGATGGGGTTCGTCGCCCTTACGATCGCAGTGTTTTTGACCGTGCCAGAGCTTTTGGTGGGCCTGTTCGTAGACCCCGCAGCGCCTGAGCGCGGCGTGGTGGTGGCGATGGGGGCGACGTTGCTGGCCTGCGCGGCCTTGTTCCAGCTGGTGGATGCTGGCCAGGTGATGGCGCTGGGCGTTTTGCGCGGCACGCAGGACACGCGCGTGCCGATGATCATCGCGGCTATCAGCTATTGGGGCGTAGGGACCCCTGCGGCCTATGTGCTTGGGTTCGCGCTGGGGTTCGGCGCGCCCGGGGTCTGGTTGGGTCTGGTGGCGGGGCTGACGGTGGCGGCGGTTCTTTTGAACCGAAGGCTGTGGCGCGGGCTAGCCGAGCGTTCTTAGCCAATCCATCACCGCGCCGCGGACCGATTGTTCGCCCGACCCACGGGCATCATCGATTACCGCTTTCGCCTCATCAAGGTTGACCCGACGCAGCAGCGATTTCACCGGTCCGATGGACGCCGGGCGCATCGACAACGCGCGCAGACCCATCGCGGCGAAACACAGCGCTTCCACGGGGCGACCGGCATCCTCGCCGCAGAACGACACCGGGGTGTTCGTTTCATCGCAGCGCGCCACGATCTGTTCGAGAAATGTCAGAAAGCTGACGTTCAGCGTGTCATAGCGGCGGCGCACCCGCTCATTCTCGCGGTCAGCGGCGAAGAAAAACTGCTTGAGGTCATTGCCCCCTATCGAGATGAAATCGGCCATGTCGTAGAATTGTCGCGGCGCAAAGGCCAGCGAGGGGGTTTCCAGCATCGCGCCGATTTCCAGGTCGTCTGGCACGACGTGGCCCAGTTTCTTTTCGCGCTCGATCTCATCAAAGACGGCCTGGCGGGCGGCTTTGAATTCGTCAAATTGGGCGACGAAAGGGAACATCACGGTCAGCTTGCGACCCTCGGCGGCCCGGATCAGGGCCTGCAGCTGCATCCGCATCACGCCGGGTTTGTCCAGGCCCACGCGGATCGCGCGCCAGCCAAGTGCCGGGTTCGGTTCGTCCTGGGGTTTCATATAGGCCAGAACCTTGTCTGACCCGATATCAAGGGTGCGGAAGATCACCCGCTTGCCGCCTGCAGCATCCAGAACCCGGGCATATGACCCCGCCAGATCGCCCCGGCGGGGCACGCGGTTGCGGGCGAGAAACTGCAGCTCGGTCCGGAACAGCCCCACGCCTTCCGCGCCGGAACTGTCGAGCGAGGGCAGATCCGCCAGAAGGCCCGCGTTCATGTAAAGGGCAATCTCGGTGCCGCAAAGGGCTTTTGCGGGCTTATCACGCAGACCCGCATAGCGTTCCTGGGCCTTGGCTTGCATCGCCATTTTATCGCGAAAGGCTGCCAGGACATTTTCATCGGGGCGCAGATGCGCAATGCCGCGTTCCCCGTCGACGACAATGTGATCGCCGTTCAGCGCTTCGGTCGTGACCCCTTCGGCATGGATCAACAAAGGGATCGCCCATGCGCGCGCCACGATCGCGGCATGACTGCCAACCGAGCCCTGTTCCAGCACGATCCCGCGCAATTGGCGCCGGTCGTAGTCCAGAAGCTCGCCGGGACCGATGTTGCGGGCCACGAGGATCGCATTCTCGGGCATCTCCGCCCCGGTGTCGGCCCCCTGTCCTGTCAAGGTGCGCAAAAGCCGGTTCGACAGATCGTCAAGATCATGGAGCCGTTCGCGCAGATAGGCGTCGGGCACTTTGGCCATCCGTGCCCGGGCAGTGGATTGTTCCTTTTCGACGGCGGCTTCTGCGGACAGCCCCGATGCGACGTCGGCTTCCATCCGCTTCAGCCAAGACCGCGACTGGGTGAACATCCGGTAGGCTTCCAGCACTTCGCGGTGGTCTTTGTCGGACGTGTCGGCGCGTTCAAGCATATCGTCGACCGACAGGCGCAGGGTTTCGACCGCGCGGCGCAACCGGTCGAGTTCCGCGTCAGGGTCATCGGCAATGGGGTTGGTGACCATCACGCGGGGCTCATGCAGCCAGACATTGCCTTCCGCGGTGCCTTCCTGGGCCACGCTGCCGGGGAACATCACGGGCTGTTTGTGGCGCGCCGAAAGCGCGGCCCCTTCGCCCACGAAAGCGCCAAGCTCGGTCATCTCGGCGATGACCATGGCGACGACTTCCAGGGCATAGACCTCATCGGCGGTGTATTCGCGTGCGGTTTTCGATTGTACGACCACCACGCCCAGCGTTTCGCCCAAGCGTTGCACCGGCACGCCAAGAAAGGACGAAAACACCTCCTCGCCGGTTTCGGGCATGTAGCGGAACCCGCGCGTGCCCGGCGCATCGGCGGTGTTGACCGCGCGGCCGCGTTTGGCGACCCGGCCCACCAGCCCTTCGCCGACGCGCATCCGGGTCTGGTGCACGGCTTCCGGGTTCAGCCCTTCGGTGGCGCAAAGTTCAAGCGTTTCAGCGTCGCGGAACAGATAGATCGAGCAGACTTCCGTGCGCATCGACGACGCAATCAGCGACACGATCCGGTCAAGACGTGCCTGGCCCACGCTGTCTTCGGCCATCGTTTCACGCAGACGCCGTAAGAGCCTGCGGGACTGGGATTCGGGATCTGTCGCCATAATGCCCTGTTCTGGTCCGCACCTTCTGTTGCGGTTCGAGGGACCTTAGCGCATCCGCGCGGGCGAGGGGAAACGGGTTTTGGCTATGGTTGCGCCATCATAGGAAAATTATCCTTCTGGTTGTTCGGTGCTGGGCAGTCCCGCCTTGCTTCAAACGGGGTTCCATGTAAGGCAGATTTCATGAGGATTTCGGTTCAAAGGCTCTCAATTGCGCTGTGCGTGATCTTGGCAGGGTGCGGTCCTGACCGGATCGAAGCGCCTGAACCGGATGCGGATTTCACCGCGCGGGCCGTGGGATTCCTGGATGGATTGCAGGGGCCGAGTTTTGCCGAAGACCGCGAGTTTTGCGGGTATTTCGGCTATGACGCGGCGGGGAACTTCGTGGCGTCTGGCCCCAACGAAGGCGGCGAGGCCTATTGCGAACCGATCTTGCCGAACGACATCGAGGTCATCGCGTCCTATCATACCCATGGGGCCTACGGGCCCGAGCATGATGCCGAAGTCCCAAGCCCTGAAGACATTGAAAGCGACATGGCCGAAGGCGTGTTCGGCTATGTCGCCACCCCGGGCGGGCGGATCTGGTTGATCGACTGGCGCGATGGTGTGGCCCGGCAGGTGTGCGGCGTGTCCTGTGTCAGCCAAGACCCCCGCTACAACGCTGGCGAAACCGGACCCATTGGGCGGGTCTATTCGCTGGACACGCTGGCGGCGCGTTTCGGCTACTAGATCGCCTAGTTTGGCGCTTCGTTCTCAAACCGTTGGATCAGACCGTCACAGATTGTGATCGTGCGTCCGTTGCGTGCCCAGGTCGCGCGTTCGTCGCCGCCGCAATCGGCAAAAGACACGGTGATCAGGGAATGCCAGTCGATGCCAGCCAAAAGATCGAACAGGGCCTGGCCCAGATCTTCGTTTCCGCCAAGCGTGTCTTGCAGTGCGGCGTCGGCCCTGATGCGCACTTCGGTGACGCGCGCGTTGTCGGGCATTGCTTGTTCGGCAAGCGCGCGGCGCCAGGCGCGGGCGACTTCCGCACCCCGGTCGGCACAGGCGCCGTCGTATTCGCCGATCCCGAGGGTTACCGCGGTGTCAAAATGGGCTTGCGGGTCGAGCGCATAGAAAAGGCAAACGATCTGACCTGCGCGCCAGACATCGCCGGGGTGTTCCGCAAAGGGGCTTTCTTCATCTTGTTCAAAGCGCATTTGGCGCACGCGGTCCGTGACAATCCCGGGCAGCCGGTCGGGCATTTCGCGCCACAACAAGGCCAGGGCGAAGGCATCGGCCATGGTTTCTTCGTTGCCCAATACCGGCACGTCGAATTCGCGGATAAAGGCATGGCCGACCTCATGGGCAATCACCAGAAGCAGGTTATTTTCGGTATAAGATGTGACGTTCGCCGCGGCAGGGGCGGCGGCCAAAACGGCGGGGATCAAAACGGCTTTCAACATGCCGCAAAGATGACCGGGTCAGGCGGCCTTTTCCAGTCCGAAACTGTCATGCAGCGCCTGGACGGCCAGTTCGGTGTACTTCCGCTCGATCAGGACAGAGATCTTGATTTCCGACGTGGTGATGACGCGGATGTTGATGCCTTCGTCCCGCAGGGCTTTGAACATCTGGGCGGCCACACCCGCGTGGGACCGCATGCCGATGCCCACGACCGAGATTTTGGCGACATCGGTGTCGGCGATCAGTTCTGCGAAGTTGATTTCACCTTCGTCCTTGGCCTTGGACATTGCCGCCTCGGCCCGGGCGACCTGATCGACGGGGCACGAAAAGGTCATGTCGGTGCGCCCATCTTCGGAGATGTTCTGGACGATCATATCGACGTTCACACCCGCTTCGGCGAGCGGTCCGAAGATGGCGGCGGCAATCCCCGGACGGTCGGCGACCGACAAAAGCGTCAGCTTGGCTTCGTCGCGCGAATGGGCGACCCCGGCGACAACGTTCTTTTCCATGATCTCTTCCTCGTCGCAGACCAGCGTGCCTGCATTGTCTGAGTTGTCTTCAAAGCTCGACAGCACGCGCAGGCGCACCTTGTAGCGCATCGCCAGTTCGACCGAGCGGGTTTGCAGGACCTTGGCGCCCAACGATGCCAGTTCGAGCATTTCTTCAAAGGCGATCTTGTCGAGCTTGCGGGCCTTGTCGGTGATGCGCGGGTCGGTGGTGTAGACGCCGTCAACATCGGTGTAGATGTCGCAGCGTTCTGCGCCAAAGGCGGCCGCGAAGGCCACCGCGGTGGTGTCGGACCCGCCCCGGCCCAGCGTGGTCAGGCGGCCTTCGGGGCTGATGCCCTGAAAGCCCGCGACCACGGCGACCTTCATGCCTTCGGCGAATTTGGCGGTGATATTGGCGGTGCCGATGTCTTCAATCCGAGCTGCCCCGTGCACAGATGTCGTTTCAAGCGGGACCTGCCAGCCCTGCCAGGACCGGGCGGGCACATCCATTTCCTGCAAGGTCAGCGCCATCAGCCCGGCAGTCACGTTTTCGCCCGACGACACCACGGCGTCGTATTCGCGCGCGTCGTACAAGGGTGACACTTCGCCCACGAGACCCACAAGTTTGTTGGTCTCGCCCGCCATGGCCGACACGATCACGATCACGTCGTAGCCTGCGGCCACTTCGCGCCCGACGCGTTTGGCGGCGCGACGGATGCGGTCTGGCGTGGCCACCGAGGTGCCGCCGAATTTCATCACGAGAATGGGCATTGTACCCTTCGGTCCCCTTATCCGGTGGGGGACTTACGCCCCGGCGGGCGGGGGTGCAAGGGCCGCTAGTTGGTTTTGGCTTTGGGGGTGAAGGGCAAGGGGGCCACCGGCACACCATCTTCGATCAGGGATTTCGCCTCATCCAGCTTGGCTTCACCGTAGATCGGGCGCGCTGGCGCGTCGCCGTCATGCATTGCGCGGGCTTGCGCGGCGAAGTTCATGCCAACGTAGTCGGAGTTTTTTTCCACCTCATCGCGCAGCTTGGCCAGCGCCTTTTCCTTTTCGGTCTCAGCCGCGGTCAAGGTTGCCGCCTTGCGCGACGACCGCACTTTCGGCGCCATCAGCGACTTTTTCACCTTGGCCGACCCGCAGTCGGGGCAGGCCAGATGACCGGCCTTTTGCACGGCCTCAAACGCGTCGGCAGAGGCAAACCAGCTGTCAAAGCTGTGGTCTTGGTCGCATTTCAGGTCGTAGCGGATCATGGCGGCCCGAGTTTGTAACACCTGCGTTAAAATGTATTGAACCTGTGCGAGACTTCAATGGACATCGCGTTTCAGCCTTTTGTGCCCTTGGGATCGAAATTGCGAATGAGCCGCGCAAGCTCGGGTTCTTTCACCGCAGCGGCGGCTTTTTTGCGGCTGAACCATTTGCGCTTTCGCTCGTGCTTTTCCGGCCATTGGCTTGCGAGTTTGCGCACGCGGACCGGGTAGACATCGACCACGCAGTTGATCGAGTTTTTCAGGTCGGCGTGTTTGACATAGGAAAAAAGCCCAATGGAGTGGGGCTTGATCTTGCCGTCGACCCCGCCTTCTTCAGCGGCTTCGGTCAGTGCTGCCGCCGCAGGCGTCTCGCCTTTCATGGGCCAGCCTTTGGGGATGATCCAGCGTTTGGTGCGGCGGCTGGTGACCAACAGGACCTGAAGCTTGCCGTCGCGTTCGCGCCAGCACAGGGCGCCGTATTGCGCACGGATATCGCCCGCGGGCGGGGCGGTGCGCTGGGTGGCTTTGGTTTTAAGATGTGACTTCGGCATGGGGCTTTCGACTTGGCGCATCGATAGCACGCTGAAGTGCGCGCGCCCAGAAAGTTGACGTCCGCGCTGCGCCCCCCATGTGGTTGCGGCGATGGATGCACAAAAAATCAACACAGCACTGGCCGGGCCGTTGATGTTGGGTCACGATATTTACAGGTCGTCGAGCTATGGGCCGGGCCATCCCTTGCGCATCCCCCGGGTGTCGACGGTGATGGACTTGGCGCGCGCGCTGGGCTGGCTGCCCCGCGGGCGGTTTCGCACCTCGCCGCGTGCCAAGGCCAAGGCGCTGACGGTGTGGCACACGCCCGAATATGTGGCCGCGTTGGAACGCGCAGAAGCCGACGGCGATGTGGATGCCGCAACCCGCGAGCGCCACCAAATCGGCACCCATTCGAACCCGGTCTTCCCCGAGGTGTGGCGGCGCCCGGCCACATCTGCCGGTGGGTCATTGCTGGCAGGCGAGCTGTTGGCCGACGGCGGCGTGATCTATCACCCCGCAGGCGGGACCCATCATGCCTTTCCCGACCGGGCGGCGGGGTTTTGCTATCTCAACGATCCGGTACTTGCGATGCTCGCACTTAGGCGCAACGGCGCGGCGCGCTTGGCCTATGTCGATATCGATGCCCATCACGGCGACGGGGTGGAACATGCGTTTCGCGGTGATCCGGACACGCTGGTCATCTCGGTTCATGAAGAAAAGCGCTGGCCTTTCACGGGGGGGCTTGAGGACCGGGGCGTGGGCAACGTGTTCAACCTGCCCGTGCCGCGCGGGCTCAATGACAGCGAAATGGCCCAGATCCGCGACCGGCTGATCTTGCCCCGGGTCGAGGCCTTCGCGCCGGATGCGATTGTGCTGCAATGCGGGGCGGATGCCGTCACCGAAGACCCTTTGTCGCGCCTTATGCTGTCGAACAATGCCCATTGGGCGGTGGTCGCAGGGCTGAAGGGTCTGGCGCCGCGCTATGTCGTGACCGGGGGCGGCGGGTACAACCCCTGGTCGGTGGGGCGGCTTTGGACGGGGGTCTGGGCCACGCTGTTGGACGAAGATATTCCCGACCGGCTGCCGCAAGAGGCGGAAGCGGTCTTGCGCGGGTTGGAATGGCACCGCCCCGGGCGGCCAAAGCCCATCCCGGACCATTGGTTCACCACCTTGCGCGATGCGCCGCGGCTTGGGCCCGTGCGGGGCGACATTCGCGACCGGCTCGATGCCTTGGGCGCCCGCGCTTGACGCAGCGGCGGGTCGGCTTTGCCTTTTCTTCTGCGCAGACGCTGCCTATATCGGCGGCACTGGAGGAGTGACATGAAGAACGCGGCGGTTGTGCTTGGTGTCCTGGGCGGTGTCCTGGGGATGATCACAGGCTTTTTCGTCTATGGATTTGTCGAGTTTCTTGGCTGGTTCAATAATGAGGTCGATCAGGATCTGTTGCAGGAGCCCGAAAATGCCGGCCGGCTGGTGTTTGTCGGCATCGCCTCGCCGGTTTTGGCGATCGCGGGCGGAGCCATGGCGCATCCGCGCCCGACGATTGGCGGTGTTCTTCTGGCCATTTCGGTGGGTGGGATGCTTTGGGCTTACGGGGCCGGTGTCTTCACGATGTTCCCGATTGTGCTGACGGGGTTGGCGGCGCTTCTGGCACTTTTGGGCCGGGCGACAAAGGAACCAGGCTCGCTTTAGGTCGGCCTCAGTCTGGCGCGGGCCCCAACGATGCGCGCCAGGTGATCGAGGCAGGAAGCTCGACCTCTTTGCCTGCAGGTTGACCATTGCAAAGATCGACAAGGGTGCGCGCGGCGCCGCGGCCCATGTCACGGTGCGGGACAGCCACGGTGGTCAGCCCCGGGGTGAGAAGGCCCGCCAGTTCAATATCATCAAATCCGGTGATCGAGACATCGCCCGGCACGTCCAATCCCATGGTGTGAGCCTGGCTCAGTGCGCCTGCCGCAATGACATCGTTGCCGCACAAAACGGCCGTCGGCGGGCGGGGGGCGGCCATTACATCGGCAAACGCGCGGGCGCCGGCGTCGGTGCCATAGGGGGCTTCGACCAGGACGAGGTCTTTTGGATCAAGCCCGCTGGCGGTCATGGCAAGTGCCACGCCGTCGGCGCGGTCACGCGCGCGGTCGTTGGTGCCGCGTTCGCCCGCAATCAGGGCAAGTTTCCGGTGACCAAGGCCGATCACCTCGCGCGTCAGGTCGGCCATGGCGCGGGTGTTGTCAAAGCCGATAGAACTGCGGCCCGAGCCTGCGCGGTGGGCCCAGGTGACGACATAGGGCACTTTTCGCCGTTCGAGAAAGCCGTAGCTTTCGGGGTCGCGGTCATGGCCGATCAGCAACAGCGCATCCGCCCCCCGGGCCACCAGCGCACGGATCTGGTCGGCTTCAAGATCGGGACGGTAAGACGAGCTTGCGACCAGAAGTGTCACGCCATGGGCGCCGAGCTCTTCCTGAAAGGCCTGCAAGCCTTCGGCGAAGATCGCATTGCGCATGGTGGGCACGATGGCGCCGAAGGTGTTGGTGCGCTTGGCCGCCAGTGCGCGGGCGCCGAAGTTCGGCGCATACCCCAGCGCCGTTACGGCGGCCATGACGGTTTCGCGTGTCGCCGTTGACACCTGTTGCGGCGCGTTCAGACAGCGCGACACCGTGGCCGTCGAGACACCCGCTTTGCGGGCAACATCCTGCAGCGTCGGGATTGTGTCGTCGGGTGACGAAGGGTCGGGCACTGGGGTGGCCTCCGGGCTTGGTTGGCCTTTGATTGCGCAGGATGTAAGCGCTTGCAAGGAAAAATGTAAGCGCTTACATTCATTCCGAATCGACCTGAGCCTGCCTGCACCACGGGCAAAACGGCTTTCAGGGGCATGACCAGACAGGATGACGCGATGCCAAGAGAGTATCTGAAGAAGGCCACGCTAACGTCGAAGAGCGACGCGTCCGAAACTCAAGGCATCGTGAAGGCAATCCTTGAAGACATCGAAGCAGGCGGGGATGCAAAAGCGCTGGAATATGCCGCGAAGTTCGACAAGTACGACGGCGATGTGATCCTTACAGACGAGGCAATTGCGGCGGCGGCAACGCTGGTGCCCGAAAAGCTGCGCCGGGATATCGAGTTTGCCCATGCCAACGTCAAAAAGTTCGCCGAAGCCCAGAAGGCCACGGTCGCGAATTTTGAGACCGAAGTCGTGCCGGGCCTGATCGCGGGCCAAAAGGCGATCCCGGTGGATGCGGCGGGCTGTTATGTGCCCGGCGGTCGCTACAGCCATATCGCCAGTGCGATCATGACCGTGACAACCGCGAAGGTCGCCGGTTGCAGCCATATCGTGGCCTGTTCGCCGCCGCGCCCGGACGTCGGCATCGCGCCTGCGATCATCTATGCCGCCCATGTGTGCGGCGCCGACACCATCCTTGCGATGGGGGGCGTGCAGGGTGTCGCGGCGATGACCTTCGGCCTGTTTGGCCTGCCCAAAGCGAACATCCTTGTGGGCCCGGGCAATCAGTTTGTGGCCGAAGCCAAGCGGATGCTCTTTGGGCGGGTCGGGATCGATATGATCGCGGGGCCGACGGACAGTTTGATATTGGCAGATGCGAAAGCCGATGCCGAAATCGTCGCGGTCGATTTGGTGGGCCAGGCCGAACACGGGTATAACTCGCCCGTCTGGCTGGTCACCGACAGCCGCGATCTGGCCGAAACGGTTATGGCGCGGGTGCCCGAGTTGATCGAGGAATTGCCCGAGGTGAACCGCGACAATGCGCGGGCCGCCTGGCGCGACTATGCGGAAGTCATCCTGTGCGGTGACCGCGAAGAGATGGCCGCGACATCGGATGATTACGCGCCTGAGCATTTGACCGTCCAGGCCGAGGATCTGGATTGGTGGCTGGATCGCCTGTCATGCTACGGGTCGCTTTTCCTGGGCGAAGAAACCACCGTGGCGTTTGGTGACAAGGCGTCGGGGACGAACCACGTTTTGCCCACATCTGGGGCGGCGAATTACACCGGCGGCCTGAGCGTTCACAAGTACATGAAGATCGTCACCTGGCAGCGGGCCACCCGCGAAGGGTCGCGGCCTGTGGCCGAAGCCACCGCGCGGATTTCGCGGCTGGAGGGCATGGAAGGCCATGCGCGCACGGCCGATATTCGCTTGGCCAAGTACTTCCCGGGTGAGAATTTCGACCTGTCGGCAGAGGGTTAGGTGGCAGAGCTCGCGCCCTTGTTTTCGGTCAAGGACCGCGTGGCTTGCGTCACCGGGGCCAGTTCAGGTCTGGGCCAGCGGGCGGCGACAGCTTTGGCGGAGGCTGGCGCGAAGGTGGTGGGTGTTGCACGACGTGCAGACGCGCTGACCCAGTGGGCCGGTGAAGACGCGAACCGGGCAGGTGTTGCAGGGGATGTGACAGACCGGGATGGGTTGGAGGGCTTGACCCAAGCCATTGCCGCCCGGTTCGGGGCGCCCGATATCATCATCCATGCCGCTGGGCTGAACATGCGTGAGGCCGCCGACGACGTCACCCCAAAAGGTTGGGATGCGACACTGGCGGTGAACCTCAGCGCTCCTTTCTTTCTGTCGCAGGCCTTTGTGCCTGCCATGCGTGCCAAAGGTTGGGGGCGGATCGTGCAATTCGCGTCGCTGCAATCGACCCGGGCGTTTCCGGGCGGGATTGCTTATGGGGCCACGAAAGGTGCGATCACACAGCTGACCCGGGCGATGGCCGAAGCCTGGTCGCGCGACGGGATCACTGCCAATGCCATTGGCCCGGGGTTCTTTCCGACCGAATTGACAGCTGCGGTGTTCGGTGACCCCGAACGGGCGGCACGCAATGCCGCGCAAACTTGCATCGGGCGAAATGGTGCGCCCGAAGATATTGACGGGCCGCTGCTGTTTTTGTGTTCGGACGCGAGCGCCTACGTCACGGGGCAAGTCCTGATGGTCGACGGGGGGTTCACGGCGAAATGAGCAATGAGATGAACGCGCTTGTCTATATGGGACCCCAGACGCTGGAATATCGGGGGGAACCCATCCCGACCTTGTCGGAAGGCGATCATCTGGTGCGGATCGACACGGTGGGCATCTGCGGGTCCGACATGCATGCCTATCTGGGCCATGATGACCGGCGCCCGGCCCCTTTGATCCTGGGCCATGAGGCGGCAGGCACCATCGAAGGGGGCCCGCGCGACGGCGACCGGGTGACGATTAACCCCCTGGTGAGCGACCCGGCCAGTGCCGAAAGCCGCGCAGGACGCGAGAATATTTGCCCAGGTCGGCAGATCATCTCGATGCCGCCGCGGCCCGGGGCTTTTGCGCAATATGTGGCCATGCCCGAGACGAACCTGGTGGCCGTGCCCGATGATGTAAGCCTGGAAAAGGCAGCATTGGCCGAGCCCTTGGCGGTCAGTTGGCATGCGGCACGGCTTGGAATGGAAGCCCTGCATCCGGCGATGGATCGGCGTGCGCTGGTCATTGGCGGTGGCGCGATTGGGGTGGCGGCGGTTTTGGCGTTGAACGCTATGGGGTTTGAAGATGTGACCATTGCCGAACCCAATGACGCGCGGCGTGCCTATCTGGCCGACCGGTTGGGCATGAAAGCCGTGCCGGCCGCTGACGGCGCCTTCCCGCTGGTCGTCGATGCGGTGGGGATTGCGGCCACGCGTAAGGCGGCGTCGGCCCTGACATCGCCGGGCGGGGTGATCTTGCATATCGGGCTTGGTGACAGTGACGGCGGGCTTGATATCCGGCGGTTCACGCTTCAGGAAATCACCTTCATCGGCACCTATACCTATACCGCGCAAGACTTCCGCGACACCGCGAAGGCGATCTATGACGGGCGGCTTGGCCCCCTGGACTGGACCGAAACACGCGGCCTGTCCGAAGGGGCCGCCGCTTTTGCCGACATCCGCGCAGGCCGTGTGGCCGCGCCCAAAATCATTCTCAAACCCGACGCCTGAGGAGGCCCACCCCATGTCTGAAATTCCCCAACTTCTGGTACACGACCATGCCGATAACGTGGGTGTTGTCGTGGTCGAGGGTCTGACGGCGGGCACCGATATGCTGTGCTGCGTGACCCATGACAATTCGACCTTTCGCCTGACGGCTGGCGCGGATGTGCCGATCGGCCACAAGATCGCACTGAAGGATCTGGCGGAGGGCGATACGGCGACCAAATACGGCGAGGACATCGGCAAGATCATCGCCGACATCCCCAAGGGCGCCCATGTCCACACCCATAATTGCAAAACGAAACGCTGGTAGGGACTTAGAGAAATGACAAAGTATTCGAATATGACGGTCAAAGCCTACCGCCGCGAAAACGGCCGTGTGGGCGTGCGCAACCATGTGCTGATCCTGCCGGTGGATGACATTTCCAATGCAGCCTGTGAGGCTGTGGCCAACAACGTCAAAGGTACGCTGGCGATCCCGCATGCTTATGGGCGGCTGCAGTTCGGCGAAGACCTCGACCTGCATTTCCGCACGATGATCGGGACAGGTGCCAACGCAAACGTGCATTCGGTTGTCGTCATCGGGATTGAGCCGGGCTGGACGAAGAAAATCGCCGATGGCATCCGCGAGACCGGCAAGGAAGTCGCCGAGTTTTCCATCGAACAGAAAGGCGATTTTGAGACGATCCGCGCGGCATCCTGGGCGGCGAAGGATTTCGTGCACAAAGCCACCGAGGTGCAGCGCGAAGAATGCTCAATCTCAGAAATCTGGGTGTCCACCAAATGCGGGGAAAGCGACACGACCACCGGTCTTGGGTCCTGCCCAACGGTCGGCAACATGTATGACAAGCTCTTGCCCGAAGGCATCACCGGGTTTTTCGGCGAAACGTCCGAGATCACCGGGGCCGAGCATATCTGCAAGAAGCGCGCGGTCAACGAAGAGGTCGGCGAGCGCTGGTACAAGATGTGGAAGGCTTATCAGGACGATGTGATCTTCGCCCACCAGACCGATGATCTGTCCGACAGTCAGCCCACCAAGGGCAACATCGAAGGCGGTTTGACCACGATTGAGGAAAAAGCGCTTGGGAACCTCGAAAAAATCGGGCGGACGTCGCAGTACATCGACATCCTTGAACCCGCCGAGCAGCCCAAATCGGGCGCAGGCCTGTACTTCATGGACAGTTCATCGGCCGCAGCCGAATGCGTGACCTTGATGGCGGCAGGCGGGGCGGTGATCCACACCTTCCCGACAGGCCAAGGCAATGTCGTGGGCAACCCGATTGTGCCTGTCATCAAGATCACGGCCAACCCGCGGACGGTCCGCACCATGGGCGAGCATGTGGATGTGGATGTGTCTGGCATTTTGCGGCGCGAACAAACCATCGATGAAGCGGGTGATGCGCTGATCGAGATGATCCGGCGGACCGCCAATGGCCGCAACACAGCCGCTGAAGCACTTGGACATCGCGAGTTTTCGATGACCAAGCTTTATCGGTCGGCTTAAGGGAAGGGACGCGCGCGCGGTCAGAAAAACCCGCGCGCGCAGTAAAATGGACAAAGAAACCATATCCATCACTGAAGCTGAGGCGCTGATCAAAGCAGCGCTGACGGCCAACGGTGTGGCTGAGGTCAGTGCATGCGCTGTGGCGTCGGCATTGGTCGCGGCGGAAGCCGAGGGGCAAGTCGGTCACGGGTTTTCACGGCTGGGCGACTACGTGGCCCAGGTGAAAACCGGCAAGGTCGATGGGCGCGCCATTCCATCACTCACGGAACACGGCGCGTCGTCGATCCTTGTGGATGCGGGCCACGGCTTTGCCTATCCCGCGATGGATCTTGCCATCCGCGAAGGCACCAAACGGGCCAAGGCGCAAGGGACGGCGTCGATGGCGATCACGCGGTCGCACCATTGCGGGGCCTTGTCGCTGCAGGTCGAAAAGATCGCACGCGCAGGCTCTATCGGGATCATGGTGGCCAATGCCCCGGCCGCCATTGCGCCCTGGGGGGCAAGAACGCCGGTCTTTGGCACCAACCCGATTGCTTTTGCCGCCCCCCGGGTCGGCGCCGATCCATTGGTGATCGATCTGTCCCTTTCGAAAGTGGCGCGCGGTAAGGTCATGCATGCCAAGAAATCCGGGACAGAGATCCCCTTGGGCTGGGCGCTGGACGCAGGCGGGCAGCCCACCACCGACCCCGAAGCAGCCCTTGGGGGCACGATGGTGCCCATTGGTGAGGCGAAAGGCACCGCGCTGGCCTTGATGGTGGAAATTCTAGCCTCGGCGATGACAGGTGCCAATCCGTCGGCCCGGATGCCATCGTTCTTCACCGCCGACGGGCCGCCCAATGACGCCGGTCAGTTCCTTATGGCGTTGAACCCGCCCAACCCCGAAGGTTTCGCCGAAAGGATGGAGACGATCCTGGGTCTGATCGAAGGGGCCGAAGGCGCGCGGCTGCCCGGAACGCGCCGGCGTGCTGCAATTGCACGGGCCCGCAGCCACGGGATTGATGTGCCGCGCCACTACCTTGAGGCCGCGCGCGATCTTGCTGGCGGCTAGAAGCCCCGGTTGTAGGCCGCGTAGCGTTCCAGGTTGACGACCATCGACAGGGTCAGCCGGTCTTGTGTCCAATCACTTGGGTTGCGCACAGATGCGGCCGACAACACAATGCCGGCGGCCAGAACGAAGGCAAAACCTGCGAACACCAGCTTGCCGCCATCGGTGCGGCGGCCGTGGCGCAGCGCCAGAAGACGGGTTTCCAAGGCTGTTCGGGCCGCGCGCGACCCAAGGCGCAAGAACGCCACACTGAAGGCGCCAACCGTTCGGGTTGGGCGTGGCCGGTCACAGAAGTCCAGAAGACAACGGGCGTAGTCCTGGGGTGTGATCCGGGTATGCTCGATGACGGCCTGATCGCAGTTCAACTCGCGCAGCCGGTCAAAGCAGCGTTTCCACAAAAGATATGCCGGGTTGAGGTACAACACGGGCCGAAGCGCTTCAAACACCAGCTCCCATTCCACATCGCCGCGGCGCAGATGTTCGAATTCATGCGCCAGAACGATCTGAAGGGTCTTGGGTTGCGTCAGAAGATGCGAAGGTAGAACGACATGGCGCCGCCAGAGCCCGCGGGCGGCAAAGGGCACCGCAACGGTGTCGGACAGACGCACATCCGTGGTCGCGGTTCGGCGCCATACATAGGCGTCATTCACGGCGCGGCGCACGTGACCCACGCGAACGATGGTCTGGACCATCAACGCAAGCGCGCCCAGAACGATGCCTAAAAGGGCAGCCGTCAGCCAGGGCAGGTCGCCGGACAAGATCATCTCGAAGATACGGTTGCGACTGTTCAGCAGGGCTTCAAACTCGACCGCTGGCATTGCGATCTCGCCGCGCAGGTAAGACGCCACGGCCATGTCAGAGATGGTGATCGGCGCGCCCGGCCAAAGCGACTGGCTGGCCTGGATCGCGCCAAGCGACAACAAAGGGCTCAGGACGACAAGTACGAGAACCACGCGCAGAAGCCTAAGTTGCAATCCGTAGTTTCGCTTCAGCGGACTGCGCACAATGGCCGACTGGGCGACCGCCCACAAAACAAACGCCACAAGCAATACAACGTTCGCGTCGATCGCGATATCAAGTATCGGTTTCATCGCTGTCATCCTGGAGCCTCCTCTCCACCAGCGCCCGGATCTCCTCAAGGTCTGCGTCTGTCAGGTTCGCGTCATCCACCAATCGCGCCACAAGCGAGGCCGGGGTGTCGTCAAACAGCGTTCGCGACAGGTTCTGCAGCGAGCGGGATTGATACGTGTCCTTGGCCAAAAGCGGCGAATAGATCAGCGACTTCCCGTCTTTGCGGCTTTCTACGAAGCCTTTCTCCTCCAGAATACGGAGGATGGTTGCCCCTGACGTGTAAGCAAGGTCTCGGCCTTCAGGGAGTTCGGCAAGAACATCGCGAACGGAGCCTTCTTTCAGGGCCCAAAGTTCGGTCATGAATTCAAGTTCAACCTCGGTGAGAAGCGAACGGTTCTTCTTCTTGCGCATCTGTCCTGTCATAGCGTTGCGTCGGTCAGGCGACCGTCCTTAGTGAACGAGATTGAACGTGGCGGGGCAAGTCAAACCTTCCAAAAGACGAACCCGCCCCAGCCGATGGCGATGAAAAGGGGGGTCCAGATCGGTTGGCCCACAAGACCGAGCCAGGCCAGAAAGATGAAGACGGAGCCCAAAAGCGTGATGAAGAGCCGGTCGCCGAGCGTGGTGGTCAGCCCCAGAATACCTTGGCGTTCGATGCCGTCCTTGAACCAGATCCCTTCGAGGATGCCGATCACGGCGATGGCCGAAAAAATGCCCACGAACACTGCGAAGGTGGCGGGGGTCCAGGCCATCCAGAAGTCGGGCCACAGGGGGTCGGTCCAGGAAAATCCCTTTTCTTCTTGTTTGGCGACGTTGCCCCAGCCGGCTTGTTGGGCAAAGGCCGCGCCAGGCAGCAGCATCAGGGGAACAGAATAACGCATCACACCCTTCCCAGGGCGAAGCCCTTGGCGATGTAGTTGCGGACAAAGTAGATGACGATGGCGCCTGGGATGATCGTCAACGTCCCGGCGGCGGCCAGTAGGCCCAGTTCGTAGCCCGCTGATGAGGCCGTGCGGGTCATCACGGCGGCAATGGGTTTGGCTTCGACGGCTGTCAGGGTTTTGGCAAGAAGCATTTCGACCCAGGAAAACATGAAGCAGAAAAAGGCCGCCACGCCGACGCCGGCCTTGATGTTGGGCAGAAAGATCGTGGTGAAAAAGCGCGGGAAGGAATAGCCGTCGACGTAAGCGGTTTCATCAAGTTCCTTGGGGATACCGCGCATGAACCCTTCGAGGATCCAGACCGCGAGCGGGATGTTGAACAAACAATGCGCCAGTGCGACGGCCAGGTGCGTGTCAAACAGCCCGATGGACGAATAAAGCTGGAAGAAGGGCAGGGCGAAGACAGCTGCGGGGGCCATGCGGTTGGTCAACAGCCAGAAGAACAGCTGCTTGTCGCCCAGAAACCGATAGCGCGAAAAGGCATAGGCCGCAGGCAAGGCCACACAGACCGACAAGACCGTGTTCAGCGACACATATATGATCGAGTTGATATAGCCCCAGTACCAGGTCGGGTCGGTCAGGATGTCGACATAGGCGTCCAGCGTAAACGTCTGGGGAAACAGCGAAAACCCCGACAGGATTTCGTTGGTTGTCTTGAAGCTCATCGTGACGAGCCAATAGATCGGCAACATCAAAAACGCGATGTAGAGGATTGGGATCAGGGACCGTTTGCGCATCACTGGTCGTCCTTTGTCATCGTCACGTAGAAAATCCAGCTGACGAGAAGGGTTATGGCGAAGTAAATCAGGCTCATCGCGGCGGCCGGGCCAAGATCGAATTGCCCCAGCGCGATTTTCACCAGATCAATCGACAGCAAGGTGGTCGAATTGCCGGGCCCGCCGCCGGTCAGCACGAAAACCTCGGTATAGACGTTGAAACTGTCCATGAACCGCAGAAGGATCGCGATCGTCAGGACCGTCTTCATCTTGGGCAGTTGGATGTAGCGGAAGACCGACAAGGGCGAGGCGCCGTCGATCTTGGCGGCCTGATAATAGGCATCGGGGATCGACACGAGGCCCGCGTAGCAGAGCAAAACCACCAGCGACGTCCAGTGCCAGACATCCATCACGATGATGGTGATCCAGGCCGCCAGCGGGTCCTGTGTCATGTCATAGTTCACGCCCAGGACATCATTCATGAAGTAGCCCAGCATGCCGATTTTGGGCAGGGCGAAGATGTTCCACATCGCGCCGACCACGTTCCAGGGGATCAGCATGGGCAGGGCCATCAGCACCAGACAGACCGGCACCCAGAAGCCCTGACGCGGCATCGACAGCGCGATGATGATCCCCAGTGGGATTTCGATGGCCAGGATGATGCCGGTGAACATGAACTGGCGCCCCAAGGCGGCCTGAAACCGGTCGGACCGCAGGATTTGTTCGAACCAGCCAAGGCCCTCCCAGAAGAACTGGTTGTTGCCGAAGGTTTCCTGAACCGAGTAATTGACCACCGTCATCATCGGGACCAGCGCGTTGAAGGCGACCAGTATCAAGACCGGCAGGACGAAGAACCAGGCGCGTTGGTTTTCGGTTCTCATGATCGCGCCTCGCTCGACAGCCAACCGTCCCGGTAAAGGCGCGATTGCTCAGGTTTGAAATTAAGGTGCACCGACGCGCCCTGTTCGGGGGCGGCGTGTTCGGTCACGGCTTTCAGCGGTGTCGAGCCGACCATAGCGTCGATCACGTAGTGCCGCCCGATGTCGGACACTTTGGTCACGGTGGCGGGCACGCCGTGGTCCGCGATTTCGATATACTCGGGCCGGATGCCAAGTTTTGCCTCGCCTGCGCCGTCCTTGGTGGGGCCTTCAAGGGCCACCTCATGGCCTTCGAACAGGGCGCGGTCGCCGTGTGCTTCGCAGGGCAGGATGTTCATGCCGGGCGAGCCGATGAAATGGCCCACAAAGGTGTGCTGGGGGCGTTCGAACAGTTCGACGGGCGTGCCGATCTGCACCACAACCCCGTCCTGCATCACCACCACTTCGTCGGCGAAGGTCAAAGCCTCGGTCTGGTCATGGGTGACGTAGATCATCGTGGCTTGCACGCGCTGGTGGAGCTCTTTGAGTTTCGACCGCAGCTTCCACTTCAGATGCGGGTCGATCACGGTCAGGGGTTCGTCGAACATCACGACATTGACGTCGTTCCTGACCAGCCCCCGACCCATGGAGATTTTCTGCTTGTTGTCCGGCGTGAGGCCTGCGGCCCGGATCGACAGCATATCAGTAACTTCCAGCATCTCGGCGATCTCGGCCACGCGCTGATCGATGGTCGCTTGGTCGACGCCGCGATTTTTCAGCGGGAAGGCCAGGTTATCGCGCACTGACATCGTGTCGTAGATCACCGGGAACTGGAACACCTGCGCGATGTTGCGCTGGTCGGGCGGCAGATCGGTGACGTCGTTGCCATCGAACAGGATCTTGCCCTCTGACGGGGTCAACAGCCCCGAGATGATATTCAGCAGGGTCGATTTCCCACAGCCCGAGGGACCCAGCAGCGCATAGGCGCCGCCGTCGCGCCAGGTGACGTCGATTTCCTTTAGCGCATAATCGTCCGGGGACGCGGGCGCGCCCATGTAGGAATGGCGAAGGTGAGAGAGTTTGATTTCGGCCATCAGGCGACCCTTTGTCCGTCGGCGCCAAAGTAGCGGCAGTGGCCCGGGTCCATGTAAAAGGTATGGTCTTCACCGACCTGGTAGGGGTGCACGCCGGAGGCGAGCGAGACCCAATCGACCCCGCCCATGCGGAAATGCGCGCTTGAATCCGAACCCGACAGCTCGGTTACAATAACATTGCCTTTCAAGGGCACCTGGGCGGACCCAGCTGGGTTGGGCAGCACCCGGTGGGGGCGCACGGCGATGGTATAGGTGCCGTCGGGCAGGCCCGCGGCATCCCCTTCGAGTGTCCAATGCGCATCCGATCCCAGAGCGACGGTGGTGCCGGTCTTTGTAACCTCTGCGGCGTTGATCGGGGGGTCCGAAAAGACGCGCGCGGCGGCCAGGTTCGCGGGGTTGCGGTAAATTTCAGCCGTGGGTCCGAATTGGGTCACCTGGCCGTCGGCCATCAGTGCGGTCTTGCCGCCCAAAAGCAGGGCTTCTTCGGGTTCGGATGTGGCATAGACCACCACCGCGCCACGGCCTGCGAAAAGGTCTGGAAGCTGTTCGCGCAGTTCCTCGCGCAGCTTGTAATCAAGGTTGGCCAGCGGTTCATCAAGGAACACGGCCTTGCTGTCCTTGGCGATCGCGCGCGCCAGCGCGGTGCGCTGTTGCTGGCCGCCTGACAGCTCGTCGGGGCGCCGTTTCAGCATCGGCCCCAATTGCAGAAGATCGGCGGCTTCCTGAACGCGGGCTTCGATCTCGCTTTTGGCAAGACCTGCCACACGCAGGGGCGAGGCGATGTTTTCAAACACGCTCATATGCGGGTAGTTCACGAAAAACTGGTGGACGAGGCTGATCTGGCGCTTTTGGGTGTTGAGGCGCGTCACATCCTGCCCGTCGAAGAAAATCTGGCCCGAGGCCATCGGGTCAAGGCCCGCCATCAGCTTGATCAGGGATGTCTTGCCTGCGCCTGTGGCACCCAAAAGGACGTTGAAATGTCCGGTTTCCAGCGACAGGCTTGTCGGCTTGATATGGGTGACGGTGCCGACCCGCTTCGTGGCGTCTTTGAGTTCGATCATGTCACTTGCCCGGGGATGTCAGGGGTAGGCCGGGCTGACGCCCGGCCTACGATAGGTTTTGGCCTGGCTTACTGCTGCCAGCGCGCGACCAACTCGTCGTAGTTGATGGTCTCACCCTGGGGCTTCTCGTTGTCGAGTTTGGCCTTGGGTGACCCCGGCTGGTCGAGCCAGAAGGACGCGTCCTGCGGTTCATTCAGGCGCGGGCCACAACCGCCGTAGACATTGGCGGCTTCATCGGCCTGCTGCATCCGAGCCATGGTGATGTCCATCTCCTCGGCCAGGCGGTCCATCGCTTCCTGCGGCGTGAAGGCGCCCGAGTTCACGTCACCGATCTGCTGCCACCAGATCTGGGCCAGCTTCGGGTAATCCGGCACGTTGATGCCGGTAGGCGACCATGCGACCCTGTCAGGCGAGCGGTAGAATTCGACCAGACCACCAAGCTTCGGTGCGCGTTCGGTGAACGACTCGTGGTTCACAGAACTGTCGCGGATGAAGGTCAGGCCCACATGGGACTTCTTCACGTCCACCGTTTTCGACGTCACGAACTGCGCATACAGCCAGGCCGCCTGTGCCCGATCCGACGGGGTGGATTTCAGGAAGGTCCAGGACCCCACGTCCTGATAGCCGACCTTCTGGCCGTCTTCCCAGTACGGGCCATGCGGGCTGGGCGCCATCCGCCACAGTGGCGTGCCTTCGGCATCCACGGTGTTGTTGCCTTCCGACTGCGGCTTGACCATGTCGGCGGTAAAGGCGGTGTACCAGAAGATCTGCTGGGCCACGTTGCCTTGGCTGAGCGCTGGCAGCGACTGGTAGAAGTCGTAGGATGCCGAGCCCGGAGGCGCATAGTTCCGCAGCCATTCGTCCCATTTGCGGATCGCGTAGACTGCCGCAGGACCGTTTGCCGCCCCACCGCGTTCAACAGACGCGCCGACCGGGTTGCAGGACCCCGCTTCCATGCGGATGCCCCATTCGTCGACAGGTACACCGTTGGGCTCACCCACCGAACCCGCACCGGCCATCGACAGCCAAGCGTCCGTCATCCGCCAGCCCAGATCAGGGGCGCGTTTGCCGTAGTCCATGTGGCCATAGATGCGCGTGCCGCCGATTTCCTGCACGTCATTGGTGAAGTACTCGGCGATGTCTTCATAGGCCGACCAATTGACCGGCACGCCCAGATCATAGCCGTATTTGGCCTTGAAGCCTGCCTGGATGTCAGGATCATCAAACCAGTCTTTGCGGAACCAATAAAGGTTCGCGAATTGCTGATCGGGCAACTGATAAAGGTTGCCGTCCGGCCCAGTGGTGAACTGGATGCCCATGAAGTCTGCAAGGTCCAGCGTGGGCGAGGTCGTCGCCGCCCAGTCACCGGCCATGGCCTCGGTCAGGTTGTAGGCCAGTTGCAGCCGCGAATGTGTCCCGATCAGATCGCTGTCGTTAACGTACCCGTCATAGAGGTTCCGTCCGGTCTGCATCTGCGTTTGTACGGCCTGGACCACTTCGCCTTCCCCAAGGATTTGGTGGTTCACCTTGATCCCGGTGATTTCCTCAAACGCTTTGGTCAGCACTTCGGATTCGTAGGAATGGGTCGGAATGCCTTCCGACAGCACATTGATTTCCATGCCCGAGAACGGGGCAGAGGCTTCGATGAACCACTGCATTTCGGCCATTTGTTCGTCTTTGGTCAGCGACGAAGGCTGAAACTCTTCGTCGATCCAGCGCGTGGCAGCGGCTTCGTCCGCCCACGCACCATTATACCCCACAATGACGGCCCCGGCCGCCACTGCGGAAAGCAAATACTTCCGCATCATTGTCCTCCCAGTTGGATTCCGCGCATCTTTGGCCCGGAACTGGCGAAAGCTTGCCTGCGGGTTCACAACTTTGTCAAACTAAAATATTAGTAATTTCATAAGTATATGGTAAAAATCAGTAAAACAGGAATTTCTGACTTTCGTTTCTGCGTCTGCACAATGCAGATTATGCCTCGCGCCAAGCCAGAAATTTACCCCCGTTGCAGATGAAATTTTCGCGCTGTGGGTCAGGCTTTACAGAAAGACGATTGATTTTTGTCGCGCGATAAGAAAGCCTGCGGGAAGGGAGAGCCGGGAACTTTACCCGGGGCCAGAGAAAAGATGGCTGTGACGAAGATAAAGAATATGGAGGAATTCGCTGCGGTTTCCGGCCTGTCGCGCCCGACCGTGTCGAAGTATTTCAACGACCCGAATTCGGTTCGGCCATCGACGCGTGCGCGCATCGAGGCAGCACTTGAAGAACACGACTATCGCCCGAATATTTACGCGATCAATCAGAACCGGCGCCTGACCAAGAACATCGGGATCGTTGTGCCCTATCTTGCGGACCCGTTCTTTGCCGAGATTGGTCGCAACGTCGAACAAAGATGTCTCGATGCCGGATTTCACCCCACCGTTTACAGTTCGCACGGCGATCCCGAACTGGAAGCCGAAATCCTTGAATCCTTGCGGTCGCTCAAGCCCACCGGGGTGTTGTTGGCGCCGCTTGGGCGGTCATCGGACCGCGCTGCCATTGAGAAATTCTGCAAGGATGTCCCCACGGTGTTGTTTGACAGCGCGCTGCCGGGGTTGGGGCTGACATTCGTGGGCTCGGACAATCCGCAGTTTGCACGGATGATCGTCGATTATCTGTGCCGCAGCGGCCAGCCGCCCTGTTTTTTCGAGATGAAGACGCCAGCCAACCCGAATGCCAACCGACGCCGGCAAGGCTATATCACCGCGATGGAGCGTTTGGGCCATGAACCACGCATCGTGCAGGCCGAAGGCGAAGGCTGGCAATTCGAAGAGATCGGACGAAAGGAGGGCGGGCGTGCGCTTTCTGCCGGAGAATTCACCACAAACACCGTTTTGTGCAGCAATGACAGGCTTGCGATTGGTTTTCTGTCGGCCTGTTACGAAATGGGCTTGCGGGTCGGGCGGGATGAAAGCGCAGCGATTCGCGTTGCGGGACAGGACGATCATCCCTTTTCGCGGTACACTTGCCCGCCTTTGACGACCTTGGCGCAAGATTACGACGCGATCTCGCGCAGCGCGGTCGAAAACCTGCTAAGTATTGTAGAAAGCGGGGAAAAATCTGAAAATGCGATCCTGTTTGAGGGTCGTCTCATTATGCGAGATTCAGCGTGAGATAAATTAAAACTTATCGCGCGTAAAAATTTTGTTGACGCCTCAGGTATTCCGTCGCAACCTGCCAACACATAAACATCCTACTTAGGGAGGAACCGGATGTCTCTTAAGAACGCGCTTCGCGCGGCCACCGCTGTATCTTTGCTTGCGACTGGCGGCGCATTTGCAGACGGTCATTCACCGTCTCTCACGATTGCCATCGTGAACAACGGCCACATGGAAAATATGAAGACTGTTGCCGAGGTGTACGAGGGCGTCACCGGTGTGGAGCTGAACTGGGTTTCGCTGGAAGAAGGCGTTCTGCGCGAGCAGGTCACTTCGGACACCGCAACAGGTGGCGGACAGTATGACGTCATCAACATCGGTATGCAGGAAGCACCGATCTGGGGCGCTGCAGGCTGGATCACGCCGCTGAATTTCTCGGATCGCTACGACGTTGACGATCTGCTGCCCGCAATGCGGAACGGCCTGTCCCATGAGGGCACGCTTTACGCAGCTCCCTTCTACGGCGAAAGCTCAATGGTCATGTACCGCTCGAGCCTGATGGAAGCCGCCGGTGTGTCGATTGCTGACAACGACAGCTGGGACAACATCAAAGCAGCAGCAGCTGCTGTCCACGATCCTGACAACGGCGTCTACGGTGCCTGCCTGCGCGGTAAGCCGGGCTGGGGCGACAACATGGCATTCATCACAACGATGGTGAACTCCTTCGGTGGCGCATGGTTTGACGCTGACTACCGCCCGCAGCTTGACAGCGACGAGTGGAATGCTGCGATCAACTTCTACGTTGATCTCTTGGGCAACTACGGACCTCCGGGTTCGGAAGGCAACTCGTTCAACGAGATCCTGGCCCTTTACAACGAAGACCGTTGCGGCATGTGGATTGACGCCACCATTGGTGCGTCGTTCCTGACACCTGACGACGTGGCCTACGCACAGTCGCCGAACGCCGGTAACCCGGTTGGTGCAAACTGGCTGTGGGCTTGGGCTTTCGCAATCCCGGCAGGTTCGCCGAATGCGGATGAAGCTCAGAAGTTCATCGAATGGGCAACCTCGAAGGACTATCACGCCGCTGTTGCAGCACACAAAGACTTCGGTGTGGGGTCTGTCCCAACCGGTGCACGTGCTTCGACCTACGAGATGGACGGTTTTGCTGACGCCAACAAGTTTGCTGAAGCTGAACTTGCCGCCATCAACTCGGCAGCACCTGAAGCCACCGATATCAAGCCTTACGTCGGTGTTCAGTTCGCCGCCATTCCGGAGTTCCCGGAAGTCGGCTCGGTCGTCGCACAGGAAATGGCTGCTGCACTGTCCGGTGCAAAGTCGGTGGAAGACGCGCTGGCTGCAGCTCAGGCAGCAGCTGACGCGATCATGCAGGAAGCCGGCTACTACTAAGAACCTCCCATTGGGGGCCCGGCAATGGTCGGGCCCTTGATACCCAAAGTTCGTTACCAGGTGTGACGCCCCGCCGTTTAGGGGCCGCCGTAACCCACTCGACAATCTGAAACTGAACATTCAACATCGCAGCCAAACGTGAGTTTAGCTGGGGGGAGATAGCTCATGTCCGATAGAAGGCTTCCACGCCTGCTTCAGTCACCAGCAGTGATACTGCTCTTGATCTGGATGCTGGTTCCATTGAGCATGACGCTCTACTTCTCGTTCATTCGCTACGTTCTGAACAGCTTGCGGCGGCCGGAATGGACAACGCCAAGCCTATCGAACTGGCGCGGTTTCGGAAACTACCAGTTTGTGCTGAACAACAAAGACTTCTGGTTTGCGGTTTCTAACAGCTTGTTCATTGTCATAAGCATTCTTTTCCTGACAGTTATTCTGGGCGTGCTGATCGCCGTGCTGATCAACAAGACCTTCCCGGGGCGCGGCATTGTGCGGGTGCTTTTGATCTCGCCCTTCTTTGTGATGCCAGCTGTGAACGCGGTGCTTTGGATCAACATGATCCTTGATCCGGTGCTTGGCCTTCAGGGCCTTGCGGTCGGGGGCATCAACGGAATGATCGACGGGCTGCGAACGGCGCCGCTTGTGGGTTGGTTCTTCAACCTATGGCCCACGCTTGAGCCCATATCTTTCCGGGCGACGCAAACTTCGGCCTATGCGGTGATTATCATGGTCACCTGGCAGTGGACGCCTTTCGCGGTCTTGATCTTCATGACCTCGTTGCAATCGGAAGATCAGCAGCAAAAAGAGGCGGCCATTCTGGATGGCGCAAGCGTCTGGTCACAGTTCAGGTTCCTGACGATACCGCATCTGGGTCGACCGATCGCCATTGTGGTGATGATCCAGGCGATTTTTCATCTATCGCTTTACGCGGAGATCGAAATCGTCAGCCGCGGCAACGGGAACAAGAACCTGCCGTATCTGATCGGTGAGTTTTCCAACAACAACATCGGTGCAGCAAGTGCCACGGGCATCTTTGCCGTCATCCTTGCCAACATCGTCGCCTTCATCTTGCTGAGTCAAATCCGCAAGACGCTGTCGGAATAGGGAGAGGGACCCATGGCAATTGTTGCAGAAACTTCGCGGTTCGGGACTGTCTCGCGCCCGATCCTAGCTTGGCTTGTCGCCCTGCTGTTCTTTTTTCCGATCTTCTGGATGATCCTGACCAGCTTCAAAACAGACGCAGATGCGGTAAAGCCTGAGTTCTTGTTGTTCTTCACGCCAACGCTGGAGAACTACCTGAACATGACCGAGAACTACGACTATTGGCGGTTTGCCACGAACTCGGTCATCACGGCGGTCATGGCGACCTTGTTCACGCTTTTTGTGGGGATCCCGTGCGCCTATGCGATGGCCTTCAACCCGTCGCGCGGCACGATTGATATCCTGATGTGGATGCTGTCGACCAAGATGCTTCCGGCAGCGGGCGTGCTCTATCCGATGACGTTCCTGACAAAAAGTATGGGGATATTCGATACGCATTTCCTGATCATTCTGGTGCTCAGTCTGATCAACATGCCGATCGTTGTCTGGATGCTTTACACCTACTTCAAGGAGATCCCCAAGGACATCATTGAAGCCGGCAAGATGGACGGTGTGAACACCATGGGTGAGATCAAGGAAATCCTGATCCCGCTGGCCTGGGGTGGCATCGCATCGACTGCGCTGCTTTGCTTCATTTTCTGCTGGAACGAGGCGTATTGGACGGTTCGATTGACCACCACCGAAGCGGCAACCCTGTCGAAACTGATCGAGGGGAACCGCGCGCCTGAGGGCCTGTTCTTTGGTCGGCTGTCTGCGGTGTCTGCTGCGGCTGTTGGCCCGATCATCGTGCTTGGCTGGTTCTGTCAGAAACAATTGGTCGCGGGTCTCACCTTCGGCGCCGTGAAATAAGGAAAAGACCTATGGGACGTATTACACTTGAAAACGCGGTGAAGCGCTTTGGCGATGCCGAGGTCATTCCCCCTTTGAACCTGACGATCGAAGACGGCGAGTTTGCAGTGTTTGTGGGCCCGTCGGGGTGCGGGAAATCCACGCTGTTGCGGATGATTGCCGGGCTCGAAGACCTGACCGAAGGGGCCATCAAGATCGACGGGGATGATGCCACGCAGGTGCCGCCATCCAAACGCGGTCTGGCCATGGTTTTCCAATCCTATGCGCTTTATCCGCATATGTCGGTTCGCAAGAACATCGGCTTTCCCCTGCGGATGTCGAAGATGGACCAATCGGCGATCAATGCGAAGGTTGAAACGGCTGCAAAGTCGCTGAACCTGATGGACTACCTTGATCACAAGCCCGGTCAGTTGTCGGGTGGCCAGCGTCAGCGTGTGGCCATTGGCCGGGCGATTGTACGCGAACCGGCGGCGTTTTTGTTCGACGAACCCTTGTCGAACCTTGATGCGGCCTTGCGGGTTGGCATGCGCATCGAGATCGGCGAGTTGCACCAGCGTCTGAAGACCACGATGATCTACGTCACCCACGACCAGGTCGAAGCCATGACCATGGCCGACAAGATCGTAGTGCTGCGGGCCGGTCATATCGAGCAGGTCGGCTCACCGATGGACCTGTACAAGGCACCGCGCAACCTGTTCGTGGCCGGCTTTATCGGCTCGCCCAAGATGAACCTGATCGAAGGCGAGGCGGCTGCGGCCTACGGGGCCCACACGATTGGTGTGCGGCCGGAACATATCGCAGTGTCGGCAGAGGGCGGCAAATGGTCCGGCGTGGTCGGCGTGTCCGAAAACCTCGGGTCTGACAGCTTCTTTTATGTTCATGACACCGGTCTTGGGGAAACCATCACCGTGCGGACGGAAGGTGAAATCACCTTCAAGCCGGGCGAACGTATCGGTTTGACGCCGCGTGAGGATGTTATTCACAAGTTCGGTTCAGACGGATTGCGGATGACCTCCTAAGCGACGGTCAATGACCCTTGAACCGGGGCAGGGATGCCCCGGCGCGCGCATGGAATGAAGTAAGTGGATCAGACAGTGACAGGAACGTCGAAGACAGAGGGCGCGGTCATGGATACGTCAGTGAAGTTGTCTTTGGCAACTTTGGCAGAACTCCCCACCGACATCATGCGACCGAACTACCCGCGCGGAGACCTGCGCCCCGGTATCGTCCATATCGGGCTGGGGAATTTTCACCGAGCGCATCAATCTTGGTACCTACATCGTTTGATGCTGAATGGTTTGGCCCGCGATTGGGCCATCATCGGCGCGGGCGTGCGACCCTATGATGCCGCCATGCGCGACAAGCTTTTGGCGCAAGACTGCCTGACAACGCTTGTTCAGCTTGAACCTTCTAGCACCTCGGCAGAGGTCGTTGGCGCGATGATCGACTATCTGCCGATTGAAGACGGCAACGCAAGTCTGATTGCCGCGATGTCCGATCCCGCGATTTGTATTGTGTCGCTGACAGTGACTGAGGGCGGGTATTTCCTTGACCCGGCCACGGGTGAATTTGACGCCGCCCATGAAGAAATCGCGCATGATGCGGCCAACCCCGATACGCCGCAAACGGCCTTTGGGGCAATGATTGCCGCCCTGGCCAAGCGACGGGCGGCAGGCGACAAGCCGTTCACGATCCAAAGCTGCGACAACCTTTTGGGCAATGGCGACATGGTGCGCCAGACCGTTGTGTCGCTTGCAAGGATGTCTGACGTAGATCTTGCCGCATGGATTGAGGACAACGTCGCCTTCCCGAACTCTATGGTGGATTGCATCGTCCCGGCCACCGGGCCCGAGGCGATCGAAAACCTGCGCGCCATGGGCGTCGATGACCTGGCCCCCGTGACCCATGAGAACTTCCGTCAATGGGTGATCGAGGACAACTTTTGTAACGGGCGCCCGCCATGGGAAGCCGTCGGCGCGACCCTGACCGACAATGTCCACGCCTACGAGGATATGAAGATCCGGGTGCTGAATGCCGGTCATCAGATGCTGGTGAATGCAGCTGAGATCCTGTCGGTCGAAACGATTGCTGATTGTATGGTCGATGTTGAGATCGCCGGGCTTTTGAACAAGGTGCAATCGGACGAAGTCTTGCCCTTTGTGAATGCTGTGCCGGAACGCACGCCGCAGGAATACCTGTCTTTGATCGTCAGCCGTTTTGCCAATCCGGCTGTGCATGACACCACGCGGCGCGTCGCTTTCGATGGGTCGTCGCGGCACGCCGGTTTTATTCTACCGACTGTGCGCGAGGCGCTTGATGCGGGCGCGCCGGTGGTTGGTCTGGCGTTGATTGAAGCGCTCTGGGCGCGGATGTGCACGGGCCTGCGCGAAGACGGCACGGTGATTGAGCCCAATGATCCGTTCTGGGATGATTTGCAGGCCGCGGCTCTGGCGGCCAAGGACGATCCAGCCCAATGGTTGGCCCAGGAGCAAATTTACGGAACGCTTGCTGATGAACCGGCATTCGCGGATGCTTTTGGGGATTGGCTGACGCGTCTGCACCGCGATGGCTGCCGGACCGTGCTGCGCGATTACCTGTCAAGCTAGACCGAGACCGCGTCCAACAGCGCGTCCTTGCTGACGTCGCCCTTTTTGCCCGAAAGTCGCGTCGCCCCGCGTTGCAGCACGTAAAAGCTGTCGCCCAGGTCATAGGCGAAGCTGAAATACTGTTCGACCAGCACGATCGACATTTCTGCCTTGTCGCGCAGGTGTTCAATCACCCGGCCGATCTGTTGGATGATATTGGGCTGGATGCCTTCGGTCGGTTCATCCAGCAACAAAAGCTTCGGTTTCGCGATCAGCGCCCGCGCGATGGCAAGCTGTTGTTGCTGGCCACCTGACAGGTCGCCGCCGCGGCGGCCCAGAAAATCCTTCAGGATCGGGAACAGTTCGAAAATCTCGTCTGGTACAAACCGTTCTGAGCGGGGCAGGGTGGCAAAGCCCGTCTCCAGGTTTTCCTTCACCGTCAGCAACGGGAAGATGTCGCGCCCCTGCGGCACGTAGCCGACGCCCTTTTTGGCCAGCGCATGAGCTGTGGCGCGCCCGATGACCTCGCCGCCAAGGCTGTAGGTGCCGCCCGAATGCGGATGGGTGCCAGAGATCGCCTTCAGAAGGCTCGTCTTTCCGACGCCGTTGGTGCCCATCACGCAAGTCACTTCGCCCACGCGGGCGCGCATGTCGATCCCGTTTAGGATTTGGCTGCCGCCGTAGTGCAGTGTCAGCCCATCAATTTTCAGAAATTCATCGGCCAAGATACACCTCGATTACGCGCTCATCTGATGTGACATGGTCGATGGACCCTTCCGCCAGGACCGAGCCTTCGTGCAGGACGGTCACCTTGCAGTTCAGGCGGCGCACGAATTCCATGTCGTGTTCCACCACCACGACCGACCGGGTCTTGGCGGCTTCGACCAAAAGGTCGGTGGTGTGTTCGCGTTCGGCCGGGCTCATGCCGGCGGCGGGTTCATCGACCAGCAACAGGCGCGGTTCCTGCGCCAGAAGCATCCCGATTTCCAACCACTGCTTTTGTCCGTGGCTGAGTTCGCCGGCCTTGCGGTTCAGCGCGGCTGTCAGGCCGATTTCCTCGGCCAATTCACCCACACGTGTGTGATCGGCCCGGTTCGCGCGAAAGCGGAGCACCGCAAATGGTCCGCGGTCATTCTTCAGCGCCATCATCAGGTTGTCGGCAACCGATTGATCTTCGAACACCGTGGGGCGCTGGAACTTTCGGCCCACACCTGCACGTGCAATCGCACTTTCCGTCATCCCCAGCAAAGATTGGTTTTTCTCGCCCCAGATCACACGGCCTTCGTCAGGTTTGGTTTTGCCGGTCACGATGTCCATGAAGGTGGTCTTGCCCGCACCATTTGGGCCAATCACGGCGCGCAATTCAGGCTCGGCGATCTGGAACGACAGGTTGTTGATCGCTTTGAAGCCATCAAAGGACACCGACACGCCGGAGACTTCTAAAAGCGTGCTCATTTATCCGCCTCCTTTTCGCGCAAGGACCCGGCATCAGGGCCAAGATCGGCGCCATGCCGGTCGGGGCTGCGACGCTCGGCGATCAGATCAAAGAGGCCGCCAATGCCTTTGGGCGCAAAGAGTGTAACCGCGACAAAGGACAGGCCCAGCAGGACGGTCCACCAGTCGACCCATTGCACGGTGTAAAAGCCCAGGTTGATGTCGGGGGCCTGCCCGCCGGTGAACCAGGTCGACAAAAGCGACACGAAGGCCGCGCCGATCACCGCGCCGTAAAGGCGCCCACGTCCGCCGATGGCGACCCAGACCGCGAGATAAATCGACGCGATCGGGGCGACTTCGGCAGGGTTGATGATGCCGGCCTGGGGGTAATAGAGCGCCCCGGCGATCCCGGCGAGGATCGCGGTCAGCGTGAAGATGAACAGCTTGAAGCCTTCGACGGGGTAGCCCAGGAACCGCACGCGCGCTTCGTCATCGCGAATGGCACGCACCACCGACCCAAACTTGCCCGACACCACATAGGTGCACAGCAGGTATCCGGCACCCAGTGCGAAGGCCGAGGCCCAGAAAAACCAGATCGACACCGTTGATTGCGGCAGGCCGTCAAGGCCCGGCAGGTTTTGCAGTCCCGACAACCCGTTGTTGCCGCGCAACCCGCTGTCGTTCTGGAACAGGTAAAGCGACAACGCCAGCGTCATCGCCTGGGTCAGGATCGACAGGTAAACGCCGGTGACCCGCGACCGGAAGGCCAGCCAGCCAAAGACCAGCGCCAGAAGCCCAGGCACCAGCACCACCGCCGCCAGCTGCAGGGGAAGCGAATGGGCAAACACCCAGATGGGCGGGAATTCCGACGCACCCACCACGCCGAAAATCTGGTTGGCGATGCCGCTGGATATCTCTTCGGGCGTGGGCGGCAGGGGTTGGTTTGCCAGGCTTTCGGCCACGATGATTTCGGTCCGGGCGTACATCAGCCACATCCCGATCGCGTAGCCGCCGAGCCCGAAAAACGCCATGTGGCCAAGCGACAGAATGCCTGTGTAGCCCCAGACAAGATCCATCGCGAGGGCCACCAGACACAGACACAGGGTCTTGCCCAGGGTTTTCACAAAGCTGGTCGAGATGACGCCGATGCCGAACCCATCGGCCAGCACGGTCACACCGACAGTGAACAGGGCCAGACAGGCCAGAAAGATCAGCACCGAGGGGTGGCGCATCACGAAGGGACGGCGCGGTGCGCCGGCAGCGGTCAGTTCAGCCATGTGCTGCGCCCTTCATTGGCCCATAAATACCTCGGGGGTTTGGGGGCTGGCCCCCAACACCGCGACACCGAAGGTGGCGCAAAACCTGCATCCTCATGCCTCCGCTGCCCGGCCCTTAAGCGCGATGATCCCGCGCGGCCGGAATTGAATGAACAAGATGATGAACAAGATCATATAGGTCTGGGCGGCCAGGGTGTTCGATGGGTTCATCCACTCGATCCCCTTTTGCAGAAAGCCCACCATCGTGGCGCCAATCAGCGTGCCCCAGATGTTGCCGACCCCGCCGACCACGACCGTCATGAAGGATTGCACGATATAGTCTGACCCCATTTCGGACGTCACCTTGGCGTATAGCCCGATGGCCACGCCCGCGATCCCCGCAATCCCTGAGCCGAAGCCGAAGGTCAGCATGTTAATCCGGTCGGGGTTGATGCCCATCGATGCCGCCATGCGGGGGTTCTGGGTGACTGCGCGCACCTCAAGCCCCAACCGCGTGCGGTTCATCACGAACAAAAACAGCGCCAGAAACATCAGGGCCAATACAAAAATCGCGATCCGGATGTAGCTGATCGAGACAATGTCGTTGATCACCCAGGACCCGTCGAGCCAGCCTGGCGCCGTCAGCGGGCGGGCTTGCGTGCCGAAGATGTTCTTGGCCAATTGCTGCAGCGCGATTGAAATCCCGAATGTCGCCAAAAGGGTTTCCAGTGGCCGATGGTACAGCCAGCGGATCACCAGGCGTTCCATCGCAACGCCAGCCGCGAAAGTCACCGCAAACGCCAGCGGGATGGCAAGGATGATCGAGAGCGTTAGATCTGGGACGAACAATTGCACGACATACCCGGTGTAGGCGCCCATCATGATGAACTCGCCATGCGCCATATTGATCACTCCCATGACGCCAAAGGTGATCGCCAGGCCAATCGCGGCCAAAAAGTAGATCGAGGCGAGCGACAGCGCATCCAGTCCAAGGTCCAACGCCTGGTTCACGGCCACCTGTGTTTCGATGGCCGAAAGCGCCTCGGCGGCGGCCAGTGCCACGCCCGGGGGGGCCGCGCTGTAGCGTTCAAAGAAAACGAAGCGCGACAGGGCTTGGCTGACTTGCACCTCGGTCGCCACCGGATCCACCACGCCCGCGTCGGCCAGGGCGGCATAGGCCATGTCGCGGGCCGCTTCGCTATCAAGTGTCGCCACTTCGATCCCGGCGATCGTGTCGTCTTCGATGTTTGCGATCAGGGCGGCGCGTTGGTCGTCACGGCTGATGCGCGGTGGGGCCAGGTCTGCGGCCACCAGAATGGCATAGGCATCCTCTGCCGAAAGACTGTCACTTCCCGGCGTCACCGCACCCTTGATATCGTCGCCGTCTGGCAGGGTTTCGGCCGCTTCGATCCGCGTGTTCACAAGCGGGTTCAGAGCAGCGCGCACATCGACACCGAGGTCGCCGTCAAAATACCGGATCGCTTCGATACGTTCTGCGTCGGTTTCGCCGTAGCCAATCGTCAAGATGCGCTCCAGCCGCTCTTTTCGGGCTTTAATGGCAGGTTCGGGTTCGCCTTCGGTGGATGCGCGCAGGGCGGCCAGATGGCTTTCCTCAGCGTCGCGTTCAATCGACAACAAGGCTTTCAGGCGGGTCTCGGGGTTCGGGTCGGACAGTTGAAATTGCACAAGCGCAGCGCCGATCATGCCGCGCACGCCGCCATTGGGGCGCAGTTGCTTGAAGTCATCATCGGGGGTTTCGCCAATTTCGGACCCATCGGCGAAATCGAAAATCCGAAGCGTTGAACGGTCGACTTCTTCTGCAAAGACAAACAGGCCGGTTTCTTCGTTCAGGTACATTTCGCGGGCCTGCCAGCGTTCCAACACGACCTGGGCTTCCGGCATTCCGCTGGTGGCCAGCGCGTCAATCGCGGGTCCGATGGTGCGGCGCGATGATTTTGTGATGATCTCGCCGTGGTCCTGCAAAAGCTGCTGGATTGGGGCATCTGCGTTTTGCGCTTGAGCGTCACCGCCCAAGGACATGGCCCATGTCAAAGCCAGCGCCAAAGCCAATCGAAGGATCATCCCCCGCCCCTTCCTCGGTTGTGCCGGATTGCGGCCGTCCCGGACCGCCTCAGGCCACGACGGGCCCCGGTGGGGCCCGCCGCAAGACTATCTGATCAAGTTAGTAGTTCGACTTGATTTGAACACAGCTTTCGGTCTCGGTGTTGTACATCCCGCAACCCAGTTCCGCCCAGTCGCTGACCAGAACGGCCGATTCAGGCAGGAAGTCGGTCCAGGCATCGCCGGGAACTTCCGTGGTCTGGCTGATGATGTCGAACTGACCATCTTCCTGGATTTCACCGATGAGAACCGGCTTGGCCAGGTGGTGGTTTGGCAGCATAACGGCGGTGCCACCTGTCAGGTTCGGGAATTCCTGGCCGTACATCGCTTCGCGGACCGCATCGACGTCTGTCGTGCCAGCCGCTTCTGCCGCGTTCACCCACATGTTGAAGCCGATGTAATGGGCTTCCATCGGGTCATTGGTCACGCGCTCTTCACCCATGCGGGCTTTCCAGGCTTCGACCCATGCGTCGTTGGCGTCGGATTCTGCGGATTGGAAGTAGTTCCAGGCGGCCAGGTGACCCACAAGGTTCGACGTGTCCAAACCGGCAAGCTCTTCTTCACCGACCGAGAAGGCCACGACCGGAATATCGTCCGCCGAAATACCTGCAGCGGCGAGTTCTTTGTAAAAGCCAACGTTTGCGTCACCGTTGATGGTGCTGATCACGCCGACTTTCTTGCCGTCAGCACCCAGCGCCACAACGTCAGCGACGATCTTCGACCAGTCGGAGTGACCGAAAGGTGTGTAGTTCACAAAGATATCGTCGGCTGCGATGCCTTTTTCCTGAAGATAGGATTCCAGGATGTTGTTCGTCGTACGTGGGTAGACGTAGTCGGTGCCCAGAAGTGCGAATTTTTCGACTTCCAGTTCTTCGAGGAAGTAATCGGTCGCGGGAATGGCCTGCTGGTTGGGGGCCGCACCCGTGTAGAATACGTTTTTCGAGCTTTCTTCGCCTTCGTACTGAACAGGGTAGAAAAGAAGGCCGTTGAGTTCTTCTATGACCGGAAGAACAGATTTGCGGCTGACCGACGTCCAGTTGCCGAAGATCACATCGACTTCATGAACGGTCAGCAATTCGCGCGCTTTTTCTGCAAACAGCGGCCAGTCAGAGGCCGGGTCAACGACAACAGCTTCCAATTCGCAGCCCAGAACGCCGCCAGCTTCGTTTTGCTGTTCAACCAGCATTTCCATCGTGTCTTTCAACGTGGTTTCCGAAATCGCCATCGTTCCCGAGAGCGAGTGCAGTACGCCGACCTTGATCGGTGCGTCGCAGGCAAGTGCGGGTGCAGCGGCCAGGCTGGCAGCACCGGCAAGAAGTGCGGCAGTAAGTTTCTTTGACATCCCAATGTCCTCTTGATCACAGCGTGGCAGGCCCAAAGCGCAATTTTCTAGGCGCAACGATTTCCCCCACGCAACCCTGTTGCGGTGTGCGGTCGATATCGGACTTCCCCTTGGCGGCCACACGTGTTTCGCCACACGTTCAGCGCAGCGCCATATGTCTGGAACATGGGTTAAAGCGAAGGGAAGGCCGGGCCCCCGCCGCATCTTTGCGCGGGTCAAGATTGCTCAGATTTTAATCGAAATACCGGCCCATGACGCGGAAATTGAGCGCAAATTGATCGCTCTACTCTGTTCCAATCGCCCAAATCTTAGCCGAGTTTTCCCGGCTGTCGGCCAAAATCAGGGCTGAACACGACATCGTAAGTTCGCGCGCGCGCCGCTCGGCGAATTGGCGCTGCTCGGCATTCCAGCCGAATGCGGATTGCAAAAGCAACTGGGAATGGGCGGCCTTTGCATCAATCCGCAAAGCGCGTGCGCGAATTTCGTCTTCCGGTGCGGTCACTGCAGCAAGAAGGGATGCCATGTTGGCGTACATGACTGCATTGCGATCCGCCTGCACCGTTGCGACCAGCCAGGAATGCTCAACCTCCGCCGACAAACGCCCCGTACAGGTTGCAAAGTCGCGCATCAGGTTTTGCTCTGCCGAAAGTGCAGAGCTGAAAAAGACCGTAAAAAACACGGTCAGATATGAAAGACTGTTCCGCATTGAGAAACAGTCTCGCAGGCAAATCTGCCGAAAGGATGAACACAATGCGCTTAGATACTGCCAATTTTATGTAGCTGCAGTGCCGCAAGGGGATCCGAAAACGCGACGGACGGACCCTCCTCCCAAAGTGTCCGTCCGCCTCCGGCCCTCGCTCCCCGAAGGGTTTCAGCCGGTGTTCTTGATGAAAATCGAAACGGAGGCTTCAGGAGTAGTTCACAAAAACAATGCCCGCCGAACTTCGTCGGCATCGCGTGAATATCCTGTCCTCCCCAACGACGTTCCAATTCGTGATTAAATTAATGGCAGAAAAAGGACGCCGAAGACAACAGTCATTTGATGCGACCAATTTACCTTGCGTCACCTTCGGTCTCGCCCGGTTGCGACCCGACAGCTCGGTTCGCTCCTGTCTTGCGGGCCACCGCGACACTGGTATGGTCTGGCGCGCAGGGAGGACCACATCATGACAAGCTATTTCGAGGGCATCGCGCCAATTGCTTTTGAAGGCGAAGGTAGCGCTAACGAGTTTGCCTTTCGCCACTACAACCCCGACGAAGTCGTGATGGGCAAGCGGATGGAAGACCATCTGCGCTTTGCTGTCGCCTGGTGGCATAGCTTTGCCTGGCCCGGTGGTGATCCGTTTGGCGGTCAGACGTTTGAACGCCCCTGGTTTGGCGAAACGATTGACCGCGCAAAGGCCAAGGCGGATGCCGCGTTCGACCTGTTCGCCATCCTGGGGCAGCCTTACTTCTGCTTTCATGACCTCGATATCCGGCCAGAGGGCGCGAATTTTGCCGAGAACACGCGCAATCTTGAAGAGATCGTCGACTACATCGGCCAGAAGATGGACGGCGCGAAGACCAAGCTTCTTTGGGGAACGGCGAACCTGTTCACGCAACGCCGCTTCATGTCAGGTGCCGCCACCAACCCCGACCCGGAGGTTTTCGCATATTCCGCGGCAACGGTGAAAACCTGCATGGACGCGACCCATCGACTTGGCGGTGAGAATTACGTCCTATGGGGGGGGCGCGAAGGCTATGAGACGCTTTTGAACACCGATTTGCGCCGCGAACGCCAGAACGCGGGGCGGTTTTTGCAAATGGTCGTCGATTACAAACACAAGATCGGCTTCAAAGGCGCGATCCTTGTGGAACCCAAGCCGCAGGAACCGTCCAAGCATCAGTACGATTACGATGTCGCCACGGTCTATGGGTTCTTGAAGGAATTCGGTCTGGAAACCGAGGTACAAGTGAACATCGAGCAGGGGCATGCGATCCTGGCCGGACACAGTTTCGAACATGAACTGGCGTTGGCCGCCTCCCTAGGGATTCTGGGGTCGATCGACATGAACCGCAACGACTACCAATCGGGCTGGGATACCGACCAGTTCCCCAACTCGGTGCCGGAGGTCGCTTTGGCCTATTATGAGGTTTTGAAAGCGGGCGGGTTTAAAACCGGAGGCACCAATTTCGATTCAAAGCTGAGGCGCCAGTCGCTGGATGCCGAAGATCTGGTTCTGGGCCATGTGGGTGGCATGGATGTGTGTGCAGCCGGTCTGAAGGCCGCCGCGGCCATGCTGGAAGACGGAACACTAGAGGCAATGCGCGATGCACGCTACGCCGGTTGGGACAGTGCGGAAGGCAAGGCGCTGCTTGACGGGTCGCTGGAAACCGCGTTCGACAGAGTGATCCGCGAGGGGATCGACCCCGAGCCGCGTTCGGGCAAGCAGGAACGCTTGGAAAATCTGGTCAACCGGTTTGTGTAAACGCGCAGGTCTCAGCGGCGTCACGTCCAGTCCAGCACAACCTTGCCGCTGTCGCCAGACCGCATAATCTCGAAGGCGGCCGCATAATCTGGTGCGGCAAAGCGGTGCGTGATCACGGCTGACACGTCCAGCCCGTTTTCGAGCATCGCGATCATCTTGTACCAGGTCTCGAAAATCTCGCGGCCATAAACGCCCTTGATGGTCAGCGCCTTGAAGACGATCCGCGACCAGTCGACCGGGGATTTGCCGGGCGGGATGCCCAGCATTGCGATGCGCCCGCCCATGACCATGGCGTCGACCATCTGATCGAGCGCGGCTTGACTGCCCGACATTTCCAGCCCCACATCGAAGCCTTCGCGCATGCCAAGGTCGGACAAAACATCCCGCAAATCGTGGTCTTTGGGGTTGATGGCCGTCACATCTGCAACTTTCGCAGCCAGCGCCAGCCGCGCGGAGTTCAGATCGGTGATCACCACATGACGCGCGCCCACATGTTTGGCCACGGCGGCGGCCATGATGCCGATGGGCCCCGCGCCGGTGATCAACACATCCTCGCCGATCAGGTCAAACGACAAGGCGGTGTGCACCGCATTTCCAAGGGGGTCCAAGATCGCGCCAATATCGTCCGAAATCGCGTCTGGCAGGGGCACGACGTTGAAGGCGGGCAGGGACAGATATTCCGCGAATGCGCCTTGCTCGTTCACACCGATCCCGCGGGTTTCGGGATCAAGATGGAATTTGCCGGCGCGCGACTGGCGCGAGGTTGTCCCGATCAGATGGCCCTCGCCGGACACGCGCTGGCCCAACTTCAAGTCTGTGACATCGCGGCCAAGCTCAACGATTTCGCCGGCGAACTCATGGCCGGTGATCAAAGGCACAGGTACCGTGCGCGCCGCCCAGTCATCCCAGTTCCAGATGTGAATATCGGTGCCGCAGACGCCGGTTTTCTTCACCCGGATCAAAACGTCATCGGGGCCGATTTCCGGGACCGGGGCGGTGATCCTATCCAGCCCCGGGGCGGGCTTGGTTTTGGCCAATGCGGCCATCTCATTGGAACGGTCGGTCATGCCAGCACCCCTACGTCACGGCCCGCCTTGGCGAAGGCATGAAGCGCATGGTCGAGGTCGTCGCGCGTCAGGGCGGCCGACATCTGGGTGCGAATGCGGGCCCGGCCTTGGGGCACGACCGGAAAGAAGAAGCCAGCCACATAGACGCCAAGTTCAAACAACCGGGCCGCCATGGCCTGGGCTTTTTGCGCCTCGCCGGTCATGACGGGGATGATCGGGTGCGCGCCCGGCAAAACCTCAAACCCCAACCCCACAAGCCCCGCGCGCCAATAAGTGGCGTTTTCGGCGAGCCTGTCGCGCAGATGGTCGCCCGCCTCGGCTAAATTGATTGCCTCGATCGCGGCGGCACAAACCATGGGCGGTAAGGCGTTGGAAAACAGATAGGGCCGCGAGCGTTGGCGCAGCAGTTCAATCACCGGGCAGGCCCTGCGGTAAAGCCGCCAATCGACCCGCCAAGTGCCTTGCCAAAGGTGCCGGTCAGCACATCGACCCCGACGCCGGCGCGCGCCGGCGTGCCACGCCCAAAGGGGCCTACAAAACCTGTCGCGTGGCAGTCATCGACCATAACCTGAGCGTCGTAACGCGCTGCAACCCCGGCGATTTCGGCAAGTGGGGCAAAGTAGCCATCCATGGAAAGCACACCATCCGTGGCGATCATGATCCGGCGCGCCCCATCGGCGCGCGCGGTGCGCAACTGGGCGTCTAGATCGTCCATATCCGCGTTGCGATACCGGTAGCGTTTCGCCTTTGACAGACGGATCCCGTCGATGATCGACGCATGGTTCAGTGCGTCTGACACAATCGCATCCTCGGGGCCCAGCAAGGGTTCAAACAGTCCGCCATTGGCATCAAAACAGGCGGCATAAAGGATCGCGTCTTCCATCCCCAGATAGGCCGCCAAGCGCTCTTCCAGCGCGCGGTGCACATCAGCCGTACCGCAGATGAACCGGACCGAGGCCATGCCCAACCCGTGAGTTTCAAGCGCGGATTTTGCCGCCGCGACCAGGCGGGGGTCATCGGCCAGCCCAAGGTAGTTGTTGGCGCACAGATTGATATAGTCGGACCCGCCAACGGCCACATGTGCCGCCTGGGGCGAGGCGATGGGGCGTTCGTGCTTCATCAGCCCGTCGGCTTCGATGGCACCAAGTTCGCGGCGGATGTCTGCAAGAAATGTACTCATACGTGTGAGTGTCCGCCCGCACCGGGTTTCAAGCAAGACCGTAACCGGCAAAAAGTGTCGCGAAGTGTCAGGCGGGGCCGATGGTGCGCAGGGCGTGGCGGGCGGCCTCGCGGATGGCGGGTTCAACATCCGACAGGATTTTCACCCGGTCGAACCGGTCGGGATCGTTTGCCAAAACCTCACGCAGGGACCGGCCGAAGACCAGCCGCAACTCGGTGCCGATGTTGAACTTCGAAATCGCGGTTTCGCGCGCCAGCCGGGTGCGTTCGGCCACCGGCACGCCGGACCCGCCGTGGATGACCAGGGGCACGTCGGTGACGGCCTCAATCGCGGCGATCCGGTCTGCATCCAGCCCGCCTTCGTGGTTTTCCTGCAGATGCACATTCCCGACCGAGATCGCCATGGCATCCACCCCGGTTTCGCGCGCGAAGATCGCCGCCTCGCCGGGGTCGGTGCCGCGCGACGCCTCGCCGGCGGCATAGCCGACAAAGCCAATTTCGCCTTCGCAGGAAATGCCTGCGCCATGGGCCAGATCGACCACCGCCTTGGTGGCGGCGATGTTTTCATCGAGCGGCAGTTTCGAGCCGTCGAACATCAGCGATGTAAACCCCGCAGCCAGCGCCGTTTCGCACTCTTCCATCGTGTAGCCATGATCGAGATGGGCCACCACCGGCACCGACACGCTGTCGGCCAGATGGCGAAACATCTGACCCAGAACCGGCAGGGGGGTATGGGCCCGGCAGGACGGTCCGGCCTGCAGGATCAGCGGCAGACTTTCGGCTTCCGCGGCGTCGGCATAGGCGCGCATGTCTTCCCAACCAAGGCAGACCAGCCCGCCCACCGCATAGCCGCCCGCGCGCGCGGGGTTCAGGACGTCTGCAAGGGTTGCAAGGGTCATTTGAACTTCGCCACCATATCAAGAATGCCCGGGATCGTGTGCAGCTGATCGGCATGGGTCGGTTGGAAATACTGCACCAGCGACCGCTGGCTCAGCCCGGCCAGAATGGTGAAATAGTACATCTCATAGCCCGGCAGCACCGCGCAGGGATGATAGCCGGTGTCGATACAAATCGTGGACCCATCGACGATGTGATAGGCATCGCCGGGCGCGTTGTCTTCGCGCTGCAGCATCTGCAGGCCTGAGCCATGGTTGGGCCGGAAGCGGAAATTATAGGTCTCATCGTGGCGCGTTTCGTCCGGCAGCCGGTCGGTGTCATGTTTGTGGCTGGGAAAGCCTGACCAGCCCCCTGCGCCAACCGTGTAAAGCTCACTCACCAGCAGGCGGCCCACCTTGTCGGCCTGTTTCTGACCGAGGATGTGTTTGATTTTGCGATGTGTTTTGGTGTCGTCCGACCCGTATTGCACAAGATCCAATTCGTCCGCGCGCACCGCAAAGGGGGCAAGCGACTGGTCGAACTTGGCCCCTGCGATGAAGACTTCGGCGCTGTCTGACCTGCAGGTCATGGCCGCTGCCGCCCCCACCGGCACGTAGGCGCCTTCAGGCTCGCCGTCCCAAACATCCACCCCGCGCCCGCCAAGGTCTTTGGCGGAAAAATCGCCAACCTCGACGTCGACGGCGCCCGTGGCCGGAACGATGGCGGTTTCAAAACCCGGCACGTCACTGACGAATGTTTCACCCGCCTTCAGCTTCACGATGTTGAAAAAGTTCAACGGCACGGTGGTGTTGTCGACGCCGACGATGGGCTGGTTTTGGTTGTCAAAGGGCGGGATATGCATGGCGGTTCCTTAAGGCTCGGTCGGTCCGGGATGGGCGGCGATGAACGCGTCAAGCGTTGGGCCATCGGGCAGGGGCGGGGCGCAACCGGGGTTCGACACGACGATCGCGGCAGCTGCCGACCCGCGCAAAAGGGCGGTCTTCAGATCGCGCCCCTCGGCCAGACCGGCCAGAAAGCCTGCCATGAAACTGTCGCCCGCGCCGTTGGGTTTGACCGGCTCAACGTTGTAAATGCCGGTTTTGATGACCTGACCGTCGGCGAAGGTCACCGCCCCGTCACCGCCCATTTTGTACACGATAATGCGCCCAGGGCGGGCGAGCGATTGCGCCTTGGCCAGCCCCTTGCCGGGGCCGCCAGCCATGAAATCGAACTCTTCATCATTGCCGACCACAATGTCGGACGCATCCGCGACTTTGGTCAACATCTCAGACGCGACGTCGGGCGACGGCCAGGAATAGGGGCGGTAGTCCACATCAAATACAACCGGCAGCCCGGCGGATTTGGCCGCCTCTATCGCTGCGAAAAGGGCGCTGCGTGACGGTTCAGCCGAGGCGGCAGTGCCCGAGGAAATAAAGACACCGTAATCGGTATAGTTCGGGGCCAGGGCATCGTCGGTGGTGACTTGGAAGTCCGCGGCCGAATTGCGGTAGATAACATTCTGGAAATCTTCGACCACGCTTTCATAGACCGCCAGTGATGTCCGGTATTCTCCGCCGACCCTGCGCACGAAATCCGTCCCGACGCCGTAGCCGCGCAATTGGTTGAGGCAAAACCAGCCCACCGCATCATCAGAAACCGACGTAAGCAAATCCGCCGTTCCGCCAAGTTTGACAAGGCCGACGGCGATATTGGCCGCGGACCCGCCAAGACCCGCGCTGAAGGTGCTGGCTTGGGTCGAGCGGGTGCCAACCGGATCAGCCCAGAAATCCATTCCGGCCCGACCAAACACGATAAAAGTGTTCTGGCTCAAGGCCTTCAACAAATCCTGCAAAACACTGCTCCCCCTTGGTCTTTTTGGTTTGCCAAACCAACCCGTAGGCGATACCAAATTTGCAACCGGTTGCAAAGAGGCCGTCTGGGGGGAGGATCGTATGTCCGATATCGGGATAGGTATCGTGGGGGGCGGCTATATGGGCAAGGCCCATTCGGTTGCCATGGCTGCGGTCGGTGCTGTTTTTGACACCGCCTTGCGGCCGCGTTTGGAAATGGTGTCGGCATCCTCGCCTGACAGTGCGGAACGCTACCGCAAGGCCTTCGGATTTGCCCGGGCCGCAGAGGATTGGCAGGCGCTTGTTGCGGACCCGCGCGTCGAAGCGGTGGTAATCGCGACCCCGCAGGCCCATCACCGCGCGATCGCCGAAGCCGCCTTCGCCCTTGGCAAGCCGGTGTTCTGCGAAAAGCCCCTGGGGGCCACGATTGATGACGCTCGTGCCATGACCGCGGCGGCCGAGACCAGCGGTTGCGTCAACATGGTCGGGTTCAATTACGTTCGCACGCCCGCGACCCAATTTGCCCGCGAGCTGATCGCCGAAGGGGCCATCGGCCGGGTGATCTGGATGCGCGGCGAACATACCGAAGATTTCGATGCCGACCCCGACGGGCCCGCCACCTGGCGGTCGACCGGTGAGCCCAACGGCACCATGGGCGATCTGGCCCCCCATATGATCAATTGCGCGCTGGCCTTGCTGGGCCCGATCGCCAGCCTGACGGCCCATGTTGAAACGGTGCACAAGGATCGCGGCGGTGTGCCCGTGACCAACGATGATCACGCCCAGCTGATGTGCCGGTTTGACAGCGGCGCAATGGGGCATCTGTATTTCTCGCGCGTCGCCCATGGCCGCAAGATGGGCTACGTCTATGAAGTGCACGGCGACCGGGGCGCGATCCGCTTTGATGGCGAGGATCAAAACGCGCTGTGGCTTTACAAAGCCGACGGCAACGACCGCGAAGCGGGGTTCAAAAAGATCCTGACGGGGCCCGCGCATCCCGATTACCTGCCGTTTTGTCAGGGGGCGGGTCATGGCACGGGCTATCAGGATCAGATCATCATCGAAGCCAAGGATTTTCTGGCTGCCATCCACACAGGGCAGGCGGTCTGGCCCACCTTCCGGGACGGTCTGGCAGTGGCCGAGGTTGTGGCTGCAACACGCGCATCCAACCGCTCGCGCCAGTGGGTTGATGTGGTCACGCCCTGAGGTAACTTGAACATCAAATATGCGCGGTGCCTCCGCGCAAAGGACCAAACGCATGAAAAAACTGACCTGGGGCATGATCGGCGGCGGCGAAGGCAGCCAGATTGGACCCGCACACCGGCTGGGGGCCCAAGCGGACGGGCAGTTTGTGCTGGCCGCCGGTGCTTTGGATGTGGACGCCAAAAAGGGCCGGGCCTATGCCGCATCGCTGGGTGTCGCGGTGGACCGGGCTTACGGCGACTGGAAAGAGATGCTGGCGGGCGAAAAAGCGCGGCCCGACCCGGTCGATCTGGTGACTGTCGCCACGCCAAACGCGACGCATTTCGAGATCACCAAGGCCTTCATCGAAGCCGGCTTCAATGTTTTGTGCGAAAAGCCGATGACGATGAACGTAGAAGAGGGCGAAGAGATTGTCCGGATTGCCCGCTCGTCCGGCAAGGTTGTGGCGGTCAACTATTGCTATTCGGCCTATCCGATGGTGCGCGAAATGCGCGCAATGGTGGCCGCAGGCGAGATCGGCAAAGTGCGGCTGGTGGTGGCGAACTTCAGCCACGGACACCACGGCGACGCGGGTGATGCCGACAACCCGAGGGTCCGCTGGCGGTATGACCCGGCAATGGCCGGCGTGTCGGGACAGTTTGCCGATTGCGGCATCCATGCGCTGCATATGGCAAGTTTCATCACCGGTGATGAGGTCCGCAGCCTGTCGGCCGATTTCGCCTCGACCATAGCCTCGCGCACCCTAGAAGACGATGCGATGGTCAATTTCCGCATGGAGCGCGGCACGGTCGGGCGGCTCTGGACGTCTTCGGTGGCCATCGGCCGCCAGCACGGGTTCGACATTCAGGTCTTTGGCGAAACCGGTGGGATGCGCTGGGCGTCCGAGGCGCCCAATCAGGTCTACTACACCCCCGTGGGGGGGCGCACCCAGATCATGGAAAAGGGCGAGAGCGGTTTGTCGAGCGAGGCGGCCCGCCTGTCGCGTGTCGCCATCGCACATCCCGAGGGGTTTCCGCTGGCGGTGGCCAATATCTACCTCGACCTGGCCGAAGCGATCCGGGGTGGGGCGGCGCCGGGTCTGCCGGGGGCCGAAGATGGGTTGCGATCCATGGCGGCAGTCTATGCGGCGGTCGAGAGCGCCAAAGTCGGTGGGGCCTGGGTGGATGGGCGCCCGCCGATGTTTCGGGGCGGGAAAAACCCTTGAGGAAGGGTTTTGAAAAAGCCTTTCAAAGGCTTTTGCGCGCGCAGGCGCCATGCCTGTGACCCTTAAAGACGTTGCGCTGCGCGCCGGGGTTTCAAGGTCGGCGGTGTCACGCACGTTCACGGCCGGGGCGTCGGTGTCGGATCAGACCCGGCGCAAGGTGGAACGTGCCGCGACCGAGCTTGGATACCGACCCAACGCGCTGGCCTCGTCACTGACGACCGGGCGCACAAAGCTGATCGGCCTGATCTCAAACAACTTTCGCAACCCGTTCTTTCTTGAAGTGTTCGATCTTTTTACACGCCGGTTGCAAGAGCAGGGGTTGCGGCCGTTGCTGGTCAACCTGTCGGGCGAAACCGATCCCACGAACTCGGTCGCATTGCTGCGGCAATACTCGGTCGATGGGGTGATCGTGGCGTCATCGACGCTGGATCCGGCCTTTGCCAAGGCGTTTCGCGACGCGGGCATGCCGGTGGTGCATTCGTTTGGCCGGCCGGATGGGGCCGCCCGGGTTGATGTGGTCGGTGTAGACAATGTGGCGTGTGGGCGGATCGCGGCACGGACCTTGTTGGACCGCGGCTACCGAAAGCTGGGCTTTCTGGGCGGGCCGCGTTCGGCCACGTCAACCGAAGACCGATTGGCCGGGTTCTGCGAAGTTTTGACGTCCCAAGGGCTGTCGCCCAGTATTTCGTTTGCAGACACCTATTCGTTTGAGGCCGGCCGCCGGACCATGGCCGCCGCACTTCACCAAGACCGCGAGGAGGCGTATTTCTGCGGCGACGATATTCTATCGATCGGTGCGATGGCTGCGGTGGAAGCGGCCGGGCTTTCGGTGCCGGGTGATCTTGGGTTGATCGGATTCAACGACATGGAAATGGCAGGTTGGCAGAACATCGATCTGACCACGTTTCACCAGCCGGTGTCTCGCATCATTGAAAGTTCAATCGACCTGGTGACGGGCCTTGCGCGCGATGACCTTCGGGTGCCCGAAACGCGCCTTTTTGAATGCCATATCGTCGAACGCGGCACCCTTCTGCCCAAATCGGGTCTGTAATCCGCCGGGTGTGGCGGACCCTCGCAATTGACGCAGGCCCCGCTATTGTGACATCGACCTGAACGCCCGCCGGGGGTGTATCGCCCCCCTCGCCGCAGTCACACATCGGCCGAACACATGATCCTCGACCACAGCAGCCACAATTCGACCCGACAGGTGCTTGAGGCGCTGATCCAAGACCCGGGCAGCGTTCTGGCCGTCATTTCTGGTGTCGAAGGACCGTCGTACCGGCCCAAAGGGGCGATGATGGCTGTGCTCGGCGGTGGTCGCAGAGTGGGCAGTCTGTCGTTGGGCTGCATTGAGGCCGACATTTCGCGTCAGGCCGAGGCGGCGCGCGACGCGGGTTTGCCGCGCTCGGTCCGCTACGGGGCAGGATCGCCGTTTGTAGACATTGCGCTGCCCTGTGGCGGGGGGCTCGACATTCTGCTAGTGCCCAAACCGGACCGCACGGTTCTGCAGGCCGCGTTGGATCACCACGCGTCGCGACGCGCGCTGACGCTTTGGGTTGATCCCGGTACAGGGCAAATGTCTCTTGAAGGTGCCGCCGTGGGGCCGGGCGGTCTGTCGATCTTTATCGAGCCGGAACTCCGCTTTGTGGTCTTCGGCAAGGGCCCCGAGGCCTGCGCCTTTTCAGCGCTTGTGCAGTCGGTGGGCTATCCAAATCTTCTGGTGTCTCCCGATGACGAAAGTCGCGCCGTGGCCGGTGCTGCGGGGTGCGAGACCCGCCCGATCGATCTGCCGGCTTTTCCCACCGATCTCAGTGTTGATGCGCGCACTGCTGTCGTTCTGTTTTTTCACGATCACGACTGGGAGCCCCCGATTTTGGACGGCGCCCTTGGGACGGATGCGTTCTATATTGGTGCGCAGGGCAGTTGGAACGCCCGTGAAGCCCGGCTGGCCAGCCTGCGGGCACTGGGACAAACCGAAGACACTTTGGCGCGGCTTTACGGTCCGGTGGGTGTCATCCCATCGGCGCGCGACGCGCGCACGCTTGCCGTGTCGGTCCTTGCCGAAATCCTGGGCAAGGCCTTGGTCCGCGATCAATGACAACAACAACCGGCCTTTTGCTGGCGGCGGGTCAATCGCGCCGGTTCGGACCGGGGGACAAATTGCTGGCCGACCTCGGCGGGCGGCCCGTGGTTTGCCACGCCGCGGCGGCGCTGGCCAAAGCGGGCTGTGATCATCTGGTCGCCGTGACATCCAACCCGGCCGTGGCACAGGTGCTGACGGAGTTTGAACATGTGGCGCCGGTGGCGCATGGCGCGGGTCAATCGGCCTCACTTCGTGCCGGCGTTCTGTGCGCTGCTGAAAGGGGGGCGAACCGTGTTCTTGTGGTGTTGGGCGATATGCCGCTTGTGACGCCCGAAACCATGAGAGCGATTCTGGCACGTGGCCTCGAGCATGGTTTTGCGGCAACGTCCGATGGGTCGCGCCGGATGCCGCCTATTTGTTTTGAAAACAGCGTGTTTTCGGAACTTCTTGATCTAACGGGCGACCAGGGCGCTCGCGCGAAGTTGCAGGCCTTGCCGGAGGCCGCCTGCGTCATGGTTTCTGCCCATGAGCTTGGCGATATCGACACGGTCGATGACCTTGAGACCATGCGCAGGGACATCGGCTAGGGTGAGGTGCGCCGACAAGGATTTGCTTTGGCATACCCCTGCACACAGGCGCGACACATTGGGCATAAGCGGTTATCGATAATCGTTGACGGGGCCTATGAACTCAAGTAGCACAACCCCCAGAGGGCAGTCATACCTTCGGTGAACCATGAGCGACACCCGGTGCTGTTACAGGGCAGTCTCTTGCGCGGACCGAGGGGTACTATTGGAGTTTTAAGTATGATCCAGCGCGTAATTTTGAGCGAGCAAGTCAAAGAAGAGCTCCTCGATGATATTATGGCCGGGCGCTACAAGCCAGGAGACCGCCTTGTCGAATCCCAGATCGCCAAGCGGATGGGGATCAGCCAGTCGCCAGTGCGCGAGGCGCTGCGCGACATGGTGGCAATGCGCTTTGTTGAGGTTGAGCCGCACAAAGGCGCGCGGGTCCGGCGGATCGATCAGCGCGAAGTGCTTGAGATTTATCCTGTGCGCGCCTGCCTCGAAGAACTCGCGGGACAATTGGCGGTGGCGCATGCCGCTGATTATCTTGATGACCTAGAGCGCGCGATCGACCGGATGACCAAAGCGTTTTCAGCAAGGGATGTGCGGACGCTGGCCCATTGGGATGTGGTGTTCCACAGAACGATCCTTGAAGCGTCGGGCAATCAAATCCTGATCGAGACCTGGAATTCACTGATGATTGAGGCGCGGACCTTCGTGACACTCAACAACCTGATCTCGCGCGCCCCCGAGATTGATCTGGCCGGGCGCCATTATCCCATCATCGAGGCCCTGCGCGACGGCGATGCGGTGCGGTGCGGGCAGGTGATGCGCCTTCACGTGGAAGAATTCGGCGATGTCATGCGGGGAATATTCCATGATCAGGAAGCCCCCGATCAGACCGGTGAGCCCATCAGCATGTCGGACGCTGACGTCGCGATCGCTCCGACCGCCGCAAGAGCCGGGTAACACAGCCTTGCCCCGTTAAGCGGCACGATATTCGAACATTACAGAAAATGAGTTCTGGCCATGCGCAAAGTCACACTCGCCCTTCTTCGGCATGCAAAAGTTCCATCCCACGAAGGGGATATGCCGATCACGCCTGACTCCAACGCCGATATCGAAGCGGCCGTGCCGCGGCTGCGCGCCTTGGCAAAAGAAGGCGACACGTTTCTGTTTCTGGGCACACGTACCCACCGTTCGCGCCAGACCGCCGAAGCCCTGCGTGTCGCGATTGACCCCAACGCGCCCGAGGTCAAACCCGCCTGGGGGTTGCGCAATCCAGACATCTACCTTGCAGGGTCGCGGGTTGAGATGGGGTCGAAGCCGGAATTCTTCGCCTCGCAATGTGACTTCACTGATATGTCGCCCGAGACCGTTCTGGAGCAGTCGTTTTACAGCGGTTTTCTGAATGCGCCGGACCGGATTGAGTTTTGGGTTCATCACACATCGCCGCCGGGCGAGGATGCGGCAGCTGTGGCGCGCCGGGTTTTGCACTTTGCAGAGAGTTTCAGGGCCATCGACAGCGACGGCGACATGGTTGTGGCTGCTGTCACCCATTCGCCCGTTATGCGGGCCGTTCTGACCCGGGGTCTGAAGATCGTTGATCCAGGTGAGCCGGGCTGGGTCGAAGAGATCGTCATCGAGGTGACGCAAGATGCGATGACCTACCGCTTCCGGGATCACACCGGCACGCTTTAGGGCAGGGTGCGCCGCGCCGGGTCACCGTGTCTTTTGGCGCGAGATGGCCAAAGCTCTCAAGAATTACCGTGTACAACGGCATGCCTTTCGGGATGCTGCGCTGCGGCAATTCCCCTTTAAAACAAGGGGTTTGCGACGCGGTTCGGAAGGCGCTCAAGACAACGGTGTAAAATGGATAATAAATTATCGATAATCGCTTGACGGAGGGTAAGCGCTTCGTTAGGCAAGGTTCAGCCAACAAGACATCGTGTAGTTTCGGGAGGATGACATGAGCTTGGATGAGACGAATATCCTAGGACAGAATCTGGGCACCGACGAGTTTCCCGTCGCGTGGAACGAGGGCGAGAAAGAGCTCTTTTGGATTCTGGATGACCTGCATTGTCCGAACCCCTTGTCGCCGATGTTTTTTGACATTGGCGGGTGGTGGCTGACCTGCGATCACATGTTCCGCCGCTTCGGCACGCCGTTCGCGAGCGACTGGGTCGCGAAAAACGTCAATGGCTATCTGTACACTGCCGCTCTGCCTGCGACGCCGGGCATCCACGTCGAGGCGATGGAATACCAAAACCGCTACGTGCCTCGCGTGCCCCAGGATTCTGAATATGCCGGCAAGATCGGCGCCTATCTTGGTAACGTCTTGCCGCATTATGCGGAGAACTTCCTTGATTGGTGGAATGACCGCATCCTGCCCGAGATGAAGACGAACTTCGCTTATATTGACGGGTTCGACAAAGAGGGTGCGAGCCTGACGGCCTTGGCGATCTTGTTGGAAGACATGATCGATATCCACGACCGCCACTGGAAAATCCACTGGATGCTGAACTTCTCGCAGTTTTCGTCCACAACGGCGCTGAACGCGGCCATCGATGAGTTCAAGCCAAATGCCAAGCCTGACCTGAAGGGGCGCCTGCAAAGTTCGGTCGTTGATCGCAATTGGGATTCCGTTGAAGCCCTTTGGAAGATGAAAGAGACCGTCAAAGGCAACGCCACGCTGGAAGAGGCATTCAAGGCCCCGACCGCTGCGGAAGTCATGACGGCGCTTGAAGGGTCCGCTGATGGCAAGGCTCTGATCAAGGACCAGTTGGAGCCGTATCTTGAAGAATTCGGCCACAAGGCCCTTTGGTCGCACGAGGTCGTGTTCCCGCTGTGGCGTGAAAACCCAGGGCCGGCGATTGAGGCCGTCCGCGGCTATGTGGTGTCGGATTACGATTATCCCGCCACGATCAAGGGCGTGGAAGACGATTTGAACGCCGCGATTGCCGAATGCATGGACGGTGTGGAAGGCGAGGCGCGCGAAAAGCTGCAAGCCGCACTCGATGCGTCGTTGAAGATGAACCCGCTGACGCCGGATCACCATTTCTACATTGACCAGGGCACAAATGCGCGCCTGCGCACGGTGCTGTTGGCGGTGGGGGCCAAGATGGTCGAGCATGATATCCTCGAAGAGGCCAACGATGTGATGTTCCTGCATTACAACGAGTTGCGCGCGCTGGTTGGCGACAAGGATGCCTATGACGCCCGCGAAATCGTGTCGGACCGCCGCGACGAGTACGAAGAAGCCACCGAAAAGCGCCCGCCGGACTGGATCGGGACCGCAACCGAAGAAGCCTTGGCCTTTCCTTACGCCGGGCTCTGGGGTTTCCCTGAGCGGTTTTACCGCGAGCCGCCCACCAAGGCAGGCGAGATCACCGGTCTGGCCGCGTCGCCGGGCGTCATCGAAGCCAAGGCGCGGGTTATCACCACCGAAGATCAGTTTCACACGGTTCAAGAGGGTGAAATCCTCGTCTGCCGCATGACCAACCCGGCTTGGGTGGTGTTGTTCACGCAAATCTCGGGTCTTGTGACGGATGCGGGCGGGACAACGTCGCATTCGGCCGTGGTGTCGCGCGAATTCGGTCTTCCGGCGGTGGTCGGGACGTCCGTGGCCACCAAGGACGTCAAGACCGGCGACACGCTTCGTGTGAACGGCACGACCGGTTTGGTCGAGATCCTCAAGTAGCAGATCGCTGCCACTTTCCGCTCCCCGGGTTCCTCCCACCGGGGGGCGGACCCTACGCCCTGGCAATGTCAAAGGATGCGAACCATGGGATATCGCTTTGTCGATTTATCTATGCCGGTCCATCAGGACATGAAGGTCTTCCCGCGGCTCGCACAGCCGAAGATGGAGGTTGTCGACAGCTGGGAGGGGTTCGCCAAGGCCATTGGCGCGGATGCGTTCGGTGAAGATCACCTGACGGCGCATTATTCGGTCACCATTTCCGACCATGCCGGCACCCATATGGATGCTTTAAAGCACATGGGCGATGAGGCGACGCCGGGCCCCGAAGGTATTCCGATCGAGTATTGTTTTGGTGACGGCGTGGTGCTGGATTTCCGACATCTCGATTATGGGGCCGCGATCACGGTCGAAGATATGAAGGCGGCCCTGGCCAAGATCGACTACGCGCTCAAGCCCCGCGATATCGTGCTGATCCGCACCGGGGCGTCGGATTACAACGACCAGGACCGCTACCTGACCGATCATGTGGGCATGACAGCCGAGGCCACTCGCTGGCTGATCGAGCACGATTGCCTGGTGTCTGGCACCGATGCGCCGACTTACGATGCGCCGGTTTGGGCCATGTTTGAAACCAAATCCTTCTGGCCTGCGCACAAGGTCATGATGAGCGAGCCATACTGGCATATCGAAAACCTGACCAATCTGGGCGATCTGCCGCCCCATGGGTTCAAGCTTTCTGTCTTTCCAATCAAATGGGTCGGCACCACCGGTGCGCCCGTTCGCGCTGTGGGGATCATCGATGTCTGAATATGTTCTTTGGTTTCATGATGCGGGCTGTCTTTCGGTGGCAGATGCCGGCGGCAAAGGTGCCAGCCTTGCGTCAATGACGCAGCAGGACCTGCCGGTCCCGGGTGGCTTTGCGGTGCCGGCGGATGTGTTGGAAAAATGCGTTGATGTCGACACGCTTAGGGCGCTGGCCAATGCACAAGACCACGAAGCAGCCGTCAAACTTGTGGAAACCACAGCTGTGGTCCCTGACGAGGTCATCAAAGCCTACAATGAGATGGGCGCGGGCAAGGTCGCAGTACGCTCTTCTGCCTCGGCGGAAGATTCCGAAGCCGCCAGCTACGCCGGTCAGCAGGAAACCTATCTGAACATCGAGGGCGATGAGGCCGTGCGCAAAGCGGTGATTGACTGCTGGGCGTCGTTCTTTTCGGAACGCGCGATGTTCTACCGCGGCCAGAAGGGGTCGCTGGACGATCTGCGCATGGCGGTTGTCGTCCAGAAGATGGTGGATGCCGACAAGGCCGGAGTGGCGTTTTCGATCCATCCGGTGACCCGCCGCAAGGACCGCATGATGATCGAGGCGGTCTACGGGCTGGGTGAGGCTGTAGTGTCCGGCGAAGTGACCCCCGACCAATATGTCGTCGACCGCAAAGGCAAAGAGAAAAAGTCGCAAACGCCCCATGGCGGGGTTCTTGATGCCGATGAGCTGGCCCGTCTGGCGGCTTTGGCGGTGAACCTGGAAGACCACTACGGCAAGCCCCAAGACATCGAATGGGCGATCTACCAATCTGACATTTACCTTCTGCAATCGCGGCCCGTGACCGCGTGAGCCCCGAATGATCCAGAGCCGGACAACCGGCCGCGGGGACGCCTGCACCCAAAGCACAGCAGGCGACTGGCCCTACAAGGGCAAAAAACGGAGGAGGAAGACGATGAAAACAATGAAAGTACTTGCCCTGGCAGCGTTTGTCGCAACGCCGATGCAGGCTGTTGCAGATGGCCACGCCCGCGCATTGCCGCCGCTGGTGATGCAGCCCAATGCCGAAATGGTGACGTTTGAGCACCTTGATGCGCTTAACGAATGCGATTGGGATCGGCTGATGGCGCAATACCCTGAAGAGGTGTTGTTTGTGCTGCCCAATGGCGTCTGGGTTGAGGGCCGTGCGGCCATTGGCGACGTGTTTACCGGCTTTTGTACGCCCCGGTCCGAAGGCGGCTTTTTGGGGGCCACGTTCATTGCCGAGAAGGTCAAAACCGTCGGCGACACCGTCAACGTGTCTTGGCGGCTGGAAGCCGATTGGCTGGCAGAGCCTTACAAAGGGGGCGACGCTTACGTCACGCGTGATGGGCTGATGTACGCCCAGGTCACCACGTTCGACCCTGCCGACATGAAGTTCGCAGAGTAACCCCTCCAAGAAACCGACGCTTTCGGCATCCTACGACCACGAAAGGACGATCATGCTACTGTTAGATGCGATTTTTATCGGCCTTCTTGAAGCTTCGCCGCTGATCCTTGCGGCGATGGGCTTCACGCTGATTTTCTATCTCAACGGGTTCATGAATATCGCCTATGCCGAAAGCGTCACCTTTGGCGCTTACTTCGCGATCCTGTTCAATGTGGTGCTGGGCTTGCACTTCTACATGGCGATCGTGCCGTCGATGTTGTTGTCCGGCGCGCTAAGCGTGGTGGTGTACTATGCCATCTTCAGGCCCGCGTTGAACCGGGGCGTGGGCCCGACCGAGATGATCATCCTGTCGGTCGGCGTGTCCTTCATGCTGCGTTATGGCCTGATCCTGGTTGTGGGGCCGGAAAACCTGTTCCTGAATGAGCCGAACATCACCTACATGCAGTTTCTGGGCATGGGGGCCACGAACCTTCAGCTTGTGGCTTTGGTGTTGGTCTTCCTGACCGCCGGCATTCTGTTCTGGATGATTTATCACACCGGCCTGGGTGAACAGATGCGCGGGCTGGCTAACAACCACGATCTGGCCATGGCCAGCGGCATCAACCCGCACCGCACATCGGTGGCGATCTGGTTTATCGCCGGGTGCGCGGGCGGTCTGTCGGGCGTGTTTTCGGGCGTGTTCGCGCAAGTCACGCCCTACATGGGCTGGAACGTGATCCTGATCACCATGCTTGTGACCATCGTGGCCGGCATCGGCTCGGTGCGTGGCGCGGTCGTGGCCGCCATCGTCGCGGGCATCCTGACAGCCTTCATCACCCTGGTTTCCAAACCTCTATATTCCGAGGTCGCGTTGCTTTTGGCGTTCATCGGGGTGCTCACCTACCGCGGCGCGAGGACTGCCTGATGGATTATCTGATTTTTTCCGCCTCGTTGATGCTGGTCTACATTGGTCTTGCGCAACTTTTGCATGTGCAGTTCGGCCTGATCGGCATTCCGAACTTTGGTGTTGTCGGGTTTTGGGGTCTGGGGCTTTACGGCACCGGCGTGATGTATGTGAACTTCGACTTCCCGTTGGTGCCCGCGATTGTTGCGGCCTCGCTGATCACGGCAGGGGTCGCCTATGTGCTGGCCTTGCTGATCTTGCAACGCAGCGGCCAGGCCATATTGGCCGCAACCCTGGCCCTTGCGGCCATTGTCGCGACACTTGTGGTCACTGAAAAAGACATTACCGGCGGTGTGCAGGGGCTTGGCACCATCGGTTTCCCGCTGGCGGAGCTTGATAACCGTAACGCCATCTATCTGGCGTTTCTGGCCCTTGTGGTGGGGGCGTTGATCTGGGGCTCAGTCCGGTTGCGCGACAGTCGCCTGGGCCGCCAGTTGATCGCGATCCGCGACAACGAAGAATTGGCCGCAAGCCTTGGCAAGGACACCGCCGCTATCAAGCGCCTGATGTTCGTGATCACCTGCGCGCTGATGGGGATCCTGGGCGGGCTATCAGCACCGCTGCATCAGTTCCTGGTGCCCTATCTTCTGGCGCCGTCGCTGACCTTCGCGGTCTGGATCGCGCTGGTCCTGGGGGGCAAGGGGCACAATCTTGGCGCGATGATCGGTGTCTTCGCGACCTTCGGGCTCTTTGACATCCTGATTGAAACCTACGCCCCGGTGCCGGCCGAATACGCGCTGCAGGTGCCGAACTTCAAACTGTTCTGCTACGGCGTTCTGCTGGTCGGGATCATCATGTTCCGCCCCTCTGGCCTCTTGGGCGAAGACGCACCGCGCGCCCGTGCCCGGCCTGCGCCCCAGCCCATGCCTGATGCCGTGAAGGAGGGGTAAGCCATGCGTCTTGAAGCTAAAGATCTCACCAAATCCTATCACGCCCACGAGGTGGTCAATATCCCAAGCGTGAAGTTTGGCGACGGCGGCCTTGAAGGGCTGATCGGGCCAAACGGGGCGGGCAAGTCCACCCTGATGGGGCTGTTGACCCGGCGGATCGCGCCGACCAGCGGCAACATCAGCCTTGATGTGGGCGACGGGGTGCACAAACTGAACCCCCTGAAGTCCCATGAGGTGGCGCGGATCGGGTTGATCAAGACCAATCAGCGGATCCAGGGCTTTGACAGCCTGACGATCCGGGATTCGCTCAGGCTTGCTGTCACGCCGCCCAAAGCCGAAGGGTTGATGAGCATCTTTGCCGGCGAACGCGACCCTGATGAGGTGGAAGAGCGCGTGTCGCGGCTGGTTGAGGCTTTCCCGTTCACCGATCGCAATGGCTATGCGCGTTCGGGCGGCGAGAAGAAGCTTCTTGATATCCTGCGCTGCCTGATCGCGGAGCCGAAGCTGTTGTTGATGGACGAACCGACCGCGGGCCTGCCCGACGACATCACCCGAACGGTGATGGATATGGTCCGCGAGAAGGTCAAAGACGGCAAAATGCGGGTTGTGGTCGTGGAACACGATCTGCCGCTGATCTGGGAATACTGCGACTACGTTCACTTCCTGTCCGAAGGCTCGATCCTGTTTGAAGGCGCGCCTGAAGAGGTGAAGTCGAACCGGGTCGTGGCTGAAAAGTACATGGGGGTCTGAGCGATGTATGACGTCCAGGCAATGCAATCGGGTTACGGCGAGATGGCGGTTCTGAAGAATCTGACCTTCTCGATCAAGGATGAGATTTTTGCCGTTCTTGGCGCCAATGGTGCGGGCAAAACGACGCTTTTGAAAACCCTCGCACGGCTGTTGCCGCTGCAATCGGGGTCGATGTCGCTGAATGGCGATGATGTTTCGAAAACGCCGGCCTATGTGATGCCGGGCGCTGGGGTGGCTTACGTCCCCCAGGAAGGCAACGTCTTTCCCGACCTGTCGGTGCTTGAAAACCTGTCGATTGGCGGGCGCACGGGCCACCGGTCGAAGGCCGAAAAGCTCGACGAGGTTTTCGCCCTGTTCCCCCGCCTGAAAGAGCGCCGCGCGCAGGCTGCGGGATCGCTGTCAGGCGGCGAAGGTCAGATGCTCGCGGTGGGCCGCGCCCTGATGCAGGACCCGAAGGTTCTGTTGCTCGATGAGCCGTCTGCGGGCCTGTCACCGCTGTTTGTAGACACCCTGTTTTCAAGTATCGCCGAGACCCGAAAAGAAAAGGGACTGACGATCGTTCTGGCTGAACAGAACGCAGTCAAAACCCTTGAGATCGCGGACCGAGTGATGGTGCTTTCCCTCGGCGAGATGCACCTTCTCAAGCCCCGCACCGAACTCGAGATGAGCGACATCACTGCCGCTTATCATATCTAAACTGCGCAGAAATCGACCAATGGAGGAGATATCGATGACACGGAAGTTTACAACACTCGCAGGTGCTGCCGCACTTGCCGCAGGCTTCGGGGTCGCAGCCCCGGCCGTCGCAGACGAAGAAATCGTGGTGGGTCACCTGACCTATCACACCGGCGAATTTGGCGCCTTTGGCCCGTTCTTTGATGGGGTGGCCGAAATGGTCCTGTCGAAGATCAATCAGGATCCGCCGCTTGGCAAACCGATGCGTGCGATCCACCAGGATCTGGGCACCGTGGGTGAAGCCCGCGCGGCGCGCAAACTCGTGGACAGCGACGGCGTCGACATCTTGTTGAACCCCGCCCACAGCTATCTGTCTTACCGCGAGTTCATGCTGGAAACCGTCGCTGACAAGGGTCTGCCCTTGATGCCGTCGGTGCATGGTGGCGCGATCGAAGGCACCATTGGCGGTATCGCCGATGAGCCGATCTTCCGCGGCTCGCCTTTGGACACGGCCAACGGCACCGCAGCCCTGCTGCATGTCGCGGACGCGGGCAAAAAGAACGTGGTGATCATCGCCACCGAAGTGTCGGGCTCGCAGCTTCAGAAAGAGGCCGCCGTGCGCACCGCAGAAGCCATCGGCTTTGAAGTGCTGGGCGATTTCGACATCCAGGCCGGTGAAAGCAACTACCGCTCGATCGTGGCCCGGATTGCCCGTCTGGAACCTGAAGCTGTGGTGATGTTCTCGTCGCCCCAGGCCGGTGGCAGCTTTGTGAAGAACGCCGCAGAGGCGGGGAATTCCTGGTACATCGTCGGGTCTGGCGAATGGCAGGAGACCGAGTTCTATGACACGGCCACCAAATCCGCGCTTGACCAGCATGAAGCGGTGGTTCTGGCGGCGAACTCGCACAGCGACAACCCGTCGTTCGAGCCTTACATGGAATTTGCCAAGTCTTCGCAGTGGATTGACGATATTGGCGATCCGGCAAACTCCTACGCGATCCAGTACTACGATCTGCTGGTTGCATCGGCACTGGCCATTGAAAAGGCGGGCGAGCTGAACACCTCAAGCTGGACCGAGGCGATGTATGACGTCACCGGTGGCGAAGGCGAAAAGGTCTACACCTATGAAGATGGTCTGGCCGCAATCCGCGCGGGCAACGACATCAACTACGATGGTGTGACCGGCTCGATGGAATACACCGACACCGGCATCGTGGCAGGCATTTTCGGCATCTTCGAATGGGACGACAGCGGAGCGGTGTCGAAGGTTGGCACTGTGGATGCAGGCAAAGTCCTCGAACTGGAATCGATGTAATCGGATCCCGCTCCGGGCCGGTCCTGTGCTGGCCCGGGGCACCCAATACCACACCGCAACACGGCACCTTAAATAGGAGGGTCAGGGACATGGATATCAGATGGTACGGCCATGCGGCCTTCCGCCTGCAGCCTGAAAACGGTCCATCGGTCATCACCGATCCCTACAAGGCCGAGCTTGTGGGCTATACGCCAATCCCGGACGGAGCCGACATTGTGGTGCGTTCCAGCGCTGACGACGAAGGCCATTGCCGCGAAGACCTGATCCCCGGCGATCATGTGCTGGTCGAAGCGCTCGATCTGGCCAAGGCGGGGGAAACCCAGACCGTCCAAGGTGTGGAGTTCACCGCCAAGGAAGCGATGGAATTTGAAGATCACCCCGAACATGATGTGCCGGGCCAGAACGCGATGTACCGGTTCGAACTCGACGGGATCAAGATCGCGCATATGGGCGATGTCGGGAACCGTCTGACCGCGGACCAACTGGCCTTCTACGAAGATGTCGACATCCTGTTGGCGCTGACCGGATCGATCCTGACGATCAAGATGCCCGACCTGATGGAGATGATCCACAAAACCGGCCCGAAGCTGGTGATCCCGATGCACTTCAGGACGCTGACATACCGCCGCCAGGCCGGTGCCTGGATCGAAGACTTCCTGGTCAACTTTCACGATGACCAGATCGACTATGCGCTGAGCTATGACGCCAAGATCTCCAAGGCCGATATCCCCGAGGAAACGCGGGTTCTGGTCATGGATTACTACCGCTGATCGGAACCTTTGACACAGAACGCTGCAACCCAAGACCGATGCGAAAGGGGGGATAGAGTATGAAACCGTTTGACTATCTGTTGCCGTCGCATCTGGCGGAAGCCTCAGACGCCTGGGCGGCGCACGGGGCGTCGGCGCGGCTTTTAGGAGGCGGCACGGACCTGACGGTCGCATTGCGGCACGGGCACCTGTCGACCGATCTTGTGATTGACCTGAAATCGGTGGCGGAACTGAAATCGGACATCGGCTATGACGGTGACCGCTTGCGTGTCTCGGCGGGCACGACGATGACCGCCTTGGGCCGTTATCTGGCCGATCACGACCTGTTTCCGGCCCTGCAGGATGCCACCGCCGTGGTTGGGTCCATCCAGATCCGTAACCGGGCCTCGCTCGCGGGCAATATCTGCAACGCGTCACCGGCGGCCGATACCGTGCCGGTGCTGGCCGCGATGGGGGCTGAGGTTGAAATTTACGGGCCCGGCGGGACCCGCATGCGTTCGGTCGCGGCCTTCATCGAGGGCAACCGCAAGATCGATCTTGGCCCGGGCGAGATTGTCACCGCGGTGCTGATCCCACTGGCCGAGGGTCCGCGTGGTTGTGCGTTCGACCGGATCACCCGGCGCCGCGGGGTCGATCTGGCGACCACGAATATGGCCTGCACCATGGACGCGAATGGTGCCGTCACGGTCGCCTTCGGGGCCGTCACACCGCGCCCGCTGGTGTTGCACGACGAGAGCGGTGTGTTGGGCGACCCGGCGTCCACGCCTGGCGCGCGGGCAGACGCCATTGCCCGCCTTGCCGCCCATGCTAGCCCGATCACGGATGTGCGCGCCACGGCCGAGTATCGCACCGCCATGCTTGGCGTGATGTCCGAACGCGCCCTGAGCGTCGCGCGTGCGCGCCTGAATGGAGGTATGGCCGATGCCTGATACCTTCAAACCCGGTCAGGATGCCGCCGAGACCCCAGGGTTCGGGGTGACAAAGACCATCGATCTCAGCGTCAATGGTCAGCCTGTGCGGCAGGACGTTGCGGCCCATACCTCGCTTCTGGATTTTCTGCGCGACGGGCTGAACCTGAAAGGGGCCAAGGAATGCTGCGCGGTGGGCGAATGCGGGGCCTGCACCGTGTTGGTCGACGGCGCGCCGGTCAATTCCTGCCTGATGCTGGCGGTCGAAGCGCAAAATACGGCGATTGAAACCGTCGAAGGCCTGTCGGCGGGCGGTCAGTTGTCGACGGTCCAGCATTCGTTCCTCAAATGCGGGGGCGTGCAATGCGGCTTCTGCATCCCCGGTATGGTGATGTCCGCCGAAGCGCTGCACCGCGACAACCCGGACGCCGCTGAGCCCGCCGTGCGTGAGGCGCTATCGGGCAATCTGTGCCGCTGCGGTGGCTACAACCGGATGTTCGATGCGATGCGCGATGCCGCCGGTGAAGATGTGCATATGAAAACCACCGAGCCGGTGACAGGCGCCACGATCGGGGCCGACATCAGCCGGTTGGGCGGGGTTGAGCGGGTCAATGGCAGCCAGGCATTTCTGGCCGATATCAACGTGGCAGGCATGACGCATCTAAAGCTCGTGACGCTGGATGTGGGCCGCGCGAAGATCAACAAGATCGATGCGTCAAAAGCGCTGGCCGTGCCGGGTGTGATCGATGTGGTGACCGCTGCCGATCTGCCCCAGCCGGTGCCGCGCTTTGGCCCCGAACGCCAGGACCGCCCCGTCATTGCGGTGGGCGAGACCAAGTTTCACGGCGAACCGGTCGCGGCGGTTGTGGCCGAAAGCAAGGACATCGCGGCTTTTGCAGCAAGCCTCGTCGAAGTGGACTACGACGCTTTGCCTGCGCTGACCACGACGAAAGACGCCTTGGCGCCGGATGCGCCGCTGGTGCAGGACCCGGCCTTGCGCCCTGGCGATCCTTTGGCACAGACCAATGTCTTGAAAGACCTGCAATACAGCTGGGGCGATGTGGATCAGGCCCAGGCCGATCTGGTGATTGAAAACACCTATACCTTCCCGATGGTCACCCATTTCGCGATTGAGCCCCATGGGTTCATCGTGGACGCGGCAGATGAGAAGTTGAAGATCTGGAGCCCGGTGCAGCACCCGTTCCTCCTGCAAAAGATCATGGCGGGGCTGTTCGATCTGCCCCTGAGCGATGTGCAGGTTCTCGCACCTGATCCCGGGGGCGGGTTCGGCGGCAAGCAGATGCCGAAGTTCGAGCCGCTTCTGGCCTTCGCGTCGCGCCGGATCGGGCGGCCCGTGCGGCTGGTCCTGACGCTGGAAGAGACGTTTCAGGCCGTGCGCCGCGCGGGTGCCACGGTGAATATCCGGTCGGGCTTTGCCAAGGACGGCACGCTGGTGTTCCACGACATCGCGTCTGATTATCTGATTGGCGCTTACGCCGATGTGGCCACGCGGGTCACGCAAAAGGGCAATTATCTGGGCTGCGGGCCCTACCGTGTGCCCCATGCACGGATCAAGGCGCAACCGGTGCTGACCCATACACCGCCCAGCTGTGCGTTCCGCGGCTTCGGGACACCGCAAGTCAATTGGGCGGTGGAAAGCCAGATCAATGAGGCTGCCCGCCGCCTTGGCATGGACGGGCTTTCGATCCGGCTGAAAAATGTGTCGGACAAAGGCGATCAGGTGGTCCAAGGCGACGTGCCGGCCGATGGGCACTGGCTGCAATCGGTCCAGAAAGCGGCTGATATGCTGGGATGGGACAGGCCCAAAGCGCCAGGTCGGGGTCGGGGCATCGCGGTTGGCATCAAATCAGGCGCCACCACGGGGCTTTCGAATTCCACCGTGCGGCTTCTGGCGGATGGGTCGATCCTGGTGTTTGCGGGCACATCCGACATGGGCCAGGGGGCCCGCACGATCTTTGCGCAGCTTGCCGCCGATCTTCTCGGCGCGCCTTACAACCGGGTCTCGGTCATCATGGGCGACACCGCTGTGGTACCGTTTGATCTGCAAACATCGGCCAGCCGGTCGACGGTGTTTATGGGCACGGCGATCACGCGGGCCTGCGAAGACATCCACACCCAGGTCATTGAACTGGCCGCCGACACGCTGGGGCTGGCCGAGAGCGATATCAACATCGACGACGGCAAGATTGTCCTGCCCGGTGGCCCCCAACCCATTTTCGATTTCGTCCAGAAGAGCCTTGGCAAATGGAACGGCGAGCTCATCGGCAACGGCCGGATGCGCAAGCCCACCGACCCCGATCACCCGCTTGGCGGCTCGCCTGCGTTCTTTGAATTCAACTGCACCGCGTTCGAAGTGTCGGTCGATGCCGCCACCGGCGAGATCGAGATCCACAAGCACGTCACCGTGGGCGATGTGGGCAAGGCGCTGAACCCTTTGCAGGTCGAAATGCAGGACGAGGGCGCGTCCATCATGGGGCTTGGCCACTCGATCTACGAACAAATCTTGATGGATGATCAGGGCCGCATCCGAAACCTTGGCGCGATCGACTACCGGATCGTGACCACCAAGGACATGCCGGCCGAGATGAAGACCGGCATGATCGAAAACGAAGACGGGCCAGGACCCAAAGGATCAAAGGGCGTCAGCGAAGGCGCGATCCTGTGCACCGCCCCGGCGTTGGGTGCAGCCGTCGCCGACGCAACGGGCTGCGTCATTCATGATCTCCCGCTGACCCCAGAACGGGTCTGGCGGGCGTTGCAAAACCAGACCACCCTGACAGGAGACCAAGATGCTTGATAACAATGGCATGATGGATGCGCTGGTTCTCACCGCGCCTCGCGAATTTGAAATCCAGGAGGTCCCGGTCCCTGTGGCGGTCGATGACGAGGTTCTGGTCAAGGTCGACACAACTTATATCTGCGGCACCGATCCCCACATCATCCAGGGCGATTTCCCGGGCTTTTGGCCACCGGCCTTTCCGTTCACCCCGGGCCACGAATGGTCGGGGACCATTGTGCAGACCGGCCCCAAGGCGGCCGCGCTGGGCTGGTCAGAAGGCGAGGCGGTCTGCGCGATTTCCCATGTCGGCTGCGGGTATTGCAAGAATTGCATGAAGGGGCGCTATACGATCTGCCTCAACTACGGCAAACTTGACACCGGGCACCGCCAGCACGGGCATATCACACCGGGGGCCTATGCCCAGTACATGGTGGCCTCGGTCAAAAGCCTGTACCGCGTGCCCGACGAGATGAGCCTGGAATACGCGGCCAATGTCGATCCGCTTTCTATCGCGCTTTACACGGTGAACCGTTCACGGTTCGAGCCCGGCGATGATGTCTTGATCATGGGCACCGGGCCGCAGGGGCTGATGGCCCAGCTTTGCGCCCAGGCGATGGGGGCCGGCCGGGTGATCATCGCGGGGTCCGGCGAGCGGCTCGATCTGGCGGTGAAACTCGGCGCGATCGGGATCAACTACCGCGAAACGGATGTGCTTGAAGCGGTCAAAGACCTCACTGGTGGGGCCGGTGTGCCGCGCGTGCTGGAATGTGCAGGCACCGCCCAATCAATCCAGCAATCCTGTCTGGCGGCGGCCAAGGGCGGGGTTGTGTCGATGATCGGCATCCCCCATTCCGACCCCAGCCTGCCGATCAAACGGATGGTGCTGGACGAGGTTGAGCTTGTCGGAAACCGTGCCAACCCCAATACCGCAGAGCCCGCAATCGCGATGCTGGCAGAAGGTCGCGTGGATCTCAAGCCGTTGCTTTCGCACAAGTTTCCGCTGTCCGAATTCGCCACTGCGCTTGATATTTACGAAGGTCGCAAAGACGGCGCGATGAAAGTCGCGATCAAGCCCAACTGATCTGAGCAATCAATTCCGAAGACGAGGGACCATCGATGTCTGTAAAGATCGAGTGCATTCTGGAGTGCAACAACCACCTGGGCGAAGGCCCGGTCTGGGATGTGGAAGAGGGGCGTCTTTACTGGCTCGATTGCACCGGGCCGCGCTTTGGGCTGGACGCGGTTTGGCGGATGGACCCGAGGTCTGGCAAGGTCGAAAGCTGGGCTTTGCCCAAGGACATTGGTGCGATGGCGCTGCGCGAAAAGGGCGGCATGGTCGCGGCGATGTGCGACGGGTTCTATTTCATGGACATCGTCGGCGACGCGCTTGAGTTGGACCTGATCCAAGGGGTCGATGCCGACATCGAACGCACGCGGCTCAACGATGGCAAGGTCGATCGGCGCGGGCGTTTCTTTGCCGGTGGCATGGATGACCTTGAAGAGCTGAAAAACTGTGGTTTGTGGCGGCTCGACCCGGACCTGTCTGTCACCCAGGTTGAAGACGGGCTGATGTGCACCAATGGCCCCTGCTGGAGCCCTGACGACAAGACGTTTTACATCGCCGACACCTTCATCGAGGAATTCTGGGCCTACGACTACGACATCGAGACCGGCGATCTGTCGAACAAGCGCGTCCATGCGACTACCAAGGACGACGAAGGGGTGGCGGATGGCTCGACCGTTGATGCCGAAGGATACATGTGGAACGCGCAGCTGATCTCGGGCGATCTGGTGCGGTATGCGCCTGATGGCAGCATTGATCGGCGCATCGGGATGCCGGTGAAAAACATCACCAGCGTCATGTTCGGTGGTGTTAATCTGGATGAGCTTTACGTGACGTCGATGGCGCGGGTAAAGCACCCTGCCGTGCACGATATGTTCGCCGTGCAGGCCAAGCCGCAGTTTCAGGCCGGCAGCCTCTTCAAGGTGACGGGTCTTGGCATCCAGGGTCTGCCTGAACCCCGGTTCGGAGGATAGGCGCATGAAAGACGCGACGGCCTCGGGGCCAAATCAGGCCGGCAAAGTCATCATCACCTGTGCGGTCACCGGCGCCATCCATACTCCGTCGATGACGCCCTATCTGCCGATCACGCCCGATGAAATCGCGTCCGAGGCGATTGCGGCGGCCGAAGCGGGGGCTGCAATCTTGCACCTGCATGCGCGCGACCCCGAAACCGGCCAGCCCGACCAAAGCCCTGAAGGTTTTGCGCCTTTTCTGCCCCGGATCAAGCAGGGCACCAATGCGGTCGTGAACATCACCACCGGCGGCAGCCCCTATATGAGCGTGGAAGAACGCGTCGCACCGGCGGCCAAATACCAGCCGGAAGTGGCGTCGCTGAACATGGGGTCGATGAATTTCGGGCTCTACCCGATGCTCAAGCGGTTTACCGAATTCAAACACGACTGGGAACGCGCGCATCTTGAAGGGTCGCGCGATCTGGTGTTCCGCAATTCGTTCCAGGACATCGAGTATGTGCTGGAAACCTGCTACGGCAATGGCACCCGGTTTGAGTTTGAATGCTACGACACGTCCCACCTTTATAACCTGGCCCATTTTGCCGACCGTGGGCTGGTGAAAGCCCCCTTTTTCGTCCAATCGGTGTTCGGGCTTCTGGGCGGGATCGGCGGGCACCCCGAAGACGTCCTGCATATGAAACGCACCGCCGACCGGCTCTTTGGCGGCGACTACCGCTGGTCGGTTCTTGGGGCGGGTGCGAACCAATTGCGCATCGCCGCACAGGCCGCAGCCCTGGGCGGGAACGTCCGCGTGGGGCTGGAAGACAGTATCTGGGCCGGAAAGGGCGAGTTGGCCACATCGAACGCGGTGCAGGTCAAGAAGGTCCGCCAGATCATCGAAGGGCTCGGGCTCTCGATCGCCACCCCGGACGAGGCCCGCGAGATCCTGTCGTTGAAGGGCGGCGACGACGTCGCGTTTTAAGACCGGTGAAGGGCTCGATCTCTCCGGGCGACGCGGTCGCGCAAATCCCAGATGGGGCGCGGGTGATGATCGGCGGGTTCATGGGAGTGGGCTCGCCCGAACGGCTGATCGACGCGCTGTTTGACGCTGGCACGCGGGGCTTGACGCTGATTGCCAATGACACCGCAATGCCGGGCCGGGGCATCGGCAAGCTGATCACATCGCGCGCCATTTCGCGGCTGATCACCTCGCACATCGGGCTCAACCCTGAAACCCAGGCGCAGATGAATGCCGGCAAGCTTGAGGTGGATCTGGTCCCCCAGGGCACGCTGGTGGAATGCATCCGGGCGGCCGGTGTGGGGCTCGGGGCGGTGGTGACGCCGACGGGTGTCGGCACGCCGGTCGAACTGGGCAAGGACACCCTGACCATTGATGATAAGACCTATCTGGTGGAAAAGCCGATCCGGGCGGAATTTGCCCTGATTGCCGCGCGCCAGGCCGATTATGTGGGCAATCTGGAGTACGCGCTGACGGCCCAAAACTTCAACCCGATCATGGCAATGGCGGCAGATACCGTAATTGCTGAGCCTGATTTCATCGTGCCCGTGGGGATGATCCCGCCCGATGCTGTGCGCACTCCCGCCGCGCTGGTGGATCATCTGATCGCGCGGCCTGCGTGATGGATGCCAAAGACATCATCGCCGCTCGCGTGGCGCGCGAAATCGAGCCGGGGTCGCTTGTGAACCTCGGCATTGGGTTGCCAAGCCTCGTGGCCGGCCATGTTCCCAGCGATTTGGGCGTTTACTTCCAGTCTGAAAACGGGGTGATCGGCCTTGGCGCGCGCCCGCCCGAAGGGATGGAGGACCCGCGCCTGACGGATGCAGGCGGCGGCTTTGTAACGGCGGTGCCGGGGGCCGCATCGATTGACAGCGCGATGAGTTTCGGCCTGATCCGGGGCGGGCACATCGACCTGACGGTGCTGGGTGGTTTGCAGGTCGATGCAACGGGGCGGCTGGCAAACTGGATGATCCCCGGCAAGCTGGTGCCTGGGATGGGCGGCGCGATGGATCTGGCCAGCGGGGCCAAACGGGTGATCGTGGCAATGCAGCACAGGTCGCGCGGGGTGTCGAAGTTTGTCGAACGCTGTGATCTGCCGCTGACCTCTGACCGGGCGGTCGATATGATCGTGACCGATCTGGCGGTGTTCAAGGTTTTGGATGAGACCCTGCACCTGACGGAACTGGCCGCAGGCGTTACGCTTGATGCGCTGACGGCCGCGACCGGGGCGTCGTTTGTGGTCGCGACCGACGTGGTGATGCAGGCCTAGGCGCGTGTTCTGCCCCGCCAGCCAAAAAGGTTCAAAAGCGCAAAAAGGATCGCAGCGACACAGACGATCGAGGGCCCGGCGGGCGTGTCGAACACATACGCCCCTTGCAGCCCCGCGATGGCTGAGGTCGCCCCGATCACGGCGGCAATCGCGGCCATCGCTTCGGGCGTGCGGGCCAATCCGCGCGCGGCGGCGGCGGGAATGATCAACAGGGCAGCAATCAACAACACGCCCACGACCTTGATGGCAACGGCAACGGTGATGGCCAGCGACAGGGTCAGGATCAGCTGTTCGCGCTTGGGGTTGAGCCCGCTGGCATAGGCCAATTCCTCATTCAAGGTGGACGCCAGCAGCGCCGACCAGCGCCACCCAATCAGGGCAACAACGACCGCCGCACCTGTCCAGATCACCAAAAGATCAGCCCGCGAGACGGCCAGAATGTCCCCGAAAAGATAAGCCATCAGGTCCAGCCGGATGCCTGACAGAAACGACACCGCGACCAGCCCGAAGGCCAGTGCGGAATGCGCCAGAACGCCCAGAAGCGTGTCCATCGCATAGCCGCGCCCGGCCAGAAGCGTCACCGTCAGCGCCATGATCAGGGCCACGGCCAAGGCGCCGGGAAAGATCGACATCTCAAGCGCCAGTGACAGGGCCACGCCCAGAATTGCGGCATGGGCCGTGGCATCGCCGAAATAGGCCATCCGCCGCCAAACAACGAAGCACCCCAAAGGGGCAGCCGCAAAGGCCACGCCGACACCAGCGAGCGTCGCGCGGGTCATGAAATCGTCCAGCATTACTCGGCCGCCTCATGGCTGTGATCGTGATCATGCCCGTGATCATGCCCGTGATCATGCCCGTGTTCATGGTCGTGTTCGTGATCATGGTCGTGGTCATGTTGGTACAGCGCCAGCGCCCCACCCGTTCCGGTGCCGAACAACGCCCGGTATTCCGGGGCCGAGGCGACGGTGGCGGGTGCGCCTTCGCAGCACACATGCCCATTAAGGCAGATCACCCGGTCAGAGGCGCTCATGACGACGTGCAGCTCATGGCTGATCATCAAGATTGCGCAGCCTGTTTCGCGGCACACCCGCTCGATCTGGCGATAAAAGGCGGCAGACCCCGGCTGGTCCAGCCCCTGGGTCGCTTCATCGAGAAGCAGCACGTCGGGGGTGTTGATCAGCGCGCGCGCCAGAAGAACCCGCTGAAACTGCCCGCCGGACAATTGGGTCAGCTGGTGGCGCGAAATGCCTTGAACACCCGCGACGTCCAGGGCCGCCTTGATCCGCGCCTTCGAGACCCGTTCGGTCAGGCGCATGAACCGATCGACCGTGATCGGCAGGGTCGGGTCCACGTGCAGCCGCTGGGGCACATAGCCGATCTTCAGGCCCGGCTTCAGGATGATCTCACCCTTGGCGGGTTCTGCCGCCCCGATGATCGCGCGAAACAGGCTTGTCTTGCCGGACCCGTTCGGCCCCACGATAGTCACGATCTCTCCGGGATCGAGCACCATCGACACGTTCCGCAGGACCGTGTTGGCGCCGTAGGCCACGGCAAGGTTTTTGACGGTGATCAGGCTCATGGTCAGTCCTTAACACCCTATCGCGGGTCTGCGGCAATTATGTCGGCAGGCTGAGACGGCGCATTGCTTGTCATCATCCGACGTTTTCTCTAAGACGAACGTAACATTATAACATTGCGCGGGGGACGTCATGTCCAAAAAGCTACTATCGCTGTCTGTTACTGCCGCATTGATGGGGGGGACCGCAATTGCGGATGTGCCCAACGTGGCGGTCGACATCGCACCGGTTCATTCGCTGGTGGCGCGGGTGATGGACGGGGTCGGGACCCCCCGCCTGATTGTGCAACCCGGCGCCTCACCCCATGGCTATAGCCTGCGTCCGTCGGATGCTGCCGCCCTGCAGGCGGCGGATCTTGTGTTCTGGATCGGCGAAGACCTGACGCCCTGGATGGAAGATGCGGTGAATACGCTGGCGGTGGATGCGGCCGTGACCACCTTGTTGAATGTGGATGACATCACCCTTTTGGACTTCCGCGAAGGGGCGATGTTTGAAGAGCATGATCACGGCGAGGATGATGATCATGACGACCACGGCGACGACCACGCTGAGGGCGAAGCGCATGATGACCATGATGATCACGGCGACGACCATGCCGAGAGCGAGGAGCATGATGACCACGGCGACGAGGAGCACGCTGAGCATGATGACCACGATGATCATGACGATCATGCAGGCCATGACCACGGCGAACATGATCCGCACGCCTGGCTGTCACCGTCCAATGCCCGCGTCTGGCTGAATGCCATTGCCGGTCAACTTTCGGCGGCTGACCCGGACAACGCTGGCGCTTACTTTGCAAATGCCGCCGCCGCACGCGCAGAGATGGACGCCCTATCGGCTGAGATCAACGCCACCCTCGATCCGGTGCGCGGGGGCAGCTTTATCGTCTTCCACGATGCCTACCAGTATTTTGAAACCGACTTCGATTTCGCCGCCTCGGGCGCGATTTCCATCGGTGATGCGTCTGACCCCAGCCCTGCGCGGATTGCTGAAATCCAGGGCCGTATCCGCGCGGAAGGCGTCGATTGCGTTCTGGCTGAACCACAGTTCAACCCCGGCATCGTGGCGACCGTTCTAGACGGCACCGAGGCCAGCACCGGTGTGATTGATCCTTTGGGTGCGGCCTTAGAGCCGGGTCCGGGGCTTTACCCCCAGGTGATCCGCGACATGGCGAAAACGCTGGCTGAATGCCTTTAGCGCTTCCCTACAGCCCACAAAAAAGGCGCCCCCAGGGCGCCTTTTTCTTTGCGGTGTGCAAATCGCCTAGTCAAAGACCTTGGCGATGTCGTCCACGGCCACGCCTTCTTTGATCTCACGCAGACGCGCATAGACCAACGCGATGGCGATCCCGGCGATGGCATAACCGATCGCCCCCAGCAGCGCGAACAGAACGCCCACGACGGCCATGCCGACGACGGACGTCGCGACAGTGGCCAAAAGGCCCACAAGGAAGCCTGCCACCACCTGAACCAGAAGCGTGATGATGATCATCACGATAAACAGCCCCACAATCGGCCAGCGGTATTCCTTGGTCAGTTGCGCCGAGCGGCCAAGCGCGCCGAAGCCCGCACGTTCAATCACGGCCGCAGGTGCCATGACGTAGAACACCGCATAGACCCAGAACATGCCGACCAAGAGCGCGATCGCCCCGATCGACGCCAGGATCGTGACCACGATCATCATCAGGGCGATGGGGACAACAGCGGGCAAGGCGACCATGAAATAGGTGCCCAGCGTATTGCTTTTGCCGCGCTTGGCGTCGTAGGCCAAAAGCACCAGCAATGCGGTGACCAGCCCGTAGATCACCATGCCGATCAGGGTGGAAAACAACGTCCCGACCCAAAAAGCGCCCATGTTGGCGATGTCTGGTTCGGCGGTGCCAACCGCCACGCCGAAGCCCAAAAACAGGCTGTTGACGATAAACCCCAGGAACGCGCCAGCGAAACCCAACGCCATAACCTTCACGAAATTGGAGGCGAAAATTGAAAATGTCTGCGACAGGATCGACCCCACGCCGAGGGGTTGCTTGCTGCCTTGAATATCTGTGTTTGTCATGAACTTTCCTTCCTTGGCCGAACCTCATCCGCGCGTTGTCCGGCACATCTTTGCGATCACACGTCCGTGATCCCCTACCTTCTGTCAGCCTGCAACCTGACATGGCCGCGCAGCAGCGCTTTGGCGACTTTGTGTCGAAATTCGATCACTTCTTTTGCGTCTGGGCATCGGTGTCGGCACTGTGGTGCTTGTCCGACCGGCGGTCGCCGAACAACTGGCGCTGTTCAAGATAGGACCGCTGCGCGTTGTAAAACGCCTGCAGGAAAGCGACGTAATCGGCCTTCTCCACCTTGTCGGCATAGCCGATCTTCTTGCGGATCCGGTCCACGATCGAGGCCAGTGTTTCAGCGTTGCGCGCATGGTCCTTCGGCCCGACGGAGCGTTGCTGGGCGCGCAGAATCGTTTCCAGCGTTTGCAGTTCGAACCGGCCGTAGTGATCAAGCTGGTGGGGCAGGAAGACGAATTTGCCCGGGGCCGCGATATTCGTTTGCAGCCGGGTCTGGGCCATATCGGCCAGAAGGATCGGCTCTTCGAGGGTCACGACATGGGTGCCTGCCAGCATGTCGCCCAGCCGCATCCGGTGCGGGTTCGACAAGGGGATCGCAAAGGCCATGACCACCCAGGCAAGGGCCACCGCAGACGCGGTGGGATTGGCCGCAGTAAGGGTCAAAAGCAGCGTGCCAGGCAGAAAGACCTCCGCCTCTTTCATCATGTTGCGCATCACCAGCGCATGGGTCGTCAGTGGGCCGCCCACATGCGAGATGACTTTGATTTTCAGGAACTTCTTGCCCAGCGTCTGGCCGTTCCATGCCAGTTCCGACAAGATGTAATAGGGAATTCGGATGATGAAGAACAACAGCGCCCCAAGCGCGCCCAGCGTGTTGGGATTTGACGCGCCGCTGAAGGCCAGAAGGATCATGATCGCGGCCAGAAAGGCCGACGTGATCAGCACGTCCACAATCTGTGCGCCCAGGCGCGCACCAATCCCGGCAATAGGAAGCGCCAGTTCCACACCTTCGGGCGACAGGATGCGCCCTGCGGCGCGATGCTTCTCGGCCCGGCGCGCCTTGCGCGCGGCGCGTCTGGCTTTCAAGCTCATGCCCGACCCCGCCCGGCCAATGTGAACCACGCCAGCCACATCGCGCCTGCGCCCCAGCCGACAATAAAGCGCGTGTTCATATCTTGCACCAATTGGCGCCCGAACCCTTCCAGAAGGGCTGCCGCAACCAGCATCAAAGCGGCCACAAGCGCGAGCTTCAGCGCATCCCGGCCCGCCAGGCGCAAGGCGTCCGCGCGGCGATGCTCGCCTGGAAACAGCACCGCCGCGCCCAGTTGAATACCACCCCCGCAAGCGATGCAGATCGCGGCAAGCTCGGTCACCCCGTGGATCGACAGCCAGCCGCCCAGATCCCAGCCCAGACCCCGGTCCACATGCAGCGCCATGAAGGCCCCGAGGATCAGACCGTTGTAAAACGTCAACAAAATTGCCGGCGCGCAGGCAAAGACCCCGAGCCCAAAGATGAAAATCGCAATCCGCGTGTTATGGGAAAACAGATAGGTCGCGAAGCCGCCAAGCCCGGTGGCGTCCGGGTCTTCGTCATAGATTACCCCGCGCAAATAAGACGTGGAAGCATCGGGCCCGCGCCCACCGGCCAGATCGCCCGGCACAAAGACGTAGAACCAATCGGGACTGTCGAAATACAACAAATACCCCACCAGCGCACCAAGCCCCATCGACAAAAACCCAAGCAGGATAAACAGCCAGGACCGGCGCATCGCGGCAGGCGCGCCTTTGGTGAAGAACCGCGAAAAGATCCCGCCCAGGGGCTCTTGCTGGGCATAAACGCTCAGGTACGCCCGCGCCGCCAGGGCTTCGAGATAGGCCAGAAGCGCTTTATCAAGCGAGATTTCGCGCGCAATCGCCAGTGACATCGTGGCTTGGCGGTAGAGCGCTGCCAGATCGCGGGCCTCTTCGAAGTTTAGCGATTTTGCCCCGCCTTTTTCGGCCTTGGCCACGAGCGCTTCCAGCCGGACCCAATCATCCTGGCGTTCGCGGCGAAACCGGGCGGATCGCATAAGGGCGTCAGCTTCAGCCATCAGATCAGCTCGCGTTCTTTGATATCGAGATAGGCCGCAATCAGCCGTCCGGTGATCTGTTCTGGCTTAGCGTCGACCACCGTCACGCCCAAGCGGTTCAGCCGTTCCAGCACAAGGCGGCGTTCGGAAATCGACTGGTTCACCGCGACCAGCGTGGCCACATCCGACATCGTGTCGGGCGGCTTCGTCAGGCGGTCGTCAATCTCTGGGTCGCGGATGGCAACAAAGACGATCAGGTGTCGTTTGGCCAGAATGGCGATGTTTTCCAGCATCAGTTCAGCCGAGGTCGTGTCGACAAAATCGGTGAATATGATGATCAGGCTGCGCTTGGGTGTGCGCGCGTTCAACTCGCTTAAAGCCAGCGTGTGGTTGGTTTCGCGCGCGACATAATCGATTTCGGCCGCCCAGGAGCGCATGCGCACAAACGCCCCGCGCCCGGCCATGGGCTTGGCGAATGTGCGCGGCTGGACGTCGTAGGAAAAGTGCCCCACCAGATCGCCGCCCAAGGTGGCCGACCAGGCCACGGCCAAAGCGGCGGTGACGGCATGGTCGATCTTGGCCAAGCCGCCGATTTCTTCGCGCATCAAAAAGCCTGTATCCACGGCCAGGATCACATGGTGATTGCGTTCGGCGCGCAATTCCTTGCCCAGAAGCGTGCGGGTGCGCGCAGACCGCTTCCAGTCGATGGATTTGACATCCATGCCAGAGACGAACTCGCGCAGCTGGTGAAATTCCGACCCTTCGCCGATGGCACGGTTTTCCTTCACCCCGATCAAGGCCGACATGATCTTGGTGGTCAGCGCACCCGATTGGACCTGCAGGATGTTGGGCACCACGCGCAACTGCCCGCCAAGGGGCAGTTTCGGGATGAACTCAAACAGCGCCAGGCGCGACGGCCACAACAGCCAGACGAACGGGATGTCCCAGGTGCCCCGGCGTTTTGCGCCCAGCGTCACCATGGCCGTGCCGTCGGGGCCGAACGCCGCCTCGGTCTGGCCCGACAGGCCGTCTGGCAGGTTGAACCGCATGCGTTGGCCGGCACGGGCCCCGGAATCGCGAAGGGTCAGGGTCAGGTCCTCGCCGACAAAAACCTCCGCCGGGGCATCCACCTCAATGTTGCCTGACCCGCGCCGCGACAGTGCGATATCCGCCAGCCCCACGACCAAAAGTCCCAGCCACGGCAAAAGGGCGACAAAGCTCAGCGCTTCGCCGATCACCGCCACGACAGCGGTGTAGACGAAGGCGGCAAGCGCAATCGCCAGACATCTTTGCGAGGGACGGATCAGCGCGGTGCCTCGATCTGGTTGAGGATCGCGTCCAGCACCTGATCGGGTGTGCGCCCTTCGATTTCTGCGCCCGGGCCCAGCACGATCCGGTGGCGCAGTGCCGGGCCAAACAGGCGTTTGACATCATCGGGGATGGCAAAATCGCGCCCTGCCATGGCCGCCGCCGCCCGGGTCGCCAAGGCCAGCGCATCCGCCGCCCGGGTCGAAGCACCGTAGGCGATATCGGATGTCTCGCGCGTGGCGCGCACCAGCCGCAGGATATAGGCCAGAATATCGGCGTCCAATATGATCCCGTCGATGGTTGCGCGGCATTCAGCCAATTCGGCGGCACCAAGAACGGGCTCTACGCCTTTGGTTTCGGCGCCTTTTACGGGGGCGGCGGCATGCTGGCGCAAAATGGCCATTTCCACGTCTTCGGGCGGGAAATCGACCAGCACCTTGAACAAAAATCGATCCAGCTGGGCTTCGGGCAAGGGGTAGGTGCCTTGTTGTTCAATAGGGTTCTGGGTGGCGACCACGATGAAATTATCACCCAACGAATGGGTGTCGCCGTCGATCGACACCGCCCCTTCGTTCATCGCCTGCAACAGCGCAGCCTGGGTTTTGGGCGGGGCGCGGTTGATCTCATCGGCCAAAAGCACATCGCAGAACACCGGGCCTTTGGTGAGGATGAAATCATTGGTCTGAAAGTTGAAAATCGAAGTTCCAAGCACATCGCCCGGCATCAGATCGGGGGTGAACTGGATCCGCCCGAAATCGAGCGACAAGGCAGCCGCAAAGCTGCGCGCCAGAAGCGTTTTGGCACTGCCGGGCGGGCCTTCCAGCAGCACATGGCCGCGCGCAAAAAGTGCGGTGATCAGAAAGTCTATCGTGTCTTCCTGGCCAAGAACGGTCTTGCCGATCTCAGCGCGAAGGCTGTCAGCGCGCGCGCTGAGCGCTTCGAGTGTCATGGGCTATCGTCTCCAAAATGGTATCGAGGGTATCAATCACATCCATCGCGTGGCGGGCGGTTGCGGCCGGTGGCAGGCTTTGGATGGTGTTTAGGGCTTCGGTCAGCGCCGGGGCATGGTCCGGGTGGCGCCGTCTGGTGTAGTTCAAAAAGCTCTCGGGCGAGGAAAAGCCCCGCGCATGGGCGGTGCCGAAGATGGTGGAGGCCGTCGTGGCCAGGCGCGCGCGCATGTAGTCTTCGGCCAGGGCACCGGCGCGTCCGGACATCAGCATCAGGCGGGCGCGCGCGGCGATGGCCATGGTTTTGCTCGCACCCTGGCGCGAAAGACCCGCCGCGGCGGGGCCAAACCGCAGGCCCGCGCGCCAAAGCACAAGGGCAAAGACCAACAGACCCCCAAACCAGATCAGCGTGAACGGCGGGCTGAAAAACCGCCACAGGTCTGCCCATGTGCGTTCGCGGTCGGACCGTTCATTCCCGGTCGTCAGCCAATTAATGCGGCTGTAATCGACCAGCACGCGCTTGTCGTTGGCAAAGACCTTGACCAGATCGCGCACGATAAAGGCGTTGTCGCCAAGGGTCAGCCCGTGATTGTTCACCAGATCGGGGTCAGAGACCACACCAATGCGCAGGTCACCGCCGCCAACCCGAGCAATGCAATCGCCGACGATCATGGCCTCTTTTGTGCCCACCACCGGGCGACATTGCGCGCTGGAAAAGGTCTGCGCAGCATAGACGATGGCGCCCATGCGGGTGCCGTCGGCCTGATTATACGAAAATTCGGTGAAGGGCGTGCGTCCGTAGGCCAGTGTGAAATCGCCACCGGCGACAATGGTTTGACCCAGCCGCTCGATCTCTTTGCCAGACGACACAAGTGCCGGATGCGCAAGCTTCGTCAGCCGCATTCCGCTGCGCCACTTGGGCAGAACGACAACGGTCGGCACCATATCGGCCTTGTCCCAGATCGGCGACCACGACAGGTCGTATTCATCTTGCTGAAAAACCAGCTCTTCTTTGGTCTTGGGCGGGACACGTTCCTGCCCGGGCTCGGTGTCATAAAGCGGGATGACCAACAGCCCCACGTCTTCGGCCGGAACCGGCCATCCGCCCAGGAAATTCTGCGCATCAATGCCTTCGGACGACAGCCAGACCCGCAGCCCGTCAAGGCCAGACGCTGAACTGCGCAACGCCTGCTGGCGCTGGGAAAACACCAGCGCCACGGCAAGCAGAAGGGCAAGGGCCACGGCGCCCAATATGATCTTGTCGGCGCCAATCTTGGCGCGCGGTTCGGTGGCGGCGTCGCTCATGTGGCTGCCCCCGATGTCCATAGGCTGCGCAATCGGTCGACATGGTCGCGAAAATCTTCATCTGTAACGTCGCGCCCGCCGAACTGGACCTTTTCGCTGGCAAAAACGAGCTCTTGCAGTGCGGCCCTGTGCGGGTGATCGCGCGGCACACGGCGCAGGGTGTCGCGGTCTGTCCAGCTTTTGTGCAAAAGTACCCCTTCAGCGGCCACAACCCGGGCCAGAAGCGACCGGCACAGCGCGACGAGCGCTTCGCGCCGGTCCTGCATCGCCAGGATCGCGTCCAGGCCCATGGCGCGGGCCGTCTCAGGCGACCCACGGCCGCCCTTTCCTGCGGCGCGCCCGCCCGACGCGTCACCTGGTTTGGCAAGGGCCACCGACAGGCCACCGGCATTGGTGACCACCAGATAGGCGATCAGCATCAGCATGGCGGCTGAGACAATAATCATCACATTGCGCACCGGCTCAGGCTGCGCATCAAGCGATGTGGTGTTCTCGGTGCGTTCGGGTTCGGGCGCCTCAAACGGCGGTGGGGGTTGGCTTGGGTCAAAATAGGCCACCGCGCGGTCGAGCCCCCTAAGCCGGGTGGCGCGAATATAAGCCTCGCCCGAGGGACGGATTTCCAAACCATCAAGTTCGGCATGCTGTGCGCGGCCCGGCGCGCTAAGGCCCAAGACCATAACAACAAAGAGGAAAAGAAGACGCGCCATTGATTTCCCAGCTACACGTTCGGCAAGTATCGGGCAACTCTTGAAGCGGGAAGATGGCTTTTTTCAGCCATGACTTCAGGGCCGAGGCATCTGCGCACTGCTGCACAGTTGCCTGTTTGGCGAGCACCTCGGGCGCCATAGGAAAAAAAGCGGCCCGAAGCCCCTCAAAACGATCCGCCACAGCGCAAGCCATCGTCATTTGGCGATACTTCGAAAGGGATTAAGCCGCTAACCCAATGATCGAATTTCAAAAAAAACGTTTCCAGAGGTTTGATCGTGAACACTTCAATTCGGGCAAGCGCCAATTCGGCAAACAATGATGTGGCCATCATAGGGATCGGGTGCCGCTACCCGGGCGGTGTTCATGGCACCGAAGCCTTTTGGTCGTTTCTAAAGGCGGGGGGCGACGGGGTTTGCGATGTTCCCGCCGACCGGTGGAGCCTGACCGAACACTACGACCCCCGCAAAGACCTGCCGGGAAAAACCTACGTCAACCGGGGTGCCTTTTTGTCCGACTGGTCGCCGTTTGACTTTGATCCCGGCTTTTTCGGGATCAGCGCCCGGGAAGCCGAAAGCATGGACCCCCAACAAAGGATCATGCTGGAAATGGCCTTTGAAGCGGTCGAAGACGCCGGGGTGTCGCTTGACACCATGGCCGCGTCCCAGACCGGGGTTTTTCTGGGCTGCTTCACGCTGGACAACAAGATCACCCAGATGAGCCCGTTCAACCGCGCGGTCATCGACACCCACACCGCGACGTCGTCGACGATGGCGATCTTGTCGAACCGGATTTCCTATGTGTTCGGGTTGGAAGGGCCGAGCCTGACGATTGATACCGCCTGTTCGTCGTCTTTGGTGGCGCTTCACTACGCCAAGCGCTCGCTTGCGGCGGGCGATTGCGAGCTGGCCTTGGTGGGCGGCGTCAACATCATGACGCGGCCGGAATACATGATGATCATGGGGGCAGGGCACTATCTGGCCGCCGACGGACGTAGCAAGGCCTTTGACGCGCGCGCCGATGGCTACGGCCGGGGCGAAGGCGGCGGGATGCTTTTGTTGAAACCGCTCGCGGCTGCCGAACGCGACGGCGACCGCATTTATGCGGTGATCGCGGGCACGGGCGTCAACCAGGACGGGCGCACGAACGGGATGTCAGTGCCCAGCGGTGCTGCACAAAAGCGGCTGATCGAAAAGGTGCTGGCAGAGGCGGAGGTGCCTGCGCGCGATGTGACTTACGTTGAAGCCCATGGCACCGGCACGCCGGTGGGCGACCCCATTGAATGCGATGCCATCGGCAGCGTTCTGGGACACGGGCGCGAGACCGCCTTGCCGGTCCGGTCGCTCAAATCCGCGATTGGCCACCAGGAAGCCGGGGCAGGCATCGCCGGGGTGATCAAAGCGGCCCTGACGTTGAAGCATCGCACTGTCGCGCCCCAGGGCAATCTTGACGCGTTGAACCCCAAAATCCCGTTTGCCGATCTGGGCATCGAGATCGCGCGTGCGCCGCAGCCGCTGACCATCCCGGACGACGGCGCCGCTCATGCGGCGGTGAACTCATTCGGCTACGGTGGCACCAATGCAATGGCGCTTTTGCGGGCCGCGCCGGATGATGAAGATACGATCGAAGGCGACATTCCCGCCCAGTTTGCCTGTGTTTTGCCGTTGTCGGCGCGCGACCCGGGCGCCTTGCGGGAACGCGCGGGCGCGGTCGCTCAAACCCTGCGTGCCAACCCCGCGTCGGTCAATGATGTGCTTTGGACGGCGTCGCACCGCCGGCCCCATCTGGCGCATCGTCTGGTGGCCCGCGCGGCGGATGCGACTGCACTGGCCGACAAACTGGCGCGCTTTGGGGCCGGTGACAGCGTCGACGGCATCATGACAGAGCGTGCCGTGGCCAGCGATACCGGCGCCGCCTCGCCCGACCCGGTCTTTGTGTTCAGCGGCATGGGCCCGCAATACGCAGGCATGGGCGCGGGCCTTATGGCGTCTGAGCCCGTCTTTGCAGATGCCGCCCGCCAGGCCGATGCGATCTTTCGGGACCTGTCGGGCTGGTCGATCCTTGATGAAATGATGAAACACGGCGACGCCAGCCGAATGGCCGATACCACAATCGCGCAGCCTGCCAACGTGGTCTTGCAGATCGGCCTGACCGAGCTTTTGCGCGCGCGCGGCATTACGGCTGCGGCAATGGTCGGACATTCCGTGGGCGAGATTGGCAGCGGCTATGCGGCTGGGATTTTGTCGATGAAAGACGCCTGCACGGTTGCCTACCACCGCAGCCAGTTGCAATCGCGTATGGCCGGGCGCGGCACCATGCTGGCGGTGGCCCTGTCCGAAGAGGCCGCCGCCGAGAAGATCGCGCGCCTTGGCCCGGATGTTTCGGTCGCGGCGGTCAATGCGCCCGACACGCTGACCCTGGCGGGGTCGGAAGCCTCGCTCAAGCGGATCGCGCAGGACCTCGACGAGACCGGCGTGTTCAACCGCTTCTTGAGCGTCGAGATCGCCTATCACAGCAGTGATATGGACCCGCTGGAAGATGACTTGCGCGCGGCCCTTGCCGGGTTGGACGGCGCGCCGGCCGCCGTGCCGCTGGTGTCGACCGTCAGCGGTGGTTTTGTGACCGAGACCGACCGCTTTGATGCCGATTACTGGTGGAAGAACGTCCGCCAGCCGGTGCGGTTTCACGACGCGGTCAAGACGCTTTTGGATCAGGGGCACCGGCACTTTCTGGAAGTCGGGCCCCATCCGGTGCTGTCTCAAGCCATTCGCGCGACCCTCAACGGGGCGGGCCATACCGGCGCGGTCATCGCGACCCTCAGCCGCAAGCTCGATGACGAAACAGCGCTTGGCGATGCGATGGCGCGCCTTCATGCGACGGGGGCCAGCTTTGATTGGGCGCGGCTTCACCCTCAGGGGCGGCAGGTCACGTTGCCCGCCTATCCCTACCAGCGCCAGCGGCTTTGGAAAGAAACCACCAAAAGCCGCGATGATCGCCTTGGAGTAAGCGCGCCCGACATTTTGGGCGAGCCGGTTGAGGCGCCCGGGCCCACCTGGCAGGCCAGCGTATCGACGGTGCGAATGCCGTGGCTTGACGATCATGTCGTCGATGGTGCGGTTGTCTTTCCAGGTGCTGGTTACGTCAGTGCCGCCTTTGCCCTTTTGGCTGAACGCGAAGGGCGCGAAAACCGGCTGGTCCTTGACCGGATCAAGTTTCGCCGTGGCTTTGTCATTGGCGCCGGCACCTGCCCTGAGATGCGCGTATCGCTCGATGAGACCGGCACCGAGTTAAGCGTGCATTCGCGCGAAACGGCCATGTCGGATGTCTGGCAACGCCATGCCACCGTGCGGCTGTCCACCGCGGCCCCCGATGCGCCGGGTCCAATAGCACTTGCTGGCGATCATGCCGATTGGATTGATGCGCCTGAGATCTACGCCCAGCTGGCCGAGCGCGGACTGGCCTATGGGCCTGCGTTCCAGCGACTGGGCGCGGTGCGGGTCGACGGCGACCGCGTGCTGGCCAAGGTCACTGAGGTCCCATCAGATGACGTGCTGGACCCTTGCGTATTGGACGCCTGTTTTCACGCGTTGATTGCCGCGAGCGGCGACGGCGATGATCAGGCACTTTATGTGCCCGTGTCGATCCGCCAGATCCGGCTTCACCGCAGCGACGTCCCAGTGCGCTGGTGTAACGCTCGCGTCCGGCGCGGCAGTGATATGCTGCACGGTGACCTGGCGCTTTTGTCTGAAACAGGTGAGGTCCTGGTCGAGGTTTCGGGGCTACAATGCCAAAAACTGCAGGACGGGGCATCGGGGGCGCCGGACTGGGCGAACTGGCTTTATGAAACGCTTTGGCGTGACGCCGATCGCGTTGCGACGCCGGAAATTTTGCCGCAGCGCGTGGCACTTATCGGTGACGCGCCCGCTTTGAGTGAAGCGCTGAGCGCACGCGGAGATACGGTTAAAGCCGTCGCGTCTTTGGCCGAACGCGCCGCAAACGAGACCTTCGATCTGGTGGTGGTCGTTGCGCATGACCAGCCAGGCGATGACGCTGGTCTCGCGCTTGCCCATCTTTTGCTGCACACCGCGCAGGACGCGGTCGCGGCCAATCCCAATCCGCGTCTGGCTGTGATCTTGCCCCCCGGCGCAGCTGAAAGCCCGCGCGGGGCCGCCGCCATCGGTGTGGTTCGCGTTCTTGGCACCGAACACCCCGAATTGTCACCCATTGCGGTCGACCTTTCTGCAATGCCTGATGTGCCCGCCAGTTGGGACTGCGCGATGCCAGAGCTTTTGGGCGAACTTGCCGAACGCGAAGTGCGCTGGACACCCACGGGCCGCGAAGTCGTGCGTGTGCGCCGCAAAACCTTCGATCCCCGCGACGGGCTAGAAACCCAAACGCGCCGGATCGCGGACGCTCCGATGTCGCTGGCGTTTGACCAGATCGGCAATCTTGAAAGCCTTGTCTGGGAAGACGCCCATGTTCCACCGCCCGGGCCGGGCGAAGTCCAGTTGCGCGCGGAAGCCGCCGCGATCAATTTCAAGGACGTCCTGAAGGTGTTGGGGCTTCTTGAACGTGATGCGATCGAAAACACCTATCATGGCGAGACACTGGGCATGGAAACCGCCGCCACTGTGGTGGCGCTGGGCCAAGGTGTCACCAGCCTGGCCGTCGGCGACCGGATTGTCGCCCAACCCAAGGGCGGGTTCCGCTCGCTGTTTAACCAAAAGCTGGACGGGTTCTTCTTCAAACCGCAGATCGACGGTTTGACCCACGCACAAAGCGCGTCGCTTTTGGTGGTTTACGTGACCGCGCACTACGGCCTGACGGGGCCGGGGTGTCTTGTTGCTGGCGAACGGGTGTTGATCCACGGAGCGGCCGGCGGTGTGGGACAGGCGGCGGTCAAAGTGGCCAAAATGATCGGTGCCGAGATTTACGCGACCGCAGGCACACAGGCCAAACGTGACATGCTGCTGAAGCAGGGCTGCAAAGCGGTCTACGATTCCCGCACGCTCGATTTCGCCGAAGCGATCCGTCGGGACACGGGCGGCAAGGCTGTCGATGTTGTGTTGAACTCGCTCGCGGGCGAGGCGGCGGTGGCAAGCCTTGAGTTGCTCAGCCCCCATGGCCGATTCATCGAGATCGGCAAACGGGACTTTCAGACCGACCGCGCGATGCGGTTGGCGCCCTTCAATAGCGGGCTGAGTTATACCGCGCTTGACCTTGATCGGCGGATGGCCGAACGCCCTGACCAATACAAAAAGATGTTGGGCGACCTTTGGGCGGTGCTTGAGACGCGCCAAGTCGACCTTGATGAGCCGATGACAGTGCCCGCATCCGAAATTGTCGATGGGTTCCGGCTGCTGTCTCAGTCGCAGAATGTTGGCAAGGTCGTGGTGACCTTCGACCAGGACGCCGAGGTTCCGGTGCGTGCGCAACCCAAGACGGCCGCACAAATCCTGCGCGATGACGCCACGTATGTTGTCACCGGCGGGCTGACAGGTCTTGGCCTTTTGACCGGACAGATGCTGGGCGAGTTGGGGGCAGGCCATATCATCCTGTGTGGCCGGCGCGGCATCGACACCAAAGGCGCGCCCGAGGCGATCGCGGCGCTGCGCGCAAAAGGCTATTCGGTTGAGGCCCACGCGCTTGATGTCACCGATGCCGCAGGTGTTGACGCACTGGTCGCGGACATCGCCGCCAGCCATTTTCCTTTGCGCGGCGTGATCCACGGGGCAGGGGTCCTGGATGACGGGTTGATCACGGGGCAGACCGAAGACCGGATGTCGCGGGTCATGGCGCCCAAAGCCATCGGCGCGTGGAACTGGCATATGGCGACAAGGGACCTGCCGCTCGATCTTTTTGTGATCTATTCGTCGGTGTCAGCGATCGTGGGCAATGCGGGCCAAAGTGGCTACGCGGCGGCCAATTGCTTTGCCGATGCGCTGGCCCACCAGCGGCACCGCCAGGGGTTGCCAGCGCTGAGCATCAACTGGGGCCCAGTGGCCGAACTGGGCATGGCCGCGCAGAACCCCGCGGTCGTCGATTACTTTGACTCGCTTGGGCTGTATTCCATGGCGCCCGAGGCGTTCCGCCGTGTCTTCGAAGCGGTCCTGCCGCTAAAGACGCCACAGATCATCGTCGGTGACCTTGACTGGGCGAAATGGGCAAGCGCCGCGCCGGGTAAGGCTGCCGAGCCGTTCTTTGAAGATATCCGTGGCAATCTGGACAATTCCGAATTGGGCGAATTGGTCCGTGCGCTTGAAGGCCTTGGGGCGGACGCCCGGCTTGACATGGTGCACGCCGCCGCCAAGGGCGTCGTCGCCGACACCCTGCGCGTCGCCGCCGATGACATCGATGCGGAAACGCCACTGGCTGAACTTGGCCTTGATAGCCTTATGACGGTTGAATTGCAGACCGCGCTGGGTGCGGGCTTCGGGGTCGAGGTGTCCGCGATGGAGTTGATGAAGGGTGGCGGAACGCTCGCTCTGGCCCGCGATGTTCTGGGCAAGATGGCGATTGCCGAGCCAGGTGCAGAGGTTGGCGTGCAAGCGGCGGAATAGGGTCAGTCAACAGGTGGTGCGGGCTTACGACGGGCCTACTGCGGTCCGAGCAACGTGCGCAAAAGCTCAATCTGGGACGACACGCCCATCTTGCTGAAGACATTCGACAGATAGGTCCGCACGCTGCGCTCGCTCAGCCCGAGGGTTCGGGCCGCCGTCGGGATATCGGCGCCGGCCAAAAATGCGTCGACCACCGTGGCCTCGCGCTTGGTCAGATTGTGGATCGCGCGCAGCTCGTCCTGGGTCCATTCCAGACGTTGCGCTGTTTCCAGATGCACCCAGACCACATTGCGAATGCCGTCCGGCGGTCCCGGCGAGACGGTAACAACCACCGGCACACCATGCCCATTGGGGCAGATTATGCGCTGGGACCGCCCGGTTTCACCGACCGTGGTCAAAGCCTTTTCGAACGCGGGCACCATGTCGGGCATGAAGGGTCGAATGGGTCCGCCGCGATAAGATTGCCGCAGCGCGCCCTGTGTCACCCGCGAGACGCTGAAATCCGACTGGCCCACAAGGCAGCCCGCCGGATCGACCAGAAAAGCGTTCCGGTCCGGCGCGCAGGACCCCATGTATAGATCAAGCGCGCGCGCCACATGAAACGCCATGGTTTCGGCGCGTTGCAAGCTCAGCTCGGTCATCCCGTCGCGTTGGCCCAGCCCGAACGACACCATGCCGTGACGCCCGGGCAGGAGAATGGTCGAGATATAGGGCGTGTCATAAGGCTCGATCATTTCCTGATAAAGCTGACTTTCCAGATAGGCGTCCATGTCCACAAACCGTTCGACCATGGTCAGCTTACCAATGGGCAGCCGGTGGGCTCCGGCGATCATGGGGTTGTCTTGCGGGGTCAGGAAATCGGTCTTCAGGCGTTCGCCGACCACCTCAGGCGTCATTGAATAGGCCATCTGGCGGCGGGCGCCGCTGGCGCTGGTAAAGCTGCAATGCAGACCAACACAGCCGGCGATATTATGCGCCATGACATCGGTGGCCCGGTCAAAGCGGCCCGTCTCGGCGATGCCCAATATGGACTCTATAAGGTCGAAATCCGACATTCCGCTACGTTAACGCAATCGGAGTGCGAAACTATCGCTATTTGTCCATGTTTCCGGGGGGTGGTCCCAAGGGAGGTGTTTGAAACTTTACGGCCAACGACGGCGCGACCTTTGGGTGATTGAATTGCGAGCCGCAGACCCATCGGCTAGGCAGGTCGAAAAGGAAACCGCGATGTTCGCCAAACAGCGTCCCATTCCCTTTGAACCCCTTGAAGAGGCTGCCAAATTGGCCTGGGACAAGGCGCCAGATCTCTGTGGGCCGGGGTGCATGGCCTATCACCGGACGTGGAGTCTGACGCGTCTGTTGTCGGCGGGTGGGGTGGCCCCGGCAGGCGCTGGGTTTTATGCCAACGGACTTACCGACGCGCGCGCGCTGGACGCGCCACGGGTGCTGATCTCAGGCGGGGCCGACACCGGCCTTATGGCGCTGGCGGTGCAATCCATGGGGGACGCGGCCGCCCGGACCGAGTTTGTCTTCGCCGATATCTGTGCCACCCCGGGGGCGCAGAACACCATGATGGCCGCGCAGTTGGGCCTGAAGCTGACAACGATCCAGACTGATATTCTGGCCCTTGATATTGCGCCCGTGGATGCGATCCTCAGCCATTCGTTCGTCAGTTTTCTGCCGCGTGAGAAACGCAAGGACCTGGTTGCAGTTTGGGCCGATCACCTGCGGCCCGGTGGTGTTGCGCTGGTGACGAGCTCGGTGGCTGCCAAAGACGGGCAAGCGCGCAAACCAAAGGACCCTGCGCGGCTGGACGCGCGCGCCCAGCGTCTTGGTAAATTGGCAACCGAGTGGGGGATGGCTGCACGCGATGTCGCGGTGTTTGAAGCGCTGTTGCGCGAGGATCCGATGCCGCGCAGTCTTGAAGGCCATTGGACCGAAGCGCAATTCCGTGCCGCCTTTGATGCTGCGGGGCTGGCGCTGGACCTGGTCGCCTTTGATGCCGCCAAGACGACGGCCGGTCCCCTCAATGCGCTGCCCCAAAAAGACAGGAACACGCGTGTGGGCTTTCAGGCGCGCAAGCTAGCCACCCCATAGGCGCGCGATCATAGGGTCGGGCAGCAAAAGATTTGCAAACTGTGTGACGTACAGATAGCTCGCTGCGCCCGTGGCCAGGGCGGCCAGACCGGCGCGCAGGAGCACACGTCTTGACGGCGCGCCCATCGCAACCTGCCAGGCAAAGACCGTGACCGCGAAACCCGCAGGCAGTCCCAGAAGGATCACCGCCACCGGCAGGCCTGCCAGCGCCGAAAGCGGGACACGGTGCGAAGCGGGCACCGCGATGCCCAATGCCGCCCCATGAGCGCGCCATGAGATCGCCGCGATGGCAAGTACGGTCGCCAATGCGCCACCGACCACAACGAACGAGATCGCCGAATAGGGCCGCGCGGAAAAGAGTGCGACCGCAAGCAAAACCGCCAGCCCGATCGCAAGGACCAGCGCGATAGGCAGATCCTCTGGCGTGGTGTAATCCTGTTTCTTGCGCACCCTCCGGCGCGTCATCCACCAAAGCGACACCAGGGTCAGGGCCATCAGCACCAGCGAGGCTGGCCGTTCTAACGGCGAGATGCGCCCAAGCTCGATCAGCCGAATGGACAACGACAGGTTGGATTCCAGAAACGCCCCCAAGACCAGGGCGATCACGAAAGGCACGCGCGGCCAGTCATTGCGGCGTAGAAAGTAAGCTCCGATCCCGAACAGGACCGCCACCAACAGGTCCGACAATTGCCCCTGAAGCTGAACAATGGCCACTGCGCTGATCAACAAAGCGGGCAGGACAATCAGATCGATCCTGAGGTCTTTGAGACGCGCTAGGTAGGGCGCCAGCCCCACCCCGATGATCGACGTCAGCACGTTCGAAAACAACAGCGCGAAAATCAGGATGTAACTCAGGTGCAACTGCTCTGTCAGCAGGTTCACCCCTGGCACAATCCCGTGAATTGAAAAGACCAACAGCAGGATCACGCCGCTTTCACTGCCTGGGATGCCGAAGGAAATCACCGGTAAAAGCGACCCGCCGTCTTTGGAATCAATGGCCGATTCCGGTGCGATCAGCCCGCGAATATCACCCTTGCCGAAGGTTGCATTGGGGTCCTTTGTGGTCGACACGGCCTGCCCGTAGGCCACAAAGCCCGCCACCGTGCCCCCGACGCCGGGGATAATGCCCACGACCGTGCCGATAATGGCCGACCGCAAGCTTAGGGCCCAGTGGCGGAACACCGCGACAATGCCCCGCCAGGTGCTGTCATCGGCGGCGCGTTTGGACAGGGTCGGGGTTTGTAGATCGTAGCGGCGCGCCCAGCCGATCAGTTCTGAAAAGGTGAAAATTCCCAGCATCAGCGACACCAGCGGCAGGCCCTGAAACAGCACGAAACTGCCGAAGGTCCAGCGTGGATCGCCTGAGATTGGATCGCTGCCAATCATGCCCACCAGAAAGCCCAAAAGGCACATCGCCAGCCCTTTGATGGGCGACACATTCGGCACCGCCACCAGTGTCGTCAGCCCCCAGATGCCCAAAAGCAGCATCTCAAACGCGCCGAAGGCCAAAAGGAACGGACGGATGTAGGGCAGGATCGTCAACAGCACGATCACACCGAAGAGCGATCCCAGCGCCGAGGCCGTGGCCGCGCAGGCAATGGCTGTTTGGGGATAGCCGCGTTCGCCCAAGGGGTAGCCGTCCAACAGGGCGGCCGAACTTGGTGTCGAGCCGGGGATGTTGAACAAGATCGCCGTGATCGAGCCCATGAAGGTCGCCCCACCCGTCAGCGCACCAAACAGCAGCATCACCGATACCGGGTCCCAGGTCAGTGTGGCCACCAGAACGATGCCGATCAGGCTCGATGACCCAATGCCCGGCAGGAACGATGTGGTCATCGCAATCAGGGTGCCCGCGATGGGGATCAAGATGCCGGGAAAAGAAAAGACCGCGCTCAAGCCTTCGACTGCAGCGGCGCCGAAAGAGGTCACGCGGCGGGCCCCAGAACCAGCCCTTTGGGGCTATTCAAACGCGGGTTATTCAAATTCGGGCCGGATCGCTTTCAGCACGCTTTGACTGGCTTGGGTCGCACGCACAAAGTCGGTGTAGCGCGCCTTGCTTTCTTCGTGGGAGCTGACTTCAACCGGGCGTTTGACGGCTTCAGCGGCGGTGCGGAACGCCTCGCTGTTGGCAACCTCGTCCAACGTATCGACGATGCAGGCCAGATCATCGCCGGTGATTGCATGGCTCACGAAAAGCGTGCGCATCGACAGCGACAGTCCGGCGACAATATCGGCGTAGAATTGGCGCTGGGTGCGCTCTTCTTCGGTTGCGCCGTCCAAGCGTGCGGCGAAAATCTCGCCAAAGGCCGGGGCATCGGTGCCGGGCACAGGGGACGTGGTCAATGTCATGGCAAGCTTCAGGTCGCCACCTTCTTCGGCCCGTTGCGCTGATCCTGTAGAGCGCGCGTCAAGATCAATCTCATCGCGCAGAATGGCTGCGTTCACCGCCGACGACCCGTCATAACCGGTGACGATCGACATCTCGACATCAAGTGCTTTGGCCACAAGCCCAAGGTTCGGCAGAGCCTGCACAAGCGTGTCGCCACCGGCGATAATCCCTTTGTCCCAAAGCGCATCAAGCTCGGTATCGGCGGCCGTCACCCAGGCGGTGACGTCAGAATAAAGGCTGACCACAGGGGTCACGGACATCGGGTCGAAGTCCGGGATTTCCACCGGCACGCCGATGCTGGACATCCCGATCACCCGGTCTTCGGCACTGGCCTCGACGATCCGGGCCATGGCCACCGCGCCATTGGCGGCGGTCAGGTTGTTGACGACCATGGTGGCACCGGTTGCCTCTTCAAACGCGGGGGCGAAGGCGCGCGCGTAAGCGTCAAAGCCGCCGCCCGCACTATGGGGCACCAGCAAGGTGAACCTTTGATCTGCAAAGTAGTCTTCACAAGCCTGCGTCTGTGCAACACCAGCACAGAGTACTCCGGCGCCAAACAGCGCGCGGCGGAAACCGGTTTTCATCTGAGTGCCACCCCATTTAAATGTCGAAGACAGTCAAAGCGGTGAAGCCGGGGCGTGTAAAGACCAAAAACCCGTGCTGGGCCCCGGTCTATTTCAGTGTGTCGCGCAGCGCTTCAATCAGGGGCTCGCTTTCTTCAAAGGCCGCCGATGTCGCCTGAAAGAACGCCACTGCGTCATGTTGCGCGATGGATGTTACGGGTCGGCCGATGGCGGCGGCGGCTTCCAAATAGGCAGCACTTGCTACGGCGTCGGAAACGCCTTCGACAAGGCAGGCCAGTGCTTCAGGTGCCAGTTGGGAACTTGCCCAGAATGCCCGCAAGTTTTGGGTTAGTTTAGGCGCAAGAGCGGCAAATTTCATCCGCTCGGCACGCTCTTCAGGGCTTAACCCCACAGCCCGCGCCGCTGCCAGATTGCCCAAGGCAGGGACACCTAGTCCGTCGACGGGCTCGTCCGTCAGCGTCAAAAGGATGTCGAATTCACCTGTTGCTTTGGCCTTTAGGGCTGAGGATGCTGTGCGCCCGGCGAGATCGACTTCGCCCCGAAGAATTGCAGCACTGCTTTCAGCTGACCCATCGTAGCCAGAGACCAGTGAAACGTCTGCGCCCAATGCCATGGCTGCGAAGGCTGTATCGGTGACGCCGGTGTAAAAACTGCTGCCGCCGGACACGATGCCCGTTTCCAATAGGTCTTCAAGATTTGTCCCCGCGGCCGCGATCCAAACCTCATATTCAAGCTGAACACCTGCCAAGGGAACCAAGCCCGGGCTGTCAGGGACTTCGGTGTGGTAGGCGTTTGCGCGGCTTGAGGAGAAAAAGCCAAACACGCGATCATCCGCGTGCGCGTTTGCCACCCGGCCCGCGCCAATGATCCCGCCACCACCGGTGATGTTGGCGACCTGGACGTTCGCGGCCGTGATGTCTTCAAAAACCGGCGCAAAGGCGCGGGCATACGCGTCATAGCCGCCGCCGGCGCCAAACGGCACAACGAGCGTGAAGCGTTGATCCTTGAAGTATGCGTTGCAGTCTGCCCGCGCCACACCTGGACCCATCGCGACCAAGGCAAGGGCGCCAAGCACCATTCCAATGCATCTCATCTTGTCGTGCCCCCCTTCCTTATCGCGCGCGCGCGACCGATCGGTACGCAACATCGCCTGTTGGTCGCCCGGCGCCAGCCGCGGCGCCAAGGTTGATCCCGGGGGCTGCGACGCGCTAGGGCTCTGACCACTCGACACGTGGACCCGCGAAATGACAAGAGCTTTGATGCCCAAACTCGACCTTAGCGGCGCTGCACGGTGCTAGGGCATTATGCCAAAATCTACGCGATCCTGCCGGAGGCCGCGCGGCGGTCTTTTGTCCTGATTTGCGCGATGTCCGCCTTTGTCGGTCTTGCTGAAACCCTGGGTGTTTTGTCTGTGCTGCCGTTTGTAGCGGCTGCGGCAGACCCCGACATCTTGTCAAACGCCGGCTGGGCCACGGCGGTGGCACAGTGGCTTGGATTGAGCAGCCACCGCGCGGTGCTGATCACGCTGGGTGCGGTGTCCTTCATGGCCCTTTGCGGTGCGATCGCCTTTCGGGCCTTCGCCCTGGTCGTTCAAACCCGGTTTGCCCGCGGGTTGACGGCCGAGTTCAGCACCGTGTTGATGGGGCGCTATCTCAGCCAGGATTACGCCTGGTTTCTTGGCCGGCACAGTTCGGACCTGAACAAGTCGGTCCTGTCGGAGGTCGAGCAGGTGGTCGAAAACTCGGTCATGACCGGAATCCGGCTTTTGTCCCTGACCGCTGTCAGCGGGTGTCTGATTCTGGTGCTGTTTGCGGCCAACCCCGGCGTCACCCTGACGCTGGCTGCGATGATCGGCGGGTCCTACGGTCTGGTGTTTTATGCAATGCGCCGGCGATTGTCGCGGCTGGGCGACGCGCGGGTCACGGCCAACAAGGCGCGCTTTGAAGTCGTGCAAGAAGCGATGAGCGGCATCAAGGCGGTCAAGCTTCATCACCTCGAGCCGTGGTTTCTGGCCCGCTATGGCGCACAAGCCGCGCGCATGTCCGACATCCGCACGCGCATCAAGCTGATGTCGGATTTGCCAAGCTATGGGCTTGAGGCGGTGATCTTTGGCGGGATGATCCTGTTTGTGCTGTGGATCTTGGTGTCGAGCGACGCCGCGCTTCTGGACGCCTTGCCGATGATGAGCCTGTTTGCCGTGGCAGGCATCCGTCTGTTCCCGGTTCTTCAGCAGCTGTTCGTGGCTTTCGCGACCCTGCGCGCCCATGCCCCAGCGCTGGATGCAGTGCACGGCGACATCACCCGGTTGCGGGGCCCTGCGAGCCTTGGCGATCCCGCGCCGCTGCGGTTGCATGATGCGCTTGCGGTGCGCGATTTGACCTATACACACGCGGGCGGGCAGGCCGCGGCGCTGACGGACGTTAGCCTAAAAGTTGGCGCGGGCGAGATTGTGGGTCTTGCCGGTGAAACGGGTGCGGGAAAGTCGACTTTGGTCGATGTTGTCCTGGGGCTACTGCCGTTGCAGGCCGGTGAGATCCTGGTCGATGGTCAGCCCGTCACGCCTGCAACCTTGCGGTCCTGGCAGCAGGTCGTGGGATATGTGCCGCAGACGATACATCTGGCCGATGACACGCTGGCGGCCAATATCGCGTTTGGTATCGCCGCTGAAGACCGCGACATTGCAAGGATCGAAAGCTGCCTTGAGGCGGCGGCCCTTGGCGGCTTTGTGGCCGAACTGCCCAAGGGGCTTGAGACCCGCGTCGGCGAGTTGGGGGTGCGCCTGTCAGGTGGCCAGCGCCAGCGCGTTGGTATCGCGCGCGCGCTGTACCGCCAGCCCGACTTTCTGGTGCTGGACGAGGCGACGAGTGCGCTGGACACGGCCACGGAAACGGCCGTCCTTGACCGGTTGAAGACCCATGCGGGCGACATGGCGGTTCTGATGGTCGCCCACCGTCTGACCTCGCTTGAGCGCTGCGACCGGGTTCACGTTCTGTCGCGCGGGCGCAAGATCGCCGAGGGGACGTTTGCCGAGTTGTCTCAAAGCGATGCTGCGTTTCGGGCCTTGCACAAACTCTGAGCGATTACCCTTTCGTCCGGGTGCGCCGGGCGTCGCGCATGCGTTGCCAGCGCGCGCGTTGCAACAGGCTGTGTGGCAGGTCACGGTACCAGGCTTCGCGTTCGATGAACTGGGCGCCGGGCAGATGATCAAGGGGCGTGGCAATTTCCCCTTTTGATGCTGCGGCACCTGGGTTCACGGCCTCAAACGCCGCTGCCAGTTGGGGAAACAAGACTGCCTTGCGCGTGTTGCGCTCCGGCGCGGCGCTGGCCTTCATGCCCGGAAAGGTGGGGTTGAGGTTGATCTCAAACACCACCGGGGCGCCGCGCCAGATCCCATAATCGATCCGCCCGAAGGTGATCCCACCCGCCGCCGCGACGTCCAGAAGGAACGTCTGATGGGGGTTTTTTTCGCAAAAGCGGTGTTCTTCTTCGATAAAGGCCGCGTCATCCTCGCGTTTTTTGTGTTTCACGACCCAGGCCTGGCTGCGCATGATGTGTTGCGACACGATGCGGTCGCCGATGACGAAAGCGCCGTATTTGCGAAAGTAGCCGTCGGCGTCGGGTTCGGCGCAATAACGCACCGTGATCCGCCGTTTGGTCGGCCGCGCGGCCTTTGAATATCCGTCGACGGCGCGCGATAACGCTGCGGCATCCGCCAAGATCTCGGTTTCCGGCCCCGCCCAACCATCTTCGGCCCGCAGGAATAGCGGGTAGTGCTCTGGCGCGCGACCGCCTGACAACCGCGTCACCTCAACCGGGTTCAGCCCCTGCCGGTAAAGCCGGTCCAGAAGATCAAATCGTTCGGTCGCATGGGCGGGATGATTGAGGATCGGCAGATCAGGGCGCAGCGCAGCGACCGTGTTTGCCATATGGGCGGCGGCATCCAACTCATAACTCTGCAAAAGATCGAAGTCGGTGAACACCAGGGCGCCAGCTGGCACCGCCTGACGCGAAAAGAGCCGTTGATAGGTATGGATGCGGATTTGATCGGCAATCGCTGGCGGCCCCTTGGTCAGTTTCAAGATGGGCGCGAGATTGCGGGCATGGGCAACGATATGGATCATCGCACGGCCCGACCGACGGCGTTGGCGCCGCGCTGCAATGCGTCGTGCAGGGGCCGGGGCAGGCGTGTCGCAAGACAGGCCGCAGACCGCATCCAGGCACCGCGTTTGCGCGCCAGAACGCCAGGGGCGTCGATCCATGCGCGCCGCATCAACTGGCGCGCATCCGAAAATTCCTCCGCCTGATAAGCCATTGTCGCCCAGAACACCGCATTCTCGGCTCTGGCGGTTCTTTCAAGCGGACCGACACGCTTGGGGGCTTCAATCCGGGCCTTTTCAAACAGACGCTCCCAATTGTCGCGCAGACGCCGCCAGTCAGATGTCACCTGGCCTTTGTGCTTTCGGTAGTCCACCACAACCTCGTCCACGGCGTGCAGGCGTCCCCCTGCTTGTCCAATCCGGACGGCCATATCCACATCGGCCATTGCGGTCAGGGTTTCATCAAAGGCGCCGACGGCAAGTGCGGCGTCGCGGCGCAAAATGGTGCCCGAGGTGCTATGCATCGGGTTGGCACGCAGAAAGTCCGTGAAATCCAGTTGGTCCCCTGGCCAGGGGCTGACAACACCCGTTGGGGTCAGATGTTGATCGACGTAGCGCACCCGGCAAAAGGCCAGCGCGGTCTGTGGACGGGTCTCAACGACCGAGGCCATCTTTTCAACAAGCGCGGGGCCCGGCACATCATCGGCATCGAGGATAATCTGCCACGTGGTCGTGGCGGCAGTCAGCGCGGCGTTGCGCGCGGCGGCCAGCCCACGTTGCGGCTGGCTGATCACTTGGACGTATTGGGGGGCCTGATCGCGGAACCGGTTCAGGATGTCCAGTGTTGCGTCTTGGGATCCGTCGTTGATCAGCACGACCTGATCGGGCGCGCGTGTTTGCGCATTGATCCCGGTGAGGGCCTGTTCGATGTACCGTGCGCCGTTGCGCACGGCCACGGCAAGCGAGATCGAGGCGCGGGATGGATCGTTCAACAAGTTCTCCATCGTTCGTGGGCAGACCGAACGCGTCGGGGCGCGCAAACACAAGCCGCATCGTTAGACCGAACGCGCAGGGTGACTGCAAGCGGGTAGCACGCCGAAGGGCACCAAAGGCCTTGCCGGCATGCAAGGTTAGACTTCAGCGCCTGCTGGCGCCGTCCCGCCATCCGCGGCGGTTATCCGTGCTTGCAGAGTGGCCAAAGCTCCTGCGCCAAAGGGTGCTGTCAGCGGTGCGGCAGATCTGACCAAGACGTGATGGCGAAGCACTGGACAATCAAAGGGGCGGCATTGCAAACCAAACGGCACCGCCTTGCGCGGGGGCTGCTTTGGTTGAATGGATCGAAAAGTAGCGTATTAAGGTCTTATTTTGGCTTCGTTCGTGTATAGAATGGCTGAATCGAGAAAGCTTTGCGGTTAACTGGTAATGGCTAACTTTGTCCTTCTGATCTGGCCTGCGGTGGCCTTGTGCTTTTTTGCAGCGTTAGGCCGCGAGAAAGGCATGATCTGGTCTGTCATCGTCGGTTACCTGTTGCTGCCCGAGACGATTTCCATCGCGATCCCGGGCCTGCCCGACTACGAAAAGCTTTCAGCCATCTCTCTGAGTGCCCTGATCGGGACGTTCCTGTTTCGGTACAAACCAAGTTGGCCGGAGTTGGAGGTCGTTGCGCCGCCGTCAGACCATGGTCCCATGATTGCAGCTGTCTGGGCTGAAATTCTGGAACTTGAGGCTGATGATATCCCCCATGACAAGAGTTTTCGCGAGCTGGGCGGCGATCTTCGCCTGGCGCGAAAAGCGGCGCGGATGTTGGTCGAAAGGGGACTGAAGCGGAAAACGGCATGGGGCATTTACAAGGGCAGTACGATCAAAGACCTGTCCACGGTCGTTTTGCTTGATGGTCCTCGCCAGCTTGGGTCGCACGCCTTGGCGGTCGTCTTTTACACGCTGTTGGTGATCCTGTCGGCTGCGGCCTTCGTGACTGTCATGACCAATCTTGACCCGTTGATTGATGGCAACCGCACGCGGTCGGGCCTGACGCTCAACGACGCGATCAGCATGATTTCAGAACCTGTGATCGCAATGGTGCCATTCTTTTTGGCCGTGGCCATTCTGAAACGCGGCGTGCAACATCTGGAAGTCTTCAAGGCCATCGCATTGTGCGGTGCAGCCTACGCGGCTTTTGCTTTTGTCGAGGTGCGCCTGAGCCCACAAATGAACATCTGGGTTTACGGGTTTTTCCAGCACAGTTGGCAACAGCACTTCCGAAACGGCTACCGGCCTATCGTGTTTTTGGACCACGGGCTCAGTCTTGGTTTTTTCCTGATGACGGCCACCCTGGCGTGCCTGGCGTTGTTCCGCCAACTCAAAGGGATAGACCGGTATCGCTACCTTCTGCTTGGCCTTTGGATTTTTGCAGCCCTCGCGCTGTCGAGAAACCTTGGGGCAATGATGCTGTTTTTGTTCTTCGCCCCTTTTGTTCTTATTGCGCCGACCAAGCTTCAGGCCTGGTTGGTAGCCGCGGTGGCGATCATCTTTATGGCCTATCCCGCGATCCGGCAGGCCGAACTGCTGCCGATCGACAAGTTCACCGAAATCATCGCTGAGGAAATCTCCGTTGATCGCGCGGCATCGCTGCAATTTCGCCTACAGAACGAAACCGCCATGGCGCTGCGAGCGGGAGAGAAACCACTGTTTGGTTGGGGCGGATGGGGGCGTCAGCGGATCATCAACGAAGCCGGTGCGGATACAACGGTTTCCGATGGGACATGGATCATCATCCTCGGCGAACGCGGATGGGTCGGCTACATTTGTTTTTTCGGGCTGTTGGCGATCCCGATGATCTACCTGATCTTCTCGGTGCGACGAAAAGAAGTGTCCCCCGTTATTTTGACAGCCGGGCTGATCATGGCGGCAAACCTGATCTATCTTGTACCCAATTCAACGCTCAGTCCCGTTGGATGGCTGCTGACCGGGACGATCGCGGGGTTCATTCGGTGGCATCTTGCCGATGCCAAGTCGGACGCGGATAATGAGGATGTTGAAGAGCTTCGGCCTTACACGCCCTACACACGGTTTTCGCAAGACCATATGCGGCCGGGTTTGACTGCCGATAGCTGACGTTTTTGCGGAACTGGTAACGATTTGGGCCCATTGGCCTAAACCTGTGGCCTTTGGATCGACCAGCTACACAAAAACCAACAGACACAGGGAGAGATGTCGACCCTTGCGCGGAAAGACACTATGCCACTGACGATTGTTAAAGAGTTTGTTGATGGCCCGAAAACCCCGCGTTCTGATCATTGCCGAAGCGGCCAACCCGGAATGGGTGAGCGTCCCGCTGGTGGGCTGGTCTTTGGCCTCAGCGCTGCGCGAGGTTGCCGACGCCCATATCGTCACACAGATCCGCAATCGCGACGCGTTCTTGCGCGCGGGTCTGGTGGAAGGCGTAGATTTCACGGCGATCGATTCCGAAGCAATCGCACGGCCCATGTACAAGGCGGCCAACGTGCTGCGTATGGGCAAGGGCAAAGGCTGGACGATGGTCACCGCCATCAATGCGCTGAGCTATCCCTATTTCGAACGGCTTGTCTGGCAGCGGTTCGGGGCGGATATCCGGGCTGGCGCCTATGACATTGTGCACCGGGTCACGCCGCTGACGCCCACAACAGTCTCGCCGATTGCAAAAAAGTGTGCCCGGGTTGGTGTGCCATTTGTTCTGGGCCCTCTGAACGGAGGCGTCCCCTGGCCCAAGGGGTTTGATTCTGAACGCCGCCGAGAGCGCGAATGGCTGTCTTACATCCGGGGGATCTACAAGGCGCTGCCGGGGCGCGGTGCGATGTACCGCGCCACAGCCGCGATCATCGCAGGCTCGCGCCACACCGCAAGCGAGGTGCCACCCGCCCACAGTGACAAGGTCGTCTGGATCCCTGAAAACGCCATTGATCCCGCGCGCTTTGCCGCAACTGCGGCGGCCCATGACACCGGCCCTGTGCGGGGTGTCTTCATCGGCCGGCTGGTGCCCTACAAGGGCCCCGACATGCTATTGGAGGCCGCCCAGCCTTTGTTGGCCGATGGGCGGATGACGATTGATATCATCGGCGACGGACCAATGCGCGGCGCGCTCGAAGCCCAGGCCAACGAGACCCATATCGGCCAAGCCGTGACATTTCACGGTCAGGTGCCCCACGAGGGTGTGCAGGACATCGCAGCGGCCTGTCAGTTGCTGACCTTCCCCTCAATCCGCGAATTCGGCGGTGGCGTCGTGCTGGAAGCAATGGCGCTTGGTGTGGTGCCGGTGATCGTCGATTATGCTGGACCGGGTGAGCTGGTGGATGACGCGACCGGCTACAAGGTGCCCATTGGCGACCGGACGGCGGTGGTCGCGGGGGTGCGGGCCGCTCTTGAAGCGATCGTGGCAGACCCCGGTAAGCTGTCGGCCAAGTCGGCCGCAGCCCAGGCCCGGGTGTCCGCCGATTTCACCTGGGCTGCGAAAGCCGCACAGGTGCGCGAGGTCTACGATTGGGTCTTGGACCCGAAGGCACACAAACCCCAACCGGTCAGGAGCACGACATGATGGTCTGGGCAGACACGCAAAACGGGCCGGTGACGGTCACAGTGCCGGACCGTGCGGCCTTGCTGGCCGACATCGGCGCGCGATTTGACCGCGGCGATGGGTTCTCAGTCGCGACGATCAACCTCGATCATGTGGTCAAGCTGGCCCGCGACCCTGCGTTTCGCGACGCCTATGGCGCACACAGCCATGTCACCGCAGATGGCAATCCCATCGTCTGGTTGTCGCATTTGGCGGGGCAGGGCGATGTGGCGTTGGTGCCGGGATCAGAGGTGATTGAACCGGTGGCCGAACTGGCTGCTGCCAAGGGCATACCCGTGGCATTTTTCGGCGCGACCGAAACCTCGCTCAAGGCTGCGGCAGAGGCCATGCAGACCAAGACCCCCGGAATAAACATTGTTCTGACCCTCGCTCCGGCCATGGGATTTGACCCTGACGGCCCTGCGGCCGATGCCGCGATTGCCCAGATCGGTGAAAGCGGTGCGCGGCTGGTGTTTCTGGCCCTTGGGGCACCCAAACAGGAACGGTTTGCAGTGCGCGCCGCGGCGGCGCTGCCGGGGACGGGCTATCTGTCCATCGGTGCTGGGCTCGATTTCATATCAGGTGCTCAAGTGCGGGCTCCGGCTTGGGTGCGGGCCATTGCGGCAGAATGGCTTTGGCGGATGCTGTCGAACCCCCGCCGGCTGGCAGCGCGATATGGCGCTTGTATTCTGGCCTTGCCCCGGCTGACGTTGCGGGCGCTTGCGGCCCGTCGCAAGGGGGCCATGTCGTGACCGATCTGGCGATTTCCATCATCAACTACCGCACAGGCGAGATGACCATTGCGGCCGTGGCTTCGGTGCTCACTGCGCTGGGCGACCGGGATGCCAAAGTGGTCGTGGTCGATAACGCGTCGGGCGACGGATCTGCCGATGAGATTGCCGCCTGGATCGACAAGACGGGGGACCCGCGGGCAATCCTGGTGCGGTCGGCGACGAATTCCGGGTTTTCGGGCGGTCACAATCAGGGCATGGCCGCTGCGCCGGGGGCGGATTTCTATCTGATCCTGAATTCCGATGCGGTGCTCAGGCCATCGTTTTTCGATGCTATTCTGGCTGCCGCTGACGCCAACCCAAGCGTCGGCATGATCGCCCCGCGGCTTGAGTGGGACGACGGCCCGCCACAGCAAAGCTGTTTTCGGTTCGCCAGCCCCCAAAGTGAAATCATACGCGGGGCCGGGTCAGGTCCCGTGACCAAGATGCTTGCCTCCCATGTGGTCGCGCTTGATCTGCCGCCGGATCCCGACCAGATCGAATGGGCGAGTTTTGCCTGTATTCTTCTGCGAGGTGACATGGTGCGTGCGCTTGGGGACATGGATGACGGGTACTTTTTGTATTTTGAGGATGCAGAATATGCCCTGCGGGCGACGCGAGCCGGGTGGGGTGTGGTCTATGCGCCCGAGGCCAAAGCGGTGCACTTCCGCGGCGGTTCGGGGCCGGTGAAGAAGATCCAGGCGGCCCGGAAACGCTTGCCGGCCTACTATTGGCGCTCGCGCACGCGGTTTTTCCGTCAGGCCCATGGCCCGCTTGGACCACTTTTGGCGAATGTGGGCTGGATTGCGGGCCGGGTGCTGGCGCACACGCGGCTTTTGGCCGGTCGGTCTGTGCCGCCGTCCAACCAATCCGAATGGCGCGATATATGGACGGGTTTCTTTCAGCCCCTCGCACAAGCGCCAGAGACCCGGAAATGACTCCCCAATTTGTCGTCATAGGGGCCATGAAGTGCGGCACCACGACGTTGGCGGCCCAGTTGGGCGCGCAATCCGGGATTTTCATGACGGATCCCAAAGAGCCGCAGTATTTTTCTGACGACGCGGTCTTCGCGCATGGGCCTGATTGGTACGGGGCATTGTTTGCCGGCGCGGCCGAAAGCGATATCAGGGGCGAGGCCAGCACCCATTACACCAAGCGCCCGGAACTGCCCAAGACGCTGGAGCGGATGCTAGCGGCCCTGCCGGATGTTCGGCTGGTCTACATGATCCGCGACCCGATGGCGCGGCTGGTGTCTCATTATGTGCACGAATGGTCCCAAGGGGTGCTGTCGCGCCCGCTGGACGTTGAGATTGATGCACATACGCCGCTTGTCGATTATGGCCGTTTTGGTTGGCAGATTGCGCCTTTCATCGAAGCCTATGGACGCGAGGCGGTGCTTCTGACCAGCCTTGAACGGATGACGGCGGACCCCGAAGGTGAGTTGGCGCGGGTGGCGTCCCATATTGGTGCGGCGGGCGCGGTGGGCTGGGTCCATGACAACGCGGCCGAAAACGTCTCGGCCAAGCGGACACGGAAGCTGCCCCTGCATGGGCTGATCGTGGACAATCCGGTGGCTGATGTGCTGCGCCGGACTCTTGTGCCGAAGTCCCTTCGCACCTGGGTGCGCGAGGCGCGCCAGATCAAGGGGCGGCCGCAGATCCCTGAAGACAGGGTGACTGAGTTGCAGGCGCGATTTGCGCAGGACCGTGAGATATTGGCGGGCTTTTTCCCGGGTGATCCGTCGCTTGATCTGGCCTATCCGTTTCTGGACCCGGTCGCATGACAATCGCTGCTATCGCAATTGGTCGCAACGAAGGTGCGCGTTTGGTCGATTGCCTAGCGTCGCTTCAAGGCAAGGTGGCGCCGATTGTGTATGTAGATTCGGGATCAACCGACGGTTCGGTTGATGCCGCGCGCGCAGCCGGGGCCGAGGTTGTCGCACTTGATATGACGCAGCCGTTCACTGCCGCTCGCGCACGCAATGCCGGATTGCAGCGGTTGGCCGATATCGCCCCTGACGGATCATACGTGCAGTTTCTCGATGGCGATTGCGCCTTGCGTGAGGGCTGGATCGAGGCCGCTTTGGCCGAATTAGAGGCACATGCTGACCTGGCCGTGGTCTGTGGGCGTCGCCGTGAACGCTTCCCTGACGCGAGCGTCTGGAACCGGCTGACGGATATTGAATGGGACACGCCGGTGGGCGACGCGATTGCCTGCGGCGGCGACGCGCTGATGCGGCGCTCGGCCCTGGAGGCTGTGGGGGGGTACCGCGACGATCTGATCGCCGGCGAAGAGCCCGAGATGTGTTTCAGGATGCGCGCGGCAGGTTGGAAGATCCGCCGCATAGACGCCGAGATGACGTGGCATGACGCGGCAATGACGCGCTTGGGCCAATGGTGGAAACGCAACCGGCGGGCCGGTCACGCCTATGCTGAAAGCGCCGCACTTCATGGCAAAAGCCCCGAACGGTTTCGGGTCGCGCAGACCCGGCGCGCGGTGATCTGGGGGATGGTGCTGCCGCTTTTGTCGGTGCTTGGCGTTGTCATAACGCCATGGACGCTGCTGCTGCTTTTGGCCTATCCCGCCCAGGTGGCGCGGCTGGCGGCTGGTGGCATGCCGCTGTTCAGAGCCTTTTTCCTTGTTCTGGGGCGGCTGCCGGAGGCCCGCGGCGTGCTGGAGTACTGGCAGGCGCGGCTAACCGGTAAAAAGCGCGGGCTGATCGAATATAAGTGAACTTACTCGCGCGCACGTGCCAGCGCGCTGACGATGAGGTCTGAAATCAGTTCGCCGTGCAGCAGACCCACGACCAAGGCAATCGCGATGCCAAAACCGTAGTACAAAAGGTCATGGCGCAGATCCCAGCCATTGTACCGGCGGGCGGTCACTGCAAGTGCCGGGTGATACAGGACCGCTGAAATCAATGGCGCCAGGATCACGCCGACGACGCCGAAATAGACCGCGCCCACAAAGACCAAGGAAAGCTGGAACAACGCTCCGGCAGACAGGACAGTGGCGTAGCGACCGGAATCGCCTGCAGCAAGAGGCAGGCTGCTGTAGCTGGCCACGATCACCCGCGGCATGGCCGCCAGCGCGATCAAGATCATCAATGGTCCGGCGTCGTAGTAGCGTGGATCGTACAGGAACCGGATCAGCCAGTCGCCGATCAGCGCCATCAAAGCGAGGCCACACATCAGAACGCCGGTGATCATGATCCGGGCCCTGTCGATTTTGCGCCTGTTTTCGGCAGATTCCGACGGCGGCCGTCGCGCATAGAGCGGAAACAGCACCGCTTGGCTCATCGTCTGGGCCAACATCATCGGCACCGACGCCAGGAAAAACGCGATGTTGTAGATCGCAAGTTCACTCAGGGTGACGTATTTGCCCAAAATCGCCTTGTCGCCCTGGTTGATGAAGAACCCCGCAACCGTGGCCAGGAAGATGTACTTCCCGAACTTGAGCAGTCTTGTGAAAGCATCTTTTTCAAAAAGGATGCGGTTCTTGATCCCCGGCAAAACAGAATTGATATGAGACAGAACCGTGATGATCAGCGGCCCCACGATCGAGCCGACCACAAGCGCCCAGACGGTTTCAAGCCACCAGGCCATGGCGATCATCACCAAAATGCCGATCAATTGGGAACCAAGGTGCAACGCGACCATGCGCCCAAGAAACAGCTCGCGCGAGGCGGTCGCCATGCGGGTTGAAACGAACCCCTGGATCACCGGAACAAAGGCCGAGACCAACAGAAGGTCCGCCAGTATCGGGGTGTCATAGAAATCTGCGATCGGGCCCGCCGAAACAGCGACAATGAGGCCCAAAAGAAACCCTCTGCCAATCTGGATGGTCCATGCGGTATTCAAGAACGCCGGGTCATTGCCGCGTTTGTCCTGGACAATCGCACTTCGGATTCCGAGGTCTGAAAACATGGCGGCACCAGACAGGACGACCTGAATGATCGCCATGATGCCGAATGCTTCGGGAAACAGCAGGCGCGTCAAAATAAGATTCGACGCCAGACGCATGAAGTTCTGACCGCCAAACCGGATCGCTGTCATCCCCGAGCTGCGGATCGCGCGGTTTTTCAGCCCATCATCTGCGAAGATGCCTTTAAGGGTCGCGAGCGGGCTCACGTCACGACGCCCCAGCGATGTTCAACAGCTCTGTTTCAAAGGCGTCGGTTGCATCGGCCCAGGTATAGCTGGCAACCGTTTCACGCGCGGCCTCCGACATGGCGCGCCATGTGTCGGCGGGATGTGACAAAAGCTCGATCAGACGCGCGCCGAGAGCTTCTGCATCGTCGATGTCCGCCAGATACCCGTTGACCCCGGGTTTGATCAGATCTGGCGCCGCCCCGGCGCGGGTTGCCACAACGGGCGTTCTGCAGGCCATGGCTTCCAGAAGAGGCAGGCCAAAGCCTTCGTTGCGGCTTCCAAACACCCAAGCATCGCAAGACGCGTACAGGGCCGGGATCTGTTCTTGCGGGGGTTCGCGCAAGTATTGTGTGTTGGGTGGCAAGGGATATTCGTCTTCAGGATCACGCTTTCCGAAGGCGGCGACGTCCAGATCAGGCAGCGCGTCGCGGGCGATGTTGACCGCTTTGATCATTACATCAAGACCTTTGAACGGTGTTGAGGCATACATCAGGCCAACCTTCGGTCGTGCATTGCGGTCGCGTGGCGGGGCGTTGAACTTTACCGAATCCACCGCATTGGGAACCAAAGCGACATTGTCATCGCCATAGGTGTTGGCCATGGTTTGGACCAGCCAGTCGGCGATCGTTATCTTTTTCATGGGCAGGTAATAGCTGCCTGCCGAAAGATCGGTCGGCAGATGTGGATGCACCTCATGGTGCTGTATGAAATAGGCTTTCTTGCCCTTTTCGGGCGGCATGGCCATGACCTCAAACGCGGTGCGCCACCAGGTCGCAACGATCACGTCGCCGTCGGGAACGTCATCGATATCAAGCGGCCACTTGTTTGGAAGCAGTGTTAGCCGGTTGCCAAGGGGCCGAAAGAAGAGATCGCGGTTTTCAAGGGGCGTCATCCCGGTGGACCGGAGTTTTGACCAGGCCCGGCGGAGCTGCGAATCCTGTTTCGGCAGGCGCGCGACGACCTGGACATCATGGCCTCTTGAAAGAAGCTCAAGGGCGTAGGCTGCAATAACACGGCTGCCACCACCTTGGCTGATTTCTGGGCAGATAAAACTAATTTTCACGACGTCTCACGACCGGCTTCAATCACGCGGTGCTTATCACTGAATTGTCCGCTAACCACAATCTTCGTTGGTACTTTTCCTGGCGTTGAGAGCGGTTTTGAGCGCATCGAGCCACGCATGCCCATAAGTCAGGCAAGGTTCCAGGTGATTGCCCTCGGCCCATTCGTTCCAAGCATTGACGAACAAAAAGTCTGGCCCATCGGTGGCTTTGGCCTGTTGTGCCTTGGCGGTTGACCAGGCTGCGAAAAGCTCTGGTGAGCTGTTGCGAAAAATGATGGCCTGATTGGCGGGGCGTCGGGCGGAATTGTCCCATGACGGGCAGACGCCGGGAAAACACAGGTAGGGGGGAGGCGCCTGTGCTTTGTCAAATGCAACAAATGCTTCCAGATCGTGGAGTTTATCGAGGCTTCGGACCCGTCCAGCCTCACGGCGCAGGCGATGCGCGATCCTTTTCAACGGGGCTTGTTTGAGGTCGGGTCGAACGTCGAGCCAGCGCCGAAAGTTGCGTGAAAAGGGCTGGAACTCAAGCGCGGCATCGAACCCGAGTTCGGCAGGAGCGCGCAGATCGCGGTCGAGGTAGCGTTCGACGCGGATCAGGAAGGGATCGATACCTTCGGCGCGCAGGGTCTCGCGGAAGATATCGCTCCATCGGCGCGCGCCGGGCAATTCATCGGTGTTGTAAACAGCAAACACCGGTCGGTTGTTGGTGCGGATGTATCGGGGGTCGTGAAAGGCGGCCGCCAGATGCCGGGCATGCGCCCTGGTGTCTTCGTCGCAATAGGTTTGGCCAAGCAGGACTTCCTTGTCGCCGCCAGACCAGGCGCGGGTCCAGTTTTCATTCGCCCAACACAACATGAAAGGAAAATCGGGTTCTTGCGATGCCAGCACCGCATCGAAGGGCTTGTGCAAGATGCGGTGCCCGGAAAACCAATAGTGGTAGTAACAAAAGCCCGACACGCCAGCTGACTGCGCAAGCTTGGCTTGTGCGGCACGCACTTCGGGCAATCGGAGGTCGTAAAAACCGAGGTCCGCCGGCAGGTGGGGCTGCGCATGACCGCGAAAGCGCGGCTTGGCGCGCACCACGTTGCGCCATTCGGTAAATCCCTCGCCCCAGAACGCGTTGTTTTCGGGCACAGGGTGGTATTGTGGAAGATAGAAAGCGATGGCCTGCAACGGATCTGGTTGCGCGGCGGTTGGGCTCTCGGGATCGAGAGAAGACGAGGTATGATCAAGCATGCCAACACTCTGGGCGCGCTTGGTTAAAGTGGCGTTAACCAAGCTTTCATCTTGCATAGGGTAATGGCCCTTTATGCCATCGCTTGCTCTTGCACATCGTTTGATCTGGTTCGCACATTGCCCGAAGGCCGGGGGCACCTCGGTTGAAACCGCCATGGTGGCCCGTTGGGGTCCGCAGGTGGGACATCTGCATTGGGGGTGGGATCTGTGGTGGATGCGCGGCGGATGGCGCGAGGCGTCGCCACCCAATTCGCCCCAACACCTGATCTGGGAGGATGCGCTCAGCGTCCTACCGCGCGCGCCAGATGACGTGTTCGCCTTGGTTCGTGATCCCGCACAAAGAATGGCCAGCGAATACCGATGGCAAAGACGCGGAAGACGCGGAACGTTTTTGGGGCTGGCCGTGTCGTATCTGCCGTTTTCGCTATGGCTGACGCTGATGCTGGCATTGGCGCGGCAGAACCCATATGCCTATGACAATCACCTGCGCCCGCAGACGGATTTTATCCCGGACGGTGCGAAGGTGTTTTATCTGGAAGACGGGCTCGCTCCGGCGCTGGACTGGCTTGCTGAGACTGCCGGAGCCCCCCCTTTCGAGGCCACGCCGCATCAATTGTCGACCCGGGCCGTTGGGACCACGCTTCGTCCCCGCGATTGTGACAGAATTGGGTGGGCGTTCGCGGCCGACTACGCACGGTTTGGCTACTCCAATCCCGCCCGCACTGGCGCACTAGCCAATTGGCTCGACCGCTTCGCTGATGCCGTTGCGCCGGGGTTGGCCTGGTTGGAATGCCGGGGGATGATCTGACCACCGTACGGTAGGGAAATGCGGTCTTAACGAATTCTTTAGAGGCTCCCGAAGGTAAGCGATTTGCCCATAAGGAGCGCCTAGAATGGCCTTAATCAACGATGCTGCGACCGCTTGGTCGTCCCCGATCACATTGACCCAAGACGAGGTCTGGCAGACCCGCAGCGGAAGCGTTTTGGTATCGACGACTGCCAACCCGGCACCGGACGATGGCATTTTGTTGCGCCAAGGATATGGCCTGCGGCTGGCAGCCGGTAAGACCGTCTATTATCGCAAGGATGGCACAGCAGAGGCTTTGATCGTACGCGAGGGCGTTTGATGCAATCGTTCCTGATCTATGACCGGTTTCTGGCCGGCGGTAGCGACATGCAACTTGCCCAGGGCAACGCCGCCCCGATTGCGGTGTCTGATACCCTGGACGTGGTTCGCACCGACGGGCCGGTATCGATTTCGGTGCTGGCCAACGACGTTGATCCCGAGGGTCAGCCTTTGACCCTGGTTTCGGCCTTTGCGGCCTTGGGAAGCGCGGTGGCGGAGGCCGACAATACCGTGACATACACCCCGCCCGCGGGCGCCCCCCCCGGGTGTTATAGAGTTTGACACGGTGGTCTACGAAATCGCTGACGTCGAAGATGCCCGGTCTACCGGTCAGGTGGACATCACCCTCACCGATCCCGATGTCAGCGTTGTTACGCTGGCCAACAATACGTTGCAGGTGAGCGGTGGCGAAGGGCCGATCGATATTGCCATTTCGGCGCCTGCCGCTTTTGCGGGGACCTACACGGTCGACCTTCAAGATCTTGGCGCTGGCCCGGTCAACCTGGTCCCGCCGACGGTTTCGGGGTCACCAGATCTGGGGGCCACACTGACGGCAACGGACGGGCTTTGGATTTACGACGAAGCGGCCGGAACACCGGTTCATGGCCTGCAATGGCAACGTTCGGGCGTGGATATTTCAGGGGCGACGGCGGCAAGTTACACGCTTCAGGCAACTGATGTGGGTGTCCCTCTCAACGTGGTTGAAACGCTCACCGATGCCAACGGCAGCCGCAGTGCCACAAGCGAGACACTCGGCAGCTTCTCTCCTTCAGCCGATACAGCTTTGGTCAACTGGTGGGATGCATCCGATGCGGCCACCATTGTTCAAACGGGTGGGGCCCTTTCGGCTTGGGCCGATAAGGCGGGGGGCGCCAATCTGGTCCAGAATGCCGGAGCGCGTCAGCCCACGACCGGTGTGAGAACCTTCAACGGTCTCAATGTTGTTGACTTCGACGGCGGCGACTACCTCGACCAGGCCATCACACTGCCCGCTTCAGGTGATGTTGCGTTCCATATGGTGCTGGCCATTGACAGCACGGTCAACGCATTCGAGGCGGTGATGGCGGTCGATGCGACCAATGACTTCCAGGTTGATGCGGCGAATGCGACCCAATTTGACGGACGGGTCACTGCGGCGGGGATCGGCCCGGGTATGACATTGTCGGGTGGGCCCTTCGCTGGCACGATGATCCTGTCGGTGATTTGTGATTTTACCGGATCAGGCCAGTTGGAAGTATTTATCAACAACGTGTCGCGCGGCACCATGACCTACAGCACGCCGCTTGATGCGGCTGTGTCATTTCATCTTATGACCAATCGCGCCCAAAATGCCTCTGTCAACGGAGCGGTTGCCGAAATTGCGGTCACCGGTGATACAGGGACCCGGGCACAATACCATTCGTACCTTGCCGAAAAATGGGGGATTGCCTAGTGCCTGCATTCAATTTCAGGGGCTTCCTGACCGGAAGTTCGGTGTCGTTGTCGGCCACACAAGGGGCCAACAGCGCAAGCGGAACTGTGGCAACCTGGAACCAGACGGCCGCCACCCCGATCACGTTGTCGCTTTCAGCGACGCGGGTCAGTGGTGTGGCCCCGATGGGGCTGATCCTGACGGCGACGGCCACTTCACCGGCGTCGCGGGTGGACATCCCGTTCCACGACATTGAGTACGTGTGGTCGTTTGACGATCCCGGCACGTTTGATGCGCTCGACAATGCGCCGATCTGGGGCAATGACCGCAATGTCGCTTATGGGCCTGTTACCGCTCATGTGTTTTCGCAGCCGGGGACTTACCTGGTCACCTGCACCGCCCATGATGGCGAAAGCGCCCCGCGTTCAGAAACGATCGAAATCGTGGTGGCAAGCGCTTCAGACGTGTTCGCAGGCTCTAAAACGGCCGTGGTTTCCACAGCGAGCAACTTTGCCGGGGCACCCTCGGGCGCGCAGCAATTCAACAGCATCAATGCCGCGTTGAACGCCATGCAGGGCAATCAGGATTATCGGATCTTGCTGCGTCGTGGCGAAACTTACACTGATGACCTTTTCGTTGATGAAACCAGCGGATCGGGAAAACGCATCCTGTTGGGCGCTTTCGGGACGGGCGCAAACCCGCTTCTGGATATGTCGGCAAGCGGCAGCTACGGCGTGTCTTGGGATGTCGAGAACGGTGTCGCCGACGAGCTGATGGTGCGCGATATCGACGTTCTGGGCGAGTATGATCCCACACTGACGGGGCAGGCGGCCAACAACGCCGGCGGTGGCGTCGATTACCGCTCGAAGTCACTTTTGACCCACAAGACGATCTGGGGCTGCCATTTCAAGAACTCCGGAAACGAGACCATCAACATTTCCACCAACGACAATATGAAGAACGTCTATGTGGGGAACTCGTGGTTCGATGGTTGGCGCAATTACGGCGCGCTGGTCAGCGACGGGGGAGACGTGGCCTTTGTCGGCACGAAAATCAAGCAGCCGACGGGCACCCGAAACGCGAATGGCAAGAACAACGATTGGGCCGATCACGGACCGTTCCGCCTGTCGCGTCCGACGGGGCCAACGGTCTTTGTTAATACCGACCTGACCTCGTTCAATGACTGGTCGTCGGCGACTTCAAACTATTCGCTGCAGCCGGTCATTCGCTGGCACGGTGGCGATGGTGCCAGCCCGATTGACGCCGTTCTGGTGATTGACCGGATGCGTGCCGAAGGCGGGCCGATCAACTTGCAGAACACCGCCACCGGCACAATCAAGCGGGATGTGTTCGCCTTGGCTGACCGGGTGTATTCCATCTATTCAAGCCAGCAGGCAGCCGGGATCATCCATGGTGGGTCTGTGTATCGCAACGGTGTCTTTGTCGTACCCGACGTTCCCTCGGGCGGCAGTACGGGCATTCGTGATGGCAGTGTTATCGAAGATTCGGCTCCGGCCGGGGGACGGCGCACTGAAATCTATTCTTGTGCGATCATCGACCTTCGAGACAACAACAACTCGACGAACCGCAGTGGCGCCAGTGGGCCCAGGGATTTTGCCTTCCCCCAGACCACGACAAACGATGGCTACACGGGCAACCTGGTCGGGTATTGCCCCAACCGGACGGGGGGCACGCAAGGGTATTCCGCTGATAATCCGCTTGAGACGTCGGATGGGGCGTGGGACCCGATCTATGGTGGTGAAATCTACGGGGCTGGATCGCAGGTCGCAGGCACGACCTATGGGCGAGAATGCACCGCGACCTTCAAACCGCTCGCAGGGTCGGACGCCATCGGATCCGCATCAGGCAAAGTATCGCTTCTGGATTTTGAGGGGAACCTCAGAAGCGAGATTCTGGCTGGCCTGTCGCGCAACACCCCGTCCAAAGGCCCCTACGAGCCGGATCTGGAAAGCTAGCAATTCAGCCGGGTGCACCTGCTTTAAAGGATAGAATATCAGTGGTCATGCTCGGTCCGTCGGGCTATGCCAAGAGCATGACCGACACTGCGCCCATTGCCTATCTTGCCAGCGAATATCCAGCGCTGTCGCATACCTTTATTCAACGCGAAATCGCGGGCGTCCGGGCAACCGGACGCGCGGTTTTGACGGCATCGCTGCGGCGCACATCAGGGCATCATATCGCTGGTGAGGCGGAAGCCGCCGAAGCCGCCGAAACATTCTATGTGATTGAAAACGGCAAGAAGCCAAAGGTGGTGCTTTCGGCTCTTGGGGATGCACTGAAATCGGGGCGGTTCTTCAAAGCCCTTGGGCTGGCATGGAAAATCCGGGCCCCCGGGGCCAAGGCCGCCTTGTGGCAGCTGTTTTACCTGCTCGAAGCGGTTGTGCTTGCGCGGCATCTCAAAGCGCGGGGCGTGGCGCATCTGCATTGTCATTTTGAGAATGCCGGCTGTTCGGTGGCGATGCTGACAAGCGCGCTGTCGGGCATTCCGTTCAGTTTCACCCTGCACGGGCCTTCGATCTTTTTTGAACCCCATCGCCAACGCCTGGACGAAAAGATCGCGCGGGCCGATTTCGTCGCTTGTATTTCGGATTTTGCCCGCAGCCAGGGCATGATCTTCGGCGCCCGGGACCATTGGGACAAGATGAAGATCGTCCATTGCGGGGTGGAGCCGGATCGCTACGGTGCCACATTGGCCGAAGATGGCCAGCATCTGGTATTCGTGGGGCGGTTGGCGGCCGTAAAGGGCGTGGCGATGCTTTTGCGCGCTGTGGCCGACCTGGCTGCGACCCACCCCGATTTGCGGCTGACGCTGATCGGCGACGGGCCCGAACGCACCAGCCTCGAAGCGCTGGCGGGCGAACTTGGTGTCAACGGCCAGGTGACCTTTGCCGGCGCGCGCACCCAGGCGGAAGTGGCCGAAACGCTCAGCACTGCAAACCTCTTTGTCTTGCCGTCCTTCGCCGAAGGGGTGCCCGTGGTCCTGATGGAGGCGATGGCCGCGCGTCTGCCGGTGATCACCACGCGGATCGCTGGGATCCCCGAATTGGTCGAGGACGGGGTCGCGGGACGGTTGGTGCCCCCAGGGAATTTGGACGCTCTTGTTGCGGCCATCAAAGACCTGCTGGCCGACCCCGCTGCGGCCAAGGCGATGGGTGCGGCAGGCCGCGCGAAAGTCGAAGCTGAGTTTGATATCAGCAAGGAAGCCGCAAAGATCGCCGCGATGTTTACGTCATAACCCGGGCGGCCCGTTGCTAGAGCTTCAGCTTTTTGAAGATGGGCTCGGGGATATTGCGGATGATCAACATCACCAGCTGCCAGATGCGACGCACATAGACGATGTTGCGCTTTTTCTGAACCGCAGCGGCAATCGCTTCGCCCACCTCAGACGGCTGTGCGGTCAGTTTCTCGGGCAGATCCAGACCTTCGGTCATTTGCGTGGCGACAAAGCCCGGCAGGACCGTGACCACATGCACACCTGTCTTGGCCAGGCGGTTGCGCAGACCTGACAAAAACGCCGTGAAGCCCGCCTTGGCGGACCCATAGACGTAGTTCGTCGCCCGCCCCCTGAGGCCAGCCACCGAACTGATGCCGACCAGGGTGCCATGGCCACGCTCTTCAAACCGGTTGGCCAGCACCGACAAGATGCTGGCGGGCCCTTCGTAATTGCTGCGCATCACCTGGGCGGCCAGATCAAGATCGCGCTCGTTCTCCGATTGCTCGCCCATCAGCCCCACCACACAGATGGCCGTGTCTGGCAGGGCGGGCAGCGCATCGACGAACCCGGCGTGCGATGCGGTGTCAAGCGCGTCGAACTCGTGCAACGACACCTCAACATTGTGCCGCACCGCGATATCGGACCGGTCGGTTTCCAAAGTTTCGACACGGCGCGCGGCCAGTTGGATCGGATGGCCCAGGGCCGCAAACGCATGAGCCGCGGCTTTGCCGATGTCAGAGCGTGCGCCCAGAATAAGAACGGGGGGCTTCGTCATAGGGTCAGTCTTTCTGATTGGGCCGACGTAAACCTGTCTTGCCAGTTGTTGTCACTGCGAACCGCGCGAAACGCGTCGATCCGGTCATCTGAGGCGGCGAAGGTGGCCGCAGACATGCGGCTGTCCTTGGCCAGATAAAAGCGCCCGCCATGATCCAGTGTGATCCGGTCAAGCTCGGACAGCAGTCGAAGCGTCTGGGCGTTGACCGGGAAATCAAGCGCAAGCGTGTAACCCTCCATCGGGAAGGAAAAGGCGCTGTCTTGTGGCCCGAAGCGTTTCAGCACCGCCAGGAACGACCCGGCCCCTTCTTTCGAAATCGCTTCCAGCAGCGCGGAAAGCCCGGCCTCAGATCGCGCAAGCGGGATCACACATTGGAACTGGGCAAAGCCCTTGCGCCCATAGATGCGGTTCCACTCAAGAATGGCGTCGAGCGGATAGAAATAGCTGTCCCAATCGACGATCTGCGCCCCGGTCTTGCGCGCCCCGGCCCAATAATAAAGCCGATTGAACGCGCGAACGCTCAAGGAATTGAGCGCAAAGGCGGGCAGGTCGAACGGCACTTTACGTTTGCTTTTAGGCGGCGTCGTCAAAGGCACCTGGCGGCGGTCGCCTGGCAGGTCCCCAAGGTCGGCGTGTTCGCCCAATATGACCAATGATCGCCCCAGATCTCTTCCCCTTGCCAGGCAATCGATCCAGGCAACCGAATAGGTCGCTGCATGGTTGGCTTCAAACACCTCCATCGCGGCTTTGAGGTTGGGCGCGGGATGGGTGGTTTGGCGGATCCAGGCCGTATTGACCGGGCGCAGACGGATCGCGGCCGCCGTGACCACCCCCGTCAGCCCCATGCCGCCCAGCGTGTGGTCAAAAAGCTGTTCGTTTTCGGTCGGACTGCAGCGGGTGATCTGACCGCTGGCGTCCATCACCTCGATCCAATCGACGCAAGCGCGGAAGCTGCCGTCTTTGTGGTGGTTCTTGCCGTGGACATCTGCGGCAATCGCGCCGCCAAGGCTGACGAATTTGGTGCCCGGCGTCACCAAAGGAAACCAGCCCCGGGGCAGGAAGGCTGCAATGATATCGCCCAGCAGAACGCCCGGTTCTGCCACCAATTGCCCAGTTTCAGGGTCAAAAGCCAGCATCCGGTTGAGGTGGCGTGTCTTCAGCGTGGCAGCAGGGGAAATCGCGCTGTCGCCATACGCCCGCCCATTCCCGCGCGCAATCAGCGCGGGCTCATCCCGGACCGCATCGCGAAGCTCATCGATGCTGCGCGGCGCGTGAACACGGGCCTCCAACACAGGATATCGCCCCCAACCTGACAGCTTCATACGGCGTCTCCCAGGCGCGCGTCCGTGAACACAAAGCGCCGGTCAAGATTGTACTTCACGATATACCCGATGCCGAGGCCAATCACCGCCCCAAGCTCGCGCATCGCATCTGTCTGCCAGATCAGCCAAAACGCGGTTTCAGTGCCCCAGAAAATCGCCGTCGTGATCAGCCCCATGGCGGTATAAAGCGAAAACTTCTGGCCGTGCGCTTTCACGCCGGTCCCAAGGTCGTAAAAGATCCAGCGCTTATCGAGGATGTACTTGATCACAAGCCCGACGAGTGTTCCGGCGCCAACGGCAAGTGCGAACATCACAGCGTCGTCGCCCCGCGCCAGCACCAGACGCTGAACGCCCAGGTTCGCGATGGTCGCGATCACCGCAAAGACAGTGCATTTAAGGACCAGCATGCGGAGGCTCACATTGCGCTCCCGTTAGGACAGGTTCGGCGTGGCAAACATTCCGGCGCGCTCAGCCTCGGTTTCCTCCATCGCCCGGGCGCGGCCCTTGGTCAGGGTCTTGCGCTGGTAGGCGCGGATAAACTTGATCAACTCGGGGTCATCCAGACGGCGTTCGCGTTTCAGCATCGCTCCAAAGTATCCCTGCAACATCGATAGCCCGCCCAGAATGTAGGGCGGCTCCATCGCGCGGAAGGCGGCCGTGGCCGCAAAGTACAAAGGATCCGTGCCCATGAAATACTGCCCGAACCCGTGTCGCCGCTTGCCGGTGTAGATGGATGTCTGCGACGACCCCATGGGGCGCAGATGTTCAAACTGCAGATCCGGCTCATCCCAGGACACCGCCTTCCAGCCCAATTGGCGGGCCTTGTGGCAGTCGATGGCGTCCCACATCACTTCGCGCACCACTCCGCCGATAGCGTCAAAACAGCTGGTGCGCCACAGCTTGGTCATGCCCACCGACATGTCGTCAGACCGGCGTTCGGACACCAACGTGTCGCCCCGGCGAATGTAGGGCTTGCCTGAACAGGTGCCGATGCGCGGATCCGCCACCATTCTGTCGATGAGGATCTCGAAGTATTTTGGCGGCAGGTCCAGATCGAGGTCCAGCTTGCCGATCGCCAGATAGGGCGACAGGTCATCGACGGTGTCGAGCCCGGCATAGAACGCCTCGATCACGCCCGGACCAACAGCCCTGTGCCCGCGATCGGGTTTTGCAATGATCTTGATCCAATCATGGGCCGCGGCATATTCGGCCAGGATCTGGGGCGTGTCATCGGTTGACCCGTCGTCGACGATCACCCACAAGGCCGGCGGCAAGGTTTGCGCCACCATCGCATCGAGGGTCTTCTTCATATAGTCGGACTCGTTGCGGCAGGGCGAAACGACAAGATAGGCGCGGTTCTCGGTCATTGGAGGTTCTCTATTCTGATCGCTTCCTGGCGGTCGGCAAGGCGACGGGCGACCCCTTTAAGACCAAACACACGGGCCGCATGGTGCCCAAAGAACAAACCCGCGCCATAGCGACGGATGTTGTGGCGCCATCGGCCCAGCCGGTTGCCGACCTTAAGCTGAAGCTTTTCAATCCCTGCCGGCACAGCGGGGTCCCCGCCGGGGATGTAATCACGGGCCTGCAAAAGCGGGCCAAGCCGCCCCTCGATCAAGGCAATCTCGCGCGCGCCGGCCTTTGTCTTCCACTTCTGGGAAATGCCCGGATCCGGGGGCCCATAGGTGGAGTTTTCATAGTACTTCAGCATGGCAGGCTCGAACGGCAGGTCTAAGAAGTCGCACATCCGCGTCAACTCGCCTTCAAGATCAGCCATCAACTTTTCGTAGTGAACCGTCAACACATTGGCCTCGGCCAGGCGGGCGGCATCCCAATCGCGTTCCGTCCCGATCCAGTGGTCGACCCCGAAATAGCTGTTGCCCGCCCAGCCCATCCCGATCGATGAGCGCGCCACATCGCGCGGGTCCCGCAGCAAGTGGATGATTTTGGCTTCTGGAAACAGGGCCGCCATTGTGGGCGCGTTGCGGTGGATGCTCAGGTGCAGCTGGCCTGTGTCCTTTGCGGCCATCTCGGCGATAAGGTGTTCGGCCAGTGCTTGCCCCTCGACGGCATCGGGCAGGGTGAGGGTTTTGGCCTTGAAAATCCGGTCGCGCGTCAAAGCGTCCCGGTCATAGCGCCAGGCCCCGTCGCGTTCGGAAATGTGATCGAACAGAAAGTCGCCTTCGCCCGGCGATTGCAATCCCGGATGGTTCTTGAGCATCAACCGCAGCAGCGTCGTGCCGGACCGCAGCGCACCGTATACAAAGATCGGAGACGAGGAAAAGTTGGTCATAATGCCTGTTACCTTAAATACAGGCCCAACTTTTCTGCTCTGCAGCAATTTTGCAAGCCTCTTCCGGTCTGAGGCACGAGTTCAAAAACAATAGTGCATAATTGCAAGATTGACGGGAAATTGGACACTTTGTTGGTTGGCCGCGGTCTTTAACTCACCCTTAACGATACCTGCCTAAATCAGAACGTGGGGTGAGAATGATCGGGCAGCGATGTTCGATACGTCGCACCGGAGCCTTACAGATGACCACCGCTTTCCGCATTGCATCTTCTCTGACCACCGAGACACGACCGGCGCGCGCGCTGAAGCTCGGGGTGCTGACGCCGCACAACCCGTATGACAAGCGGGCCTTTTCAGGGACTGTCTATCATGCCGTCCGGGCGTTGAGCGACCGCTCTGATCTTGATCTGAATATCCTTGGGCCGCACCAACCGGTGGGCCTGACAAGCCAGCTGTTGCGCCGCAGATCGCCACGCTTCGACCCCGACATGCTCGCCGACGACGGCAGCGATTTCATGGGTCTCGATGCGGTCGTTGGCCTGGTGGCAAGCCCGCTTCTGGACCGCGCAAGCCAACTGACCGACCTGCCGCTGTTGCACGTTACAGACGCAACACCGGGGTTTCTGGGCGAGCTTTATGGCCATGACATTCCGGCCGAAAACATCGAACGCGAAGCGCGTGTGGTGGCCTGTTGCAATCCGTTGTATTCGTCGCGCGTGATGGCTGATCAGGCCGTCGAGGAGTTTGGCGCCCTGGCCGCCCATGCCCAAGCCTTGCCGTTCGGCGTGAACTTCACCACGCTTCCCAACGATCTGCCAGTCAAATCACCGCTCGACCGGGTTGAGCTGTTGTTTGTCGGGGGCAATTGGAAGCGCAAGGGCGGCGCGCTTATGCTGGCCGCCTTTGACCGGCTGCGGGCTCTGGGCGTGGATGCGCATCTGACACTGGTCGGGGGGGTGCCGTCCCATTTGGCCGGTCCGCTGAAACGGCGGTCCGACGTCACACTGACCGGTTTTCTCGACAAGAATCGCCCCCGGCATCTGGCCAAGCTGCAGGCCCTTTTCGCGCGCGCGTATCTTTTCGTTCTGCCGACCCGGGCCGACTGCACGCCAATGGTGGTGGCCGAAGCGCTGGCGCATGGCACGCCGGTTTTGGCCACCGATGTGGGCGGCATTGCCGAAATGGTCGGACCGGGTGCGGGACGCACCCTGCCGCTGACCGCGTCAGCCAGCACATGGGCCACGACAATCGCTGAGATGACCCGAGACCAGATGGTTTATGACATGATGGCCGATGCCGCGACAGAACGCACCGCCACGCATCTCAATTGGGACAGCTGGGCGGAGGGTATTGTGCGGACCGTGATGGAAACCGCCTTGCCGCGCATGGCCCGGGTCGCCTGAACCGGCCCCCCCCTTGTGCAAGACTTGCCATTGGTGGGCGGCGCGAGCCTTTTTGGGGCGCTGCCAAGGCGTTTGGCAGCCCATCACTCAACGCGATCAGCCGCTCTTTTGGCGCGTGAGTACGCCCGGGGCGGCACAGCTGGCGTCAAACACATGTGACCATTGCTGCAGTTGCAATATGAACGGCCTAAACCTATGGTCCGTCGCAGCAGCGATTGCCATTAGGAGTGTTTGTTTTTGCGCGTTTTTTTCTTTCTGATCTTTGCCGGTTTGGCGGCCGTCGGCGGCTTTGGCTATGGGGTCGTGACGGGCGGCTCTGAGGGGTCCACCGTCAAGGAATATGCGGACCGGATCTCTCGTAAACTTGATGAGATCAGGGGTGTGCCGACCCCCGAAGAGCGGGCCATCGCCCGGATTGAAAGCACGTTTATCCGCTTCTCGGGGTCGCTGTACGACTTGCCCGACAGCCATTTCACTGCCGGTGGCGGGCTTACGGTCTGGGATGACACGCTGATGCTTGTCGACCGGGAAGGCACGGTCTTTCGGTTCGAAGACGGTCGCGGCCTGATCAAGACCGCGATCGCCACCCCCGAACACGGGGATGAGGCCTATACCGCGCTGGCCGCGACACCGCCTTACAACCAGCAAACACACAAGACCCGTCAGCTGCGCTACAACGACATCATGTTCGTCGATACGGCCGAATTTCGCGGCCTTTTGGTGTCATACAATTTCTTTGACGCCGATCGCGTCTGCTACGGCAACCGGGTGGCAAAACTGCCCGTGGCCGAAGGCGCGTTATCCCCGGCTGATCTGACCGCGAACGAAGCGGATTGGGACATCTTCTTTGAATCGACCCCCTGCCTGACGTTCCGCGAATCCGGCACCGCGCTTGAAGGGATCCAGTCCGGGGGTCGGATGGCCATGCACCCCGACGGACGCATTGTTTTTGGCAGCGGCGATTTCGCGCTTGATGGGCTGACCGCGCCGGACATTGGCCTGATGGACCCCGACGTGGTGTACGGCAAGGTGCTGGCGATCGATATCGCGACCGGCGACGCCGAGGTTTTGGCGTCCGGCCACCGGAATATTCAGGGTGTTGCGGTCGATTCGGATGGCGACATCTGGACCGTTGAACACGGCGTGCGCGGCGGCGATGAACTGAACCACATCCAAAAAGGCGAGAATCACGGCTGGCCGCTGGAAAGCATGGGAACACTCTATTCCGGCCAGCCCTTCCCGACGGACAGTGTCATCGGCCGACATGACGAGTTTGATCAGCCCGCTTTCGCCTGGCTGCCTTCGGCGGCCACGTCCTCACTGGCTGCAATCGACAACTTCCACCCGGCTTGGGACGGCGGACTTCTGGTCGGGTCGTTGTCGGGCGCGCGCGAAGGTCAATCGTTGTGGCACATCCGGACCGAGGGTGACCGGGTTGTCTTCGCCGAACGCATTCGCCTTGAACGGCGGGTGCGGTATGTTCAGCAATACGGCGACCGCCTCGCGATCTGGCTCGACCCCACAAGTCTGCTGATCCTGGAACAAGAAGCGCGGCAAGATCCGCTCGGGTTCGCCCTGGCACAGTTGAACCAAACCCACCCGAATGTCGCCGGCGATGTCATTGAAACGCTGGAAGGCTGCAATCAATGCCATTCCTTTGAACAGCATGTGCACCTGGCGGGGCCGTCGTTGAACGGCGTTGTTGGCCGTCAGATCGCGGGCACCGGGTATCCGGGGTATTCCGATGCGTTGCAGGCCGCGTCGGGCCGTTGGACAAAAGAGACGCTGAAGGCCTATCTGATCGATCCTTCGGGCTTTGCCCCCGGCACCTCGATGCCAGCGATGGGTCTGAACGATGACGAACATCTTGAGGCTTTGATCTCGGCACTCGAAGGGATGAACACCGGCGACGATGAGCATCTGCAGTATTAGCACCGCAAAAAAGAGCCTCGCATGATTTTTAGGCAAGTCCCGGAAACCGGCGATCTGACACGGTCGTTTCCGGGCGTTTCAATACCCAACGTCGGCAATCGGGTTTAAGGGCATATTGGGTTCGCGATGGGGGCGTCGAGGATGAACACTGGCTATAGGCCCGATATTGACGGCTTGCGCACGGTCGCGGTCGGGTCGGTGCTGATCTATCACCTCGATCTTTATGTGGCAGGCCGCAAAGTCTTCGAAGGCGGGTTTCTCGGCGTCGACATCTTCTTTGTGATCTCGGGCTTTCTGATCGCCGGTCTGATCCGCAAGGACTACCTCGACACTGGTCGGTTCTCGCTCCTCGATTTCTATGAACGCCGGGCCAGGCGGTTGCTGCCGGCCTTGTTTGTGGTCATCGGGGCAAGCTTCGTGGCTGCGGCGGCCATCCTGCCCGCGACCGCGATGATGGATTTCGCCGTCTCGGCGCTGGCCGCTATTGGCTTTGTGTCCAACATCTACTGGCTTGCCGAAAGCCAGATCTACGGGGCGCAGTCGGGCCTGATCGCGCCCTTGCTGCACACCTGGTCGCTGGCGGTTGAAGAACAATTCTATCTGGTCTTCCCGCTGATCTATATCGCCGTCCTGGCTCGGGTGCGGCGCGGTTTGGCCGCTGTTGGGCTTGGCGCCATCGCGGCAGGCTTTGTGCTGGCCCTGGTTCTGACCCGGTGGGACTTTTCGTTTTCCTTCTACATGCTTTTTGCCCGCATCTGGGAGCTTTTGGCCGGTGCGGTTCTGGCCCATGCGCTGGCTGCGCGCCCTGCATTGGGACAGGCGGTGCCCTTAAGATGGGCTTTGCCAAGCCTCGGGCTGGTCCTGATCGCGGGATCGCTTCTGACCACGGGGCTGCGCGACGGGCATCCCGGGTTGGCCACACTGCCGGTGATTGTCGGCACGGTGCTGATCATCTGGTTTGCCCGCCCCACCGACCCGGTCACGCGGCTTTTGGCGTCGCGGCCGTTTGTGGCGGTGGGGTTGATTTCGTATGCACTTTATTTGTGGCATTACCCGATCTACGCCTTTGGTCGGCGCCTGGCCCTGATGGAGCCTGGGCCGGTGGATTATGCCGCCTGGGTCGCGCTGAGTTTTGCGGCCGCAACGGCAACTTATTACCTGGTCGAGCAGCCTTTTCGGCGCCGCAACGTCGTGACGCGCCCGGTGATGATCGCAAGCCTGTGTCTGGGCGCGGTCGCGATCCTGGGGGCGTCGGTGTTCACCCTGGACCGGGACGGCGCGCCGGGGCGGCTGACCGGCATTGCGGCCCTTTACGGTCCGGCCAATCCAGACAATCTGGGTCTGCGCGCCCAGTCCTGGGATCTTTTGAATGATCGGCTGCTGGGCTTTGGGGATGCGAAACCATCTTTGAGCGAACACGCCCACAGCCCGTCACACGATGAAGCCACCCGGCTTTGGTTCGACCCCGATAGCGCGGCCCAAAAGGTTCTGATCGTGGGGGATTCTCATGCCAAGGACATGTACAACATGCTGTCGCAGAACCTGGATATCCTGCCCGGGATCGAGGTTGCGCGCTTTGGCATGGCCGTCGAGATCAAGACGGAACATCTGGACGCCCTGCAAGCCTCTCCGAATTTCGCTGCGGCCGATACGGTGCTGGTCAGCTTCCGCTACCGCCGCTTTGCGATGGATGATCTTCCATTGCTTCTTGATGTGCTGGCTCAAAGCGGCAAACAGGTGGTGCTGACGTCCCGCGCGCCCGAATTTGAAGCCGACAGCCCCTTCACCACGGTCGATCTGGCCCTGCGCCGCGATGGCAAGCTGGACCGCGATGCCGTCGAAGCCCTTGCCTGGGCCACCCGCACGGTCACACCTGATCATCCCACCAATCAGCGCCTTGCGGATTATGCCGAAGACTATGGTTTTATGCTTTTGGACAAAGAGCCGTTGTTGTGCGATCGCGCCGCCGAGCGCTGCACCATGGTCACGCCGGACGGGCGCAAGATGCATTTCGACTACGGCCACTACACGATGCATGGCGCTGCCGTGATCGGACAGCGGATTGCGGATATGAACTGGCTGGCCCCGCTCGATCAGGCGCGAACGGGGCTTTAGCGCTTAGCCTTCTTCGGCGATCAGCCGGGCCCGGATCGCCAGGTCGTTGGCGTCCTCAAGGCTAGAGACATCGTTGAGGTTGATATACTCGCCGGTCATGTCGAAGGCGGAAACCGAATGACCGTCGCGAATAAGCTCATCGACGAAGTTCACGAATTCCACCGAAGGGCGTCCGCCGTCATAGGCTTCTGCCAGCTTATCAAGAACAACCGGGGCCGCGATGAAGGTCGCCATGCCCAGAATGTCATTCTGGACGCTGACGGGGTTCTCCACCAGCCGCACAATCCGCGCGCCGTTGCGTTCGACCGAGAAGTTGCGCTTGATCGCCTCTTCATCGGCGCCGGTTTTCACAGCCACGGTTACCGTGTGATCGGCAAAGCCCGATGTGGTGATGTCGGCAATATTGGTGCCCAGGTAAAACTCGTCTGACAACATCACGCAGGCATGGCGGCCCGCCAGGTACGGCTTGGCCAGCAGCACCGACCAGGCCCAGCCGCGGTCCAGGTGCTGGTTGTGCTCATAATGGATTTTCACGCCCATATCCGACCCGTCGCCCAGGGTTTCCATCACCTCGTCGGCCATATAGCCGGTGATGATCACGACCTCTTCGATTCCGAGATCTTCTTTCATGATGGTGATGTTGCGCGCCAGGTTCGGTTTGCCGTCGATGGCAAAGAGCCCCTTGTGGATTTCGTAGCTATAGGGCCGGGCACGCACGCCGCTGCCCGCTGCGGGAATAATACCTATCATCTTATTTGTCATATCCGTCCCCTCGACGTCAGAGCGATTGTTTGGAGTAAAAGTCTTCGATCACCGTCTTGAACCGGTCGATCGTGCCAATCTCGTCATATTGCATCATGATCCAATGCGAGAGGTCGACGTTCATGCATTCCAGCTTGGTGCGCATGTCGATGTCTTCGATATCGCGCACATCAGCCACACCGGCCAGCCCCACTGTGCGGCGGGCGACCGAACAGGCGCAAAAGCCCATCGCGTCATCGAAAATCGCCCGCATGAAGCGGGTTTTGTAGGCGGCCAGATCGCGCGCATCGAGCATCCCGTCCAGAAGCAGGGCCGATTCAGGTGCGGCGTCCCAGAGGTTTAGGAACGTTGCCTCAAACGTGGTCCAGATCGCGACGCATTCGCCCAGTAGCCAGGCCTGATACTCGGGCCCGCCGGGGCGGGAATAATGCGAGGTATAGGCCAAAAGGAAATTGGCGATGATCTTGCCCACATCGAAGCCAAACGGCCCGAAGAAGGCGAATTCCACGTCGATCACGAAGCTTCTGTCCTGATCGACCATGACCGACCCGGTGTGGATGTCGCCGTGCAACAGCGCGTCCGCCTTGGTCAAAAACAGCTCTTTGAAGCGCAAGACCCGGTGCAGATACTCAGGGTCAGACCGGAACACCTTCAGCGCATGTTCGTTCATCGGCCGGTTTTGGTAGTTCGACGGATGATCGACATAAGGGAAGGTGAAAATGAACTCCTCGGTGAGCTTGCACAGCTCATCATTGAGGTTGAAATCCTGCATCAAGCGGCGCCGAGCGATGCTTTCCATGCCCAGCGTCGAGGTTTTGAACAGGGTTTCACCCAAAAAGCGGCCGATATCAGCACCAACCCGGGGGAATTTCACCCCTTCGATCATCGGATAGCGCAGCACCTGCACAGCACCGAGGTCCTGCATGACCAGAACGCTCATCTCGGGGTCCGAATGCAGAATCTCGGGCACGAAATCGGGCACCAGGTCGTTGTAGACCTCAAGCGCGCGGGTCTCGAACCGGATGCGTTCGCGCGACAGGGGCCAGCCTTCGCCTTTGACCCGCAGATAGGGGACCGCCTGTTTCAGGATCACCGAGCGTGATGGATCGCCCGCGCGCGCCACACGGAACACGAAGTTGAGGTTGCCATCGCCGATCTCGGTGATGTCATAGCCGTCACCATCGCCCAAGACCTCGACGACGCGCGGAATCGCAGCGAGATAGCCCGGGATCAGGCCCTCATCTAATACAGTGTAACTCACGGGTCTTCTTCACTTCCGGCAGGATCAGGCGAACTCGCGCTCGAGAAAGCTTGGTTCGATGAACTTCGATGACTTGGGATTTACCACCTGCAGACGCTCAAGCACCTGATCGTGGATCAGCCCGTTGGTCATGCACAGATCGGTTTGGTTCATCGTCCAGGGATTGCCGTTGAAATCGGTGACCTTGCCACCGGCTTCTTCGACGCAGATCACGCCTGCGGCCACATCCCAGCACGGAATGTTGAGGGTGACAAAGCTGTCGACCCGGCCTGCGGCCACGGTATAGGCCTCGATCGCGGCGGACCCCATCTTGCGGAAGTCTTTGATCGATTCGTTCAGCGAATAGCTCATCTTGGAAAAGCGCTGGTTGGTCTTTTCGCCACCCGGGCAACCGACACTGTAGCTTTTGCCAAGTTCCGCGGTTTCCGACACCACCACTGGGCGCCCGTTCAGCGTGCAGCCCTGGCCGCGCCGGGCGACACAGAATTCTTCGATGAACGGCGCATAGATCACGCCGGTGATCGGGCGGCCTTCAAAGGCCAGGCAGATCGAGACGGCGAAAAACGGGTTGTGGTTGACGTAGTTCGAACTGCCATCCAGCGGATCGACCACCCAGCAATACGGGCTGCCGTTGTCGATTTCACCTGTTTCTTCAGTCAGAAGGTTATGGTCAGGGTGCCGGTCGGTGATCAGATCGATGATGATCTTGTCGGCCTCATGGTCCGCCTGCGAGGTAATCTCTTTGGTCAGGCCGCGGTTGGCGATCGACAGCGTCTCTGCACCATACATCTCAATATGACGGCGCTTGTATTTGCGCATCAGATTGTCACCGGCCAACTTGGCTGCATCAACAGCGGTTCGGGTGAAGAATTCCATACTCGTATCCTCCTAAATGTCGGCCCTTCATCCCAGAGGACCACAATTTGGAAATTAACTTTGGCTGATCCCGCTCAGAAAAGCACGCCTGAACGTCACCGTAGTGTTCCAACATAGAACGCCGCGATGGTGCAAGTATAAAGCGGGCAGTGCACGCTAGAGCTGTAAAACCAACCGCTAGGGCCGGTTTTGCGTTTCGCGCTTTGCATAAAAACGGTCATTCGGGCGGGATCGTTCAACCGGTCGCCTTCACCCGAGAGGATTCTTCCTCCCGGCGGTCGCGAATTTTGCCATAGGCGCCCAGAAGTTCGGCCAGCGTCGTCACCATCGGCCCCACCACGCCCAGTCCGTGCTGGCCAATATGTTTGGGCAGGCTTTGCACGCTGCGGCCAAACATGCGGATGTAATTGGCGGGCAGGGACTTTTCGGGCTGCTTCAGCTTCATCAACTGCTGACCGCGGAAATTGGTCTTCCAGCGTTTCTGCCATTCGCCCCGATTTGTGGATTTGGCCGCCGTGGTCGCAAGGCGCCCATGCATGTGAAGCATATGGGCTTGCGTTGCCAGGATCAGCGGAACCCCAAGGCGCTTGGCGCGGACAAAGTAGTCATCGTCCGAACCATAAAACGGAAACATCAGGTCGAAATAGCCGACCTTCTTAAAGGTGTCGCAGGCGGCCAGCACCGCCGCGCCGATCATACCGTCCTGAGGGTAGTAGCGTTTGACCGCCCGGTGATAGACCGCATCGGTCACCAGATCGGGCGTGTTTTGCACATGTTTCAGCATGATGTGATCAAGCGCGTCGGGTTCGCGGTAGTTGATCTGCAAAGGTGTCACGATGGACCCGTCCACTTCGGCGCAGACCGCGACCATCTCTTCCAGGGCGCCGGGCCGCATTTCGGTGTCGTCATTCAGAAGGATCATGTAATCGGCCCCGGTCGCCAACCCCAGGTCGATCCCGTCGTTCAGCGCCTGCGACAGCGACATGTTCTGCGCATTGGTGACGGCCGTGACATCCTGAGGCGGGTAAGTGGCCAAAACCTCAGCGGTGTTGTCGGGTGAGCCGTTGTTGATGACCGTCACCGAAACATCGAGCGTGTCACTGCGTGCCGCCAGCAACGAGGTGATGCAGGTCTGGATAAAATCGTCACGGTTGTAGGTGATTACCACACAGGCTACGCTGGGCTTGCTGTCAGACGACGCACTCATGCCGAATTCCTTCTACGCATATTCTTCCACCGAACTGGCTAAAATACGTGCCGAAAATCACACAAAACTCTATCAACGCAAGACTTCTTTCTGCGGGGCAGCATGCGGACTTGCTTTGCTTTGTGGTTGCGAACATCAATTGCCGCGTATCTGCTGCTGTAACGATTGCCACCAAATAAACATGACTGAAGACACTGATGATATCCCCGGCGTTCTCGTCGGTCAGGACCTGATCCGCGAGATGGGTATTCGCGCGGTGATGGCGGAAGATTACCGCACGCATGGCCGAAATCTGGGCCGGCCGGGTTTACATGCGGTTTTGGTCCATCGCCTTGGTGTATGGGCCGAAACCTTCCGCAGGCCCATACGGATCCCGCTTCTGATTTTATACAATATCGGCTTTTCGTTCTGCCGGGCGATGTACGGGATTGAATTGCCCCGATCGGTGAAACTCGGCCGCAGATTCGAGATCGGCCACCAAAGCGGCATTGTCATTCACACCTGGTCGACCTTCGGGAACGATTGCATCGTCCGCCAGGGGGTGACTTTGGGCATGGCCACCGATGCGCGCTGGGTTCCCGGCGAAGGCCCGGTCATTGGCAACAATGTCAGCTTTTCGCCGGGCTGTATCGTGATCGGAAACGTTCGCATCGGGGACAATGTTCAGATCGGTCCAAATTGCGTAGTGACCAATGACGTGCCGGCGAATCGAATATTGTTTATGTCAGCACCGCGGGTTTTGCCCCGACAAATGCCGACCGACACGGACCAGACAGATAACGAGGATCAAACGTGACTCAAATCGATTATGATACCGCTCTTGCGGCCGTGACCGCGGCTGTTGATGAGATCAATCTCTCACAGGCTGACGACGCCCAGATTTCAAAAGACGCCGATGCGGTGCTCTTCGGCGATGGCTCGGCGTTGGACAGCGTTGGTCTGGTGCAGGTGGTGATGGCCGCCGAAGCGCATCTTGCCGATGCCACCGGGCTTGACGTGGTGCTGGCGTCCGAAGCGGCGATGTCGCGCAAGCGCAGCCCCTACCGGTCGTTGAAACTTCTGGCCGAATACGCCGTTGAAATGGCCGCTGAAGACGGCGCAGCCGCATGAGCAGCGACGCAAAGCCGGTCATTGCAATCACCGGCACCCGAAAGGGCATCGGACGGTACCTGGCAGAGGTCTATCTGGACCGGGGCTGGGCCGTGGTGGGCTGTTCGCGCGGCGCCTCGGACCTTGAACATGCCGATTACGATCACTTTGAACTGGATGTGAACGATGAAAAGGCGGTCGCGTCGATGATGCGGGCCGTGGCCAAAAAGCACAAACGTCTCGACGCGCTGTTGAACAATGCCGGGATCGCATCGATGAACCATGCGATGCTGACGCCCGGCTCGACCATGACGCGGGTGTTTCAGACCAATGTTTTCGGCACGTTCTTGTTCTGCCGCGAATCCGCCAAACTGATGGGCCGCGGCAAATACGGCCGGATCGTCAATTTTGCCACCGTAGCCACGCCGCTGAAGCTGGAAGGTGAGGCGGTCTATGCCGCATCCAAGGCCGCAGTCGTGTCGCTGACAGAAGTGCTCGCGCGGGAATTCGCCCCGTTTGGCATCACCGTGAACGCCGTGGGGCCGACACCGGTGCCGACCGACCTGGTGGGGGCTGTGTCCGAAGACAAGATGACCGCGCTGATCGCGCGTCAGGCTATCCCGCGCTACGGCACCATGGAAGATGTGCTGAACGTCTGCGACTTCTTCATTCGCAAAGAAAGCGAATTTGTCACCGGCCAGACGCTTTATCTCGGCGGGGTCTAGGCAGATGTCAGGCGTGGCGATGCTGATGGCCCGCTTTGCCGCCGCCGGGGATGCCCCGGCGGTGATCGATGCGGACGCCACCACCACAAGCTACGCCGCATTTGCCGCTGACATAACGGCACTTTCGACCCGCTTTGCCGCCGCAGGCGTCGGTCCCGGCACATCTGTGCAATTGATCGGCGATTTCGGCGCCCGCGATATCGCCTGGATGATCGCCCTGTGGCACCTCGGCGCGGTCGTCGCACCGGTCGCTCCGACCTCGCTGGAAATGGCCGACAGCTTTGCCGAAGTGGGCGATGCCGCGTTCATTGCCCGACCGGGCGACGACAGCCTTGTCCCCGGGCCTGGCACCTCGTCTTGCGATCTGTTCGCCGACCTGCAGGGTGCGCCGGGCCTGATCATCTTCTCGTCGGGCACCACCGGCACGCCCAAAGGGGCGGTGCACAACATCGACCGGCTGTTGTCGAAGTTTGAAATCACCGGCAAAGCGATGCGCACCATCGGCTTTTTGCTGTTTGACCATATCTCTGGCATCGACACCGCGCTTTACACCCTGGCCGCCGGCGGCGCGCTTATTTGCCTGCCCGCCCGCGACCCTGCCAGTGTGTCGGCCATAATTGAGACGCATAAGGCCGAAGTGCTGCCCACCGCACCGTCGTTTTTGAACATGATGCTGATGTCGGGGGCCGCCGAAGCCCATGATCTGTCGTCGCTCAAGATCATCACCTATGGCGGCGAGATGATGCCCCAGGGTGTCTTGGACCGGGTGGCCGCGGCCTTTCCCGGTGTCAAGATCGTGCAAAAGTACGGCGCCTCCGAGATCGGCGCGCTGCGCTCGAAATCGACGTCCGACACCTCGCGCTGGATCTCCTTCGATACCCGCGGCGCCGATTGGCGGGTGGTCGAAGGCTTACTGGAAATCCGCACCAAGACCGCGATGCTGGGCTATCTGAATGCGCCCTCGCCCTTCACCGAGGACGGCTGGTACAAAACCGGCGACCGGGTTGAAGTCGACGGCGACAAGATCCGGTTTCTGGGCCGCGACGGGGATCTGATCTCTGTGGGTGGGCAAAAGGTCTACCCGGCCGAGGTCGAAGCCGCCCTGCGTGAGGTTGACGGGGTTTTGGATGCGGTGGTCTTCGGCAAACCGCACCCGATGCTGGGTGCCAGCGTTTTTGCCCGCTTACAGGTGCCCGCCGGCGAGATTGATCCCGCGAGCCTGCGCACCAAAGTCCGCCAGGGGCTCGCCGGTAAGATCGAGCCCTACAAGATCCCCCAGAAGATGGAATTTACCCAAGACCGGCTCGAAAGTGCGCGTTTCAAGAAAGTCCGGCGCTGACGTGGAAAGCATAGGCATCGATATGACAACGGATCTGGCACCCAAAGGCGACAAGGACATTGTTCTTGTCAGCGATCTTGATGGCACGCTTTGCAAAACCGATACCTTGCAGGAAGCGGCCCTTGCGATGATCTCGCGCCAACCCATGGCCGTGGTCAAATTGCCCGGCTGGCTGAAACAAGGTCGTGCGGCGCTGAAAGAAAACATCGTGAACCAAGGCCTTCTGTCGGCGGAGACCTTGCCGATGAATGACGACGTGATCGCAGCCCTCAAGGCGGCCCGCGCCGAGGGGCGGCGCACCGCGCTGGTCTCGGCTTCGGACGAACGCCAGGTCAAAGCCATCGCCGAGGCCACAGGCCTTTTTGACGAAGCCCACGGCACGGCAGACGGAAAGAACCTGAAAGGTGAGGCCAAGGCGGCCTTTCTTACCGACCATTTCGGGGCCAAGGGCTTTGACTATATCGGCGATGCAAAGGCCGATCTGCCGGTTTGGGCGGCGGCGCGTCGCGCGATCACCGTTCAGGCCGGACCAGACCTGAAAAAAGCAGCCGAAGCCGCCAACCCGGACGCGGAACATATTTCACCGCCCGATGGCAAAGCACGGGCCGTGTTGAAGGCCATGCGCCCGCATCAATGGTCAAAGAACGTGTTGTTGTTTCTGCCGTTGTTGGCGGCCCACGACATGTCGCGCCTTGGCCCGGTGGTCTTGGGCTTTATTGCCTTCTGCCTGACGGCGTCGGCGGTCTACGTGATCAACGATCTACTTGATCTGGCCGGCGACCGCGCTCATCCGCGCAAAAGCAAACGCCCCTTTGCCTCGGGCGCGTTGTCGGGGCTTGATGGAGCGGTCTTGTCCCTGGGCCTTTTGCTTGCAGGGCTGATTGCGGGGCTTTTGGTCGGCAATCCGGCGTTTCTTGCGGTGCTGTTGGTCTATCTGACTGCGACATTCGCGTATTCGCTTTGGCTGAAGCGCAAGCTGATCGTCGATGTGATCACGCTTGCGGGGCTTTACACCATTCGCATTCTTGCCGGTGGGGCGGCGGCCTCGATCGTGCTGTCGCCATGGATTCTGGGCTTCGGGATGTTCCTGTTTTTGTCTTTGGCGGCGGTCAAACGCCAAGCCGAGTTGACCGACCAGGTGGAAACCGGTCGTGCAAGTGCCGGGCGGGCCTATCAGCCGGAAGATCTACCTGTATTGCGCGGTTTGGCGATGTCGGCGGGCAATGCCTCAATCCTGGTTCTGGCGCTTTATATCTCCTCTGATTCCGTGCAGGCCCTTTACAGTCGGCCTGAAATTCTGTGGCTGATCTGTCCGATCCTTTTGTATTGGGTCGTGCGGATGGTCATGCAAACGCACCGCAGGCAGATGACCGATGACCCGATCGTCTATGCCGCGTCCGACCGGACCAGCGTGATCTTGATCGCCGCAGCCGGGCTGGTGGCGCTGACCGCGACCCTCTGGCCAGGAGCCTGACACCGTGAGCGCGCCGATAAAGGTCGCAGCATTCGAGGCGGCCAATTCGCGCGCGTATCTGCGCGCCGTCTTTGCCGCATGGGCCGCCGGGGAAACGGTTATGGCGCTGCCGGCCAGTGCGCGTGACCGCGACATTCCCGGTTTGGTCGTGGCCCGGCGGGAAAGCTTTGCCCAGGACCCCGGCTGGTTTACCGACCCGTTGCCCCCCCAGGACCCCGATGCCAATGCGCTTGTGGCCTTCTCATCGGGCACCACAGGGACCCCGAAAGCGATCCTTCTCAGCCACCGCGCCCTGGGAAATGTGGTCTCGCGGATCAACACGGCCATGCAGGTCGATGAGACCATCCGCGAATACCTCGGCGTTCCGGTGACCTTTTCGTTCGGCTTTGGTCGCGCCCGCGCGGTGGCTGCGGCAGGGGGCCAATCCTATCTGCCCGAACACGGGTTCGATCCGTCTGAAATCGCCCGCATGCTCGGCGCGGGCGAAATCAACGCTGTCTCGGCGGTGCCCACGCTCTGGCGGGTGCTTTTGGCCAATGAAGAGATCATTCCGGCTGACGCGGCCTCGAAGCTGAAATGGATCGAGATCGGCAGCCAATGGATGACAGGGGCCGAGAAACTGGCCCTGCGCCAGCTGTTTCCCAATGCGAAGATCCTCCAGCATTACGGGCTGACCGAAGCCTCGCGCACGGCTTTGCTGGATATCTCGACAACGCCCGAACACCGGCTTGACAGTGTGGGGCGTGCCGAAGGCGATGTCGAAATCGAGGTCGACGATGAGGGGCGAATTCGGACACGCGGGTCGCATCTGGCGACCGGTCTGGTGAAAGACGGCGGCGTCGTGCCTGTGGTGGGGGACGATGGTTGGCTGACCACGTCCGATACGGGCCGGTTGGACGAGGGCTGGTTGTACTACACAGGCCGGTCCGACGAGCTGATCAATTGCGGGGGCGTAAAAATTGACCCGACCGCCTTTGAACAGGCCGTGAACTTGACCCTGGGCGAGCCTGGCGCGGTGGCAGCGGGCCGGGTCAGCGATCCGCTGCGCGGCGAAAAGATCCTTTTGGCCTATGTGGGCGACCGCGACCAAGCCGCAATCGAAGCTGCGGCGGTCAAGGCGGCTGAGGCGCGCGGGTTGGTTGGACGCGGCGTGTTCGAGGTGCGGCAGGTGGACGAGATCCCGCTGACACCCACCGGCAAGGTTCGCCGGGCGGCGCTGGCAGATCTGAAGGATCAATCTCGAAAAACGGGCCTGCGTGACACAGACGGTCAACCGGTCGCCACGGGAAAGGCAGCGGAACTGCAGGCGCTCTGGGCCGATATCCTTGGGGTCGAAAGCGTCCCGTTGGACAAAAGCTTTTACGATCTGGGCGGCGACAGTCTTTCGGCGCTGACAGCTATCTTGAAGATGGAAGCCTTGGGCGTGGACACCGACACCGCCCGTGGCATCTTTGACGGACGCACCATTTTAGACCTCACCGGTGAGGCCGGACCGACGGCCGCTGCCCCTGCAGGTGGACTGGCGCTGACAGACGCCTTGAATGCGGTCCACGCCACAAGAGGTTTTCTTGCCATGTGGGTGGTGCTGGTGAACTGGCTGCCGGGGATTCTGGTGCGGATCGGCGACGATTCGATGTCCTTTCTGGATGCGCTGTTGCCGATCTGGCGGTTCGGGACCCCGGGCTTTGCCATTGTCTTTGGCGTCGGGTTGGGCGCGCTGGGCTTGCACCTTTATGAAACCAACCGCGCGTTGCATCTGAAAAATACCCGGTTCAACGCCCTGATCGTTGTGGCCGGGGTCTGTGTGCTGGCAGCAGCCAAACTTGCCCTGGCGGCCCGGTTTGGGCTTTTGGATCACCGCGAAACGCTTTCGGGACTGTTTTATTCGGTGATCACCTATTTTGCCTTGGCGATGCTGCTTATGCCCTTGATCCTTCGGATGATGTCGATCGGGCAAAACCGGGTCTTGACGCTTCTAAGCCTCGCGGTCGGCGCGATGATCATCCATGCGGTGCTTGATGCGCAGGTAAGTGGCGCGCGCCCCGGCGCCTTCCTTGAGTTTCTGAAACTTGTTCTGGTGGAAAAATACGGCTTCTTCCGGATGACCGGCTACGTGATGATCGGGGCAACCATTGGCTGGCTTTTGCGGCAGTATCACGCGCGCCCGGGCATTCTTGGCCAATCGGCCTGTGCCGGTGTGGTATTGATGGCCGCGGGCGGGCTGGGCCTGTATCAGGCCGCGCCGGCCGATATCGCTGCCAGTTTCAGCTGGCCCAATCTGTGGCACATCGCAATCTATGCCGGCGTGGTGGTCTTGCTGCTTTCAGGCTTTTCGTGGCTGAACCAAAAGGGGCAGGTGCGCGGCGTCGTTGGCTGGCTCAACGCCTTTGCGATGGTCAGCGGCATCCTTGCGCTGCCGATTTTCATCGGCAATGAGCTTTTGCTGGTGCTGAAAGCCTTGTTTGACAGTTTCGGCCTGCCTGAGCTTTTGTCCTTCGCGGTTTTGCTGGGCGCCTTTATCGGCGGCTTCGCTCTTCTTTATGCCCGGCTGATGCCGCTGTTCCAGCGCAAGGCGTCCTAGCCCTGCAACAGGTCGAAGGCCCGCTCGACCGACACCGGGTCAACGCTGAAATTATCCAGAGAATACGCTTTGAAGGGCGCGTCGAGCTGGTAGGCTGGCCGCACGTATTCGGGTTTGATCCGGCCCCGCACGCCGATCCAATCGCAGCCCACTTCGGCGGCCATGGCCCGGTAGACATCCGTCATGTGACCGCACGGCAAAAGCTCGACCAGGCGCCCCGGCCGGTGATCGGGGTCGCAGTACAACAATGGGGCAAGCCCGGCGCTATGGATCGCGACAATGTCATCGGCGCCACGGATCAGGCGAATCTGATCGGCCGGCGACAGGGTTTCGGGGTAAACCGTTTCAAACCCCATCGCCCCCAGCAGGGCCTCGATCTCGGCTGCGTTGGACAGCATCCGTGTGTCCTGGCGCGATAGAAACACCTTGCGCGGCAAAGGCTTGGCCGGGGCCTCGGCATCGAGCGCGGCCATCACGGCGCGGGGGCCCGAAAGGTTCACCCAGGTGTGACGCTCGGGGCGCTGGGCCGTCCAGGGGGCGACGTCAAAGGCAAGTCCGTCCCCCTCAACGATGTCGTCGGTGGCCCAAACCTCAAGGCCAAACACCTGTGCTGCGGACAGAATATATTGCGGGACAGCCTTGGGCAGCAAAAGCGTGGCCTGTTGAATGTCGCGGCCGGAACGTTCGGCCAACCCAAAGCTCAGCGGAATGTGGTTGTTGAGAAAATGCGCCCAGTTCTCGGGCGACTTCAGCCGCATGTCCAGAATCCAGCGCCCGTCAGGCGCCGTTTGCGTGGCGGGCTTTTTGCCCAGAAGACGGCGCCGGGATGGGCCAGGGGGCGGCGTTGCCGTCAGGGCGCCGGACGTCCAGGTCACCGTTCCGCCTGCACGGGTTTTTTCGGGCAGGGCGATGATTTCCACATCGGGGCTGAACCGGTCGACCAGATAGCTGCGCGCCGTCACGATCCGGCCAGCAGGGATGGTATCGGGTGCGATAGAGAATTCTGGCACCAGGGCCTCCAGCAGCGGTCTTCAACCATGCGAGGTTTAGCACCGCGCCTTGAAACGGCAAGCGCCAACGAAACGTCAGGGGCAAGCCCAATCCGGCAACCGTCCTGGCGGCCGCGTGACAAAGCTAGGGGGCATAGGTTTCGCAATTTTGGGGTTCATTGCTCGCCAGCTCTATGTCCCACATGGGTCTTTCCAGAACCAAACAGAACCCGTCCTCTGTCTTGTTGCGCGCCATCACATGGGTCAGGAAGGTCCCCAACCGAGCGGCTTCGTCCTGCTGAGCACGGGCATAGGCCTGTTGCGTGGTGATCGATGTCACAACCCATACCGCCAAAACGCCAAGCGGGAGTGATCTGGAAAGATGGCTGCGCGCGACCTTCAATTCCAGATATTTCATCAAAAGAATGACCGAAATCGAAAGAAACGCGATCTTTGACAGGTAGGAATACCGGTGCCCATACGCCAGGTCGAGTTCGAAGCCCCGTGTCACCCAGGACAGAAACAAGGCCGCTGCAAAAATATAGCCAAGCTGAATGATCGGCTCGGCCAATGGGGCAATCTCAGCCCTTAGGGCCCTGGCCAACACGATCAGCCCGAGGATAAGTGCGGCGCTCATGACCCACATCACCGCGTGCAGATCATTCCATATCAGGTGCATGCGAACCCAGGTGCCGAACACGGCCTCGAAGATCCCGCGTTCCAAGACACCGCGAAACAGATCATTCAAGCCGAGCGAGGCGGACGGTGACGATCCGCCAAAGGCCGAAAAGTCGATTCCAACCGCGAGATACAGCGCACAGATGGCCAGAAGGGTCCCGAAGACCAGCGACTGGTACATGGTTTTAGAACGAAGAGCCCGCCAAAGCAGCAGCGGTGTGACGATCAAGGCGACGGGGCTGCTGAGAATTGACAGCCCGCAACACAGAAAGGCCAGGGCCGAGGAAATGTTGTTCTCGAACCGCCAAAACAGCACGATGAAGATCTGCAAGACCAGCAAGTTCCAAAACGAGAACATCGTAATCGTCAGCAGCCCGGCGTTTGAAATCGGTGCGCTGCACAAGACCAGCACCATCACCAGTTTCTGCGCCTGACTTAGGCCGGGAATCTGAAGGCTGCGGGACGCCAGAACCGAAAAGGCCGCGGCGGCAATAAACAGCGGAATGATCGTCAGGAGTGTGGGCTGCCAGACCAGAGGCAACTTGCTGGTGGCGTAGCCAATCAGATTGGGGAACAACGACACGTATGACGCATAAAAGCGCCACACCGAACCGATGTCGGCGTTCAAATGGAAGTATTCGAGAACATATTTCCCGTCTTCAAATGCGGCAACGGGATGGAGGATCAACGGATAATGAAGCACGCCCAAAAACAGCGACACGAACCCAAAGGTGAAAAGCCATGGGGTTCTAAACGCTAGGGACGCAACTTGCTTTGATACGTAATACATTTGGCACCGCGAAACAGCAGGCTAGACTTCGGCTAGGCCCAATCCGGGTGGGACACAAACGCGACGGCCAAGGGGCCCGCGCTGGATGATCAAACTTTACCGATGAGATTAAACTTTAACCGCTTTACCATCCGTACGATGAAAAGGCGACGATGATGTGAAGCTGATCTTTGGTCTGCCAGACGCCGTGATGCGGCGGTGCCGCAATGTCTCGGTCAAGGATGCGGCCCGCCCGACCGCGCCGCCTCAGGCGTATTCCGGCCGCGCGACACCTGTTCGGCCAGGACAGCTCCAAAAGCAATTTAGGCTGGAATGCGTTGCAATGCTCGGGATTTCACATCGTGCAATATGGCGCTGGTTCTTTTGGCCGCGGCTTCAATCGTCAACTGGCCAACAAAGGCGTCAAAGGCCTTGTCGGCCATCTGCTGGCGCCGGTCAGGTCGGGCCAGCAGATCGGCGATCGACGACACCCAGTGGTCGACCTTGTTGGTAATGATCCCCGTGTCGGGCTGAAAAAACGCGCCGTGCTCGCAGACATCAGAGCCTACAACCGGAACCTTGCGGTCAAGGGCGGCGAGGACCTTGCCAAAGGACTTCCCGCGCGAAAACAGCGTTTCAGGGCACAGCGGCGCAAGGCTGACGGCGACATCGTCAAATGAGGCAAGGTACTCCTCGTACGACATGCGCGCGCGCCATTCGACGTCAAGCCCGGGGGCTTTGAAACTGTCCAGAAAGGCCGGGTCCTGCTGGCTTTGCCGGTCATACAGGCGCAGCCGGGCGCCGGGATGCACATCGGCCACCCGGGCCATCACCTGGCGTACCAACTGGGCTTCACGGGCGTAGGCGTCAGGCCGGGTCTGCGCCCATGCGACCACGGGTGGCCGCGTTTTCTGGGGTGGGCGCGGGGCGGTGGACACCGGTGTTCCGGTCCAGACCACCGATGCGGCCGGGGCCCCCGCGGTTCGGCACCAATCCGCGATGTAAGACGAGCCTGCGATCACGGCTGCCACCTGCGGCATCGCCTGCGCCACGGGCTCTGCCAGATGGGCAATGTGAAATTCGGCATCATCCATATCGTAGACGATGGGCCACCGGGCATAAAGATGCGGCCGGTTAAGGGCATGTCGCGCGCCTTGCACAACGACCAGGTCGGGGTCGAAGCGGGACAGGGCCGCACGGCGCTGTGGCAGCGTCAATGTCCAGGGCACCACCAGAGTGCGCCACCCCAAAGCGCGCAGCCCGTCGGCGACATTATATATGTGCAGCAGCGAAGACTGGGTGCGTCCTTTTGAGGGCAGGAACGCCACCTGTGGACCAGACCCTGTCTGGGCCCGCGCCACTTGCCCCCACACAGGGACAGCCCGCATCTGCTGAAGCATGTGGTGGGCGCCTTTGCGCATCGGGCTTGGAAGGTCGGTCAGATCAATGAGTCGCATGGGCAACAAGCTGTCAGGTCACCGCTAACCAAAGGTTAACCATGACGACGTCATGTTGGGACGGAAGAATCATGCTGCGTCGCAGAATCACGGCATCCAAAACCGGGTGAAATAATAGGCTTTGTTCCAAATCCAAGGCCAATAACGATCAAGTTTCGGCATTGCCTAAACATGAGCAACAAACCGCGCAGCCAGACCCGCCAACTCGGCATGTATTGAGGAACAAATGAGCGGAAACTCGCAGACTGTCGCATCTAAAAGTCCCCCAGCCTAAAAGCTGCCCAACACTGCCCTCAGTTTCGCCGCAATTCGACGTTCGTTTCAGCGTCGCGGCTCACGGGCCGAGTTTTGTGTGTGATTTCAATTGGTCGTCGTTTCGACATGCTGTCGTTCCAGAAGGAATCCGCTGAATGCTGCCTCGTCCTACTCGCTGTCCTCATCATAATTTTGACCGGAGGTCGGCACAATGAATCCGCTCCTACTTCTTCTGCTCGGCTTTGGTGGCTTCATGGCCTACGCGTCGACCAATGACGACGACACAGAAACCGTAAGCGAAGACGCAACGTCTGAGGATCCGGTCGATGATCCGGTCGACGACCCTGCGGACGCGCCAATTGAAGAGCCCGCAGACGCACCGGTCGAAGAACCGGCCGACGCGCCGGTCGAAGAGCCTGCCGATGACCCCGTTGAAGAGCCGGTCGAAGACCCGGTTGACGACGAAGAAGAGCAGCCCGCCTTTGCCGGCCTGACCATGGTCATCTGGGATATGGAAAATGCCGAAACCGTCGAGATCGTTGAAGATGGTGAAACCATCGATCTCGGGACGGCACCGGTCGAAGACTACACTTTCGCTGCTGAAATGGCGGACGGATCGACCATCGGCAGCATGCTGTTGGAATATCAGGGTCAGACATGGCTCCAGAATATCTATCCCTACACGCTTGAAGATTCCCCGATTGATCTGGCCGAAGGCGACTTTGACGTCACCGTGACGGTCTATTCGGGCGCAAACGCCACCGGTGAGGTGCTTGGCACCGAGACGATCAGCTTCTCAACGACGAGCGTCATGACGGTTGAAGAGCCGGTTGAAGAGCCCGCCGAAGAACCTGTCGAGGAGCCTGTCGAGGAGCCTGTCGAAGAGCCCGTCGAGGAGCCTGTCGAAGAACCCGTCGAGGAGCCCGTCGAAGAACCCGTCGAGGAGCCCGTCGAAGAACCCGTCGAGGAGCCGGTCGAGGAGCCGGTTGAAGAGCCCGTCGAAGAACCTGTCGAAGAACCTGTCGAGGAGCCGGTTGAAGAACCGGTCGAGGAGCCCGTCGACGACGACGAAGA
>JBCBCY010000008.1:0-163446 GCA_038530285.1 Pseudomonadota bacterium
CGACCCCGGGTGTGACGCTGATCTCGCCGCCGCCGCATCACGACATCTATTCGATCGAGGATCTGGCGCAGCTGATCTATGACCTCAAGCAGATCAATCCGCGCGCCAAGGTGACGGTGAAGCTGGTGGCGTCTTCGGGCGTGGGTACGATTGCCGCCGGCGTAGCAAAAGCCATGGCGGACGTGATCCTGATTTCGGGCCATAATGGCGGCACCGGAGCCAGCCCCGCGACATCGATCAAATATGCCGGTCTGCCGTGGGAAATGGGCCTGACCGAGGCGCATCAGGTTCTGGCAATGAACAACCTGCGCGGCCGGGTGACCTTGCGGACCGATGGCGGTTTGCGCACGGGCCGCGACATTGTGATGGCGGCGATGATGGGGGCAGAAGAATACGGGATCGGTACCGCTGCGCTGATCGCAATGGGCTGCATCATGGTCCGCCAGTGCCAGAGCAATACCTGCCCGGTGGGCGTGTGTACCCAGGACGAAGCGTTGCGCGGCAAGTTCACCGGCAGCGCCGACAAGGTTGTGAACCTGATCACGCATTATGCGCGCGAAGTCCGCGAAATTCTCGCAGAGATCGGTGCGCGCTCGTTGGATGAGGTGATTGGCCGGGCGGACCTGCTGACCCAGGTCAGCCGGGGCGCTGCGCATCTGGATGATCTTGACCTCAATCCATTGCTGATCACTGTCGATGGGGCCCATGACATCGTTTACAACCGCGAAAAGCCCCGCAATGCCGTGCCCGATACGCTGGACGCAGAGATCGTAAAGGATGCCGCGCGCTTTCTCGATACGCGCGAGAAGCTGCAATTGTCCTACGCTGTGCGCAACACCGACCGCACGATTGGCACGCGTACGTCGAGCCATATCGTGCGGGCAAACTGGGACAAGGGCCCGCTTCAGCCGGACCATTTGCATGTGAAGCTGACGGGGTCGGCCGGCCAATCACTTGGCGCCTTTGCGACGCGCGGTCTGAAGCTGGAAGTGTCCGGCGATGCCAACGATTACGTCGGCAAAGGCCTGTCGGGGGGCATGATCGTTGTGCGCCCGCCGATGTCTTCGCCGTTGGTTGCGGCTGACAATGTGATCATCGGCAACACGGTGCTGTATGGCGCGACGGGCGGCTATCTTTATGCTGCAGGCCGGGCAGGCGAACGGTTCGCGGTGCGCAACTCCGGTGCCAAGGTTGTGGTCGAAGGCTGCGGGTCGAACGGATGCGAATACATGACCGGCGGGGTTGCTGTGATCCTGGGGTCGATCGGTCCGAACTTCGGGGCCGGCATGACGGGGGGCATGGCGTATCTTTACGACCCTGACGGTTTGGCGGATGCGATGCTGAACCGCGAAGGGATTGTGACATGTCCGGCAACCTCAACCCATTATGAGGCTGAGCTGAAGGGTCTTGTGATGGCCCATGCCGTTGAGACTGGAAGCCGAAAGGCCGAAGAGCTGTTGCAGCATTGGGACGATGTGCGGGGGCATTTCGTGCAGGTCTGCCCGAAAGAGATGCTTGATAAACTTGAACATCCGCTGGACCTTGAACCCGCAGCGGTGCCTGCCGAATGAAACGACGCCTTTGGTTGGCAGCCGTGATCGGGCTTTGGCCCAGCGCGGTGCTGGCCGAAGGGCCCGTTTTGGTGATGGGCGACAGTGTCATGGCGTGGAACGGGGCGGCGTCGCTGGCCGCCGCGCTTGAGCGGGGTTTGGACCGGCCGGTTGAAAACGCGTCGGTGCCAGGGGCGCAGATCGCGCCGCGCGGCCTTAGGCGCCTTGTGTTCGATATCGGCGCCCAGTACACGCCCGGCGATTGGAGCTGGGTGGTGCTGAATGGTGGCGCAAACGATCTGTTTGACCGCTGCGGCTGCCAAAGATGCGATGATGTTCTGGATGATCTTGTCGCGGCGGACGGGCGGCGCGGTGAGATCGCCAATATAGTGGATGACCTGCGCCAGACCGGCGCGCGCGTGTTGTACCTGGGCTACTACGGACCCAGCGGGCGCGGCGGGGATTTTGATATCTGCGAAGATGAGCTGACCGAACTGGACGCCCGCATGGCAAGGATGGCCCGGATTGTGCCTGAGCTGGAGTTCATCGATGGCGGCGACGCGATATCTGCTGCCACGCCCAATGACTACGACGCGGACAATGTCCATCCCGCGCCGCGCGGGTCTGCAAAACTTGGTGCCTTGGCGGCGGCCGCGATCGGGCGGGCCGAAGCGCGTTAGGTTTGCCGCTTTCGCCTAGTAGGTGGCAACCTCGTAATCGCCGACGGTTGTGCCGATCTTATCCGCAAATTCGGTGGTTGGCCCGCCCACACTGACCAGGACGGCAACGGCCAGCCCAACGATCGCAGCGGTCAGTACGACCCAGTCGACGGTGACAGCGCCTGTGTCGTCGTAGAAATAATCTTTGAGAATTTGGGGCATACCGCACTCCGGAATAATGTATGACGTCGCCGTCCAATCGTTTCCAATTTGCGTCCAGATTCGGGCGTTAATGTGGCAACGCAGCGGGTTGCGTACCATTTTAGCCATTTTTACACGGGGCCTTGCCGGGCCGATGGCGGCATGAGACGACAGGTTATGGCGAAGCGAGCAGCACCAAAGAAGCCGCGCAAAACGGCAAAGACCACAAGACGCCGCAAACCCTCGAAAACGCAGGGCTTGCTTGGCAGATTTCTGGCATGGTTCGTTGGCTGGACGTTCATCAAGGCGGGATTTTTCTGGGCGATCCGTGGCGTGGTCGTGCTGGCATTCCTTGCCGCCCTTCTGGTTGCGGTGTTCTCGGTCGTCGCCCCGCCCACGACCCCATACATCCTGTCTGAGGCCCGGCGCCTGAGCGGCGTGCAGCGCACATGGGTTGCGATCGAAGATGTCTCGCCTGCGCTTCCGAAATCGATCGTGGCGGCGGAAGACGCAAATTTTTGCCTGCACTGGGGGTTTGATATGGCCGCAATCCGGGCGGCCATCGACGATGGCGCGGTGCGCGGGGCATCGACGCTCAGCCAGCAAACGGTGAAGAATGTGTTCCTTTGGCAGGGCCGGTCCTGGCCGCGAAAGGCGCTTGAAGCGGTGTTAACGCCGGTGGTCGAGGCAATCTGGTCCAAAGAGCGGATTATCGAAGTCTACATGAACGTGGCCGAGTTCGACGAAGGCGTCTTTGGAGCGGAGGCCGCCGCGATGGCGTATTTCGGCAAGGGTGCGGGGCGATTGACGGACCGTGAAGCCGCGCTTCTAGCCGCTGTTTTGCCTGACCCAAAAGGCCGCTCAGCCCGCCAGCCATCAGACTTTGTCAATCGGCGCGCGCGGTCCATTGCAGATGGCGCAGCGACAATCGCCGCAGACGGTCGCGCGGCGTGTTTCCAGCCCGATTGAGCATCATGTTTGCCGTAGAGTTGCACCTTACCGGACGTTGGGGCAGGAAGGGCACAATCAGGGAACGTTCCAGATGATCCGATTGTACCACGCTGCGTTGTCGCCGTTTTGCCGAAAGGTCAGGTTGGTGCTGGCCGAGAAGAAGCTGGATGTTGAGTTGGTCCTTGAACCTTACTGGGAAAAGGAAAGCGATTTCATGCGCCGCAACCCAGCTGGGAAAGTGCCCGTGCTCAAGATCGACGGGCTGACCCTATCGGATTCAAACGCCATCACAGAATACATCGAAGAAACCCACAAGACCCCGCCATTGATGCCCGAAACACCGGCAGAACGGGCGGAGGTGCGCCGTCTTGTGGCGTGGTTCGATGACAAGTTCCATGCCGAGGTCACAACCAAGCTTCTTTATGAGCGCGTCAACAAGAAGCTGACCAAGGAAGGGTACCCCGATAGCGGCAACGTGAAAGCGGGTGCAAAGGCGATCAAATTCCATCTCGACTACCTTGGGTGGCTCTTGGAAGAGCGGCGTTGGTTGGCGGGCAACGAATTGACGCTGGCGGATTTTGCTGCAGCGGCGCACTTGTCGGCGCTGGACTATATTTCGGACGTGGACTGGACCCGCAACGAAGGGGTGCGTGATTGGTACGCCAAGATCAAGTCGCGTCCTGCGTTCCGGTCCGTTCTGGCCGATCAGGTGCCCGGCTTTCCGCCGGCGGCGCATTATGCCGATCTGGATTTCTGAGGGGCTTTGCCCCCGGCCTTCGGCCTCCCCCAGAGTATTTTGGCCAGGATGAAGGGCCTTAAACACCGCGTGTTGGAACGGGCCACCGCTGAAGGGTTTTCAGCGGCGCGGATTGTGCGACCCGGTGCCGTCACCGGCGCGGCCGAGGGATTGGCTGGGTATCTGGCGGCAGGTCATCACGGGCAAATGGCCTGGATGGAAGAGCGCAAAGCCTGGCGCGGGAACCCAGCCGCACTGTGGCCGGACTCGCGGTCGGTGATCATGCTGGCCGAGCTTTATACGCCTGAGGTGGATCCGATGGCGGTTGTTGGTCGTGCGGACCGCGGTGCAATCAGCGTCTATGCGCGGGGTGCCGACTATCACGATCTGGTCAAGAAGCGACTGAAGCGGCTGGGCCGCTGGCTGATCGACGACGCTGGCGGCGAGATCAAGGTCTTTGTCGATACGGCTCCGGTGATGGAAAAGCCGCTGGCCCAGGCGGCAGGTCTTGGTTGGCAGGGCAAACACACCAACCTGGTGAGCCGCGATCTGGGGTCATGGTTTTTCCTCGGTTCGATCTTCACAACCCTCGAATTAGACCCTGATCCACCTGAAGTCGACCATTGCGGGTCCTGCCGCGCCTGTTTGGATGTGTGCCCGACGGACGCGTTTCCGGCCCCCTACAAGCTCGATGCGCGGCGCTGCATTTCCTATCTAACGATCGAGCATCGCGGCCGCGTGGATGAAACGCTGCGCCCTGGCATCGCCAACCGGATCTACGGCTGCGATGATTGTTTGGCGGTGTGCCCATGGAACAAGTTTGCGCAAGCCGCGACCGAGACGGGATATGCCAGCCGCGACGTGACGGACGGGCCTGAATTGGCGCGGTTGGCGGGTCTGGATGATGCCGCGTTTCGCGAGATGTTTCGCAAGTCCCCCATCAAGCGGATTGGCCGCGACCGCTTCGTGCGCAATGTGGCCTATGCGATTGGCAATTCCGCACAGCCATCGCTTGCCGAGGCTGTTCGGCCCCTGGTCGACGACCCTGATGATGCCGTTGCGGACGCCGCGCGCTGGGCTTTGGCGCGGTTGGGGGCAGGATGATCGGATATTACAGCCTGCTTGGGCTTTACTTTGGGGCCAACGCGGTCGCACTTATCCTGTTTTGGATAGACAAGCGTGCGGCGCAGAATGATGGCTGGCGGACCCCTGAATCAACGTTGCTGTTTTGGGCCGCACTGGGGTGGTTTGGTGCCAAGCGCGCGCAAAGGGTGTTCAGACACAAGACCCGAAAGCAGCCCTTTGCGACCCGGCTGAATGGGGCGATTGTCCTGCACGTTGTCTTTTGGGGTGCTGCGCTGGCCTGGACGGCAGGATGGGTCGGCGCACAGGATATCGAAGCTATTTTGAGGCTGCTCTAGGCGGCCTCAAAAAATGTTTGGACCCTTACGCGTCGAGTGGGGCCAATTCAGCTGCGCACCAGCTTTTCGTAAGCCTCGGCGATGTCTTTTGTCAGCGGGCCGACCTCAAAATTGTAGTCGCCGATCTGGCCCACGGGGGTCACTTCGGCGGCGGTGCCGGTCAGCCAGCATTGTTCAAACCCTTCCAACTCTGCCGGTTCAATGTAGCGTTCGTGCACGGTGATCCCGCGGTCGCGCAACATGCCGATCACCGTCTGGCGTGTGATGCCGTTTAGGATGCAATCGGGGTTCGGGGTATGCACTTCGCCGTCTTTGACAAAGAAGATGTTGGCCCCCGTCGCTTCGGCCACATAGCCGCGGTAGTCAAACATCATCGCGTCTGAACAGCCCTTCGCCTCGGCGGCGTGTTTCGACATCGTACAGATCATGTATAGCCCTGCAGCCTTGGCGTGGCTTGGGATGGTTTCAGGGCTGGGGCGCTTCCATTTCGAAATGTCGAGTTTCGCGCCTTTGTATTTCGAATCCCCATAGTAGGCGCCCCATTCCCAGACCGCGATCGCTAGGCGGACGGGGTTGCGCGATGATGACACGCCCATGTCTTCGCCCGATCCGCGCCAGGCGACGGGGCGCACGTAAGCATCTGTCAGGCCGTTGGCCTTCAGCGTGGCGTATTTCGCCTCTTCGATCTGTTCGACGGTCCACGGGATGGGCATATCGATCATCTCGCCTGAGTTCAGCAGGCGTTGGGAGTGTTTGGCGCTTTCGAAGATCTTGCCCGAATAGCAGCGTTCCCCTTCAAAGACCGACGACGCATAATGCATGGCATGGCTCAGGATATGGACATTCGCGTCACGCCAAGGGACGAGTTCACCGTCCATCCAGATCATCCCGTCGCGATCGCTATATGCGCTTGCCATGGCTCTCCCTTTCGAAAAGTTGCGCAAATTAGGTCCGATACGGATATTTTATTGCGCTAAAAGCCGGGAATCGCTATCAGTCGCATATTGGAATGTCAACAAGGCTGACATAAAATGCCTGCGGGCAGGATGGAACGCGATATGGCAGAAACCTCCAGCGGGACAGGCGGCGAGAGCCTTCTGTTTCTGACAGATGAACAGCTTCGGCGCGGGATTGAGGCGATGTTCTTTGCCTATCAGGGGTTTACCGCTGACCCTGACCGTATTCTGGCCGATTGGGGCTATGGGCGGGCGCATCACCGAGCGGTGCATTTCATCAATCGTCAGCCAGGATTGACGGTGAACACACTGCTGGCGATCCTGGGTGTGACCAAGCAATCGCTGAACCGGGTGCTGCGCACACTGGTCGATGACGGTCTGGTCGACGCCCGGGTGGGTCAGCGCGACAAACGCGAACGCCAGCTGTTTCTCACCGAAGATGGGGCCGCCCTTGAAGCATCGGTGTCGACTGCACAGCGCGAGCGGATGCGCGATGCATACCGGCGTGTGGGGCCGGAGGCGGTTGCGGGGTTTCGGCAGGTGCTAGAAGCGATGATGGACCCTGACGCGGCAAAGCGCTATGCCGCGTTAAGGGATGGAAAGACATGAGCGAACCTGAAGCACATCTGTTGATCGTCGACGACGATGAGCGCATTCGCGGGCTTTTGCAGAAATTCCTGATGCGCCACGGCTTTTGGGTCTCTGCGGCGCGAGATGCGGTTCACGCGCGAAAGCTGCTGGCGGGGCTCGATTTCGACCTGATTGTGATGGATGTGATGATGCCGGGGGAAACCGGTGTCGAGTTGACGCGCAGTCTGCGCGAAACCCTGGCGGTGCCGATTTTGCTTCTGACCGCCAAGGGCGAGACAAACGACCGGATCGAAGGGTTGGAAGCGGGGGCAGATGATTATCTGGCCAAGCCGTTTGAACCCAAAGAGCTGTTGTTGCGGATCAATGCGATCCTGCGCCGGGTGCCGCAATCGGATGCGGTGGAAACGGGGCCGAAAGTGCTCTCGCTCGGGGGTCTGCGCTATGATGTGGAACGCGGCGAGATGTGGTCGGGTGAGGCTTTGGTGCGGCTGACGGCGACCGAGGCGTCATTGATGCGGATCTTTTCGAGCCAGCCCGGTGAGCCGTTGTCGCGCGGCGAGTTGGTCGAACGCTTGGGCCGTGGTGGCGATGGGGCCGGTCAGCCCGGCAGCCAGGAACGCGCGGTGGATGTGCAGATCACGCGGCTGCGGCGGAAGATCGAAGCTGACCCCAAGCAGCCGCGCTATTTGCAGACGGTGCGCGGGGCGGGCTATATGCTGGCGCCGGATTGAGGCCGGGCCATGACCACCGCACTTTACGCGCACCCAAGCTCTGACACCCATGTCACACCGCCGGGGCATCCTGAACGGGTTGCCCGGCTGGAAGCTGTGCGCGCGGCACTGGAAGATTTGGACCTTGATCGGCGGACCTGTCCGGCGGGCGATGAGGCGGATGTGCTGCGGTGCCACCCGGCGGAGTACATCGCCAAAGTGAAGGCCGCGATTCCGGCAGATGATTACGTGTCACTTGATGCTGACACCCATGTGGCCCCGGGCAGTTTGAACGCAGCGATGCATGCTGTGGGCGGGATGGCGGCGGCAGTAGATGCGGTGATGACAGGCGAAGTGACGAATGCCTTTGTGGCCTGTCGCCCGCCGGGACATCATGCCGAAACCGCCACCGCTATGGGGTTTTGCCTGTTTGGCACCGCGGCGATCGGGGCGATGCGCGCGCTTGACCATCACAAGGCCGCCCGGGTGGCCGTCCTTGATTTTGACGTCCACCACGGCAACGGCACGCAGGATTTGTTGTGGAACGAACCGCGCACGCTCTTTGCGTCGTCGCACCAGATGCCGCTTTATCCCGGGTCGGGGGCCGTGCATGAAACCGGCGCCCATGAGAATGTCATGAATGTGCCTTTGGCGCCGATGACCGGAGGGGCTGAAATGCGCCGCGCCTGGGGCGATATGATCTTGCCGGCGGTGGCGGATTTCGCACCTGACCTGATCATCATCTCGGCGGGGTTTGATGCCGCGGTTGAGGATCCGTTGGCGAACTTGAACTGGACGGCGGCAGACTTTTCATGGGTGACGCGCGCCATTCTGGACGTGGCAGATGATGTCGCACAGGGTCGCGTTGTCTCGACCCTGGAGGGCGGATATGATCTGGAGGCTTTGGGGGCAGGGGTGCGCGCCCATGTCGAAGCGCTGATGGAGCAAGGTGTATGAGCGAGACGGCCGTGGACAAGATGAGCTTTGAAGAGGCGATGGCCGAACTTGAAGGCGTTGTAGGTCAGTTGGAAAGCGGGAATGTCCCGCTTGAAGCCTCGATCTCGCTTTATGAACGCGGTGCCGCCCTGAAGGCCCATTGCCAAAAAAAATTGGCTGAAGCGGAAGAAAAGGTCGCCCAGATCACCACGGATGGCGATGGCAATGCGGCAGGAACCGAGCCCCTGGACCCCGCGTGACCTTTCAACAGCGGCTGGCCGACCGTGCCGAGATGATTGGCGACTATCTGGATGTGACCTTGCCGAATGCGCCGGGCGTTCCGGTGTGTGAGGCGATGCGCCATGCGGCTGGCGGCGGCAAACGGCTGCGCGGCTTTCTGGTGATCGAAAGTGCCGCGTTGTTTGGTCTTCATGCCGAAGCGGCCTTGCCTGCGGCCGCCGCAATCGAAGCCATCCATGCCTATTCGCTGGTCCATGACGACTTGCCGTGTATGGACGATGATGACCTGCGGCGCGGCCAGCCCACAGTGCATGTCAAATGGGACGAAGCCACCGCCGTTCTGGCAGGTGACGCTTTGCAGACATTTGCGTTTGGGCTTTTGGCTGGCGTGCCGACCCACCCCCATGCAGAAGTCCGGGCAGCACTTATTGTATCGTTGGCGGAAGCCGCCGGCGCCTATGGGATGGTGCTGGGTCAGGCCTTGGACATTGCGGCTGAAACTGCAGGTCGCAGCCTGACACTGGACGAGATCACGGCGCTGCAGGCTGGCAAGACGGGGGCATTGATCCGCTGGTCGGCCGAAGCGGGTGCTATTTTGGCGGGCGAAGATCCGGCCCCGCTTGGCCGATATGCCGCAGCCCTTGGCCTCGCCTTTCAGATTGCCGATGACATCTTGGATGTTGAAGGCGACGAAGCGAAGGCTGGTAAGCGGTTGGGCAAGGATGATCACGCGGGCAAGGCGACCTTTGTGTCGCTTCTGGGTCTGGAGCAGGCAAAGGCAAGGGCGGGGGCATTGGTCGCCGAAGCCGAAGCAGCGCTAGACGGATATGGCGCGCGGGGGCAAATCTTGCGCGATGCTGCACGCTTCGTTATCGAGCGCGATCTATAGGGGTGCCTGAGACTTCGGGCCGGAGACGATAATGACCACGAGACCAGCAACGCCGCTTTTGGATCGTATCACGCAGCCTTCAGACCTGAAGGGGTTGTCGGATCATGATCTGACGACGCTTGCAGATGAGGTCCGCGCCGAGACCATCTCGGCGGTGTCAGAGACCGGCGGGCATCTGGGCGCCGGGCTTGGTGTGGTTGAGCTGACGGTCGCGCTGCATGCGGTGTTTGATGCACCCAAGGACCGCCTGATCTGGGATGTGTCGCATCAGTGCTATCCCCACAAGATCCTGACCGGACGACGCGACCGCATTCGCACGCTCCGCCAGGAAAACGGATTGTCGGGGTTCACCAAACGGTCGGAAAGCCCATACGACCCCTTTGGCGCGGCGCATTCATCAACGTCGATTTCGGCCGCCCTTGGCTTTGCAGTGGCGCGTGATCTGGGGGGTGCCCCTGACCACGGGATCGGCGATTGCATTGCGGTGATCGGCGACGGGGCCTTGTCGGCGGGTATGGCCTATGAAGCGATGAACAACGCAGGCCACCTGAAAAAGCGCCTGATCGTGGTCCTGAATGATAATGAGATGTCGATTGCTCCGCCAACGGGGGCGATGTCGTCCTATCTGTCGCGGCTGTATGCGGGCGCGCCGTTTCAGGAATTGAAAGCGGCGGCGAAAGGGGCCGTCAGCCTGTTGCCCGAACCCCTGCAGGAAGGGGCCAAGCGCGCCAAGGATGTCCTGAAGCATATGACTGTGGGCGGGACCCTGTTTGAAGAGCTTGGGTTTTCCTATCTCGGGCCGATTGATGGCCACGACATGGAACAGCTGTTGAACGTGCTGCGGACGGTCAAAACCCGCGCGACCGGGCCGATCCTGATCCATGCGATCACCAAAAAGGGCAAGGGCTACGCCCCGGCTGAAGGTGCCAAGGACAAAGGCCATGGTGTGGGCAAGTTTGATGTGCGCACCTTTGAACAGCCCAAGGCCGTGTCCAATGCGCCGTCCTATACCAAAGTGTTTTCCGAGGCGCTGATTGATGAGGCGGCGCGCGATGAAAAGATCGTTGCGGTGACAGCGGCCATGCCTGACGGCACCGGGCTTAAGGCCTTTGCCGAACGCTTCCCGGCACGGTGTTTTGACGTGGGGATTGCGGAACAACACGCGGTGACGTTCAGCGCCGGGATGGCCGCAGGCGGTTTGAAGCCGTTTTGCGCGCTTTACTCGACGTTTTTGCAGCGGGGCTATGATCAGGTCGTCCATGACGTGGCGATCCAGCGGTTGCCGGTGCGGTTTGCGATCGACCGCGCGGGCCTTGTTGGGGCGGACGGTGCCACCCACGCGGGTGCGTTCGATGTCGCTTACCTGGCGAACCTGCCGGGGTTCACGGTGATGGCTGCGGCAGATGAGGCCGAGCTGCAGCATATGGTGGCGACCGCCGTGGCCCATGATGAGGGCCCGATTGCTTTTCGTTTCCCGCGCGGTGAAGGCACTGGCGCCGAGCGGCCCGCCCAAGGCGAGGTCCTGCCCATCGGCAAGGGCCGGATCGTGCGCGACGGCAAAGGGGTTGCCATTCTGTCGTTCGGCACCCGGTTGTCTGAAGCATTGGAAGCCGCCGAAGCGCTGGGCACGCGGGGCATCTCGCCGACTGTGGCGGATGCGCGGTTTGCCAAGCCTTTGGACGAAGAGCTCATCCTGACGCTCGCCAAATCCCATGAGGCTCTGATTACCCTTGAAGAGGGTGCGACGGGCGGTTTCGGAAGCCATGTTGCGCATTTTCTGGCCGAGGCCGGGGCGTTTGATACCGGTCTGAAGTATCGGTCGATGGTGTTGCCGGACATCTTCATCGATCAGGCCAGCCCACGCGCGATGTATGATGTGGCGGCCCTGAATGCTGCCGATATCGAGGCGAAGGTCTTGGCGACACTGGGTGTCGCGATGATGGACGCCGGTGCCGGCTAGTGGGCAACTGGCCGACCCCCATGGGCGCGGTGTGATCCTGTGGCGCTGGGCGGTGTTTCTCTTGGCCGCGGGCTTCTGCCTTTATGAGATCGTCTTACGCGGGGATTACGGCGCACCGGGTGGGCCGTTTCGGTTTTTGACGATCTGGGCGCTTTGCCTGTCGTTTTGGGCCGCAAGCCGGATGCTGGCCCTGTCTGAACGGCGCAGCGAGCGGGACTGGTCGACGTTCGTTGCTGTCACCGCGGTGGCCAATGCGCTGGTTGTGCTGCTGTATTGGCGGTTGTGGTTTGAAGACCCGGCCTTGGTGCAATCGCGCGGGCCGATTGTCTGGTGGCGTGAATATTACCTTCACGCCTTGGGCCCCTTGCTGCAATGGATTGATGCGTTGTTCGTCTTCGGGGGGATCCGTGGGATTTGGCGGGCCGCCCTTGGGCTGGCGGCTCTGATCGCGGGCTATATCGCGTGGATTGAGTTGTTCGTATCGCGTTTCAACGACCTGCCAGTGGGCAATATCGCGACCGGCTTTCCCTATCCGTTTTTGAACAATCTAGAGCTCGGGGGGCGGGTGGAATTCTACGCCACAACAGCGACTACGGGCTTCATATTCCTTGGCGTGTTCGGGGCGGCGGCCTGGGGTCTGCGGCAGTGGCGCGGGGCCTAGTCCGCGTCCAAAAGCGCTTGAAGGCCGGCTTTGTAGTTTGGGTATTTCAGCTCAACGCCCAACTCATCCTTGATCCGGTCGTTCCGCACCCGCTTTGATTCCGCGTAAAAACTGCGGGCCATGGGCGACATATCGGCGTCTTCGAACGCGGTATCCGGGGGCACGGGCAGGCCCAGAAGTTCGGCAGCGTACGCGATGACGTCCTGGGGCGGGGCCGGGTCATCATCACACAGGTTATAGATGCGCCCGGGATTGGGCCGCGCGATGGAGGCTGCAAGCACCTGGGCGATGTCATCGACATGGATACGCGAAAAGACCTGGCCGGGCTTTATGATCCGCCGGGCGGTGCCAGCGCGGACCTTGGCAAAGGGGCCGCGGCCTGGCCCGTAGATGCCGGCGATGCGAAAAATGTGCAGCGGCAGGCCCGTGCGGTCGGCAAGGGCGGACCAAGCGGCTTCTGCGGCCACGCGGGCGACGCCGCGCTCGGTCGAGGGGGTCAAAGGTGTCGCCTCGTCGACCCAGCCGCCTTGGTGGTCGCCGTAGACCCCAATGGTCGAAAGATACCCCACCCATTCAAGGTTGGGTGCGGCTTCCGCGATGCGGTCTTCCAACGCCGCGAGCACCGGGTCGGCGCCGTCTTTGGGCGCGATAGAAGTCAGAAGATGGCTGGCTTTGCCAAGCGCCCGGGTGATCCCGCCGCCGGGCCAAAGAATGGGTGTTACGCCGTCGGCTTTCATCGCTTCGGCCTTGGCGACCGACCGGGTCGTGCCGGTGACGGTCCACCCACGGGGGCGCAATTGGCGCGCAAAGACCTGCGCCGAATAGCCATGTCCGAATGAAAGCAGGTTGTTCCCCATGTCCTGTGCAGATAGCCGGGCGCCCCCATCCTGGCAAGCGGCCAGAAATCGCATTCGCAACGCAGCTGTGCGCGTGCTAGGGCAAGGACCAAGAAACAACCCGTGAGCAGAAACATGACCTATGCCCGCAACCTTCCGGTCGTGACACCGGACGCGCCGGACCACGAGGCGTTTTCAGACGCCGCTGCGGCCGTCAAACGGCTGATTGACTTGTTTGAGGGCGCCACCGGGTTCCTGTGCGACCGGTTCGTTGAAGTCCTGTCGTCGGGCAATCAAAATCAGAAGTTCCGGGCGTTTTACCCTGAGATCCGCTTTTCAATCTCCAGCCATGACCAGATCGACAGTCGCCTGTCCTTTGGCCATGTGGTCGAACCGGGGGCCTATGCCACGACCGTGACGCGGCCGGATCTGTTTGAGAACTATCTGACCCAGCAGATTGGGCTGATGATCAAGAACCACAAAGTCTCGGTGACTATCGGGCCATCAGACACGCCGATCCCGGTGCATTTTGCCGTTGCCCGCAAGGAAGGCCTGACCGTGCCCCAGGAGGGGGCGGCGGGATTTACATTGCGCGACGTCTTCGATGTGCCCGATCTTGCGACGACCAATGACGACATTGTCAATTCCTATGGCTACCTCAACGAAGACGGATCGCGGCCCTTGGCCCCGTTCACCGCGCAACGGGTGGATTATTCCTTGGCCCGGTTGTCGCATTACACCGCGACGGCGGCTGAGCATTTCCAGAACCATGTGTTGTTCACGAACTATCAGTTCTATGTCGATGAGTTCATCGCCTATGCGCGGGCGGCACTGGCGGACCCTGCCAGCGGATATACCGCGCTTGTCGTGCCGGGCGGTCAGGTGATCACCGACCCGCAAGACGATATCGCCGAATTGCGGAAGATGCCGCAGATGCCTGCCTATCATCTGGAACGCGACGGCGGGTCGGGGATAACGCTGGTCAATATCGGGGTTGGACCGTCAAACGCGAAGACGGCGACGGATCATATCGCGGTGCTGCGGCCCCACGCCTGGTTGATGGTCGGCCATTGTGCAGGCCTGCGGAATTCGCAGCGTTTGGGGGATTATGTGCTCGCCCATGGCTATGTGCGCGACGACCATGTGCTGGATGATGACCTGCCGGTCTGGGTGCCGATCCCGGCACTGGCCGAAGTTCAGGTGGCCCTTCAGGACGCGGTGGCCGAGGTCACGAAGCTGGAAGGCTATGAACTGAAGCGGATCATGCGCACCGGCACGGTTGCGACCCATGACAACCGCAATTGGGAATTGCGCGACCAATCGGGCCCGGTGCAGCGCCTGAGCCAGTCCCGCGCGATTGCGCTTGATATGGAAAGCGCCACGATTGCCGCCAACGGGTTCCGCTTCCGGGTGCCCTACGGGACGCTGTTGTGCGTGTCTGACAAGCCGCTTCATGGCGAGTTGAAGCTGCCCGGTATGGCGACCGACTTTTACCAGACCCAGGTGTCGCGCCACTTGTTGATCGGGGTCTGCGCGATGGAGAAAATCCGGGATATGCCCCTGTCACGCATCCACTCGCGAAAGCTCAGAAGTTTTGAAGAGACCGCGTTTCTGTAGCGTCGGTCTAGTAAATAAAGCGGAAAACCCCACAAAATCGGCTGATTCAACACAAAATCGGGCAGATTTTGTTGTACCCCCCCGCAATATGCAGTTACATCCCTAGGATGAGGCCCATAAAAACAAGGGCAGAACGAGGAGATCATCATGTCGAAACCGATGACAAAGACGCAGCTCGTCGCGGCGCTGGCCGAAGAAATGGGCACAGACAAGAAATCTGCAGGTGGCGCGCTGGACGCGATCATCGGCATCATCACCAAAGAAGTGTCCGGCGGCGGTGCTGTCACGCTTCCAGGTGTTGGCAAGATCTATTGCCGCGAACGGCCCGAACGCATGGTGCGCAACCCGGCCACCGGCGAACAGATCAAAAAGCCTGCCGACAAGGTCGTGAAGATGACCATCGCCAAGGCGTTGAAAGACAGCGTTAACGACTGAACGGTCGCATGACGTTTGACGGGGCCGCCTTCGGGCGGCCTTTGTCGTTTTGGGATCGCGCTCAGGCGGTCTGAATAATCTGGTCGATGAGGCCCAGAAGATCGCCGAAATATCCCCCAGATCGGGCGGGCCGCGTGGGGTCGGATGTGATGGCGATGGCAAGGCCGCGGTCGGGCACGATGGCGATCACCTGACCGCCATAGCCGCGGGCCAGAGCCACACGCGCGCCGTCAGACTGGCCCAGAAACCAGCCCAGGCCGTAGGACAGGCCCGAAAACGGCGAGAAGGTGCGCGCCACCAGCGCATCTGCGGTGTAGCCTTCGCTGATCACCTGCGTGTCGTTCCAGGTGCCTTTGGCGGCGAACATTTCAGCAAAGCGGATCATCGCTTCGGGTGACAGGGCCATTTCGTTGCCGCCCAGATAGTAGCCTTGGGGGTCGCGGGTCCAGGCGGGGATCTCGATGGCCAAAGGCGCGCCCAGCCAGTCGCGCGCCAGGTTCAACAGGCTTTGATCCGTGGCTTCGGCAAGGACCGCGCCCAGGATATGGGTGCTGCCGGTGGAATAAAGCATCCGCGCGCCGGGGTCGGTCAGAAACGGGCGCGACAGGGCGTCGGCGACCCAATTGCTGCTGGACACCCATTCGCCGTAGTTTGGGCCCGATGTGCGTTCGAGCCCGGCGCGCAGCGTCACAAGGTCTTCCAAGGTGATGTCGGCGGCGCGCGCATCAGCACTTGCCGGGATCAGTTGTGGCGCCACATCGCCGATGGTGGCTTGAAGTCCCGGGACCACTTGGCGGTCGATGGCAACGCCAAGAAGTGCCGCAACAATGGTTTTCGACACGGATTTGACGTTAGCGGGTCGGTCAAGCTCAGGGCCGCGCAGATGCTCTTCGACCAGGCGGATCCCATCTTTTTGCACGATCAACCCGTGAAGCTGGTCGAAACCCCGTGCGGTGTCGGCCACACGTTCCATGGCTGGCACAGTCACCGAAATCGCCGGACTGGCCAGGGTGGCCGCAAGGCCCGAGAGTGCCGTACGCCGAGAGAGGTCACGCGGAGTCATACTGTCCTACTTGGTCTGATGGATGGCGGGTTCAAGCGGTCTGGTGCCGGTTGATGCACGCTGCTAGGCCTGCGCTGGAATATGGGGGTATGGGCTTGGACCTGCGCGCAATCCTTATGGGGCTCGCCTTTGCGGTGATGTGGTCTTCGGCGTTCACGTCAGCCCGCATCATCGTGGCCGATGCGCCGCCCTTGCTGGCGTTGGCGTTGCGGTTTGCGATTTCGGGCGCGATTGCGGCGGGGATCGCCGCCGCGCTGGGGCAGACTTGGCGGATGGGCCGTGATCAATGGCGCGCCACGGTGGTCTTCGGGCTATGCCAGAACACGCTCTATCTTGGGCTGAATTTCGTGGCGATGCAGACGATTGAGGCCGGACTGGCCGCGATCATCGCCTCGTCCCTGCCGCTTTGGGTGACACTTGCAGGTTGGCTGGCCCTGGGAGAGCGTCAACGCCCCCTGGGGCTGATCGGGCTGGTCGCCGGGTTCATTGGTGTCTTGCTGGTGATGGGCTCACGATTGTCTGACGGGGTGGATGTTTGGGGTGTGGCCTTGTGCATTGTGGGTGTTCTGGCGCTGACCGTGGCGACCCTATCGGTGAAAGGTGCCACCGCGGGCGGCAACCTTTTGATGATCGTGGGCCTGCAGATGTGGGTCGGTGCGGCGGCCCTGGCAGTGGCGGGTTTCGCGTTTGAGACGCCTGATTTTGCGCCAAGCTGGCGGTTGGCTGCGGCCTTTAGCTATACCGTATTGGTGCCCGGGCTTGCGGCCACCTGGGTGTGGTTTTTGCTGGTCAATCGGGTTGGGATGGTGCGCGCCTCGACGTTTCATTTCCTCAACCCGTTTTTTGGTGTGGCCATTGCGGCTGTCCTTTTGGGTGAGGCGCTGCGTCCGCTCGATCTGGTGGGTGTTGGCGTGATCATGGCCGGAATCCTGGCGGTGCAGCGGTCCAAGCTCGCGGGTGGCTGACAGAATTTTGAACGCCTGAAACGCCGTTTTGCGTGACTTTCGCCTGCGAAACGGCAAGTTCGCGGTCAATGGATATTGTTTTTGGATACCTTGCGGGGCTTTTGACCCTGATCAACCCCTGCGTTCTGCCGGTGTTGCCGATCATTCTAGCCAGCGCGACGCAAGCCAATCGGCTGGGGCCTGTCGCTTTGGCCGCGGGTATGAGCTTGGCGTTTGTGACCTTGGGCATGGTGATCAACGTGGCGGGTCGATCGCTTGGCCTGTCATCGGAAGGTGTTGCCGACATTGGTGCGGTTGTGATGATTGGCTTCGGGCTGGTGCTGGTCGTGCCACGGTTTTCGGAAAGTTTTGCCACGGCGACGGCGGGTTTCGCGCAAAGCGCTGACGCTCGCATCGACGGGATCGACCGGGGCGGGCTTGGCGGGCAATTTGCCACCGGCGCACTGTTAGGTGCGGTCTGGAGCCCTTGTATCGGCCCGACGCTTGGCGGTGCGATTGCCCTTGCCAGTCAGGGCGAAAGCCTCGGCTGGGCGGGCGCGATCATGGCGGCCTTCGCACTGGGCGTCTCAACACTGATCCTTGCGCTGGCTTACGGGGCGCGCGGCCTTTTGAGCGGCGGCGCGATGCATGCTTTGGCCGAACGGTCACGGCCCATCATGGGTTGGGTGCTGATCGCGGTGGGCGTCGGGCTTTTGCTTCGGGTGCACCACTACATTGAATTCTGGGCGTTGGAGAACCTTCCCGCCTGGCTTATGGACCTTTCGGTCTCAATCTAATCAGGAGACGACACATGCAAAGACGCGCTTTTCTGCTTTCGACCGCTGCGGCGGCCGCCCTTGTGACCACGGGGGCCCAAGCCGGTGTCGGAACAGATTACACGCCGGGACTGGTTGAAAAAGAACTGGCCGCAGGCAAGACTGTTTTCCTCGATTTCGCGGCGACGTGGTGCACGACCTGCCGCGCGCAGGAACGCACGATCACTGCATTGATGAATGAAAACCCCGCCTATGGTCAGGCGATCACGTTCATCAACGTGGATTGGGACCAGTACCGCACCGCCCCATTGACCCAGCGCTTGAACATTCCGCGCCGGTCAACACTGGTGGTCTTGAAGGGCGACCAGGAGCTGGGCCGCATTGTGGCCGGGACCGGCCGTGCCGTCATTCAGGAGTTGATGGACACGGCCCTTTCGGCAGCAACGGCTTAACCGATAAGACCGCGCTGGCCGCCGGTCTGAGCGCGGTCCAGCATCAGATGATCCAGCACCACAGCGGCGGCCATGGCTTCGGCCACGGGCACCGCGCGGATGCCGACGCAGGGGTCATGGCGGCCCTTGGTGATGATCTGGGTTTCTTCGCCGGATTTGGTGACGGTCTTGCGCGGTGTCAGGATTGATGACGTCGGCTTGACGGCAAAGCGCACCACGATGTCCTGGCCGGTGGTGATGCCGCCCAGAATGCCGCCCGCGTGGTTTGACCCGTATTCGGGCCCGTCTGGCCCCATGGTGATTTCATCGGCGTTGGCTTCACCGGTCAGGCGACCTGCCGCCATACCTTCGCCGATCTCGACCCCTTTGACGGCATTGATGCTCATCATCGCGGCGGCCAGATCCGTGTCTAACTTGGCGTAAACCGGCGCGCCCAACCCTGGCGGGCAGCCGCGAATGGCCACTTCGATGGTCGCCCCCACTGACGAGCCGGACTTTCGCAACCCATCGAGGTAATCTTCCCAATCGTTGGCCGCTTGGGCGTCGGGTGTCCAGAACGGGTTTTGGCCGATCTGATCCCAGTCGAACTTTGCCCGGTCGATGTCGTGGTCGCCCATCGCGACCATGTAACCGGTGATCTTCACGTCCGGGACGATATGGGCCAGGGCTGCGCGCGCCACACCGCCGGCGGCGACGCGTGATGCTGTTTCACGGGCCGAAGACCGCCCGCCGCCACGATAATCGCGGATGCCGTATTTCTGCCAATAGGTGATGTCGGCGTGGCCTGGGCGGAATTTCTCAGCAATATCGCCGTAGTCTTTTGATCGCTGATCGGTATTGCGGATCATCAGCTGAATGGGCGTGCCGGTGGTCACACCTTCAAAGACGCCCGACAGGATCTCGACCATATCGGCTTCGCGTCGCTGGGTGGTGAACTTGTTCTGGCCTGGTTTGCGCTTGTCGAGCCAGACCTGGATCGCGGCCTCGTCCAGTGGCACGCCCGGTGGGCAGCCATCGACGGTCGCACCCAGCGCGGGCCCGTGGCTTTCGCCCCAGGTGGTGACCCGAAAGATATGTCCGTAGGTGTTAAAGCTCATCTTCGTCCCCTTGGGGCATGGGTCTAGACCAAGAGTCCGCGAAGGGCCACGGGGTTTCGCCCGATCAGGACACGGCGTCGCGGTCGCGGTTTGCCCATTGCAGGGCGGGCGGACAGGGTTTACCGGTATGTCCACCTCGGGGTGCCATCCGGCTGAGATGCGCGACGCGCGAACCCGTAGAACCTGAACCGGTTAACACCGGCGGAGGGAAGGTGAGAGTAATCCTCTATCCTGACCCCCGTTCGGCCATGGAGGATGACATGAAATACCCCCTTCTTTTGGCAGGACTTTTGGCAGCCGGGGGCGCTGCCTGGGCTGACGATATGCCTGTCCTGACTGTTTACGCGCCCGATTACTTCGGCTCGGAATGGGGCCCTGGCCCCGGAATTGAAGCTGGGTTTGAAGCGATCTGTGATTGCGATCTGGAATACCGGACCGGCGATGTTTTGCCGCGCCTTTTGCTTGAAGGTGAGAACACCAAGGCGGATGTTGCCATCGGTTTGAACACCGATGTGACCCGGCGCGCACGCGCTTCAGGCATCTTTGCGCCCCATGGGCTGTCCACCGACGGGTTGTCGATGCCTGTGGAATGGACCGATGATACCTTCCTGCCCTTCAACTGGTCCTATGCAGCGTTCGTCTATGATATGACCAAGGTGGCCGAGGCGCCGACCAGCTTTGACGAGCTTCTTGAACGCGACGACCTGTCGCTCGTTATCCAGGACCCGCGCACGTCGATTTCGGGCCTGGCACTTCTGCTTTGGGTCAAGTCCGTCTACGGCGAAGATGCCGAAGCCGCATGGGGCAAGTTGGCGCCTAAGATCACCACTGTGACGCAGGATTGGTCGACGGCTTACGGGCTATTCACCTCGGGTGAGGCAGACATGGTGCTGTCGTTCACAACGTCGCCTGCCTACCACATCGTGGCGGAGGAAGACCTGACCAAGGCGGCCGCGATCTTTGACGAAGGCCATTACCTGTTCGTTGAACTCGCCGGCAAGATCGCCGGCACCGATCAGCCGGACCTTGCGGACATGTTCCTTGACTACATGTTGTCGGCCGACTTTCAGCAGATGATCCCCACGACCAATTGGTCCTACCCCGCAAAACTGGACGAAGCGGCTTGGCCCCAGGCGTTCCAGGACCTGCCGCGCCCTGGGACGGCACTTTTCTATTCCGAAGAAGACGCAGAAGCTTTGCGTGTCGATGCAGTCGAGGAATGGCGAAAAGCGCTGTCGCAATGACTTGGGGCCGGATCGCGGCGGGCTTCGTCCTGGTCGCGATCCTGGTACCACTCGGGGCGGTCATATGGCGGGGCGGAGGCATAAGCGCCTTTGGCCCTGCCGAATGGGCCGCCGTACGGTTTACTCTGTCGCAAGCGCTGGTTTCTGCGGTTTTAAGCGTGGGCATCGCGGTGCCGTTGGCAGGCGCCCTGGCACGGCGGTCCTTCTTTGGCCGGGGCCTTTTGATAACGCTCTTGGGTGCTCCGTTTATCCTGCCAACCATTGTCGCGATCCTCGGGTTGCTGGCAATTTTCGGGCAGGCGGGGCTTCTGGGGCAGGTCTACGGCCTTTTCGGTCTTCAGGCGCCGAGCATCTTCGGGTTCCACGGGGTCGTGCTGGCGCATGTGTTTTTCAACCTGCCTTTGGCCGTCCGGTTGATCCTTCAGGGTTGGCTTGCCATCCCGGGCGAACGGTTCCGATTGGCGGCCGCCTTGGGGTTTCGACCGCGCGATATGGCGCGTCATCTGGCCTGGCCGATGCTGCGCGACGTGGTGCCAGGCATTTTCATCGTCATATTTCTGATTTGCACCACATCCTTCGCGGTTGCATTGACACTGGGTGGGGGGCCTCGGGCGACAACCATCGAACTGGCGATCTATCAGGCGTTTCGGTTTGACTTTGATCCGGGCAAAGCCGCAGCTTTGTCGCTGGTGCAACTGGCGATCACCGGCATTGGCGCACTTGCCGCGGCCGCTTTGGTGGTGCCGAATGCGATAGGGGCCGGGCTTGACCGGAAAGTCCCGCAAGCTGTGACACACAGCCCTTGGCAACGCATCTTCGATACCGGCGTGATCCTGGTCGCATGCGCCTTTTTGCTTTTGCCGCTGGCTGCGATCTTGGTCAGGGGCAGCTTTGCACTGGCCGATTTGCCCAACTCGATCTGGGCCGCGGCGGGGCGGTCGCTGGCTGTGGCTGCTGTTTCATCGGTGATGGCCGTCGGTTTATCGCTGGCGCTCGCGTTGGCAGCTGCCGCGGGACGCGGCCGCGGGTATGAGCTTTTGGCGGCGGTGGCAATCGCAGCCTCACCGCTGGTTCTGGGCACGGGATTGTACCTTCTGGTTTTGCCATTTGCCGATCCGGTGGCTTTGGCGCTGCCTGTCACAGCCGGCGTGAATGCCTTGATGGCTTTGCCGTTTACGTTCCGATCTATGCTGCCCGACGCGCGGTCAGTCGTTGACAACTATGGCCGATTGTCCGCCAGCCTTGGGCTATCGGGCCCATCGTGGATGGTGCTGGTGGCATTGCCGCGCATGCGCCGGTGTATCGGCTTTTCCGCAGGATTGTCGGCCGCTTTGTCGATGGGAGATCTCGGCGTGGTAGCGCTTTTTGCGGACCCGGAATTCGCGACCTTGCCGCTGAGTGTTTACCGGTTGATGGCCGCATACCGGATGGACGAAGCTGGCGCGGCTGCGCTGGTTTTGCTGGCGTTGACGTTGCTGGTGTTTTGGCTTTGCGATCGGGGAGGGCGCGTACATGCTTCAGTTTGACGGGGTGTCGGTTCGTCAGGGCGCGTTCACCCTAACCGCGGATCTGACCTTGCAGTCGGGTCAGGTCACCGCCGTGATGGGTCCGTCGGGTGCAGGAAAGTCCACCTTGCTGGCGTTGGCGGCCGGGTTTCTGGCGCCGCATTTCGGGCGGATTGTGATGGACGGGACGGATGTGACCACGCTGCCTGCGGACAAGCGGCCGATGAGCGTTCTGTTTCAAGACAGCAACCTCTTTCCGCATCTGACGGTTGAGCTGAACGTGGCATTGGGGCTGGCACCCTCCGCGCGATTGACACCCAAGGTTCGCGGTCAAGTTGAAGAGGTCCTTGCCCGTGTGGGTCTGGTGGACATGGGGTCGCGGCGCCCCGCCGAACTGTCGGGCGGCCAGCAAAGCCGGGCCGCGCTGGCGCGCGTGCTTTTGCGGCGGCGGCCTCTCGTTCTGCTGGATGAACCGTTTTCTGCGTTGGGTCCGGGGCTGCGCGGCGAGATGCTCGATTTCGTCGCCGAAGTTCTGTCGGATGCGACGGTTCTGATGGTCACGCATGCCCCGGCAGATGCCGAACGGATCGCGCGTGATGTGATTTTTGTGGAAGACGGTTTTGCACATGCGCCGCGGGCAACGAAGGACATATTGGCCAATCCGCCAGCGGCTTTGCAGACCTATCTTGGATAAAAAAACGCGCCCTTCGCGAAGGGCGCGTTTCGGTGTTGGAATACGGCTGGTGCTACTCAGCAGGTTGGGCTTTCGCCCGCGCCTTGACCGGCGCCCAAATCCGCTTGTTCGTCAGGTACAACAGCACGGCCAAAACGGTCAACATCAGCACACCTTTGAAGCCCGCTTCCTTGCGCGCCATGAGCTTTGGCTCGGCGGTCCACATCAGGAAGGCAGCCACATCCTGAGACACTGATTCGATGTCCGTGGGCGAGCCATCCTCGAATTCCACATCGTCACCCCAAAGCGGCGGTGACATGGAGATCCAGCCACCCGGGTAGGCGATGTTTTCGTACAGGATCGTCCCCGCCTCTTCCTTTTCTTCGCCGGTATAACCGGCCAAAAGGGACGCGATATATTCCGGGCCACCCATACCCTTGAAGAACTGGTTGGTTCCCAGACCGTAGGGTCCCGAGAAACCAGCGCGCGCTTTCGCCATCAGGCTGAGATCCGGCGCGTTTGACAGGTTTGATGCCGGGAAGTGGTCGGTCGGGACGGCCGTGCGAAAGTCACCTTCCCCATCGAACAATTCAGGATCCCAAACCTCATAGAATTCGGCATAGGCGACGACCTGATCTTCAGGAAGCGCGGGACCGCCGCTGTCACCGAGGGTCCGCAAAGGGACGTACTGCAACCCGTGACACGATGAGCAGATTTCGGTGTACACCTGCAGGCCGCGTTGAAGTTGCATTTGGTCAAAGGTGCCAAACGGACCTTCAAATGAGAAGTCGTAGTTTGTGACTTCACCAGCACCGCCGGCGGCGGACGCCGCCCCGGCCGAAAGGCCAAGGGCGACAAGGGCCATGGAGAGTGTTTTGATCATACCATGCGCTCCTTATTCGGCCGGCGTCGGGGCTGCGACAGCATCGCCATCACTGGCCTTGCCGTAGTGGGCGTTAAAGTCTTCCTCAATCGTCTCAGGTTGCGGAAGCGGTTTTTCAACAACACCCAGAAGCGGCAGGATCACCAGGAAGTAGGCAAACCAGTAAGTCGACCCGATCAGCGACAGGGTCGCATAAGGTTCCTCCGCCGGCATCGCGCCCAGCCACATCAGGAAAATGAAGTCGACGACCAACAGCCAGAACCACCATTTGAACATCGGACGGTAGCGGCCTGACCGGACCGACGATGTGTCAAGCCACGGAGCCAAAGCCATAACCGCGATTGCACCGAACATCGCCAGCACGCCGAAGAACTTCGCGTCGATGATCCCAGCGGTGATGAATTCAAAGAACATCACAATCCACACATCCGAGGTGAAGGCCCGCAGGATGGCGTAGAACGGCAGGAAGTACCATTCGGGCACAATATGGGTGGGCGTGACCAGCGGATTGCCTTCGATATAATTGTCCGGGTGGCCGAGGTAGTTCGGCATGAACCCGACAATTGCGAAGAACACCGCCAGGATCACGGCCAGCGCGAAGAGGTCTTTGATCACGAAATACGGCCAGAACGGAAGGGTATCGCGTTCGGCTTCTTCCTTCGACGTGCGGCGGACCTCAACCCCTGTCGGGTTGTTGTTGCCAGTCGTATGGAAGGCCCAGATGTGTACCATCACCAGCCCTGCAATAACGAACGGCAGAAGGTAATGCAGCGAGAAGAAACGGTTCAACGCGGGCTGACCCACAGAGCCGTTTGACGTTCCCAGCAACCAGGACTGGACCGAGTCACCAACAAACGGGATCGCGCCAAACAGGCCGGTGATAACCGCCGTGCCGTGCAGGGACATCTGACCCCAAGGCAGCACATAGCCCATGAAAGCGGTGCCCATCATCAACAGATAAATGAGCATGCCGATGATCCACGTCACTTCGCGCGGTGCCTTGTACGACCCGTAGTAAAGCCCTCGGAAAATGTGCGCATAGACGGCCACGAAGAACAGCGATGCGCCGTTCATGTGCAGATAGCGGATCATATGGCCGCCATTCACGTTGCGCATGATGTGTTCGATACTGGCGAATGCCATGTCCACATGCGGCGTGTAATGCATGACCAGGACGATGCCCGTGATGATCTGCAACGCCAGGCAGAACGTCAGGATAATTCCCCAGATCCACATCCAATTGAGGTTCTTGGGCGTTGGGATCATGATTGTATCGTAGAGAAGGCCAACAACGGGCAGGCGCTTGTGTAGCCACTTCTCCGCGTTGGAATTCGGTTCGTAATGGTCGTGCGGAATGCCAGACATGCGTTTTCTCCCTATCCCAAGACCAAGGTTACGTTATCGTCAAAGCGGGCCAGTGGTACTGGCAAATTCTCGGGCGCGGGGCCCTGGCGGATCCGGCCGGACGTATCATAGTGCGACCCGTGGCAGGGGCAAAACCAGCCGTTGAAATCGCCTGCATCGCCAAGAGGCACGCAACCAAGGTGCGTGCACACGCCCATCATCACCAGCCATTCACCTTCAAGACCGTCTTCCGACGGGCCTGGAACAAAGCGGTTCGCATCGGCCGCATCAGCATCAGGGCCGACATTCTCGTTGCGCGCGTCATTGTCGATCAATGTCGAGAGATCGACCGCGTCAGCCTCTGCAATCTCTTCTTCGGTGCGGCGGCGCACAAACACCGGCTTACCTTGCCATTTGATTGTCAACTGAGTGCCAGGCTCAATGCCCGAAACATCAATCCGGATAGATGACAGAGCACGGACGTCTGCCGAAGGGTTCATCTGGTGGACAAGCGGCCAAACGGCCGCCCCGGTGACGACCGCGCCTGCACCCGCCGTGGCGTAGTACAAAAAGTCGCGACGTGTTGTTTCATGATCGTCTGCGTTGCTCACGTTCAGCTCCGTCGTTTTGGGCTGCAAATAGCCCTGAAGCGGCAAAGAGAATCCCCCATTGCCCTAATTTCCCAGCTACCTAGTTCGCCGACCCTATACAGTCCAGCGGACAAAGTCGCGCAGGTTTAAGGCCCGCGCGATTAATTTTCAATTGAGAGCCTAGCTCACGGTGCCCGGCACTAAGCCTCGGGCGGGCGGGTCGCGGTCATGGATGCGCGCGCGGAGAATTTTTCGAACCAGGCCGCAAGGGCAACATGGGGCGTGCGCCAGTCGCGATCGGGATGGCGAAAATCCAGATACCCAAGCGCGCAGCCCACCGCAATTTGCCCCATATCGAGACGTCCGTGCAGGTGGCTCATCCAGCGCCCTTCGATCGCATCCAGCGCGCGGGTGATTTTCAGCCATTGCGCTTCGACCCATTCGGGCGACCGCGCAGCTTCGGGCCGCGAGCGGGCCTCATAGACCATCAAGACAGCCGCATCCATGATCCCATCGGCGGTGGCTTCAAGGGTCAGCGTTTCCCAAAGGCGGTTGGGCGGGTAAAGCCCGGCCGCAAATCGGTCATCAAGATAGCGGCAGATCACGTTGCTGTCGTAGATTGCAGGGCCATCGGGGCGCAAAAGCGTGGGGATCTTGCCCAGCGGATTGTGAGAGACGGGCATATTCGCCTCTTCATCGGGGGCTGTGGGGTGACCACCGGCTGAAACGGGCTCTACCGCTTCGAATTGGCCAGCCTCGTGCAACAGAACGTCCACCTTTCGGCAAAATGGCGACGCTGGGTTGTGAAAAAGCTGCATGCGGTCTCTCCCTGGTGCGGTGAAATTCCTTAAGAAAGGAATTTCTCAAATCTCTAGGTTAGAGGTTTGGTCCTCAGGCGATCAGTTTGCAATCTGAATAAGCGGAAATGGTGGCGTGAACGATGGCGCCTTCGATCTGGGCGGTGCTGAACTGAACCTCGGCGAATTGCTCGGTCCGGCCCATGGTTGGGCTTTCCATCAGGATGCTGTGCTGCGTGCCGACCTGTGCGGACGAATGGCGGGTAACGGCGTGTTCACCCGCGGCGCGCAGGCGCGCGGCCCTTGATTTTATCGTGGACCCATCGACCGCCGGCATTCGCGCTGCGGGCGTGCCGGGACGCGGCGAATAGGGAAAGACATGCAGCCACGTCAGGCCACAGTCTTCGACAAGTTTCAGCGAGTTTTCAAACATCGCTTCGGTTTCGGTCGGAAAGCCTGCGATGATGTCTGCGCCAAACGTGATGTCGGGTCGCAGGCGGCGGGCGGTTTCGCAAAAGGCGACTGCGTCGTCTCGCAGATGGCGCCGTTTCATCCGCTTGAGGATCAAATCATCGCCTGATTGCAGCGACAAATGCAGGTGCGGCATGAAACGCGGCTCGGTCGCCAGAACCTCCATCAAGGCCTCATCGGCTTCGATGCTGTCGATTGAACTGATGCGCAGACGCGGCAGGTCCGGCACGAGCTTTAGGATGCGTCGCACAAGATCGCCAAGGCGCGGGGTGCCTGGCAGGTCCGCGCCCCAGGACGTCATGTCGACCCCGGTCAGCACCACCTCGTTGAAGCCCCGGTCGCGCAGGCGTTTGATTTGGTCGACCACCACGCCCGCGGGCACGGACCGCGAATTGCCGCGTCCATAAGGAATGATGCAAAACGTGCAGCGATGGTCGCAGCCGTTTTGCACCTGAACGTAGGCGCGCGAGCGGGTGCCGAAGCCGTCAATCAGGTGACCGGCGGTTTCGGTCACGGACATGATGTCGTTGACCTGGACGCGTTCGGTGTCAGGCGTGAAGCCTGCAGCATTTACCCAGATTTCGGGCTGCATCTTCTCGGTGTTACCCAAGACGAGGTCGACTTCCTCCATCGCGGCAAAGCGGTCGGGTTCGGTCTGGGCGGCACAACCCGTCACGATGATCCGGGCGTCGGGGTGCGTGCGGCGCAGACGCCGGATTTCGGCCCGCGCCTTGCGGACAGCTTCTGACGTTACCGCGCAGGTGTTCACGACCACCGCGTCGGACAGACCCGCCGATGCGGCCATTTCTTGCATCGCGTGGGTTTCATAGGCATTGAGACGACAGCCGAAGTTTGAAAACACAGGCGCGCGGCGATCCATCAGACGGCTCCCAGAAACTCAGCCGTGAGGGCGCCGGAAAACACATGGGCGGTGGGCCCAGTCATCCAGACGCCGTCATCGCGCCAATCAATGTTCAGTGTTCCGCCATCAAGGGTGACTGCGACGGGGCCTTCGACCAACCCGCGCCGGATTGCAGCCACCGCAGCGGCAGAGGCACAGGACCCTGACGCAAAGGTCACTCCGGTGCCGCGTTCCCAGACGCGTACGCGCAGCGCATCGGGGCCGGTGACCTGGACCAGTTCAACATTGGTGCGCTGCGGAAACAGCGGGTGCGTTTCAAACGCGACCCCTTGGGTTTCAAGGTCGGCCGCCTCGGCGTTGTCCACAAAGAAGGTGCAATGGGGGTTGCCCATGCTGGTGGCCACCGGGTCGCCGGGGATGGGCAAATGCAGGGTGTCTGCCTGTTCGGCCAGCGGGATGTCTTGCCATTCCAGAAGTGGAGGGCCGAGGTTGACGCGGGTCAGCCCGTTTCCGGCGTCTTCGGCCGCCAAAAGACCCCGCTCGGTGCGCAGGCTCAGGCCGGCGGAATTGGTTTCATCCATCAAGTATCGCGCAATGCAGCGCGTGGCATTGCCGCAGGTCGCTGATGCCGAGCCGTCGGCGTTTACAAACCGCAGACGGGCCGCGGCGCCACCGTCATCAGCTTCGATCACTGCCAGCTGGTCAAACCCGACGCCAAAATGACGATCTGCAAGACGCCGCGCGAGATCAGGCGCGACTTCCACAGCAGAGGCGCGCGCATCAATCACCACAAAATCATTGCCAAGCCCGTGCATTTTCATGAAGGGCAGGCCGGCTGAGGCCCGGTTTTTCGTCATACCGCGCCTATAGAGAAGTCGCCCGGCTTTGAGAAGGCGGTTTGACTAGCGCAGGATATCCGTGGCCAGGCGCAGGGCCCGGGCGCGATCTGCGTCGATCAGCCAGAGTTCTCTGTGCGCGACCTGATAGGCCATTTCGTTGACGTTCCCCAACCCGCGTCGGCCCCAATAGGCCCGGTCCATCTCATACCCAAGCTCGGCGTCGCTGGCCGAATGCAGACCAAGGGTGCCAACCGATGAGATGACCCGATCGTCGCCTGCGATAAACACATCGACACAGGCTGAGTAGCATAGGGCAAGAACCACGGTGTCGATTCTGTTTTTGCTGACCACATCCCCGATCTGATGTGCCGCAAACAAATCCCCACCGACCGATTGCGCAATAACAAGCGAATTGATGTCGGCGATCTGAACCATTCGCTGGAACGCGTAGGATGTTTCGGGGGTGATCCTGCCATCGAGGATCAAAACAAAGCCGTCGTCTCCGGCGGGCTCCAGAAAGAGCGATCCGCCAACGTGTTTTGCGCGATCGCTGACCAAAACACCGCTGGGCGCGGTGCTGGCACAGGCGGTCAGGCCAAAGAGTGTCAGAAGAGCAAGAATACGCAGCGTCATGAAATCGGTCCTTTGAGTGTTCTGTTCGATAACGCTGTGACTTTGCGGCTCAACAATGTCGCAGGCGGGCTCATTTGGTGGCCATGGTATTCTCCCTTGACCAGAAGAATGCGCAGGTTTAATCCACCGCCTCGTGGTCGGGCCGTTAGCTCAGTTGGTAGAGCAACTGACTTTTAATCAGTAGGTCGACGGTTCGAACCCGTCACGGCTCACCACCACGCTCCTTTCAATATGTCAGATGTTCCCATGGGCGCGCTCGGTTTTGCGCCTTGAGGTTATGTGATTGGCAAGGTTACGTCCGCTCGCAGCCCAGGTGACATGGGTGCCAAAGAAAGCTTGCCGCCATGGGCGCGCGCGACCGCGTCGACAATCGACACCCCCAGACCGCTGCCGGAGGTCGGTGCGACGAGCTCAAACCGTTTAAACGCGCGGGGCACGTCGGCGTCTGACATGCCAGAGCCATTGTCGGTCACCGTCAAGCGCAGCCCGGTTTGGGCGCGCCAGCACTTGATTGCGATCTTGGACAGACCCGGCCCGCCGTGTTGCAAGGCATTTTGAAAGAGGTTGCGCAACGCTTCGCGCAGCATGGTTTCGTCGCCTTTGATCTGCAGTCCCGGCTCGATCTCGCAAAGCATCTCAACACTGTCGGGCAGATCGCCTTCCATTTCGGACACCCAGCGTTCCAATTTGTCCGACAGCGCAAATTCGGCATGGATGGCGCCGGGGCTCAGCGCTTTGGCGCGTTCCAACAACAGAAGCTTCTGGCTGAGTTCTGAGGTATCCCGCACCGCGTCCAGAAGGTCTTTTGACCTCCGTTTCGCCTCGTCGGGCGTCGGGGCGGCGTCAACAGCTTCGGCCAGGGACAGGACCCCGGCGATGGGATTGCGCAATTGATGCGCCGCGTTTGAGATAAACTCGGCCTGGGCGGCCATGCTTTGGCCCAGCTGGCCGAAAAGCGAGTTCAGACGTTCGACAATGCCTGTTACCTCGACAGGGACATTGCGGCGGATCACGCCCAGATCGTCACTGTTGCGCCGTGCGATGGCATCTTCAAGGTCGTTGAGCGGTTGCAGCCCGTAGCGCACGCCAAACCAGACCACAAAGCCCACGGTCGCCACCAAAAGCGAGATCACCGCGAGCGTGCCTTGGACCAGTTCACGCACTGCGACGGATAAATCGCTTTGGTTCTGCCAGACCGTGACGGTGAATTCGCCGTTGATCCCATCAAGCTGCATCATGTCGGTAAACCGAACCGCTCGAACGGTACGGCTTTGGTGCACGCCTTCGAAAACCTGCTGGCCCGAAACGCTGACGGCAGGCGCATCGGTGGGCACCGGTGGGGTCGCATAGCCGGTGACAAACACCCCGTCGGGGGCAAACACGTGGTAAAAGAGAGGCCCTGATGTGCTGCTTGACAAAAGCGAGCTGGTCGCTGGCGACAAGGCGTCACCGCCCGAAAGTGCGACGTCGCGCGACACGGCAAGAGCCGCTGTCAGCAAGGCTCGGTCAAATCTGTCTTCGGCACGCGTGCGGGCGTCAGAAACCGCCCAGACGCCCACGGCAAGGGCAATCAGGATCAGCGGTGTCAGGATAATCGCCGTGAGCCGCGCCCTAAGCGACAGCGCGCCCTTCATTCTTCGACCCCAAGTGCGTAGCCAATACCCCGGATGACGCGAATGGTGATGCCATGCGATGAGAGCCGCTTGCGCAGGCGCGAGACATAAACCTCGATCACCTTGTCGTCTGTTTCGCTTCCGGCCCCATAAAGCTGATCGAGAAGACTGGTTTTGGACACGGGGCTGCCGCCTGCTTCGGCCAGAGCGGCAAGCAGCAACACTTCGCGGCGCGGTAGGTCGAGCATCGTGGCCCCGTGGCTTAGGGTTGGGCCGGCAAGATCAAGTGTCAGCGGCCCGATGTCATGGGTCTGGCGGACCCGGTCGGGTTTGCGTCGCCCAAGGGCGCGGACACGCGCTGCCAACTCCTCCATCGCGAAAGGCTTTACAAGGTAGTCATCCGCGCCAAGGTCGAGGCCCTTGACCCGGTCTTCGGTGCTGGCGCGCGCGGTCAACAAGATGACCGGTCTCGCGTCGCCGCGTTTGCGCAGATTTTCGAGCACCTGCAGCCCGCTGAGCCCGGGCAGGTTGATGTCGAGGATCACCAGATCGCCGCCTTCCTGTGCCAAGAAGGCATCAGCCGCATCGCCGTCTTCAAGGGCATCCACGGCATGGCCTTCGTCGACCAGGCAATAGGTGATGCCTTTTCTCAATCCGGCGTTGTCTTCCACAAGCGCAATTCGCATGAAGCATGTTTTTTCGGCAATGAAGGCTTCATGCAAGCTTTCTCGGTCATAATGGCTGTGGACCTGTGGGAAAGACTGCGGGCGAATTTTGGCCGGGGGCAGGTTGTCGCCGGCAAATGGGAGGAAGAAATGACACTTACAAAAACCACGCGCCGCGTGGCGCTTGGCCTGTGCGCGGCAGCAGCATCTACGTTTGCGACCGGCGCTGTTGCAGGCGGGCATGGCATCGACCTTGAAGGCAAGACGGTCGAATGGATCATTCCGTTTTCGGAAACCGGCGGGTCGGCCAAATGGGCCAACTTCTATGCACCTCTTTTGTCGGAAGCCCTGCCGGGTGAGCCGACAGTTGTTGTGAAGTTCATGCCGGGGGCGGGGTCCACGAAGGGCGCCAACTGGTTCCAGGAGCAATCTTATGACGACGGCACGCTGATTTTCGGCTCGTCGGGGTCCACGCAGTTCCCTTACCTTCTGGGCGATCCGCGGGTGCGCTATGAGTACGGCGACTGGAACGTCGTGCTGGCATCCGGCACCGGTGGGGTGGCTTATCTTCCGCCTGATCTGGCCGGCATGATGAACGGCATGGATGCCACCGCTTTGCAGGGCACCGATTTCATCTATGGCAGCCAGGGGGCGACGCGCCTTGACCTTGTCCCGCTTCTGGCCTGGGAAATGCTGGGTCTGAACGTCGAGCCTGTCTTTGGTATCAAAGGTCGCGGCGATGGCCGTTTGATGTTTGAACGCGGCGAAGCCAACATCGATTACCAGACCTCATCGAGCTATCTGGGCGGTGTCGTGCCGCTGGTCGAATCTGGCGATGCCGTGCCGATGATGTCCTGGGGTGCGCTGGACGCAGATGGCAACATCGTGCGTGACCCGACCTTCCCCGACATGCCGACGTTCAAGGAAGTCTGCGATGCAACACCGGGCTGCGAAACCTCCGGCACCCAGTGGGATGCTTGGAAAGCCTTCTTCGTGGCCGGTTTCCCTGCCCAGAAGATGGTGTTCCTGCCTGCCGGTGCATCGGCCGATGCGATGGTGACTTACACCAAAGCCTTTGAGGCTGTGAAAGCGCGCGCTGACTTTGCCGAAATCTCGGCCGCGCGTCTGGGCGTTTACCCACAGATGACCGGGGATGCGGCCGCAGGTGCCAAAGCCTCTGCCACCCAGGTGCCCGATGACGCCAAGACATTCGTCACCGATTGGCTGAAAGAGCGCTATGGCGTCTCGCTTGACGGCTAAGGCCTAAAGCATGTGCGGGGGCGGGCCTTGGCTTGCCCCCGATTGCCCGCGCCAACCGGGTTGACGGCTTTCCAAAAAGGCGACCGATATGGATATTCTGAGCACTGCTCTTCCAGCGTTAAGCGACGCCTGGGGTCTGATCCTGCAACCCATCGTGTTGGGCTATCTGGTGCTTGGCGTTCTGATGGGCCTGTGCATCGGGGTGTTTCCGGGCCTCGGCGGGATTGCCGGGCTGTCCCTTTTGTTGCCGTTCATGTTTGGGATGGATCCTGTTCTGGGCCTTGCGCTGATGATCGGGATGGTTGCGGTGGTGCCCACGTCGGACACATTCGCCAGTGTGTTGATGGGCATTCCCGGCTCGTCCGCCAGTCAGGCCACGGTGCTTGACGGGTTTCCGATGGCCAAGAAGGGGCAGGCGGCGCGTGCGCTGTCGGCGGCATTTGCGTCTTCGTTGTTCGGCGGGCTCTTGGGGGCGGCGTTTCTGACGGTGTTTATCCTGATCGCGCGGCCCATTGTCCTGGAATTCCGCACGCCTGAATTGTTGATGATCACCATCTTCGGGCTGTCGATGGTGGGTATCTTGGCGGGCCGCGTGCCACTGAAGGGGCTCGTCGCGGCGGGCCTGGGCATGATGATCGGCACGATTGGTGAGGGCGACAGTGCGGGCGAATTGCGCATGGCGACATACGACATGCCCTATCTGGTGGACGGGTTGAAGCTGGTGATCGTCGGCCTTGGCATCTTCGCCATCCCTGAGATCGTGGCATTGCTGCGTCAGGACCGCGCCATTGCTGACCGCAAGCCATTGGGCGGGGGCTGGTCGGCTGGCGTGCGCGATTGGTGGGCCAACAAATGGCTTTCGATGCGCTGTTCGATCATCGGCGTGATCGTCGGTGTTATCCCCGGCCTCGGTGGCTCGGTTGTCGACTGGATCGCCTATGGCCACGCGGTGCAATCGACCAAAGACAAGTCAAATTTCGGCTCGGGCGAGGTGCGCGGCGTGATTGGGCCTGAAAGCTCGAACAACGCCAAGGAAGGCGGCGGACTGGTGCCGACGTTGTTGTTCGGCATTCCCGGCTCAGGCTCGATGGCGATCTTTATCGGCGCGATTGCTCTGCTAGGGTCCGGCAGCATCGAAGTTGGGCCTTCGATGCTGAAAAATAACCTTGATATCACCTATGCCATCGTCTGGCTTCTGGCGCTGGCGAACGTGGTGGGCACACTGATATGTATCGCGGCGTCAGGGGGCATCGCGCGGCTGACGACGATCCCGTTCAGTCTGCTGGCGCCATTTTTGTTCATGATCATCAGCTTTGCAGCCTTCCAATCGGGCCAAAACCTGATGGATCTGGTGGCGCTGTTCGCGATTGGCTTTCTGGGCATCATGATGCGCAGGTTCGACTGGTCGCGGCCTGCGTTCCTGATCGGCTTTGTGCTTTCGAACCCGGCTGAGACCTATGCCAACCAGGCCGTACAAATCGCGCAATCGCGGTTTCGGCGCGGCTTTGAAGAGGGGATCGATTACATCTTTTCACCCATCGTGATCGTGCTGATCATCATCACGCTGGTGTCCGTCGTCGTTGGACTGCGGCAATCAAAAACCATCCAGGCGGAAGGCGCGGTGGAAGCGGGCACCAAACGCGCGCCGCTGGTGTTCCTGCTGGTGATCCTGGCCTATCTTGTCGTGGCCTTCACCAATGCCGCGATGATCCCCGACTACGCCGCCGCCGACCGGGTGTTTCCACGCTTTGTCGCCGGTGTGTCGATCCTTGGCGCGGTGATTTTGCTGGTGCAAATGATGCTTCGCGATGAAACGTCACCGATCTTCGCTGACCGCGAGGCTGAGGAGGCCGGGACCACCAGCCATAGCCTTTGGGGCACGCTGGCGTGGTTTGCAGGGCTTTTTGTGCTGACGGCGCTTTTGGGGTTCATCCTTGCCCTGGCGATCTTCCTGTTCGCCTTCATTCACCTGCGGGCGGGCCGCAGCCTTGGCTTCGCAGCGCTTTACACGGCGGCGGGCATTGCCTTCATGTGTCTGATGGCGGGGCTCTTAAACCGCGACTTCCCGCCAGGGATGCTCCAGTCGTTTGTTGACCTGCCGTGGCCCCTGACATGACGGTTTCATTGGCCCGAAAATACCTCAGGGGGTGCGGGGGACAGCGTCGCCCGCGTGTGGCGACACCGCAGGTGGCGCAACCATGACGCAAACCGCGATCCCGTTTCACTTCATGCGCGGCGGCACCTCACGCGGGCCCTACATGCGCCGGGATGATCTGCCCGAAGACCGTGACACCCTCGCGCGCGTTCTCGTGGCGGCCATTGGGTCGGGCCATCCGTTGAACATCGACGGGATCGGGGGTGGTGCTGCGGTGACAACCAAGGTCGCGATGCTGTCTGCCTCGGACGATGACTGGGCGGATGTCGACTATTTCTTTGCCCAGGTCGGCGTGGAAGACGGCCTTGTCGATTTCAAACCGACCTGTGGCAATATCCTTGTGGGCGTGGGTCCTGCTGCGCTTGAGATGGGGCTGGTGCCGGCCACGGATGGCGTGACCGAAGTGAAAATCCGCGCAGTCAACACCGGCGCGCGCGTGATCGCGCGGGTCGAAACACCGGGCGGCCAAGTCAACTACGATGGAACCGCGCGGATCGATGGGGTCCCGGGCACTGCTGCCCCGATTGAGTTGTTGTTCATGGATGTCACGGGCGGGGCCACAGGCGCGATGTTTCCCACCGGCAACAAAGTCGATGTGATCGACGAAATTGAAGTGTCCTGCATGGATGTCGCCATGCCGATGGTCATTGCCCGGGCCGAGGATTTCGGCCTGACCGGCCAGGAAACCGCCGCCGAGATTGACGCAAACCGCGACTTCTACGCGCGGATGGAAGCCATTCGCGTTGAAGCAGGCAGGCGGATGGGCATGGGCGATGTGTCAGCCTCGGTCACGCCAAAGTTCGGGCTTGTGGCGGCCCCGGTGGCAGGTGGCACGGCGCTGACCCGGTATTTCATGCCGAAGAACTGCCACCCATCGCTGGCAGTGACCGGCTCGCAATGTTTGTCGGCCTGCCTGTTGTGCCCCGGCACCGTGGCCGATGGGGTCGCGGCGCGCGCCAACACCAACCCCACGCTGATGCGGCTTGAACACCCCATGGGCATTCTTGAGGTCATTATGGACACCTGCAATGGGGACGCAGGATTTGAAGTGATCTCTGCGGGATTGGTGCGGACCGCGCGCAAACTGGCGGCAGGCGAGGTGTTCGTGCCAAGGGGCGTCTGGTCGTGAAGGTTCATATCCTGGATGATTGGTTCGACACGCTGCGGGGCCTGCCGTGTTTTGGAATGCTGGACGGTCATGACGTCACCGTCTGGACCGACCACGAACCTGATCCGGTGCGGCTGGTAAGGCGTGTGGCAGACGCTGAGGCGTTGGTGCTGTTTCGTGAGCGCACGAAGATTGGCGCCGAGTTGTTGCAGCGCTTGGCGAACCTCAAGCTGATCTCGCAGCGCAGCGTCTATCCGCATATTGATGTGGACGCCTGCAACGACACCGGCGTTTTACTGTGTTCAAACATGCATGGGGGCACGCCGTCTTATGCGGCCGCAGAACATACGCTGGCGCTGATCCTGGCCAGCTACCGGCAAATCCCGCAGCAGGTCGCGTCAATCCGTGCGGGCAATTGGCAAATGGGCGTGGGGCGCACGCTGCGTGGGCGCACACTGGGGCTTTACGGCTACGGCCGGATCGCGGGCGCGGTGGCGGAATATGCGACAGCGCTGGGCATGAAGGTGCAATGGTGGTCGTCGGATGATGGCCGGGCGCGGGCGTTGACCGATGGTGCGCGGGTCGCCGACAGCCGAGAGGCGTTTTTTGCCACATCAGACATCGTCAGCCTGCATGTGCGCTTGAAACCGGCCACGCGCGGCATCGTCACCGCGGATGATCTGGCCGCGATGAGCGAACGGTCGCTTTTCGTGAACACCTCGCGGTCGGGGCTGGTCGCACCCGGTGCGTTAGAGGCTGAAATCGCGCGCGGGCGTATCCATGCGGCGGTCGACGTTTTTGACACCGAGCCCTTGCGCGACGGGGGTCACCCGCTTTTGACCGATCCCAACGTGCTGCCAACGCCCCATATCGGCTATGTCACTGAAGATGAGTTCGACCTTCAGTTCACGGACATTTTCGAGCAAGTGAATGCCTTTGCGGAAGGTGCGCCAATCCACATGATCAACCCCGAGGTTTTGGCGCAAAAAGCCTGACGGCGATGGGCGCGCCAAGGATCACCACGAAAATCCTAAGGACATGGTGCGCGACGACGAAGGCGACCTCTGCCCCGACGATCAAGGCCAAAACCGTCAATTCCGCCTGTCCGCCGGGTGCGAAGGCCAGCAGCGCTTCCTGGCCGGGGGCGAGGCCGAACTGGTAGATGACTTCCACAAAGATGAAGGTCAAAAGGATCAAAGCAGCGCAAAAGCCCAGGGCGGCGGTCACGTCGCGGCGGACCTCGGCCAGGGTGATGCCTGCGTATTTCGCGCCAATGGTCATGCCGATGAAAAACTGGGCCGCCCAGATGGCCTCGGCGGGGGGGCGGTTTCCCAAATATCCGGAAATAGTGACTAATCCAGCCACAATCAGGGGGCCAAGGATCGAGGCGCCAAAAAGCCCGATCCGTTTTGCACCCCACCAGCCGAAGCCCGCGCAAAAGACCATCAGCAACAGGTCCATCACGGGGACGGTTCTGGCGGGAACGCCGGGCGGGTTTGACAGATCGGCATCCCAGAGCCCTTGCAGGATAAACGGCAAGGCCACTACGATGACCATCACCCGTGTGGCGTGGATCAGCGACAGGGTGCGGATGTTGCCGCCTGCCTCCTCGCCGAAGACCAGCATGTCCTGCAGCCCGCCCGGCATGGTCGAGTAATAGGCGGTGGGAAAGTCATACCCCCAAAGGCGCATGAAATAGGGAATGCCAATCGCGCCAATGGCCGCGACCATGACCGGGATCAGCAACAGCGTCGGCCACATGGCAGGGAAGGTGGCGATGACCGCCGGGGTCAAGGTGGCGCCGACGGCCACGCCAAGGACGGTGCGCATCGCGTCATTGACCGGTTTGATGCCCTTCATCGGCACACCGGCAAGCGCGGCCACAAGGCAGGCCCCGATGGGTCCCAAAAGCCACGGCAGGGGCAAACCCAAGGTAAAAAACACTGCGACACCGACAAAGGCGACCGCGAACGTGGCAGCCACCGGGATCATGGCAGCGCCTTTAGCCGTTCGCGCAGCGATGTGTTCAGATGCGCCTCTGCCGCCGCCCCGGCCGCTTCGGCGTCTGCGTTGCGCAGGGCATCGACAATTGCGGCGTGTTGGGCCGTAACAGTGTCTATTCGTGCCTCATCGGTGAAGGTCGTGGGCCCCAAAAGCAACAGCGAGTTGTTCAGGGCGCGCGCGGCCTCCATCAAGAACCGGTTGCGGCCTGCCAGATAAAGCCCGCGGTGGAAATCCTGATTGATCGCCGCCGCCCGGGCGGGATTTGTGCGTTCCAGGGCGATGGCCTGGTTCAAATCATCGAGCGCATCAAACTCAGGGCCCGTGCCGTGTTTTGCGGCCATTTCAGCGGCGGTGCGTTCCAGTACAACGCGCATTTCGTATAGCTCGACCACCTCTGGGTGGGACAATTGGCGCACAACGGCGCCCTGGCGGGGTCGATGTTCGATGATGCCGTCCGCTTCGAGGCGGCGCAGCGCTTCGCGCACAGGGGTGCGTGACAGGGTCAGTCGGTCGGCCACGTCTTCTTCGCGCAAGCGGTCGCCGGGGCGGAACACGCCCGTGCGAATGGCATCGTGCAGCCGGTCATAGGCGCTTTCGCCGCTGGCCTTGCTGTTGGATTTTGCGCTCACCTCCGACCCCTTCATTTCAACCTTGTGCATATTGTATCCAAGCGGATACAAAACGTCCAGACAGGAGATTCGGCTATGACAAAACGGCAAATCATCGTGGTGGGGTCGGGCAATGCGGCCATGTCGGCAGGCCTTGCGGCACTGGAAGGCGGGGCCGATGTGCTGATGCTGGAAAAGGCGGGCGAAGACCTCGCGGGCGGCAACACCAAATACACCGCCGGGGCCATGCGCTTTGCCTACGACGCGTCAGAAGACCTGCTGCCGCTTTTGTCTGCGCCCGATGACCCACGCATCCCGCGGACCGACTTTGGCAGTTACACGCAAGCGAAGTTCGCTGACGATCTTTTGGGGTTCAACGAAGGCCGGCCCTTGTCGCCGGAACAACGCGCATTGGTAGCGCAGTCTTATGACGCGGTGCGTTGGTTGGCGGGCCACGGTGTGACCTATGCGCCGATCTATGCGCGCCAAAGCTTCGAAAAGGACGGACGCTTCGTGTTCTGGGGCGGGCTGACACTGGCAGCCGACAACGAGGGTGTCGGCCTTTTTGACATGGAGCGTGCAGCCTTCGAACGTTTAGGCGGGGTCATCCGCTACAATGCGGGCGTGACGGGATTGGTGGAAACCGGCAGTCGGGTGACCGGTGTGATGGTCGGGGACACGACCCTGACCGCAGATGCGGTGATCCTGGCGTGCGGCGGATATGAAGCCAGCGAGACCGAGCGTGTTGAAAATTACGGGCCCGACTGGGCCGTGGCCAAGGTGCGGGGCACGCCCCACAACACCGGCGACGGGGTCCGCATGGCCCGCGATCTGGGGGCGATGGTCTATGGTAAGTTCGACGGCTGTCATGCCACGCCCATGGATTTGCATATGCCGGATTTTGGCAACCTCGATCTGCCCCCGAAAGAGCGAAAGAAGTACCGCAAGATCTGCTATTTTCTGGGCGTCATGCTGAATGCCAAGGGTCATCGTTTCGTCGATGAGGGGATCAATTTTCGCAACTACACCTACGCACAATTCGGCCGCGCGGTGCTGGAACAGCCCGGGCATTTCGCCTGGCAGATCTTCGACGCGAAGGTGTTCGATCTGCTTTATGATGAATACCATTTCTATGACGCAAGCTTTGTTGAGGCCCCGACTCTGGACGCCCTGGTCGACAAGCTGGAGGGTGTTGATCATGCCGCCGCCTTCGAGACGCTGCAGGCCTACAACGCGGCGGTGGATGAGACGGTGGCCTTCGATCCGACCACGCTTGATGGCAAAGGCTCCCGTGGATTGGGGTTGGAAAAGTCAAATTGGGCGCAGCGCTTTGAGACCGGTCCGTTTCGCGCTTATCCGGTCACAGGTGGGATCACCTTCAGTTACGGCGGGCTAAAGGTGGACGATCGCGGTGCGGTGCTGCGAGAGGATCAATCGCCGATCGAAGGCCTTTTTGCCTGCGGTGAGCTTGTCGGCGGGGTGTTCTACGGTGGATATCCCGGTGGGTCCGGGCTGACCTCGGGGACCGTGTTTGGTCTAAGGGCGGGGCGCGGCTGTCTGGCGGCGTGACGTAAACTTGCCGGAAGATGCCGATTGGTTGACACCGAGCGTCCGCTTTTGTCTTTGGCCGATGGAGCGGGCGAACTGGGCCCGCCACATGCCGAAGGGAACCAATATGCAAACCACATCGCGCCGGATCGTGGCCGAAGCGCTGGGCACGGGACTGCTGGTGGCCACGGTGGTGGGCTCGGGCATCATGGCCGAAACCCTGACGCAGGATGCGGCCCTGGCGCTATTGGGCAATACGCTTCCCACGGGCGCGATCTTGGTGGTGCTGATCACGGTTTTGGGGCCTCTGTCCGGCGCGCATTTTAACCCGGCTGTGACCTTTGCATTCTGGATCCGCTCGCAAATTGGTGCGGCCCTTGCACTTGGCTATATCCTTGCCCAGATCGCGGGCGGAATTCTGGGGACCTGGTTGGCCCATGCGATGTTCGAACAATCAATCGTCCAGATCAGCACAACAGTGCGAAGTGGGCCAAGCCAATGGCTGGCGGAAGTTGTGGCCACGTTCGGATTGGTCGCAATCATTTTTCTGGGCCTCAAGGCGCGCGCCGAAGCCGTGCCCTGGCTTGTCGGGCTTTACATCACGGCCGCCTATTGGTTCACCGCATCGACGTCGTTTGCAAATCCGGCGGTCGCGATTTCACGCAGCCTGACTGACACGTTTTCAGGCATCCGCCCATTGGATTTGCCCGGATTTATCGCTGCAGAATTCGCAGGCGCTTTGATCGCAGTCGCCCTGGTCAGCTGGTTGATCGGACGACAAGAGCGCTAGACGGTCAAGGTGGCATCGTCGTCCAACTGCCGGAAGACCCCCACGATCGACCGGGCTGTTCCGTCGTCGCCGTCCACCGGCGCGCCGCGGGCCTCGACCTTCACGGTATCACCGCCTTTTTGGTTCAGCCGCAGGCGGAAGTGAAACGCGGTTCCATCCTCTACCGCGGCGGACACCGCATCCTCGACCAGCTGGCGATCTTCTTCGTGATAGAAGGCGATGGCGTCTTCAACGGACGGTGTTGGGTCGCTGTATCTTAGCCCGTGGATTTCAAACACTTTTGGTGACCAGGTCAGGGCGTTGGTCTTCAGGTCGATGCTAAAGAACGCAACATCCGCAAGTTCCTGGACCATTTCCAGCTGGTGGAGCGATTCGCGCACCTGAAGGGCAGCGGCGGCTTCAACTTCGCTGATCACAAGGTTCACGCCGCGGACCTGACCCGTTGGCGCGGCATAGGGCGCGCAGACCATCGAATATGTCGTGTTGTTGTGCCGGAATGTCTTGTCATAGGTGTTGCGGGTCGCGAACACCTGACTTGTCACCTCAATCAGGTTGGGAAAATCGGGCGAGAAGGTGCATTCGCCCAAATGCATGTCGATGTAGTTTTTCGGAAGATCGAACATGACCTGGGCTGGCTGGCTGGCGCGATTGATCTGCAGCGCCGAGTTGATCACCAAAATCGCCAAAGGCGCGGCATCCAGGATGGCTTCCAACTCACCCCGGGTCGAATCAAGTTCGGACGAATTCACCTGCAGTTCTTCGTTGACCGTGATCAGTTCCTCGTTGGTGGACTGAAGCTCTTCATTTGAGGTTTCAAGCTCTTCGTTTGAGGCTTGAAGCTCTTCGTTTGTCGATTGCAGCTCTTCATTGACCGATTGCAATTCCTCGTTCGACGTCTGCAACTCCTCAATGGTTTGCTGAAGGGCTTCGCGCGCGGTGGCGACATCCGCCTGCAACTGCCGAACCTTTTCGGAATCGGTTTCCTCGACCAACTCTGTTTCGACGTTCCGGTCGGCTTCATCCGAAAACGTATTGAACGTGACCAGGACGTAGTTCTCTGCGGCATCTTTCAGTTGAAGCGGGATCGTTTCAATCTGCGCATGGGTAAAGCCCATGCCTGAAAACGGCTGTTTCAGGCCACGTTTTCGCTCGCCCTTCTTTAGGCTGATGACGCAAAGCGATCGGGCTTCGTCCCGGAAGGGTTTTCGCAAAAGCGACAAGCGCAGGTTCAGATTTGACGCTTCGCTGAGTTCGATGAACGGGCTGATGTCGCCGTAAACCCGAACGATGTCCTGTTGCGCGGTCACAAGGATGGCGTTCTCGGCCAAACCGCGCGCAAGTGTGTCGAACATTTCCCGGTCGACCGGGCTTGGACCTGTGCTGGGCTGTCCGCCCGGCCGTGTCGCCCAGGCCGCATCGTTGTTGTAACTGAAGCCGCTTTTGCCGACATCGGTGCCTTTGCGCACGACAGACCGGCGGCGGAAAACGCGGCTGCTGCCCGACAAAGGTTCAAAGTTCGCTTCCAGCGCGCCGATGGTCTCTGACCGCCCCAAGAACAGAAAGCCACGCGACGACAACGCATGGTGTATTCTGTTCAGGACGCGTTCTTGAAGCTTTGAGTTGAAGTAAATCAGGATGTTGCGCAGCGACACGAAGTCGACGTTGATAAACGGCGGGTCCTGTATGACATTATGCAGCGAAAACAGGATGATAGAGCGTAGTTCAGGTCGGACGACCACGCGGCCGTCACGGATCATGAAATACTTTTCTTGATATTTTTCCGGCACATCATTCAAGGCCGACGCCGGGTATTCGCCCAGTCGCGCGCGTTCAAGCGCGGATTTGTCGATGTCGGTGGCAAAGATCTGAATGCGTTCCTTGCCGATCTTCTCGATCCCGCCAAGCGCTTCGGCGGCGATCATCGCAATGGAATAGGCTTCTTCGCCGGTTGCACAGCCAGCGACCCAGAACCTCAGCGGGCGGTTTTCTTCGCTTTCTACGAGGGACTTTATGGTCGTTTCCAGGCTTTCGAACTCTTCGGGGTCGCGGAAAAACCGAGTGACCGAGATCAACAGATCCTTGAAGAGCGCGTCGACCTCGGTCGTTGAAGACCGGCAGTGGCGCACGTATTCCTCATAGTCATCGATACCAAGTGCCACCATGCGGCGCTGGATCCGTCGTTGCACCGTGCTTTCTTTGTATTCGCGAAAATCGACACGCGTCCGGGCCAAGAGAATCTGCAAAAGATCGGACACTTTCGACGGATTTTCGTTGATCCGCGCCAGCGCTTCGAAATCCCGTGGCTGGGCCAGAATTTTCCCAAGGTGTTGGCCGATTTGCGTGGGCGATAGGACAAGATCAACGCATCCTGTTTCCGCCGCGGACACCGGCATGCCATCGTACTTCGCGCTTGCGACATCCTGAGCAACCGTAATCCCACCGGCTTCGCGGATGGCCTGCACGCCGTAGCTGCCATCGCTGCCAGTGCCAGACAAAACGATGCCGATCGCATGTTCGCCTTTTTCCAGCGCCAAAGCGGCAAACAACCGGTCGGCAGAGGGTTTTGGCGCGCCTGCGTTCCCCAGCGGCGTGGCAAGGGCAAGCTTCCCGTCGACAAAGACGACATCGCGGTTGGGCGGCGTCAAATAGACGGTATTCCGCTTCGGAACGACCTCGTCGCCGATTTCCATGACCGGAATCTCGGTTTCGCGGGCAAGCAAAGTCAGCATCAGGCTTTTGTGGGTCGGCGACATGTGTTGGGCAATCACGTATGTCGCCCCGATGTCACCGGGCAGGGCATTCAGCAGCTGGCTGATTGCTTCGAGACCGCCAGCAGAGGACGCAATGCCAACGATGAAGTGAGCATCTTGACTTGCGGATTTTGACATCGAGCTATCTTGTTGATTCATGGAGTGCCGGTTTATGTGTCTGGTTACAGGTTCGACGACTTTTGTCGGGTAAGTCTTTTTTAACTTTTTTCCTCGAAAAGTGTGTTTATCGTTAACGACGACACAACCATAGTAGGAAAAGTATCTGGTTTTGCAACCAGAGGGTAGGCAAGATGGTAAATATTAACGATATGTTCGTGGTAAACCTTCAGCTTCAGGCTGATGGCCCTGCCGTCGTGCGATCCTGCGAACTTCTTCACAAGGACTACCGGAACCGGGTATCGTTCACCAAGATGCCAGATCTCTTCTCTGTTTTTCAAGGGCGGTTGGCGAGTGCAATCAATTCGCTTGTCGAGGAATTTGGTGGTGCCCGGAACATCGTCTCAAAACCGGATTTCGAGATCGACCTCCCAACACTGAAGCTGGCGGGCCTGACATTTCTTGTGTCCATGGCAAAAGACGGTGTTCGTCAGGTCATCCTGCGGTTCCGCTACTTCATTGGCAATTTTCAAAGCGCATTTACTCTCGACATGGGAATGGCGCAGCCGACCATCCCCCACAAAGAGCGCATTGCGATCGAGTCGCTTGTCGATATCGTCGGCCCGCTTTACGGCCTGGCCCTTCTGGAAGACCAACGTCCGATCAAGGACGGAACGACGACGGATGTCGAAAACGCCCTGCGCGATCTGCAAGGCAAGGCACATGTCCTGAAGTTTTATTCTGACCTTCTATTGAGGTATGTGCGCGATTGTTCGTCAGAACCCAATGGCGAAGGTGGATCGCACCCGCCCGGGAAAGGTGTACAGCTGCGCCTGGTCGAATAGCCTAAATGCGCGCCAGGACAACGGCTGCCCAAAGTGCCAGAGAACCAAAAAAAGTTTGCCGGTAAATCTTGGCCGATCGCATGGACCAAATTCGCATCGCGAACCCAAGGGTCCGCCCCGCCACAAAGTGGTCAAGCGATCTTTGCGCATCATCGGTGAGGTGTCTTCGCGCCGATTGAAGTGCGCGGATATTGGTGTCGGAAAACCGTTTCAAGTCCCCCTTCAGCAATCGAGCGAGCCGTTGAAGTTTCGCACGCAGGCCCATGCCGGACCCAACGAGGTTTGCTGAGTGCTGTCGGTAGATGACCTTTGGATCGGGGTCGAAGATTATGTGCCCCCCTGCTCCGGAGATGATCTGATAGGCCCACCAATCGTGCGACACTGGTGGCCTGTCCGCGTCGTATGCGGTTCGCAAAAGCTCTACCGCGGCGCGGTTCATCACCATCGTGTTCCCCCCGGCCAGGCTTTGGACCAGCGCGTTTTCAAACGATGGCGCGCGTGCAAAGTGCGGAGATTGGCCGCGGATATTCAATGCGGCATCCGCCACATCGGTGCGACCGCAGTAAAGTGCGGGTTGTCCTTCAGGTGCTTGGGACAGCGACGCAATGGCGGCGGTCAGTTTTGCAGGCTTCCACACGTCATCCTGGTCGGCGAAGGCGACAAAAGCCGCAGACGACGGAACCTTCTGCAAAAGCGACAGGAAGTTGGCCTGAAATCCCTTATTTGGACCCGGCAGAAGTCGAACAGAGATGTTCGGGTGATCCTGGGCGAAATGGTGAATGATATCGGCGCTGTCGTCGGTTGAACGATCATCGCCAACCAAGAGCGCCCAATCCTTGTGGGTCTGACGGACAAGGCTTTCGAGCTGTTCAGGCAACCACCGCGCACCGTTGTGCACCCCCATCAGGATGGCGACATGTTGCGGCCCCGGCGCGGATACCGGCGTTGCCTGTCGCCGGGCCGACTTTCGCAGTTGGGGGTCGTAAAGATTCATGCCGTTGCCCCGGTCGAAATTGGTTTCCCGGTAATTAACCGTAAACCAACGTCCGTTAATCCTGGTTTCAGGTGGCAGGGCAGATGCACGAGTAGGCGCTTTCCTTGTTTCACGCACCACTTACAGGGGACGGGTTAACGTATGATGAGACGCCTTCGAAACCTCCTCAGGAAAGACCGCATTTTACGCTTTTTTGAGGTCTGGCGCACCGAAGGTCGCAAGGCTGCGATCAAGGCTGCCACGCGTCATTCACGGATGCTGCTTGTCGGTCAAACGCCAAGCGTTGTGGCCCACAACAGGCCTTCAGACAGCCCCCATGACAGAAGCTGCGCGTTGACGGATGTGTGGACCGAACTGGCGCAGAAAAACGCCTTTCACGTCACGACTGCGCCTGCCGTTCTGCGTCGTCGCCGTTCGGTTGCGATGATTGGTGACCTGAACCTGCCGCAATGCCGCAAATACCGGGTTGAGCAACTTGATGAGATTTGGGCCGCTGCCGGGGTCGACTACGCCTATGCCCACTACGAAGATGTTCCGCGATGCCTCGACATCCTGCAAAGCGCCACGCACTTGATGCTCTACCGGCTCGGCACGTCGCCCGTCGTTGAGATGTACCTTTATGAAGCCCGGCGGCTGCGATTGCCGGTGATCTATGACATTGACGATCCGTTGTTCTCGTTTTCGGCCTATGAGACGTATTCGAACGGTGCCGCCATTCCGCCCGCCCTGCGCCGATCCTTGATCGACCAGGCGCCGGCCTATTTTGCGGTCATGCAGCAAGCCGACGCGCTTACGTTGTCGACGCCGGGTATGGTCGATGCGGCCGGTCAAATGTCGAGCCGTCCCGCCTACCTGCGCCGGAACTTTGCAGACCGCACCACGTTGGATGCCGGCTTGCGGTATGGGTGCAAGCGCACGGCGGACGATGGGTTCACGGCGGTGTTTGCCTCTGGCTCGTCGGGCCATGAGGTTGATCTTTTGTCTATTGCCGACCCGTTGGAGATGTTTTTGCGGCGCTCAGACATACGCAGGCTGAAGATCCTCGGCCGCTTTGAGCTGGACCGGCTTCCCGATGGGTTGCGATCGCGCGCCATTTTGGAGCCTTTCAAGGATTACCCAGCCTATCTTGCAAGCCTGGCCAGGGCGGATTGTGCAATCCTTCCGCTGGTCGATGACGCGTTCAATCGGTGCAAAAGTGCGGTCCGGGTGATCGACGCGGCCTCGGTCGGGCTGCCCAGCGTGGTTGGGTCCACCGGTGATGGCACGGCCATGGTTCGCCATGGCGAAACGGGCATGATTGCTGCGGCTGACGGTTGGTATGATGCGCTGGAACGACTGGCCCGCAACCCGGACAGAACCAGCGGCATGGGCATGACCGCCCGCCGCGATCTGGAAACGCGCTGGTCAGCCCATACGGCGATGCCAATCCTGGAGCCAAGTTTTATCTCAGAGATTGTGCTGTGAAACCCCACCTGCATATCGCGATCCTCAACGTTTTCTTCGCACCGCACACCTACGGAGGCGCCACGGTTGTCGCCGAAGAGGTTGGGCGCCGACTGGTCAAGGAACATGGCGTCCAGGTCAGTGCGATATCGGTCATGTCTCGCGGTGATCTGGCGCCTTACAGCGTGATCCGCGGAGAGGTTGACGGTATGGCGACTTGGCTGATCAACCTGCCGCCGGACCGTGGGTACGCCGAAAGCTACATCAACCCATATGTGGGCGAGCAGGTGGCGCGCATCCTTCATCAGATTGAACCTGACATTGCCCATGTTCATTGTGTCCAAGACCTTGGGGCGGATTGCCTGTCCCGGATCAAGGCGGCGGGCGTCCCGATTATCTTGTCGGTCCATGATTTCTGGTGGTTGTGTGAGCGCCAGTTCATGCTGCGACCCGACGGGTCCTATTGTGGGCAGTCGCCTATCGAGATTGAAAAATGTCGCGGCTGCGCAAGTGATTTCGGCCGCGCGCGTGCCCGGCACTCGGCGCTGCTCTCACTGGCGGACCTGGCAGATGTTGTGACCTATCCCAGCGTGTTTGCGCATGACCTATGTGTCGCTTCGGGCCTGGCACCGGGTAAAGGCGTCATATGGGAAAATGGCGTTCGATTGCCGGGGGAAGACTTCTTTGAAAGGCGCGCTGCGCGCCGCGCCGCAGACCCCAGGGTCGTGTTCGGCTACGTGGGCGGACCCTCAAGGATCAAAGGCTGGCCGATGATCCACGATGCCTTTGCCGGCCTTGGGCGCGAAGACGTCAAAGGACTTGTGGTCGACGGAAGCCTTGATGGGTCTTGGTGGAAGAACATTCCGCTCGATGGCCTTTCAGGAAACTGGGCCGTCTGGCCGCGCTATGACCAAGATTCGATGGATGCGTTTTACGCCGAAATCGACGTCTTGTTGTTCATGTCGCAATGGAAAGAAACATTCGGGCTGTCCATTCGTGAGGCCGTTGCCCGGGGTATTCAGGTTATTCAAACCGACAGCGGTGGGACGGTTGAACACCAAGCCGCCAACCCCAAAACTTTATTGAAGATCGGAGACAGGCCGGAAATCCTGCGCGACCGCGTCGTCGATGTCTTGGAAAACGGCCCATGCGCGCAAAACCCTTGCGCCGTCACCAGCCAGTCGGATCAGGCGGCCGCTTTCATGGTCTTGGCTGAAAAGGTTCTCGCCGCGCGCGACGCTGGCCGTTCGAAGGCTCGGCGTAATGGGCGGTCCGGCCCGATGATCGCGGCCTAGGATTTAAACGTCAGAACACATCACGGCGTAGGGACATTGGGAATGCGCCTTAGTCTGACCAACTCTTGGGCGGGCATAGCCCTTCGGCGCGGACCTCATTTATGATCCGCTCAACATCGGGGGCGACAAGGTCCGCAAAAAAGTCCGGCATTTCGCGTCTGGCTGTCTCGTTGACGCGCCGGTCCAGAAGGTCGGTGGGGTAATCGTGGGCGCGAATGCCCAGAAAACCCTCAAGATGAGCCAGAAAACCACGCTCATCAGCATGGATCTCTTCGTGGAATGCGGGCAGCAATGCGCCCTGGGCAAGCCCCGCTTTCATGCTTCGCAACGCGCGGCCGTATTCAGCGTTTTCCCAAATGAAGGGTTTGCGCACAAACCTGCGAAAGTCGTCAGGACCCCAGGTATCGAGAGCCGCCGACTGGCCCGTGACCTGCAAGTGAAATTTGACGTGGCTCCACAGCCGTTTGACCGGATGCCGCATTGTATAAAGCACTCTGAGTTCGCCGACCGAGGCCGTTATTCGGGCCCAAGCCTCAGGCGGCAAAAGCGCATAAAGATTGGAAAAATCCGCAGCAAAGCGTTCGTTGCGCCGAAAAATAAACAGATTGCGATACCAGATATCGTCAATCGGAGCGTCCAGATAGTTTGAGGCCCAGTGAAGACGCTGGCGTACCGCGGTTGCCCGGCTTTGGGCCGGATCAATCCGCAAATACTTGTCGCGTACGTTTCGCAGTCGCGTTTCTTCGGAAAGCACCGATGGATTGACGTGAACGGCGTAAAAGTAATGCACCTCTTTTTCGAGTGAGAAGAACAGATCGGGGTGGCGGTCGAGCACTTGGTAAAGCCACGTTGTTCCAGCTTTCATGGCGCCGGCGCCAATGAAAAGCCGGTCAAGAAGCTGACCCTCGTGGGTGCCGGTTTGGGGTGCGTTGGGCGTCGATTGTAGATTCATCGTTGCAGAAGCTCGCTGTGATGGCGCCGCAGAAGCAGCGCGCCAAAGACCGCCGGCACGATTGCAATTGAAAAGACGTAAATCGGCGAGACCCAGCCCGGTTCATAGGTGGCGTAGATCCCGCGGCGCATTTCGGCGGTGATATGGATGAGTGGATTGAACCAGAGAAACTCGCGAAACGCCCGCGGCACGTCTTCGAGAACAAAGAAGATGCCGGAAATAACGAAAAGCGGCCGCGCGACGATTTGCCAAAGCCGGTCCCAGACGGGGAAGGCTGTCAGCATCAGACAGTTGAAAATCCCGATACCAAACGCGAGTGCGGCGGTCATGGAAAGCGCCAGCGCGATGGGCCCGGGTCGAAGGATTGTGCCGGTTTCGAACAAAACGAATATACCGCCCAGAACGATCAGCCCGACGACCAAATGCGTCGCAGCGTTCAGAATGAACCGGGCAAGGATCGCGTCCATAAAGGTGACGGCCGGATAGGCCAGAAGCGGGCGCGAAAACCGCAGCGCAGACGCCAGCTTGTTCACGATGTCATTGAACATCATGAACGGCAGAAACCCGGTCGCGTAGAACAAGGGAAACGATTGGCCGAGCCCGGGCGCAGTGAAGGCTGCCGCGAACACCATCGACAAAAGCGCGATCCCCGCAACGGGCTCCAGAACGGCCCAAACGTAACCCCCGGGCGAGCGGCCATAGCTCGTGGCCATCTCCCGCAGGAGTAACGCCGTGGTCGACCGCGCGGTTGCAAATGAGATTTGGTGGCCGGTGCTCATCAAGGAAACGATTTCTTCATCCCATGTCCGTTAGGACACCTAGGCGCACAGGGTTAACAACCGCTTGATGGAGCCACGCAATGGCGTCGGATGCAGCCGATCCCGACAAACCGAAGGTGCATACCTTGCACCCCAAGCCACCGGCGCAGCCCGCGCGCGTCAAACCGCGCCACTACGGGCTGCTGGTCAGCTTTCTTCTGGTTGTGGTGGCCCCGGTCGCGCTGTCGGCCTGGTATCTTTGGGCCTGGGCGGCGGACCAATACGAATCAACGCTGGCGTTTTCGGTCAGGCAAGAAGATGCGCCAGCGCCCTCCGCTCTTTTCGGGGCGTTCACGGGGCTTTCGCCGACGACGGCGTCTGACACCGATGTGCTCTATGCGTTTTTGGAAAGTCAGGACCTGGTGGCCCGGCTCGATGCGCGGCTGGATTTACGCGCGATCTACGGCGCGCCTGCGGCCGAAGATCCGATCTTTGCGTTTGATCCAACAGGCACGATTGAGGATTTGACCCGTTACTGGCGTTGGATGACCAAGGTCGCCTACGACCCGGGCACGGGCCTGATTGAGCTTCGGGTGCGTGCTTTTGATGCCACCGATGCCCATGGGCTGGCGTCGCTGGTACTGGAAGAAAGCACCAAGCTGATCAACGGGTTGTCGGATGCAGCACGCGAAGACGCAATGCGCTATGCCCAAGCCGATCTTGCTGATGCGGTGGCTCAATTGACCGATGCACGCGAAAAGTTGACGGCGTTCCGAGCTGAGACCCAGATCGTCGATCCGGGTGCCGACATCCAGGGGCGCATGGGTTTGTTGGCCGAGTTGCAGGCGCGCCTTGCCGATGAGTTGATCCGCGTTGATCTGTTGGAACTGCGCACACGGTCGGACGATCCACGCCTCAACGAAGGGCGCCAGGTCACGGATGCGATTGAAGCCCGAATTGCGGCCGAGCGCCGTCGTTTGGGGGCGGGCGAAATGCAAGTGACGGGAAAGGATTATGCGACAACGCTGGCCGAGTTTTCCCGTCTGGCGGTGGATCTTGAGATCGCGGAAGAAACCTATGCGTCTGCGCGTGCCGCTCGCGATATCGCAAGGGCAGAAGCCCGGCGTCAAAACAGATATCTGGCCGCCCATGTCCAGCCTACACGTGCCGAACGCGCGACTGCGCCGGACCGGGGCCTGATCATCTCGGTTGCGTCCTTCTTCTTGTTTCTTGGATGGGGGCTTGCAGCCTTGGTGTACTACTCGCTCAGGGACCGGCGCCGGATATGAGCGTGATCTTGAAGGGCGTCAGCAAGACGTTCCGCGCCAATGGTGTCCAGACCCTTGTGGCCAGCGACATTTCTGCCGAGTTCCCGGCGGGACGCTGTGTTGCGCTTTTGGGACGAAATGGAGCCGGGAAATCCAGCCTGTTACAGATGATTGCGGGGGTCAGCCAGCCGGATGCGGGACAGATTATCCGACAGGGGTCTGTGTCTTGGCCGGTTGGGTTTGCGGGCAGTTTTCATGGGGATCTGTCGGGTGCTGAGAACACCCGTTTCGTAGCGCGAATCTACGGCGTGGACACAGATGAACTGGTGGACTACGTCGCGGATTTTTCCGAGCTTGGCCGACAGTTCAATGCGCCGTTCCGCACGTATTCTTCCGGGATGCGCTCGCGATTGGCCTTTGCGGTGTCCATGGGCGTGCGCTTTGATACCTATCTTGTCGATGAGGTGACGGCCGTCGGAGATGCTCGTTTTCGCGATAAAAGCGAAGCGGTGCTGCAAGATCGGCTGGCAAGCAGTGGCGCGATTGTTGTGTCCCACTCGTTGCAAATGCTTGCACGGATTTGCGACATGGGAGCCGTGCTGACCGGCGGGCGGCTTCATTGGCACACCAATGTCATGGATGCGATAGATCAACACCGTGAAATCATGGGTGTTTCACCGGTCTGAGAAACCGGACATTAGGGCTTTGCGCTTACCACGTCTGAAAAACGGGTGATCGCTTGGAATGCAGGTTTCATTGACTCTTTCGGAAGTGTTGGATGACGGCGATCTCGCCTTCGGCACAGGCTTGCGCGACGCAATCGTTTACGAAGCAAACGGGCGTACATTTGTCTATCTTGTTGGTGGCACAGGCAGTGGTCTCACCGCGCTGGAGGTGACGTCCAACGGTACGCTGAGTGTTGTCGACGAGATGCCCTTGTCCGGCAGTTTCACACCGGGGGTTGAGCCGCGCTTGACGCTTGGGTCCATTGATGGGGCGCCAACGCTTGTCTTGTCCGGGCAAGCCGGCGCGATAGCCCGGTCCGTTCAGATTCAGTCCGATGGCAGCTTTGGAACGGCTGGTGTGTTGACCGGGGACCCCACCGCATTGGTTCAACCAAGTCTGGTCGCGGGACCCGATGGCACATACTTGGTGTCAGCTGCGTCAAACGGCTTGCAAAGCTTCTCGGTCCTCAATGGCTCTGATCTGGCACCAGCTGGCAGTTTGGCTGATACCGCCGATACCCTGCTTGCGGATGTGTCAGATACGGTGGCGTTGCGCGTTGCGGGGGCGGATTATGTTGCCGTGGTCTCCGCGACCGAACCGGGCGTGTCGATTGTATCGGTCGGCGCCGGCGGGGCGCTCACTTTGCACGGTGACATAGGCGCCGCAGACGGTCTTGGGCTGGGCGGCGCGTCAGCCGTCGTCGCCACTGAGGTGGTGGGGCGCAGCTACCTGATCGTGGCGGGTTCGGGGTCCTCAAGTCTGTCCGTGGTAGAGGTTTCAGAGGGTGGCATTGCCGTTCTTCGCGATCATGTCGTCGACACCCTGGATACCCGATTTCAAGCGGTTGAGGCTTTGGCAACAACAGTTTTCTTAGGGCGAACCTTTGTCGCTGCGGGCGGGGCCGATGACGGGGTCACCCTGTTTGAACTGGCCCCGGGCGGACGATTGATTGAGCTTGCCAGTCTATCAGACAGTGTTTCAACGACATTGGCGGATGTTTCCGCGCTTGCGATCACAGGACGCGGAACGTCCATCGAAGTTGTGGTTGCAAGCCTGTCAGAAAGCGGTCTTTCGCGGTTCAGTGTCGATGTGAGCACCCTTGGTACAGCGTTGGTGGCCGCAGATACCGGTGAGTCTCTGGCCGGCGGCACGGGCGATGATGTGATCGCGGGCGCCTTGGCATCCGATGCGCTTGATGGCGGCGCAGGTGACGACATTGTGATCGATGGCGGTGGGTCTGATACGCTCACCGGCGGCACGGGCGCGGATTTGTTCGTTCTGCAGGCCGACGGTCAAATCGATACGATCACCGATTTTGAACCTGGCGTTGATGCCCTTGATCTGTCGGATTTTGCGCTTTTGTACCATCCGTCGCAATTGACCGCCGTCGCGCAAAGTTGGGGCGTCAAACTGTCATGGAAATCCGAGGTGATCGACATTTACCGCGCGGGTGGCGGATCAATTGATATTTCGGCGTGGACGGCGGCGGATATTCTTAACCTTGATCGCCCGCAGTTTTTGCCCATCTCGCAGGTCCTGTCGGGTGACAGCGGGGCCAATGTGTTGCGCGGTGGTGAAGGCGCGGACACGATTTTGGGCGATGGTGATGCGGACACGCTTTTCGGTGAAGGCGGAGATGACCTGGTCGAAGCGGGAACGGGAAACGACGACGTTTCTGGCGGCTTCGGTGATGACCATCTTTATGGAGACGCCGGGTTTGACACGGTTGATGGCGGGGCAGGGTTTGACACCCTTTGGGGTGGGGCGCAGGCAGATATGCTTTCGGGTGGCTCGGATGATGACGTGCTTTATGGCGAGGGTGGCGTCGACAATATATTCGGCGACGGGGGCGACGACGTTGGTTTTGGCGGGACCGAGAATGATCGACTCTTCGGTGGTGACGGCGACGATACGCTTTACGGGGATGCGCAAGAAGATCGCCTTTTTGGCGAAGCGGGTGCAGATCTGTTGTTCGGTGGCGCAGGATTTGACCGTCTAGAGGGCGGTTCCGGCAATGACACCCTTTTTGGTGGCAATCAGGCTGACAATCTTCTTGGAAATTCTGAAGACGATTTGCTTTACGGCGAAGGAGGCTTCGACCGGCTTTTTGGCGGTCCTGGAAACGATACTCTTTTCGCGGGCGATGGGCCGGACGCCCTGTTTGGCGATGCCAATGATGATACGCTCAGCGGCGGGTCAGATGATGATCGATTGTTCGGTGGGACAGGGAACGATCTGATTGAGGGTGATGGTGACAATGATCTTCTTTACGGAGGGGCCGGTTTCGATACGCTTATGGGCGGTGCGGGCAACGACACGCTTGAAGGGAACTTCAACGCCGACACGTTTGTCTTTGCCGACGGCGGTGGCGCCGACGTGATCACGGACTTCGATTTGCCAAACGCGTTTGAGAAGATCGACGTCTCAGGTCTGACGGCGATTGGCGATTTTGCCGATCTTATTGCCAATCACGCCGTTCAATCAGGTGCCGACGCCGTCATTTCGGACGGCGCGGGCACCACAATCACGCTTCTGGGTATTTCGATCGGCGACCTGACAAGTGACGATTTCATTTTCTAGACTAGGCGTTAGGCATATGGTCAGAAGATGAAATCATCGCTGCCAAGATCGGCCAGGAGCACATTGTTCAGCGTGATTGAATTTCCACCGCCGGTGTCGACGACCACGGCCGATCCGGACTGAGACATGTGATTGCCCGACAGGTCGGCGAAGTCTGTGATCTCGGAAATACCCGTCAGATCGATTTTCTCGAACGTATTGAGCGCTTCAAAATCATTGATGATGTCGTCCCCATGGCCGTCTTCAAACACGAAGGTATCGGCATTGAAATTGCCGGCGATCGTATCGTTTCCGGTCCCGCCGTTGATGGTGTCGAACCCGGCATCGCCGCGCATGACATCTGCGCCCGCGCCGCCATTGACGAGATCATTGCCTTCGCCCGCAAAGAAGCGATCGTCGTCATCGCCGCCCCAGAGGGTGTCATTGCCGGTCTCGCCGAATAGCCCATCCGGGCCGGTGCCGCCCCACAGCACGTCATCCCCGCTGCCACCAAACAGGCGGTCGAACCCGGCTTCGCCAAAGAGTTCGTCGTCGTCATCGCCGCCAAACAGATTGTCGGCCTGGTTGCCGCCGTAGATTGTGTCGTTTCCACTATTGCCATTCAGCGTGTCGAACCCGGCATCACCGAAGATCAGATCGTTGCCGCTTCCACCATCGATACTGTCTTCTTGTGCGCCACCGCCAAGCTCGTCATTCCCGTCGGCGCCTTCGATGATGTCATCGCCGCCGCCGCCATAGAAACGGTCGTCTCCCGCGCCGGCCTGCATGAAATCGTCACCGTTTTCGCCCCACCCGACGTCATTGTTGTCCCCGCCGTAAAGCGCGTCGTTGCCAATGCCGCCGAACAGCCGGTCGTTGCCAGCTTCGCCGTAAAGCACATCGTTGCCGTCTTGGCCGAACAAATTGTCAGCCTGCGCGCCGCCCCAAAGATTGTCGGACCCTTCGCCCCCTTCGAGCGTATCAAAGCCACCGTCGCCCCAAGCATCGTCGTTGCCGTTGCCAAGGGATATGACGTTATTGGCCGCGTTGCCCTGGACCCAGTCGTCGCCATTACCCAATGTTGCGTTTTCAATGACCGCGCCGCGCGCAACGATCAGGTTGCCGGTCAGGCCGTTGACGTCTGAAATGGTTTCCTCGCGCAGATCAAGCCTTTGGTCCGCGCCTTCGGGGGACAGATCAATCAGGTCGGTGCCACCGCCATCGTAAAGGGTGATCGCCGTCGGGCTGGTCCAGCCCAGCCAGCCGTCCAGAAATGTGCCGGTGTTGCCGCCATTTCCATAGACGGTGTTGCCGGTGTTTGCATTGGTCACGCCATAGATGTTCTGGATTGCGATGATGTCGGCGACCATCGGCGTCAGGGCAAAGGCGTAGCTTGCATCGATCGACGAGTTTTCGAACTGGTCGAAGTAACTCATCACGCTGGATTGCCAACTGTCGTTCGAATAATGGTTGTCGACACCGTAGGTTGCGCCGCCGTTGTAATCGCCGGCATGGCCCAGGCCCAGAGCATGTCCCACCTCATGGACAAAGGTTTGAAACACGTAGCTGTCCGTGCGGCTGCCACCCCCCGCCCAGGTGGATGATACGTTGATGAACGCGCTGTTGATTGTGTTGCCTGACGTGCTGTAGCTGGCGAATGCACCGCTGGAATTGTCGTCAAACGTGATCTGGCTGGTGCCGGTCTGTTCGACAAAATTCAGACCGGTGACCATCGCCCAGGCATCCATCGCGTCGCGGGCCACATCCTGGCGCGCGGAGGTCAGTCCGGTGACGTTGAATGTGATTGTTCCGCCGGTGGAGACATCAAACGAGCGACCGCCGCCATAAGGCACCCAAAAATCGTCGGTCAGCTGGGCGGCGATTTCATCATAGGTAAAGGCTTCGGTCGAATTGGCGACCTCGCCGGCTGAGTTGCTTTGCAAATCGTCGTAAGTACACTCAGGCACATACGCGTAGAAATCGGCACAGATCGTGCACATCGGCATCACCCCGCAAGTTAGGCTTCTTTGCGCGTTAATCGGTGCCAAGCGTCCCTCAACGCCTGCCACTACGCACAGGACCACGCGGCAGGGCTTAAACAGGTCCCGTTACCGCCGCCCTAAAGGCCGCGGTACAGATTCCTAAATTTGTAAGTGTTTACAGACGCTTTCGCGTCAGCGTATCGCCGAGCTCAAGCGTTGGCGTCAATTCCACCCGCTCGGCTTCAATGGTTTCGGCCCCGGCGGCACGTTCTGAAATGATGCGCGCTGCGTCTTGCCCGGTTTGATATCGGCAGGCTTCCATCGTTGCCAGCCGCTTGGGAAACCCTTTCAACAGGTCCAACCCGTTGAAGCCCGCCAGCCCGATTTGTCCGGGAATGTCGATGCCCTGTTCGATGCAGTAAAGAAGCCCGCCGGCGCCAATAAGGTCATTGGAATAATAAATGAAATCGAGATCGGGCGTGCGTTCAAGCAAAGCCGCCGTCAGCTCGCGCCCTTTCACCAGTGCTGATCCGCCCGAGTAGAATTCGTGATCGACAATTTCCATCCCGTCCTTGGCCAGCGCTTCTGTAAAGCCTTCGAACCGTTTGCGGGCGCGGTGATCAAGCGGCATTTTGGTGCCGATGAACGCCACGCGCTGATAACCGGCCCGTACGATCGCCCGGGCCATCTCACGGCCCGCGCGGCGGTGCGAAATACCCACAACGGAATCAATGGGCGTGCCGTCGGTGTCCATAATCTCAACCACTGGCACACCGGCACTTGCCAGCATCGCACGGCTGGCTTCTGAATGCTCTAACCCCGCGACAATCACACCTGACGGCCGCCATGACAGCATTTCAAACAGGACCTTTTCTTCCTTCTCGGGCTTGTAGTCCGTAATCCCCACCACCGGTTGCAGCGGCGTGCCTTCCAGAACCTCGGTGATGCCGGTCATGACTTGCGGAAAAACAAGGTTTGACATCGACGGGATGATAACTGCGACCAGGTTCACCCGACTGGAGGCCAGGGCGCCTGCGATCTTGTTGGGCACATAGCCAAGCGTCTTGGCCGCGTGCAGGACCTTTTCGCGCGTGGCGTCTGAGACATCGCCGCGGTTGCGCAACACGCGACTGACGGTCATTTCTGACACACCAGAGGCTTCGGACACATCTCTCAGCGTGAGAGGGCGGCGGTTCTTTACGCTATCGTCAGACATGGACACAGGGTTACCGCTAACGACTTCAAAGGCAAGGCGTAACGCCCAGACCCTGGGTTGATTGCGCGCGCCTTTCCGGCCAAAACCGATGCAAGCGGCCCCGTGGCTCAACTGGATAGAGCAGCCCCCTCCTAAGGGGCAGGTTGCAGGTTCGAATCCTGCCGGGGTCGCCATGTGTTCAATCAAGGGCGCGCCGGGCCAAGGCAGACATGGCGGAACGCCGCTGATTGGGGCGCTGCAGCATGTCGATATTGGACGTCACGGGTCTTTGGTGGTTTGTGGCATGCGGGGCGTGGAGGTGAGACATCACCAAGACAGTCGTATTCGCGTTCGACCTGACCGAAGCGTCGCAGATCCGGCGCATCGCGTCTCTTTTGCAATTGGGCCACCAAGTGACGTCGCTGTCGTTCAGGCGTGGCAACATGGCGACGGACTTTGTGCCGACCTGGCCGAACGTTGATCTTGGCCATATGCCCAATCAGCAATTTCTGAAGCGAATTATGTGCCTCCTGCGGGCCTTGCCGCGCGTGGTTCTGAACATCGGGGCCCTGCGGGACGCAGATATTCTGATCGCGCGGAACTTTGATCTTCTGGTGCTGGCCTGGTTTGCGCGGGTCTGCCTGATCGGGCGGCGCCCAAAGCTGATCTACGAATGCCTTGATATCCACAGCCTTTTTACGGGCACCGGCGCGGTGTCGCGACTGATGCGATGGCTTGAACGCGCCTTGTTGCGCAAGATTGACCTTTTGTGGGTCTCCTCGCCCGGGTTCATCCGGTGCTATTTTGAGCCCGTGCAGGGCTATCGTGGGCCCCATGCCCTGCTCGAGAATAAACTGTGGTTCGATGGTCCGTCGCCGCCACGGCCTGACAGGCGCGACCGGGGTGCCGGGCGCCCGGTCACCATCGGTTGGGTCGGATCGATCCGCTGTCAGGCCAGTCTTGATCTCCTCACCGGCCTGGCCGAACGCCTCGGCGACGCCGTTCAGATTGCGATCCACGGCAATATCCATCGTCATGCGGTTCCGGATTTTGACCAGGCCATCGGCCGGTTCGACACAATCACATACCACGGGCCCTACACCTACCCTGACGATCTTGGACGGGTCTACGCAGACTGCGACGCGGTTTGGGCGCAAGACCTTTGGCAAAGGGGCGGCAATTCCGACTGGCTGTTGCCGAACCGGATTTACGAAGCCAGCTGGTTTGGATGTCCGTCAATCGCGGTGTCAGACACCGAGACGGGGCGCAGGGTCGAAAGTGCGGGGCTGGGGTTTACGATTGCTCAGCCGACGCCTGACGCCCTGGCAAACCTGGTGCGGGATCTCACGCGGGATCGTCTGGCGGCAGCGTCGAGGCGTCTTTTGACCATGCCGGACCGTGCCTTCCGCCTTGACGTGGATGATGTTGCCCAGGCCCTGGCCGCGGTCGATGCCCACCCGGAGATTCGGCTTTCGCTGTCCAAACCGTGAACCACAGCGGCGTTTAAACAGGTTTCTGGCAGAGCAAGTTTCCATCGCGCCCAAAACTTCGGCAGAGCGGCACAGGTTGTATTCACGCCAGGACATCAACACATCCTACCGTATATTGCGTATACCACGCAAAAGCTTCCTTACATGTAGTGGATTTTAGAAAAATTCGGGTTGAACACCGGGCGTATTGTTTCGGCACTGCGGCAGAAATTCGCCCATTTTGCCACGCTGCAGCATTAAGGTGCTGGCCGTGCCGCGCGACACGCGACATATCGGAAGGACGTGGGGGCTCCCGTGGGAGCCAAGCAAATGGGCAACGCCAAAGCTGCCGTCCATACTGAGTGCTTAGCGAGTTTCGATCATTCCCAAATCGCGCCGGAACACGGCGCTGCAATGAAGCGTCACCCGATCGGGGGCGTCGCCAAACGTGCGGTCGATCTGGTCTGCGCGGTTGGGCTTTTCATCATCCTTTTTCCATTGTGGCTGATGGTGGCTGTCGCTGTGCGCATGTCTTCGCCGGGGCCGGTGTTTTATGGCCATGAACGCATCGGGTTCGGGGGTGTTGCATTCCGCTGCTGGAAATTTCGCACCATGGTCACGAACGGTGATGCCGTGTTGGCGACCTATTTCGAGCGCCACCCCGAGGCGCGCGAGGAATGGGAGCGGGACCGCAAACTGAAATCAGACCCAAGGGTCACACGGTTCGGTCACATCCTGCGCAAAACCTCGGTCGATGAGCTGCCGCAGCTGTTAAACGTCATTCTGGGCGAAATGAGCCTGGTGGGTCCGCGCCCGGTGGTGGCGGATGAACTTGAACGCTATGGCCCTGACGTGCCGTCCTATCTGGCCGCGCGGCCCGGGATCACCGGCCTTTGGCAGACCAGCGGGCGCAGCGACACAACCTATGATCAGCGTGTGACCCTCGACCGGCGCTATGCCACGGAATGGAGCTTTGCGATGGATCTTTGGATCCTTCTCAAGACAGTGCCTGCGGTCCTTGCCGCGCGCGGTTCATGCTGACGGGGCCGATGTGAGCCAGTCTGCGACCCCCACGGCACCGTTTGTGCCCCACCTGACGTCCGGACGGTCGCGGGCGGCTTTTCTGGGATCGTTCTGGTCGTTGATCCATGCGCTTTTGCCCAGCTTGTCGGCGACGGCGGTGTTCTTTGTCAGCGCCACTTTCCTGTCGCCGGTGGATTTCGGGCACCTGGCCATGGCGACGGCATTGGTGTCTATCGCGCTGGCGTTTTCGCCCGCTGCTTTTGGTGAGGCGCTGGTGCAGCGCGAGACCCTGAGACCCGAACATGCCAATGCGGGCTTCTGGCTAAACGCTGGGTTCGCGGCGGTGTATTGCGCTGTGCTGGTCCTGCTCGCGCCGGCTTTTGCAACCTATTTCGAGGTGCCAGAGCTGCGGTGGATCCTGCCGATCCTGGCTCTGAAGATACCGTTTGAGCTGTTGGCGGCGGTGCCGGCCTCGATGATCATAAGAAAGATGCGGTTTCGTTTGCTGGCGTTGCGCACGGCGATTGGATCTGGCGTGGGGATGGCGCTGTCGGTGGGTCTATTGCTGGCAGGACATGGGCTTTTGGCGCTGGTGATTGCACAGGTCGCAGTCAGCGTGACGACCTTTGTCGTGGTGCTGTGGACGGCGGCCTGGCGTCCCGGATTTTCCATGCGGTTGGGCGATTTGCGCGATCTTGCGCGCTACGGTGTCTTTGCGGCGGGTCAACGGATGCTCGGGATGGTCCGGGTGGATCATCTGGTGCTGGGCGCAATGGGCGGACCTGTGTTGCTGGGTCTGTTGGTCTTTTCCCAACGGGTGTTTCAGCTTCTGGCCAGCGTGGCGGGTGGGGCGCTGTCATCTGTCACCCATGTGGTGCTGTCGTCGATGCAAGGCGAGCCCGAAAAGGCGCGCCGGGCCTTCGGGCTGGTGTCGTTTGTGGCCGCTGGCGTCGGATTTCCGGTCTTTGCCGGCGCCGCCCTTGTGGTGGACGATCTCGTCGCATTGTTCTTTGCCGAAAACTGGTTGGCAGCAGCCCGGGCGGCGCAGCTGTTCTGCCTGGTCGGCTTTCTTTTTTCGCTGGGCATCGTGCAAGGCGCGTTGATCCGCAGCCGAGGCCATCCCGACTGGCTGTTTTATTATCAGCTGGTGCAGGAGGCAGGCACCGTTCTGGCCATCGCCCTGGTGTTCTCTTGGGGGATTGAGGCGATCGTGGCCGCGATTGCCATCAAGACGGCGCTGATCTGGCCGGTGTCTGTTGCCATGACCGTGCGGCTTCTCGATTGTCCGGTCTGGACCTACATTCGAAGCTTCGCCGCCCCGGCCGTCGCAACGGCGGGCATGACAGCGATACTCTTGGCGCTGCCGCAGGCCCCAGGTGCTGCGCATATCGCGCTTCAGATCGTGGTCGGCGCCTGCGCCTACGCCCTGCTTTTGTTCGCCCTGTGCCGGGCGCGCCTGGCAGAGGTTGCACGACTTATTCTCACCAAACCGGAGGGGGCGACATGAAGCTCACCTATTTCGAAGGCGACCCGCCCAATTTCGGCGATGAGTTGAACGCGTGGATCTGGGATGCATTGTTGCCGCCGGGGTTCCTTGATGCGGACAAAGATACTCTGTTCCTTGGTATAGGGTCGATCATCCAGGATATTTATCCCGCCAATGCCACCAAGATTGTGGTCGGATCGGGTTTTGCGGGTGCCTATTCGGCCCTGCCGGATGTGCATGACGGCACCTGGGATTTCCGGTTCGTGCGCGGGCCAGAGACCTGCCGCAAGCTGGGCCTTGATCCTGAGTTGGCGATCACGGATGCGGCGGTTCTGCTGCGCGCAATTGATCTGCCCAAACCGGCACCCGGCATCGATGTGGCCTTTATCCCGCATTACGAAAGCGTGGAACGGGGCAACTGGAAAGCGGTCTGCGATCTGGCGGGTGTGCATTTCATCGATCCCACCCGCCCCTCGGTTGAGGTTTTGGCCGAACTTCGCGGTGCGCGCATGGTGATCTGCGAAGCGATGCATGGCGCGATTGTGTCTGATGCGATGCGCACCCCCTGGATCGGGGTACAGACGATGCACCATGTCCATCGCGGCAAGTGGTTTGATTGGGCCGAATCGCTTGGGATCGACTACCGGCCGCAACGTGCCGCGCCTTCAAACGGGCGCGAATTCTGGGCCTATCACACCGGACGCTGGGGGTCTGGGCCCCGTGCGCGCGCGGTCTTTGGCAGCCGGGCTTTTGCGCCGATTGATGCCGCCATCCGCCATGCATCCGCCGCCAGCCTGCGCAAACTCAGCCGGATGGAGCCGCAGCTAAGCAGCGACCATGCGATTGAAACGGCGACCCAAAAAGCGGTCGCGGCCGTGGACGGATTGGTGCGCGACTACGCCCCGCGCCAAAGTGCATCGCGCGCGTAGCTGAAGGTCGCCACAACAAGGACGGTGCGCAGGCTGAACTGAAAAAACAGCGGGACTTCGATCAGGCTGCCCATCACCACCATCAGCGTCAGCCCGAAGAACACCGCCGCCACCGGGCTGGCGCTTTGCAGCACCCAGCGCAAGGTCATCACGGCGGCCCCCAGAAGGACCACCATCTGTAGCGCGACGCCAAGCCCTCCGATTTCGACCGCGTTGGACAGATAGAGGTTGTGAAAGTTGAACCCGCTGCGCGCCTCAATCCCGAACATGAACCACAGCGCTTCGGCTTCGGCGTTGCCGATCACCCAGAACGCCTGATAGCCAACGCCCAGCAAAGGACGTTCCGCGATCAGGGCAAGGGCCACGGCCCAAAGCTCGGTGCGACCGGTCAGGGTCAGGTCCTTTCCGGTCGATTGCAAAACCGCATCCGACAGCGCGGTGATATGGGCTGAAGCGACCAGACCAGCCAAAACGGCGATCAACGCTGCACCAAAAAGGGCGGCGGCGGCTGCGATACCGCTCAACCGGCCGAGGACCAGGCAAACGGTGCAGGCCAGAAGCGTGATCGCCATTAGAACAAGCGCGCCCGTGGATTGGGCAAGAACCACAAAAAGGCTGCCCATCGCGCCGCCTGCCAGAAGGCTGAGGCGCAGCGCGATCGGTCCGCGCGCCAAGGCGAGCCCAAAGGCAATGATCGCGAAAGTCGAGGCGGCGCCAGCAAAGGCGTTCTTGCTGCCGTAGATCCCGGTCCATGCGGCGGTCTCACCGCTTGTGCCACCAGCAATCAGACTGGCAAACATGCCGACACCCAGGCAAGCGGCCATCGTGCGCAGAAAGTCGCGTGGCGACAGTCGGTCGGCGATGGCAAGGGCGATGACAAAGGTCGCGGCCAGTTGCACACCAAACCGAAGGCTCAGGGTGGGTTCACGCGACCAGGTCACCGACAAGATACAAAAAACGGCCAGCAGCATCACGGGCCAATCGCGCAGGGCGCGTGCGATGATCCGGCTTGGTCTTAAGGCGCAAAGTGCGCATCCCGCAGACAGAAAGCCAAATGCCCCCAGCGCGCCAAGCGATGGCACGAATACCAGCGACGCCAAAGCCATGACGGCCAGAACCGCGCCAAGTTCGATTTCTGCATGGCCAAGGCGACCGCCGCCAATAGCAATGGAAAAACGAGGGAGTGTGGCACTTGGTTGGGTCACGTGAGCCCGGTCCTTGTGACGGTTGACCGCTGGGTTGTTCTTGTCATTTGGGACCGCCGAAATTGTGGCATTCCAATGCCTTGGCGTACTTCGGCGAAACTTTGCCGACCGCTTGTCCTTTGCGACGCTGCCGTATGCTGCGGCGCGGCTTCCCAGTAGGCTTTGCGCTGAGCGTGGGGGCGCGAGACCAAGGTTGGATCTGGCACATGTCTGCACTTGAGAACCCACCGTTGGTGTCGGTCGTCATGGCCAATCACAACGGCGCTGCGTATCTTGAGGCGGCGATCACGTCAGTGTTGCGACAATCCCTGGCCGCGATGGAACTTATTGTGGTCGATGATGCGTCCACCGACGCAAGCAAGGCGATCATAGCGGCAGCAGCGGGCCGCGATCCACGGGTCAAACCGCTTTTGTGCGCCCAGAATGCAGGTGCAGGCGCGGCGCGCAATTGCGCGCTGGATGTCGCGACCGGGCGCTATATTGCAGTCGTCGATGCTGATGATCTGGTGCACCCGGGCAGGCTTGCTCGATTGATCGATTATGCCGAGGCCGAAGCCGCCCCCATCGTGGCCGATGATCTGATCCACTTCTCCTTAGAAGGTGCGCCACCTTTGCGGTTGTTCAGTGACGTAAATTTTGACGGACCGACGCGCGTTTCTGTCACGGAGCTTTTGGATGATCAGTTCATGGGGCGTCCGAACCAACTTGGCTACCTCAAGCCGCTTATTCGTCGCGCAGATCTTGGCGCAATACGCTACCGCGACGACCTGCCCGTCGGAGAGGACTTCGATCTGCTGTTGCGCCTCGCGGCCAAGGGTCACGACATCCATATCCTACCCGAGGCCTGGTATCTTTATCGGCGTCATTCCGGGTCCGTGTCTTACCGGCTGGGGGGCGGCCCGGCCCGCGCGATGGCGAAAGCCATGTCCGCATTTCGCGATGAAACGGCCCCGCAAACACCCGGGCTTGCTGCAAGTCTCAACCACCGGATAGACCGTATGACCCGCAGCGCGCGCGAGGCTGAAATCCTTGATGCGGTCAAGGCGGGTCATTTGGGGTCAGCCTTGTCTGGTGTGCTCAGACATCCCGGTGCGGGCGTTCATGCGATACAGGCTTTGGGCCGTGCGTCCGCTGCACGGGTTCGACGCCGCAGATTGCGCACAAGCCCCCAGCGCCCGCTCTTGCTGGTCGGGGCGGATACCGAATTGGGCCGCATCCCGGCGTCTTGGGACGTTATAAAAACAACTCCCCTTGAACAGATGTCATCCCAAGCACGCGCAGAGCTTTGCGCGTTAACGGCGGATGAGAACCGTCCGGTGCTAACCTACGGCGATCTGGGCGAAGAGGTCGCGGGGTTTGTCCCCAATTTCGCGCGGGTTCAACAGTTTTCGCCGCCGTCGGGCGAACCGCCGGTCGTGCATGTGCGCACGCCGACCTACAAACGCCCCGACATGCTTCGCCGGGCGCTTGAGTGTTTGCAGGCACAAACGTTGCCGAACTGGGTTTGCGACGTGTTTGATGACGACCCGGACATGGCTGGGGAGCGTGTTGTTGCCGCATTGGGGGATGCGCGCATTCGCTATCATTCGAACCGCCCACAGCGGTTGGCGTCCCGCAACATCGACCAGTGTTATGCGCATTTTAATCCCCACCGCGCGCAGTATTTTTATGTGCTTGAGGATGATAACCAAATCCTCCCGCGCTTCTTTGAAGACAATATCGCGCTGTGTGAACGTCACGGGGTCAACGTGCTGTTGCGCAACCAATTGGTGGAACACGCAAGCGGCACCGCAGATGCGCGGCTGAGTGACGTCGGGTTGCTGGAAGAAAAATTGCCCGAAGGCCGCTGCCCGCCCGATGTGCTGCATCTGTCAGTGATGGCAGATATGGGCGTCTCAAACGGCGGGATTTTCTGGTCAGCCGACGCGAAAAGCGATCTGGAAATCGGGGTCGATTGCAATGCAACCTTTCAGGAATATCTGCGCACAATCGCCATTGTCGAACCGGTCTATGTGGCTTTGGAACCCCTTGCTGTCTGGGCCGAAAATGGCGCGCAGACCGTCCGCAATATGGGCGACCGGGCCGGATGGCTTCGCCGGGAACTGAACCTGAAACGGTCGGTCCAAATCGTGCAGCGCAAGGTCTGGGCGCAGGCCTCTCCCAGCACGCGGCGCGCGTTTCTGGATTTGCCTTCTCTGCGCTATCCGCCACATCTGCGTGCGACCGGATTGGTAAAGTCGCTGAGCGATCTGCGGGTCGGGTCCGCCTTGCCCCCGCTAAAGATTGCTCGGCTGGTGTTGCGGGGGATGCTCATCCGGCTGGCAGGGCGACCCATGAGCGGGCTTGACGGTTTTGTCACGGATCGGACGGGGGGTCGTCCTTTGAATGGGGCAAACGCGCGGCCTTGATGGTCAGGGTGATGAAATACCCGACCTGACACACGATCAGCACGCCAACGGCCCAGACAATCGCGCGTCCCAAGCCAGACCCGGTGGCCATGACGACCCCGCCAGTCACCACCGCAAGCGCCAACATGAGGACGACAAACCGACCCAGACGCATTTTGAGACCCCCAACACCCAACAGGGTTCAGCCTCATTCTAAAATGCCGTCGCGTCAACATGTGCCGCACGAGAGTTTGCACTCAGGCAAGTTCGCAAAGATCCCCTTGCCGCAGCGCATCTGGGCTAATCCCCGCAAGGGGCCGGCCAATGTGTCAGCTTCGGGCCCATCTGCGTCCACGGCGGCGCGCCGTGCGATTGCGCGACACACCATAAGCGGCAAGTCGGTGCATCTGGGTGCGGTTCAACACAACACCGGCCGTCTTGCGCTGCAACACCGGATCGTCCGCCATTGCGGCCTGCATCGCAGTCTGCTCGGTCTTGCCCCAGTCGGCCAGCATCACCACACCGTCCAGCGCATGCAGCAACGCGGTCACGTCTGATGACGCGCCCAAAGGTTGCGAATCCAAAATGATACGATCGAAAAGATGGCGCGCAGTTTCCAAATGCTCGGCCAGCCGCATGATGCGTGTGCGGCCATTGGGCGGGCCGGTCTGTATGAACGGCAGCACCTTAAGGCCGGTTGCGGGAAGCGTTGTCAGACAGTCTTCAAGCCCGGCTTTTCCCGCGAGGATTTCGCCCAACCCATTGCCTTGGGTAAAGCCCAACTGGCGGCTTAAGGCCGGGTTGGCCATATCAGCATCGATAAGCAGGGTCCGCGCCCCGCTCAGGGCCGAAAACTGAGCGAGATTGGCGGCAAGAACAGTGCGTCCTTCGCCTGAATTCAGGCTCCCAATGGCGGCGACAGACCCCGCACCGGGCGCGGACATTCTGTCCAGTCGCGCAAGGATACCCTTCAACGGCTCATTGAACGCAAGGTCGGGAGCCACCGAAGGCAGATAAAGAGCGGGTGAGAAATGTTCCGTCAGGCCAGCGGTCGCGACTTTCGACACGCCAGCTTTGGGTTGCGGGCGAAAGCGCGAGAACACCGCCGTCGGGGTGCCTTCCAGCAATAGCGGTTGCGTCACAAGGGGGCGCAACCGGCGGATGCGGCGCCCTGAAAACCGTGGCAGATATCCCAAGAAGGGCACGCCCGACAGACGACGCACATCTTCGCCGGTGCGGATGCTCGTTTCGCGGAGTTCGCGCCAGGCCGCAAAGGCCAGTCCTGCCAACAGCCCCAGCACCAACCCGCCCGAGCTCAACCGCCATGATTTTGGCAGGGCCGGGTCGGCGGGCACCGCGGCACGGCTTAAAAGGCGACCGTTGGACAACGGGTATGACCCCTCGATCGTGACCATCTCTAGCCGTTCCAGAAGCGTTGCGTGCACCGTGTTCAAAGACGCGACGCGTTGTTCCAGCGCGCGCGCGCCTTGCTGATCGAGTGCTCGGTTTTCCGCCCGGAACGCGGCCAGATCGCGGGCGGCTTCGTCGGCACTGTCGCGCACTTCGGCGATGTTCTGGCGCAACCATTTTGCACCCGCTTGTGATGCGGCCTGGCTCGCCACTTGCCGGTCGGCCAGATACAGTTCGGCGTAGGCATTGGTGATCGCCGCCGCCAGGGCTGGGTCGTGCAACACCATCGACACCTCGACCGAGAAACTGCGACCCACCCGGGTGATCCCAAGGTCACGTTGCAGTTTTTGCGCCGTCGCTAAAATCACTTCGTCTTGGGTCGGTGCGACCTGTTCGGCCACAGGTTCGCCCAGCCCAAAGGTGGTTTTGGCCGCCGCGATCAAGCCTGTCACCGTGCTGCGCGCAAGCGACACCGGTCGATGAACAAAGGCATCCGTTTCATGCAGGGCCAGCTTTCGCGTCACATCCTCTGCCAGCGCGAGCGAACGCAGAACCTGCATTTCGTTCAAGACGGCGGTTTCGTTTCGCAAAAGCGGGAAGTTCGTCGCAAACTCCTGGCCGGGATCGCTCGCGCGTTCATCAATCAGTATGACGGCGCGGGCATAAAACCGGTCGGGGCTTGTCACGTAGTGTCCGGCCCCTGCGAAAAGGCCCAAAAGGGCGGCAAGGATCAAAACCCAACGCTGACGGCGCAGCATCAACAACAGTTCCGGTGCGCCGGCCCCATTGGGGTTTGGCCGGCCGACGGGATCAATCCCGTCCGCGCGGCCAAGGCCAGAGATTGGAAGTTCGGTCATTTTGCTGTTCCGTCAGCTGCGGCGCCATAAAGTGTGATCGGGCGGGCGCCGATCAGTCCACTTATGGTGCCAAGATGGAGGGTGCCGCGCAGAAAGGCTGCGTTTCGGCGTGCGGTGTGTGGAAGGTGAAGGGCCGCGACGAATGTGCAGTAGGCAACTTTCAGGCCGGCAAGGGCCAGGCCGCGCAGACGCGCTGCAAACCCTGCGGTTTCGCGCAACAAAAGACCATGTGTCTGGCCTGAGCGAAATCTGCGTCGGGCCAGCCATGACAATTTGGCCCGCGCGGGCGGCACCTTTTCACGGACAATGGCTGATGCGGCCAGGGCAAAGCGCGCGCCCTGTCGATAGGCGTGGGTGAAATAGGCCGTGTCCTCACCGCCCGAGCGCCCAAGGCCCAGATCGAACCGCAGATCCGCCAGAGCGTCACTGGCGCGGTCAATCAGCACGTTGCACGAATACCCGGTGCAGATTGTCCCGTTCACATCGACGGGTGCTGTCGAATGGACATCGAGCCTGCGCATCCAGCCAGGCGCAGTCTGGTCGTAGGTCGCCTTGACCGGACCCAGAACCACATCCGCCTGCGTCGATCGCTGTGTGGTCATCAATGCGGCCAGCCAGCCCGGCTCTGCGATCTCGTCATCATCAATGAAGGCCACAAACCGCGCGTCGGTTGCATCCAAGGCACCGTTGCGCGCAATCGAGATGTTGCCCAACGGGCAATGCACATATTGGATGTCGAGTGCTGCTTTTTGCGCAAACATTTCCACGCGTGATTGCGCGCTGGGCGCCGCGTCATTGTCGATGACCAGGACCGCAAAGGTCATGCCCTTTGGCAGCACCTGAGCTGCGAGCGAGGCGAGCGTGTCGGTGAGCGCCTCGCGCTGGTAGGTACAGATTGCAACGGTGATCTTGTCTGCAAAAACACTCATGCCGGGTCCCCCAGCATCGCTGGCCTGGTCCGCAAAACCGTGTTCCAGAACCCCGCCGACCAGGACAAGTGCATCACCATCGCCATCGGGCCAGCCACCAGAAGCGACAGATCACGCCCGCGCAATGCCAGGGGCAATGCCATCGCCAGACATGCGATGACCCAAAGCGCTGCGGGCAGGGCCGCCAATGGCGCAAACGGAAAGAGCGAGGCGGCCAGCACTGCGGGCAGGATCGCGATGACCTTCATTTGCCGCACCTTGGGTCGCGTCTGGTGCTTTAGAATGTTTCGCGCGCGTCCGGTCCCATGGTTGAAATACTGCCGTGCAAGCCCGGCCCAGGTGCTGCGCGGGAAATAGGTGACGCCGGTCCGGCCGGTCAGCCATATGCGGTGGCCTGCCGATGTCAGCCTGTGATCAAGCTCGGCGTCTTCGTTGTGGGCAAAGGACGGATCGTAGCCGCCAACGGCGTTGAACGCAGTAAGAGCGATCAGCGCGTGGTGGCCATGGTCCACGAATTCACCCTGCGCCGCGTTCCGGTGTTTCGACCCGCCATTGCCGACCGGTGCATTTTGCGCTGCTGCAATCGCGCGTTGAAGCGCGTCCTGGCCTTCGGCATGCATGCTGACAACAACGCTGTCGGCGCCTGTGCTGCGCGCCTCGTCCAGCAGGACATCGCAATAATCGTCCGCGTAAGCGCAATGCGCGTCGACGCGAATAAGGTGGCTTGCCCCTTCGCCAAACGCAGCGACGGCCATGTTGATCCCGGCACTTTGTATCCGGCGCGGGTTGTGAAGAAGATGAACCTGCGGGTCGCGCGCGGCGTATTCTGCCACAAGGTCGCAGGTGCCATCGGTGCTGCCGCCGTCAACCACCACAAGCTGCCCGCCAAGGCGGTCGCGCGCTGCTGCGAACTGGTGCAGGATCGCTGCGATATGGCGCGCCTCGTTCAGGCAGGGCACCACGATCAAGGGGCCGTCAAATGAACAGATGTCGTCTGGCATAGCCAGTTCCCGCGTCTGAAGCCCTGGTCAACGAAGACCAAAAGCAGACGCCCACACCTGAGAACCGTGGTCACCCGTTCCCTGAGGTGAAACAAGGATTAACCTTAACAGGAATTGCCGGTCGGCGTGATTCCGCCCGTTTTGCGGGAATAGACGGAATAGATGCTCTTTTGACGGGCAATCGGTGTTTTGTCCCCTTTGGGCGCGGGGGCGCAATCCGATTGGGTCGGGGGCCTTTGCCATGCCGCGTGCTTCGCTTGTTGTGCAAGATTTCAGCTACGGTTTTGTGCGCCGGTTCGTGGATTACCTGCATGGGGTCATGCAGCGCCACCTTGATCCCCACGCGGGCCTGTTGATCTGCCACCAGGTTGATGCGGCGGCCTACCCCGACGGTCTGGTGTTTTTGATTGGTGAGAATTTCGCGCCCTTTGAGCGGCGCAAGGGGTGCACCTATGCCCTTTTGAACCTGTCGGTGGTTTCGCCATTGGGCAGCCCCTTTGCTGCAAGCCTGGCCGGTCACCGGCAGGTCTTTCGAAAGCGGCGTATGCTGGCGGGCAAACTGCCCCTGATCGATGCGTTGCTCGATTATTATCCGCCACAGACCAAACGGCTCAAACACTCCCTGTCCTTGCCGGTTTTCGGGTTTGACGTGGCGGTCGCGGCGGCCAGCGACCGTCAGCCTGACCCAGACTACGATGTCTGTTTTGTGGGTGCGATGACGGCGCGCCGCCAAAGGGTTCTGGATGATCTCAAAGCGCGGGGGGTTCGCCTGTCACCGTCCCACGGCGGACCGATAGAAAAATTTGCCGCGCAGTCTGCGCTTTGCCTCAACATTCACACCGAACGCAGCAACCATCTGGAAGTGCCCCGGTTTGCAGCGGCCCTTTCCACTGGGTGTCCGGTGGTGACGGAAACAAGCTTCGGTGTTGCGGATCTTGGAGCACAGGATTTCGTGATCGAGCGGCCCCTGCCACAGGTGGCCGATGCGGTGACTGCGCTTTTGGGTGACAAAAGCCGGCTTGAGCGGCTGCAGCGCGACAGCCTGTCTTGGTACAAGGCGCACTACCTGCCGCGCGCCGACGCGCGTTGGCGGGACGTCTTCGAACAGGCGACAACGCTTCATGACAACCGGTCGGCACCGGCCGTTGGGTCGTCTTTACGTCATTGAAATCCGATCCCGCTCAATCGCCAGCATGTAACCCTTGCGGGCGATCGTCTTGATCAGCAGTTCGGCCACCATCTGGTTGCCGAGCGCGTCGCGCAGCCGTTTGATCCGCGTGGCCCCTGCGGCCTCTTCACAATCAGCCGCCGACCGGCCCGACACCACCGCTTCGATTTCGGCGCCTGTCAGCACATCGCCGTCCATCCGCGCTTCGGCCAGAACGGCAAGGGTTTCCAGCGCCGCTTCGGTCAGTTTGAATTCCATATCATTCAGGCTGACGACGCCGCGTTCGCGCGACAGGACCATTGATTGCACCTGGATGCCCTGGCGTTCAATCGCGCCCATCCGCCGGTTCAACACCACGATCATCACCAGAAAAAACAGCGCTGCGATCAGCAGGCCGGTTGAGAAGACCAAAAGCACAAAGATGATCACCCGGTAGCTGGCGATCACTTCGGCAAAAGCTGTGCCCGATTGGGCCAGGATTTCCAGAAGCCGCAATTCGGCGGGCGAGGTCAGATCATCGTTTTCGATGAAGATCCGCTCGACCTTGGTGTTGAAGGCGTCGGCGTCCGGCAGGTTCAAAAACAGCAAAAGCGCTGTCACCCCAAGGATCACGACAATCGCAGCAATCCCGAAGCCAACGATCCGCGTGCCGGCGATGCGCGCCTCAGTAGCGGAGGAAGTATTGTCCTGCACTGCCTCTCCTTTGGTCCAGCCCGTTGTCATCGAACATCGAGACAACATTCAAAAGCTGCCACCCGTCGCGGGAAATGCGCTGCGCGATGTCTTGCGCGGCGCGGTTCTGCGGCGGGCAGGCCCCGTTGCTGACTTTGACCACACCGTAGTGCAGCCGCAAGGGGTTGTCCTGTTTGGCTTTGTAGTCGGCATAACACGCCGCATGTGCGGACAGCGGTAGGGCCACAACAGCCAGGGTTATAAGGAGTGCGCGTAATCTCATGTGAAAACAATGTGCCAAACGCGTGTGTTATACAATGACACACTGGGCCATACGGGGCCTGACCGGCGTGATATCCCATAGCAGGCCCGGGATATTGTCTAACTTTCCGCCCCACCCCTATTTCGATCTCATCACACGAGGCCATCGCGGTCTTGGTCAAGATCAACGGCGCCTCAGGCGTCTCCTGGGTGGAAAGGTATGTATTATGTTTAAGGCACTTATGGTTCCGGTTCTGGCAACGGGTCTCGCGTTTGGCGGCTCAGCTCAGAAAGCAGAGGCTCTGACGGCAGAAGAGGTGGCAGCCCTGGCTGCAGGCTTGATCATCATCGGCGCGATTTCGTCGAACAACAGCAACAACAATCAGGCAACGACCGTCACGCGGTCCGCGCCGATCACGACCAGCAGCAACACGGTGCGCAATCTTGAACGCCGCAAGGTGCTGCCTGCCAATTGTGTGCGCCGGTTCAACACCGACCGCGGCACCCGCAACCTTGCGATCCAGCGCTGCCTGACGCGGGCGGGGTTCAATGCCAACCGTTTGCCTGACCGCTGTGAAGTCCGGGTCCGCACCGACAATGGTGCCCGCAACGCCTTCCGTCAGCGGTGCCTTGAAAACGCTGGCTACCGGTTCCGCAACATCAGCCGCACCAACGACGGGCGGGTGATCCTTGATGCGCGGACCAACCGCTAAGTCATTGGGGACCTAAGAGCAGGTTCGGCGCAGGTTCTTCGCACATCTCCGCCTGCGCCGTATGGGGGCCGGGAACCCCAAACCCGGCCCCACTTTTTGTAACGAGTGTCTTTCGTTTTGTTTGTGTACGAGTGAGTGGCGAGTGAAGAGGGCGGGTCCCGAGTGGGGGCCCGTCCTTTTACGTTTGTCCGGGGCCTTTTGGCTTGCAGCGCGCGCTGGGCTTGTCAGTCTGGCCCAATGGACGGCCCCACTTTCGATCTTGAACAGAGCTTTATCAGCCGCGGCATGGTGCGGGTCGCAGGCATCGACGAAGTCGGACGGGGACCGCTTGCAGGGCCGGTGACGGCCGCAGCGGTGGTCCTTGACCCGGCCGCGATCCCCGAAGGCTTGAATGACAGCAAGAAGCTTTCAGCCAAGCGGCGCGCGGCACTTTTGCCCCTGATCATGGCGCATGCCGAGGTTTCCGTTGCCCATGCCTCGGTCGAGGAAATCGACGAGATCAATATTCTGCGCGCGGCCCATCTGGCGATGGTGCGGGCGCTTGAAGGGTTGGTCTGCCCGCCCGATCACGCGCTGATCGACGGCACGATGATCCCGCGCGGTATCGACTGCCCGGCATCGGCGATCGTAAAAGGCGATGCGCGCTGCTTGTCGATCGCGGCGGCATCGATCGTGGCGAAATGCACCCGCGACGCGATCATGGTGGATTTGGCGCAACAGCATCCCGGTTACGGCTGGGAGACCAACATGGGATATGGTGCAAAGGCGCATCTATCTGCGCTGCGCGCGCTTGGACCAACCCCACACCATAGGCGGTCTTTCAAGCCCGTCTACCAGATGTTGTGACAAGTTAAATTCTCAACCTGTTGATTCAAAAAAGAATTTGACCGCGAATCGGGGATGACTCATGTTTGGCGTCAAAGGGGTGTGGGCAAACCAACCCGGGGACGAGGCAGATATGACAAAGACCAAACGGCGTGACGCGGGGGCGTTGCCGCTGAACACAATTCTGGCGGGCGATTGCGTGGATGCCATGAACAGGCTGCCCGAGGCATCCGTCGATCTGATTTTCGCCGATCCGCCATATAACCTGCAACTGAAAGGGGACCTTCACCGACCCGACAATTCCAAGGTCGATGCGGTGGATGATGCCTGGGACCAGTTTGCCGGGTTCGCCGCCTACGATGCCTTCACGAAAGCCTGGCTGGCGGCGGCGCGCCGGATCCTGAAACCCGATGGGGCGATCTGGGTGATCGGGTCTTATCACAACATCTTCCGGGTCGGGGCCGCGCTGCAGGACGAAGGCTTCTGGATCCTCAATGATGTGGTCTGGCGCAAGACCAACCCGATGCCGAACTTTCGCGGCAAACGGCTGACCAATGCCCATGAAACGATGATTTGGGCGGGGAAATCCGAGACGTCAAAATACACGTTCAACTACGAAGCTCTAAAGGCGCTCAACGAAGGGGTGCAGATGCGCTCGGACTGGACGCTGCCGATTTGCACCGGCCATGAGCGTTTGAAGGACGATGCCGGCGACAAGGCGCATCCGACGCAGAAACCCCAAAGCCTTTTGCACCGGGTGCTTGTGGGCACAACGAACCCCGGCGATGTGGTGCTGGACCCTTTCTTTGGCACCGGCACCACAGGCGCTGTGGCCAAGATGCTGGGCCGCGACTGGATCGGGATCGAACGCGAAGAAGCATATCGCAAGGTTGCCGAAAAGCGCATCGCCAATATCCGCAAGCTCGACCGCGCGGCCCTGGACGTTTCCACGTCAAAACGCGCCGAACCCCGCGTGCCCTTTGGCCAATTGGTGGAACGCGGCATGTTGCGCCCGGGCGAGACCCTGACGAACGCGCGTGGCCAGGCCGCCAAGGTGCGCGCTGACGGGACCCTGATTTCGGGCGAGGCGAAGGGCTCGATCCACCAGGTGGGGGCCGCGATCGAAGGCGCGCCATCGTGCAACGGCTGGACCTATTGGCACTTCAAACGCGACGGCAAACCGGTGCTGATCGATGCGCTGCGCCAGCAGATCCGCCAGGAGATGCGCACCCAATAGACATTCAAGTTACCGCCTGTGCCTGTGGCCAAACCACAGCACAACTTTAGCCCCGCCCGTCAAACGGCGGGGCATTTTTTATCAGTGTCAGCAATGCGGACTTAGCCGCCGTTGGCCGATTGAAAGTTTTCAAGTAGACTTGAAGCATGTCCGAACCTGACGCCACCAAGTTCGCGCCGCTTGGCCGCGTAATCATTTATACCAAGCGGCTCGAAGAAGTTGCGGAGTTCTACTGCAAGAATTTTGGCTTTGAACTTCTTAGGCTTGAAGGTGACAGAATAGTCGAGTTGGTCAGCCAAACTGCTGGCGGCAATATACTTTTGCATCCGACGTCGGCAGGCAGAAAGGAAGGACAAACTCTAGTGAAGTTGGTATTTGACGTTGAGGATGTCGAAGCATTTTGCCGAGACGCTGAAAGTCGAGGGCTCAAGTTCGGCTCTATTCATCAGGCCGATGGCTATTGCTTCGCTAACGCCAAAGATCCGGCCAAGAACTCTATATCCGTTTCAAGTCGTCTCTTTGCTAAGCGGTAGGTCTGGGCTCAAAGCCGCCCTTGGCCATCCGACAAGCTCTGCCTAGCGCGGCATCGGTGTCGCATGGGCGTTGTAAGGGGCCCAATCGTCAATCTCAGGGTAGTGCAGCGCGCGCCACGACCTGACGCGGGGGTTCATCACGCGCCGCCAAAGAGGCGGGATCGTTGCCATCGCACTCATCGCGGAATAGCCGTAGGGCATCAGCGGGGCGTCACCAGGCTCGTACGTCTGCAAAAGCGGGAACCGGCGTGAGGGCTTGGTGTGATGGTCCGAATGGCGCGACAGGTTGATCAGGAACCCGCGTGTGAAACTATGGTTGTCATTCCACGAATGGTGCGGGCCGGTGGGTTCGTATTTGCCGTCGCCCAAGTGCTTGCGCGTCAACCCGTAGTGTTCGATGTAATTGATCAACTCCAGCTGCCAGACCGCGACAAACGCCTGACCCAGAAAAACGGCAAGCCCGACCCAGCCGCCCAAAAGCACCGCCAGCCCAAGCCAGACCGCTTGCAGCGCGCCGTAGCGCCAGAATGGGTTCGACCGATGCCAGGCCGGCAGGCCTTTGCGCGCCAACAACCCCGTTTCCGCAGCCCAGGCCGACCGGAACTCACCGCGCAGCACACGCAAGAAAAAGCGGTGGAAGTCTTCATTATAGCGCGCGGTGACCTGATCTTTCGGCGTGCCGACATAGCGGTGATGGACCAACAGGTGCTCTGAGCGGAAGTGCCCGTAAAGCACCTGGGTCATCAGGATGTCGCCGAACCACCGCTCGGTCCGGTTTTGCTGGTGCAACAACTCATGGGCAAAGACGATGCCCACTGCACCGGTGGCAATGCCGACCCCAAGCGTTATAATCGCGATTTCCAGCCCGGACAAATGCTGGGAATTGGCCACGGCGGCAATGGTGCCGAACACGATACCGGTTTGCGCGACCGGCCAAATCAGCGTGACGGCGCGGTGCCAGAAAATGTTCTGGGCCGGGTGGTTGGGGTCGAGCGCGGTGTCATCAGATCCCAAAAGTGCATCAATCACCACACTGGCCTGCCAGACAAAGACCAATGGTGCCAACACCCACACCCCGCCCCACAGCGGTCCGACCGCTGTCGCTGGCACAATCAAAATTGCTGACCAGAAGGGCAGCGCGTTCTTCAGGCCAGGGGGGACGAAAGTCTGGGTCATGGGGCGATTATATGGCTCAGGACGCGGCTCTCAAGCTTAGAGGGGATAGGTTGCCGCAAGGTTATAGGCTTTGGCCATCACCCTCGGCAGGTCCGACGCGGGCACGTCATTGTGGAACGCGCCCCGGTTGGGCGTGGCATCACTGCGGGCAACAGCAATGTCGAGGATGAGATGGAAGTGGGTGAAGGTGTGGCGCACCTCGCCGATGATCTGCCAGTCGGCTGACAAGGGTGGGGCGGGGGCGGGGGTGTGCGACCAATCGGTGCCGGGCCAGCCGAGCATTCCGCCCAAAAGCCCTTTGTCGGGGCGGCGTTCCAGCAGCCAGTGACCGGCGGAGTTGCGCGCGATGTAGGCCACGCCGCGCCGTGTGGGTTTTGGTTTCTTGCGGGTTTTCTTCGGCAGATCTGCCGCGATCCCTGCCGCCCGGGCCGCACATGGGTCGCGCCAGGGGCAAATTCCACAGGCGGGTGACTTTGGCGTGCAGATCGTCGCGCCAAGGTCCATCACCGCTTGGGCGTAATCGCCGGGCCGGTCGCTGGGCGTCAGGCGTTTGGCCAGTTCGGTCAATTCGGGTTTGGCCGCAGGCAGGGGCGTGTCCACCGCAAAAACCCGCGCCATCACCCGTTCGACGTTGCCATCGACCACGGTTTCGGCCCGGCCAAAGGCAATCGCGGCGACGGCGGCGGCGGTATAGGGTCCGATGCCGGGAAGGGTCAGCAGATCTTCGCGTGTGTCGGGGAACACACCGTTGTATTCGTCAACAACGGCTCGGGCGCATTTGAGAAGGTTGCGGGCGCGGGCGTAATAGCCAAGCCCGGCCCATTCGCCCATCACACGGTCATCCGCGGCGGCCGCAAGATCGCCGACCGTGGGCCACAGGCTGGTGAACCGCTGATAATAGCTTTTGACGGCCGCAACGGTGGTTTGTTGCAACATGATTTCTGACAGCCAGATGCGGTAGGGGTCGGGCCGCGCGCGCTCGCCGGGCGGGATGCGCCAGGGCAAGCTGCGCGCATGCGCGTCGTACCACGCCAGAAGCTCGGCCGGGACGGGGGAGGGTGGTACCTGGTCACGCATTCGTTATAGGTCCAACATCCGCGGGGCTGGCGCAATGCGGCAGATAAACTAGGATGCTCGCGCAAGGCACAAAGGCAGGTGATGTCGACCAAACCGATCACGTCCGGCGCCCGGCGCAGCAAGGGCTTCAAGCGCACAGCGACCCTGTTGCAGCCGCGGATCAAATCCGTCGGCTCGACCCGCGGGTTTGCCGTGGCGCGTTTGCTGACCCATTGGGCTGAAATCGTGGGGGCGGACATTGCCCGTGCTGCCCGTCCGGTGGACGTGAAATACGGCAAGGCCGGTTTGGGCGCGACACTGACCTTGCTGGTCAAAGGGGCCGAGGCCCCGATGATCGAAATGCAGAAAGACCGCATCCGCGACACTGTAAACGCCTGCTATGGCTATAGTGCGATCCAGAAGGTGCGTCTTACTCAGACCGCGGCGAGCGGGTTTGCCGAGCCTGCCCAGGCGCGTGCCCCGGCTCAGCCCGACCCGTCTGCAGAGGCTTTGGCAAAGGCAAGTCAGACCGCAGCCGATGTCGAAAATACCGAACTGCGCCAAGCGCTCGAAGCATTGGGCGCGCGTGTGCTCACTCAACAAAAACTGAAATAGAGGCCTGAACCATGACCCGTATCCTTGGGATCGTTGCTGCACTTGTCATCGTTGCCGGTGGTGCGTTTTGGTATGTCACCCAGAATTCCGGCGGCGGGCCCGCTGTCCCGACCGCGGCGACCGGCGAAGAGATCGACACTTCGATGGTGGTTGAAATGACGCTTGGCAATCCCGACGCAAGCGTCACCGTGATTGAATACGCGTCCTATTCCTGTCCCTTTTGCGGCAGTTTTCACGCAGGCCCGTTCAAGGACCTGAAAGCCGACTACATCGATACCGGGAAAATTCACTTCATCTACCGCGAGGTCTTTTTTGACGGTGACTTGCCAGCACTTTGGGCTGGCATGGTGGCCCGCTGCGCGGGACCAGACCGCTTTTTCGGTGTGATCGACGAAATTTACCGCAACCGGACCGCATGGTCGGGCGCTCCTACCGCGGCCGATTCCGCAGCCGCGTTGCGCCGGATTGGCCTGACGGCCGGTATTGCGCCAGACGATCTTGAAGCCTGCCTGGCGGACGGTGATATGGCGCGCGCCATGGCCGCTGTCGACGAAATGAACCGGGCCGAAGACGGGATCAGGTCAACGCCGTCTTTCGTGATCAACGGCACGACCTACAGCAATATGGAATACGCGGAGTTCGCTCGACTGATTGACGCCGAACTCGGCAGCTGAGGTCAGACCCCGTCGGGGTCATCGAACGCATCGACCAGGATATCAACAACCCGGTCGGTGCCTTCGGCCCCTTTTGAGGTTTCAAGCCATGCAGCATGGGCCATGGCGGCGGTTTTATCTGGTGACAAAAGGCTGGAGACGGCCGCGCCCAATGCGGTGCCGGTTTCCACGAAACGTGCGCCACCAACGGCTGCCAATTGGTCGAAATCCTTCCGCCGTGCGCCGATGTGGGGGCCGTAAATGATGGCTGATCCCAAAGCGGCGGGCGCATCTGGCCCAATATCGCTGCCAGGTGGCAACAGCGAGCCGCCCATGAAGGTGATCGGCGCCAGCCGGTACCAAACGCCAAGCTCGGCAGGATCATCGGCGATCAGCACCTGAATATGCTCTTCAGGGTCTTGTCCAGACAAGCGCCGCGCGACGCTGTAGCCGCGAAGTTCTGCGGCTTTGGCGATGGGACCAGCTTCGTCAGCGCGGTTTGGTGCAATGACCAGCAAAAGCCTGTGTGACAATCCGTTCGCCTGCCGCTGGGCATCCAGCACGCTGCGCATTTCGGTCAGCGACAGGCTGGTGGCCAGCCACAAAGGACGTCCGCTGAGCAGTTGTGCGAGCCTTTCTTGTTGGACAGGGTCACCACTTGGCGCCGGTGGCACCTCGTCGAGTGGGCCGACCACCTGAGTTTTATGGGCCGGTGCGCCCAGCTTTATCAGCGATGTGCGCGCGGCTTCGTTGGTCGCGGCAATACTGTCAAACAGCCGAAAGGCGCTGCGCGACAAAAGCCGGCCATGGGCGCGGACTTCGGTGCCGGATGGGCTTGCAACGACAATTGTGCGCACGCCGGCCTCGCGCATCCCGTAAAGGCAGGCAGGCGCCATCTCAAACCCCAGAAACACCGCGACAGACGGCGCTTCGTCTTGCATGACGCGCCGTATCTCACTGGCGCGTTCGCGGGGAAATGACAGGGCTGTGGCGCCAAGTTCATGGGCGGTGCCGACATGGCCTGACATCACCAGATCGCTGTCGACGCCGCGCACCTCGGCCAGACGGTCGACCAATGACGGCACGGCACCAGCCGCTTTTGGGTCCGCGACATGGATCCACAGCCGGTCGCCAAGGTGGCGGGCAAAACTTTCAGGTGGCTGGAGCGGTGGGCGAAACCCTGCAGCGATCAGATAGACCGAAAGAGCGGAGGGCGTCCGGGCCACGGCCTTGTCAACCGCCCAGTTCCTCGGTCGCGGACGCCGCGGCTTCCTCATCGCGCAAACGGTGCAAATGCGCGATGAAGTAACGCATATGGGCGTTGTCGACGGTGCGCTGGGCTTCGGCTTTCCACGCGTTGTATGCGGTCGCGTAGTCAGGATAGATGCCGACGACGTGAATATCCTTGACGTTGCGGAACACGTTCTTGGACGGGTCTTCCAATTCGCCACCAAAGACGAGGTGCAGGCGCTGGGTCATCGTTACCTCCGGAAATGTTGGCGCGACACTAGCCGACAGGCCCGGGCGGTCAAGCCACTGCCCGCCGCGCAAGAAGCGCTTTATGCAGCATCGGCGGGGCGACCATCACACCGGGTGTCTTGGGGTGGGCCGCGTTGAAGACCAAAGGCGCGCCGTCACGGTCGGTGACAGCAGCGCCAGCTTCTGCCGCAATAAGCGCGCCCGCCGCGATGTCCCACTCCCAGGCGTCGCGGAAGGTGAGCATGGCGTCAAACCGGCCCTCGCCCGCGGCGGCCAGTCGATAGGCCAGCGAGGGGCGGAATTTGCGTTTCATGTCATCAGGGGGCACCGCCCAGAATTTGGGGTCGAACCCGGCCTTGTTTGAAAGAATTGTCGCTCCGGCAGGATCGGCCCGGGTTGAGACCGCAATCGGGTCGCCGTTTCGTGTCGCACCCTGGCCGAGTGCCGCCGCATAAAGCCGATCAAGTGCGGGCAGGAACACCGCCCCAGCCGTCACAGCCCCGTTTTCGACCACGGCAATGGAATGCGCCCAGGTGTCCTGGCCGTCGACGAAGGCGCGGGTGCCGTCAATCGGGTCGATGACAAACACCCGCTCGCGGCTCAGCCGCTCTTCGTTGTCCGGCGTTTCTTCGGACAGCCAACCGTAATTGGGGCGCGCGCCAAGAAGCGTTTCTTTCAGGTGCGCGTCCACGGCCAAATCCGCCTCGGTCACGGGGTCATTGACGCTTTTGTCCCAAACCTTCGGGTCTTGTTTCCAGAACCGAAGGGCAATGTCACCTGCTGTGCGGGCGGCGTCGATCAGAAGCGCCAGATCACTCGCCGGCAAGTGTCAGGCCTTCGACCATCAGTGACGGGACGATGCGCGACAGATGGGTGCACGCGTCATTGGCCGGGATCACGCCTTTGAGCATGTCGCGCAGGTTGCCCGCGATGGTGCATTCGGTCACGGGAAACGTCAGCTCGCCATTTTCGATCCACACACCCGAGGCGCCGCGCGAATAATCCCCGGTCGTGGGGTTGATCGTTGAGCCAATCATCGAGGTCACCAAAAGCCCGGTGCCTGCGTCGCGGATCAGATCATCAAGGGTCTTGTCGCCCTGCGTCATCGCGACATTCGTCACCGATGGGGACGGGGGCGAAGACGTCCCGCGCGACGCATTGGCCGAACTTTGCAGGCCAAGTTTGCGCGCTGTGCCAAGGTCCAGGGTCCAACCTTGCAAGATGCCGTCTTCGACGATGGTCCGGTCGGCCGTGGCCAGTCCTTCAGCATCGAAGGGGCGGGTGCCGCCGGCGCGGGGCCGCAAGGGGTGTTCGATCAGCGAAATGCCCTTGGGCAGAACCTGTTCGCCCATTGCATCGCGCAGGTAGGATGCGCCGCGGGTGATCGCGGTGCCGCTGACGGCTTGCAGCAAATGCCCGATGAGTGACGCCGCGATGCGTTCGTCGAAGATCACCGGGTATGTGCCGGTGGGCGGCTTTTTGGCCCCTGCGCGTGCCACGGTGCGTTCACCGGCCAGGCGGCCAATCTCGTCCGCGTCCATCAGGTCTTCGGCATGGATACGCGTGTCGGCGTACCAATCACGCTCCATATCGGTGCCTTCGCCGGTGATGGCGACGGCGGACCGTGACCGGTCGGTGCGGGTGTAGCCGCCCGAAAAGCCGTTGCTGGCGGCCAGATGGATGCGCCGGTGGCCATAAGCGGCAGAGGCCGATTGCACCTTGCTGATGCCTTTGACACTGAGTGCGGCGGCTTCGGCGCGCAATGCGTCGTCTTCCAGCGCTGCAGGGGCCGGTTCGTCGGACGGATCGGCCAGGTCCAGTCCCGCCGCGTCAACGCGCTTTGACAATTCGGACGGGTCAGCCAGCCCCAAAGTCGGGTCAACCGGCGCCTCACGCGCCATCGCGACAGCCCGTTCGGCCATTTCGCGCATGGTTTCGGGCCGTGTGTCTGACGCAGAGACGCAGGCCTGCCGTCCACCCACCAGCACCCTGAGGCCAATCTCGACCCCTTCGGCCCGTTCGGCGTGTTCAAGCGCCCCGTTCAGGACATCAATTGAGATCGACGTGCCGTCGATGGCCAGCGCGTCAGCGGCATCCGCACCGGCGGCTGCGGCCACCTCAAGCATCTGTGCGGCGAGGTCGGATAGGTCTGGGGGTGTATCACTCATGCTGGTCGAGGTAGTTCGGCAGGCGGGGGTGTGCAACCCGTCGCCTGCCGAAGTGATCAAATGCGATCAGCGCAGCCGTTGGCCGTTGGCGGAAACCGACCCGTCTTTGCCGACTTCAATGGTGGAAACCAACGTGTCTGGACCCTCGCCCGGGCGGGCAAAAAGACCCAGCATCATGCGCGCGCCCATGGCCTGTTCTTGCGGCAGCATCCCCATGTTCACCAGCGTGTCCAGCAAGGTGTTGCCGCCGGTCAGTTGCAGGTTGATCGCACCTGATGGCGTGGGTGCCGGGGCAAACGGGCCGCCGGGCGCATTGTCGATATCAAATGCGCCTTCGCCGGTCAGTTCTGCACCGCCAACGGTCAGTTGCAGGGCATTCAGCGTCAGGCTTTCAAACTCGCCGGGGATATCGCCGGGCGACATGCTTTCGGCGAATTCCGGGTCAAACACATCAGCAAGCCAGCGCGCCTGACCGGCCAGGTCCAGGATCACGGTCGCGGGGTCGCGCGGAAGCTGACCTGCGGGGTCAAACATGCTCCAGACGGCTTCGCTGATTTCCAGGTCGACAAGCCGCATCAAGAGGCCGACGTCGCTGGTCTCCTCGCCCGGCACGATGGGCATCGTGAGGCGACCTTCGCTTTCGGCCATCGAAAAGGTCAGCTGTGGAAACGGAATGTCAGAGCCGGACACGGCAACGCTGACCCCGGTGTTGCCGCCGCCATATGTCAGCCCATCGGGCGTGATCGACCCATCAAATATGCCCGCTTCCGCGTTGGTTTCCAGGTTGAAGCGGCCGGACTGATCCGCCCCCGCAATCGTGTATTTGGCGGCACCATGGGTGATGTTCCATTCGGTGGTGAACCCTTCTGCGACCATCGAAGATAGGTCCGAAAAGCCCAGCATCCCGACGATCGTGCCTGAGGTCTGACTTCCAACATCGGCAACCCTTGCCGAAAAGTCGAAAGCCGCGGTCGGGTCTTCGGGGTCGGTGCCGCGTCCTGACATGGTCAGCGTCTCGACCAGGAAATTGCTGTCGTAAAGTCGCGGCGTACCTTCAAGGATGCTGTAGGCGCCCTTCAGTCCCGCCAGGGTCATATTGATATCGAAGTCCAGCGGTTCGCCATCGATGGTGAATTGCGCGACCGAGACCTGCACCTCGGGGCCAACGTAGTCATACCGCGTCGTGGCTCCGTCGCGGGACGCAATTGTCACCATACCGGGTTGGCGGGTGATGATGTTGAAGGCAAAGTCCTCGTCGGTGATCGCGTCCTTGCCGATGACGGCAATTGGGTATTCCGCCGACATTTTGATTTCGACCGTTCCGTCGCCACGATCTTCAAAAACGACCTCCGGCACGGTTGTTGCAAACGACCCGCCATCTTCCGGGAAGTCGCCGCTGATCGACACATCGGTTAGGATCAACGCATCGGCTGATGCGGTCTCGCCGCCCACCTCAAGCGTGACGTCGGTGCTTTCGATCAGGCGCTGCCAATCGGCCCAGACGTCCGCTGGGCTGATGTCGGCGGCCGCAGGCCAGGCCAGAAAGGACGTGGCGACGATGGCGGTTGCGAATGTGGGGGAAGAACGCATGAATTTACCTTGCTGGGAGCTTTTGTATCGTTTCAACATCGGCACGCGGTCCCGTCAGGTCAAGCGGCGCGACGCGGATGTGATGCAACACAATTGCGACAGGAGAATGGCCAATGCGATTTGAAGGACAGGTGGTTTTGGTCACGGGCGCCAGCCGGGGCATTGGCGAAGCGACCGCGCGCGCCTTTGCCGCCGAAGGCGCAAATGTGGTGCTGGCCGCACGCGGGATTGACGCGGTCACCGCGATTGCAAACGACATTGGGCCCGCCGCCCGCGCAATTGCGATGGATGCTGCCGCCTACGCAGATGTGGCGGCTGCAGTGAAACTGGCCGAAGATGCGTTTGGGGGTTTGGACGTGCTGATCGGAAATGCGGGCATGATCGACCCGATTGCGCATCTGGCAGACACCGACCCCGACGCTTGGGGCCGGTTGATCGATGTGAACCTCAAAGGCGTGTATTACGGGATGCATGCGGCGATCCCCGGCATGGTTGCGCGCGGGGGCGGGACGATCATCACGATTTCATCCGGCGCAGCGAGCAGCCCGATCGAAGCCTGGTCGGCCTATTGTAGCTCTAAGGCCGGGGCGGCGATGCTGACGCGGATGGCGGACAAGGAATACCGCGACAAGGGCATCCGCGCGATGGGGCTGTCGCCGGGGACGGTCGCCACTGAGATGCAGCGTGACATCAAAGCGTCAGGGATCAATCCGGTCAGTCAGCTTGACTGGTCCGATCACATCCCGCCCGATTGGCCGGCCAAGGCCTGCATGTGGATGGCGGGCCCGGCGGGCGATGATCTGCTTGGCGAAGAGGTCAGCCTGCGACAAGACGCGGTGCGCCGGGCTGCGGGGCTGATTGTGTAGCGATGCCCGGATAGGCGATCCAGTCGCGGGCGCCGTCCCGGTCATGGGTCAGAAAACTGCGAAACATCACGGGTGTCACGAGTGCTGCGGCCCGGCTGATGGGTCCCATCCAGCCGAAGTCGCAGACCACGGCAGCATGCGTGATCTGCGCCAGATGGCCGGTGTCATCTTCAAACAGGGGCCAAAGCGACCCGAAGTCATAGCCTTCGAACCCGGCAATGACTTCAACAATGCGCAAGGTGCCGTGTCGGTCGACGGCGCGGCGCACCAGCGGCAGAATGGTCCGGATATCTTGCTGGACAACGCGGCCTGAGACGGTGATTTCCGCCCAGCCTTCATCGCCCGATTCACGAATCGTCAGCGGCATGGGACGTTCCTTTCGCCCGCAAGCCTAGTCTTACCTGGGTATTTTCACCTTGAGATAGATCAAGGTCGCCCGCGTTTGGGGCCACGCCACGCACCGGGCGTTTTGGAATGAAACGTCGGCGGGCGCTTGGCCACCCAGCGGGCGAAAGCAGCAAGGCGGGGGTGGCCGCGCAGGGCCTCAATCGTGGAATACTCTCGCGCCAAATCGGTCTCTGACAGGGTCGCGTGGATCTCGTTGTGGCAAATCTGATGCAAAAGCACCGTCGGCCCGCCCTTGCCGCCCCTGAGTTTCGGGATCAGGTGATGCTGGCTTTGTTTCGCTTCCGCCGGGATCGGGCGCAGGCACAAAGGACAGATCGGATCGCTCACAACGCCCAGTCGATCAGCGGGCCGGCGGGCACAATGCCCAAGGGGTTGCGCAGTTCCGAAGGCGAGAAATAGCCCGCCTTGTAGATCTCAAAGCGCACAGAGTCCGCAACGCCCGGCAGGTGATACATCCGCTGCGCATAGGCCCAAAGGTTGGGGTAATCCACCAGGCGTTTGAGGTTGCATTTGAACGCATAGTGATAGGCGACATCAAACCGCGCCAGCGTGGGGAACAGGCGAATGTCAGCCTCGGTCAGGGTGTCGCCGACCAGCCATCCACGATCTGTCAGGTGGGTTTCCAGCGTACCGAGGGTGTCAAACACCTCGGCCACGGCGGTGTCATAGGCCGCCTGGGTCCTGGCAAACCCCGCGCGGTAGACCCCGTTGTTCAGCGTCCGGTAGATCAGGTCGTTCCAGCGATTGATCTCGGCCAGATGGGCGGCGGGTGAGAGATCAGGCCCGCCAAACGCGGCGAGCATCTGCACAAGATCAGCACTTTCGTTCGAGACGATCTGTTCGGTGTGGCGGTCCCACAGGATCGGCACCGTGATGCGCCCGGTATAGGGCGGGGTCTGGCGGGCGTAGACCTGATGGAGCGCTGAGACACCGAGTTCTGGGTCGCTATATTCCCCAGCATCATCAAACACCCAGCCGTCTTCGGTGCGGCGTGGCCGGGCATAAGACACCGCGACCGCGTCTTGCAGGCCAAGGATCACCCGTGTCAGCAACACCCGGTGCGCCCAGGGGCAATTCCACGCGGCATAAAGGTGGTAGCGCCCGGGGGTTGGCGTGAACGGGCCATCTGGAGTGATCTGGTCCCGGATCGTGGATTTCGCCCGTTCGAACGTCTCGCCAAGGGTCGTGTCGGGGCCGGGGTCTTGCGTGTGATAAACGCCTTCGATCATCACGCCCATCGCGCTATCCCCGCGCGCGGCCCAGATGTGCCACCCGGATCAGGGCGCGTTCGACCAGCGCCATTTCCGGCGCCCCGGTGGACGATCTTAGCGCCAGATCGGTGGCCAGAAGCTGCGACAGCGCGTCTTCCAGGCGCCGCGCGCCCCAGGTTTGCGCCTGCCGGGTCATCCGGTCGCGGTGGGGCCAGGGCACAGGCGGGCGCGCGCGCGCAATCCCCGATGACACCCCGCCGGGGTCGGACGCGGCCGCATGAAGCGCGCGAAAGTGGCGCGTGGCCCCGATCGCGATGGACACCGGCGTCGTGCCTTGGGATTGCAACCGGCGCAGCACCGGGCCGATTGCGTCGGTGCGCGCCTCAGCGGTGGCGTGCAACAGATCGTCCAACTCGGCTTCCACCGACAAAGGAGCGACCGCCGCCACATCCTGCGCGGTGGCGGGGGCATTGTCGCCCAGTTTGTAAAGCGCCAGCTTTTCGACGGTCTGGCGGAAATCGCCCGGATCAAGGGTCTGGGCCAGATCATTCAGCGCGCCCATCGCGTCGCGGTCCGGCGGGGCAAGCCCTGCCGCTTTCAGGGCCTCTTCAATCTCTTCCCGGGTGGGCGGATTGTCATAAATGGCGGCTGCAGCAGCATTGCCTGCACCTTCGAAGAACTTCCGCAAGCTTCCGGGCTTTAGGCCCCCGGCGGTGACAACGACCATCGCGTCACCGGCCTGCCAATCGGCCAGGGCGGCTTCAATGATGGCAGTTTGCGTGTTGGTCGCCTCTTCCACCAGAACGGCGCGTTGACCGGGAAAGAACCCTTGGGCCTTCACCGCGTCCGACAAGGCGGCCTTGTCGCGGCTGAGGTCGGACGCCGGGATCCGGGTCAGGCGCATTTCTTCCTCGGCGTTTTCGCCCAGCAGGTTTTTCAAAAGCTCCTGGCGTTTCAGCGCCACGCGCATCGGGTCGGGCCCGTAGATCAGGATGCCCGCACGGGCCGGGTCGGGTCGTTTGAAAAAGGCATTGGCGTCGCGGGTGGAAAGCTTCACGCCCAATCCTCAGCCGTGGTGGACAGGCGCGTGACCATCTGGTCGGCCAGGATCACCATCAACCGGCGTTCCGCGTCGCGCTTGGCGGACCGGGTGGCAACGGTTGTCGATGTCGCCGAATATGTGGTGAAGCTTTCCGCCTGGCCCCGTGTCAGCACCGCGTCTGTCAGCGGATCGATCATGGCGTAGTCCGCGCGGCCCCGCAGACGAAAGCGCGAGATTGTGCCTTCGGCAGTCACACCGATGGAATCTTCGCGCATCGCAAGGTTGGCCGTCAGGCGGTACCTTGCGGCCTGTGGCTCGCCAAAGCGGCGCTCAAGTTCCTGGACCAGTTCAAACCCCACCGGGTCCGATGGCGGATCGACCAGCACCGCGTTGCGCAGTGCGACCGCCGCGCTGCCGGGGGCATAGACCGGTTCGAAGCCGCAGGCGGCGGTGAGACCTGCAAGGCCCAGAACAAAGGTGCGGCGGTTAGACAACGACATTCACGATCCGGCCTGGAACAACGATCAGCTTCTTGGGCGCCTTTCCATCCAGCGCCTTTTGGACAGCTTCAAGGGCCAGCGCGATCTTTTCAACCTCCTCCTTGGATAGGTCCTTTGGTACGGTGATTTCCGCCCGCCGCTTGCCATTGATCTGGACGGGCAGGGTCACGGTGTCTTCGACCAGCATTGCCTCATCGGCCACAGGCCATGGCGCATCGACGCAAAGCCCATCGCCGCCCTGATGCGCCCAGATATCTTCGGCCAGATGCGGGGTCATCGGCGCCATCAGCTGGGCCAGCACCATCACGGCTTCGCGCTGGGCGGCGTGGCTGGCTTTGGATTTCGACAGCGTGCCGGTGAACCCGTAAAGCTTGGCGATGGCGGCGTTGAAGCCGAAGGTTTCGATGCCCATCGTCACATCGTGGATGGTTTTGTGCATCGCGCGCAACAAATCGTCGTCGCCCGTGCCCTTGGCGTCCTTGTCCATCGCGCCGATGCGGTCACACAGCGACCAGACCCGGCCCAGATGCTTGTAAGCGGCTTCCGCACCCGATGCCGTCCATTCCACATCGCGTTCAGGCGGGCTGTCGGACAGCACAAACCAACGCGCGGTGTCAGCGCCGTAGGCGCTGATGATGTTGACCGGGTCGACCACGTTGTTCTTGGATTTGGACATTTTGGCCGATGGGATGATCTCAACCTCGGTGCCGTCGGCCAGAAAGCCTGACCCGTCGCGAAGGTCGACATCTTCGGGGTAGTGAAACACCGGGCGGCCACCTGCACCTTTGGTCTGGTAGATCGCGTGGGTCACCATGCCTTGGGTGAAAAGCGCATCGAACGGCTCTTCTTGGCCTTGGGGCAAATGCCCGGTGGCGCGCATGGCACGGGCGAAAAAGCGCGAGTACAAAAGGTGCAAGATCGCGTGCTCAATCCCGCCGATGTATTGGTCGACATTCATCCAGTAATCGACCTCGTCGATGTCGGTGGGTGTCGTGGCGCGCGGTGCTGTGAAGCGGGCAAAATACCAAGACGAATCGACGAAAGTGTCCATCGTGTCGGTTTCGCGCTTGGCAGGCTTGCCACAGGCCGGGCAGGGGCAGTCGCGCCAGCTTGGGTGCCGGTCCAGCGGGTTGCCGGGCACGGAAAAGTCAATCGGCGCGCCGTCTTCGTCATAGGGCAGCTCGATCGGCAGGTTCTCTTTCTTCTCGGGCACCACGCCGCAGTCGTCACAATGAACCACCGGGATCGGGCAGCCCCAATAGCGTTGGCGCGACAGGCCCCAGTCGCGGAGGCGATATTGGGTGACCCCTTTGCCCCAGCCGTTTTCTTCGGCGAAGGCAATCGTGGCGTCGATGGCGTCCTGGCCGGTGGCGATGTCGAGCCCCGCGAAGTGATTGATCCAGCGGACTTTTTCCGTTTTCGGCGGAACGAAAGCCGTATCGGTGACAGGGCTGTCACCATCCAGCGCAAAGAACGTGTCGGTCACGGGCAGGTCGTATTTCCGGCAGAAATCCAGATCGCGCTGGTCATGGGCCGGGCAGGCGAAGATCGCCCCGGTGCCGTAGCCCATCAGGATGAAATTCGCGATCCAGACAGGCAATTCCCAATCGGGGTTCAGCGGGTGGCGCACCTTCAAACCGGTGTCGAACCCGAGCTTTTCGGCCTTTTCCATCGCTTCTTCGGTGGTGCCGCCCTGCCGGGCTTTCTCACAAAACGCCGCGACGTCGGGGTTGGCCGCTTCAAGCTCTTTGGCCAGCGGATGATCCGGCGAAATACCCACGAAACTCGCCCCCATCAGCGTGTCGGGGCGCGTGGTGTAAACTTCGATGGCCTCGCCGCCATCGGTGCGCTCGAACGCGAATTGCAGACCGCGCGACTTGCCGATCCAGTTGCGCTGCATCAGCTTGACCTTCTCGGGCCAGTGATCCAGCCCGTCGATGGCCGCCAGCAACTCTTCGGAGTAATCCGAGATCTTGAAGAACCACTGGGTCAGCTCCCGGCGTTCCACTTCAGCGCCTGACCGCCAGCCCTTGCCATCAATCACCTGTTCATTGGCCAGAACGGTCATGTCGACCGGGTCCCAATTGACGGTCGCGGCTTTCCGGTAGACGAGGCCCTTTTCGAGAAAATCCAGAAACAGCGCCTGTTGCTGGCCGTAGTATTCAGGGTCGCAGGTGGCGAATTCGCGCGTCCAGTCGATGGAAAAGCCCAACGGCTTCATCTGATCCTTCATGACCGCGATGTTGTTATACGTCCAATCCTTGGGGTGGCCGCCTTCTTTCATGGCCGCGTTTTCGGCCGGCATCCCGAAGGCATCAAACCCCATCGGGTGCAGCACCGCATGGCCGGTGGCGCGCTTGTAGCGTGCGATCACATCGCCCATCGTGTAGTTGCGCACGTGCCCGATGTGAATTTTTCCCGACGGATAGGGAAACATCTCCAACACGTAGTACTTCGGCTTTCCGGGATCGCGGACCGCCTTGAACACGTCAGCGTCCCGCCAGGCGGTTTGCCATTTCGGCTCAATCTCAGAAGGGGTGTAGCGCGACATCTGTCCGTCCATGGTTTTGGACGGGTTTAGCGAGTGGGCAATCGGGGGTCCAGCGGACTTAGAGGCTCCCGTCGCGAATGCGCAATTGCCGCGCACGCGTCAGGATCGCGTCTTCGACAGCGCGCACGGTTTCAGCACTGGCCGGACCGCTCTGGGTCTGCAGCGACAAGGTGAGCGATCGCGCTTCCAAAGCCGGGTCCTGAATAAGGACGGTGGCGCGGTAAGCGCGGCCGCCCCCCGGCGGGCGTCCGAACCCGGTGACGATCACGCCCGAAAACGGATCAACCGTCTGGATCGGCAGAAAGGACAGAACTTCAAGCGACGCGTTCCAGATGTACTTGTTCACCTCAACGGTCGTGTTGGGATCGTCTTGATTGTTGAACAGGCTGAACAGGCCGTCATTGCGCTGACTTCCCGGTCGGTCGCGCCCCAGCGCTTCAAACTCGGCGTCACGGTCCCGTTCGCTTCCGAACAGGCCTCGGTTCTGGTCGCTATTGCACCCCGCCAGCGCCATGACGCCCGCAAGCATTGCGCCTGTTGCCCAATTGATCTGACCCATGGTGCCCCTCGCCTACGTTCTGTGACCGGGTTTATCTGACGCAAAACCGCGTCACAAGGCGTTTGCAGCCTGCCCCTTGCAGATCAATGCGTTGCAGGGTGCGCAAACCGACTGTGGCAAGACTGCACCATCCCGTTCAGTTGATTCAGAGGCCTTGGCGCCGTTCCTTGCAATCGGTCGCCTGACGTCGGAGATATCGTTCAATCAGTTCGACGCGAGTCGGATTGAGTAAACCTTTATGCACGAGGGAAAACATGAAAAAGGTTCTTCTTGCCTCGACCGCGCTGATCCTGACAGCTGGCGTAGCCGCTGCTGATGGTCATGCCGGCGTTGCGCTTTCGGGTTCGGCTAACGCCGGTCTGAAATATGATGCGAATGCTACGGACGAAATCTCCGTCCACAACGAAGTCAACATGGTCATCACCGGTTCCGGTGCAACTGACTCTGGCCTTGAGTTCGGCGCATTCATCGACATCGACGAAGATTCGGTTGACGACGCCGAAGTCTTCATCTCGGGCCTCTTCGGCACGATCACTGTTGGCGGTATCGACCCAGCAACTGATGGCTTCGGCATTGCCGACGTTGGTTTCGACGGTATCGGTGCTGATGACGCAGCTGAGCAGTTCAAGAACGCAACTGCTGGCGCGGACATCCTGTACAGCTACTCGGCTTCCGGCCTGACGTTCACAGCTTCGGCTGAGATCGGCGCCAACGAGTCGTATGGTGTTGCTCTGGAATACGCTGCTGGCGCATTCTCGGCTGGCATCGGCTACATCGAAGACACCGACGGTGCAGCATTTGACACCGATGATGACGGCACCGACGACTTGACCGTGGGTTCGAACAGCACCGTGACTGTGGCCGCTGGCTTCTCGCAGGGCGCATTCTCGGCCAACGCCATTTACTCCGACTGGAGTGTTGGTGGCGAAGGCTACGGTGTTGACGCATCGTTCACCACAGGCGCTGTGACCATCACTGCCGTCTACTCGGACGCTTCGGGCGTTTCGGCTGGTGGCCCGATCGGCGACAGCTATGGCTTGGGCTTCAAAATGCCTCTCGGTGGCGGTCTGTCCGTTGCTGGTGGTATCGGCTCGATCCGCGAAGACCAGACCGTTGGCTCGACCGGCGCGACTGCTTCGCGCACCGTTGCAGACCTTGGTCTGACAATGAGCTTCTAATCCCATTGGGATAGCTTTTTTGGAAGGCGGGTCTTCGGACCCGCCTTTCTTTTTGCCTAAGACGTGACTGGACGTGAGCGGGCATCGCCCCTACCTTCCAAACGAACGAGCAGCTTAAAGCGATAGAAAAATGCGCTTGGTGCTAACGCTTTGTGGACTTCTGGCTTGTGCGGGATCGATGGTTTCTGCGCAGGGCGTCAGCTTGTCCGGCAGCGCAAGCGGCGGGCTGGTCTACGATTCCGATGCGACCGGCGGCACGGTATCGACATCCAGCGAAGTGAATTTCCTGATCACCGGGGCGGGCCAAACCGACGGCGGGCTTGAGTTTGGCGCTTTCATTGATATCGATGAAGTCGGTATTGATGATGCCGAAGTGTTCCTGTCTGGCCGTTTCGGAACGATCACCCTTGGCGGCATCGACCCGGCCACAGATGGCTTTGGGATCGACGACATCGGGTTTTCCGGCCTTGGCGTTGATGACGTGGCCGAACAGTTCAAGAATGCAACGGCAGGTGCGGATGTCCGCTATTCCTATGCGGCCGGTGGCGTGACGATCGTTGCCTCGGCTGAGGTTGGTGATGAAACGTCCTACGGGGTTGCAGCCGAATACGATGCGGGCGCTTTAAGCGTTGGGGTCGGGTATGTCGACGACACCAATGATGCAAATTCCGCGTTCAGTGTCACGGCGGGCTATTCGTTTGGCCGCATTGCGGTGAACGGGCTGTATTCGGATTGGTCGGCTGGCAGCCAGGGGTACGGGCTTGATGTGTCGTTGAACACCGGGGCTGCGACCGTGACCGCCGCCTGGGCGCAGGCCACGGGGACGGCGGCTGACCCCGAAGACGGGATTGGCGATGCCTACGGTCTGGGGCTGTCACTACCGGTTTCGGATGGTCTGACCGTGTCTGGCGGGCTGGGCCTGATTGAGACCGACGCCGTGACCGATGGCTCGCGCACCGTCGCCGATTTCGGCGTCACGATGAACTTCTGACGCGGTCGGAGCCTGCCTTTTGACCCTTGAGGATATCACCCAACGCGTCATTGCGGCCGAACGCGCGTCTGACCGGGCGCCCGGTTCGGTCACTTTGATCGCGGTGTCCAAAGTTCAGCCTGAAGACCGTGTCGCGGCCGTGCTTGAGGCTGGACATCGGGTTTACGGCGAAAACCGCGTGCAAGAGGCTGAGGGTCGTTGGGGCGCATTCCTGCCCAGGTATGACGGCGTGAAGCTGCACCTGATCGGGCCGTTGCAATCCAACAAGACACGGGCCGCGATGGCGCTGTTTGACGCCATTCATACCGTGGACCGGCCCAAGCTGGCCGGAGCGATCGCTCGGATTGCGGATGAAACGGGCAGCTGCCCGGAGGTGTTCGTGCAGATCAATACCGGGGATGAGGCGCAAAAGGCCGGCGTCTCGGTCGATGGCGCGGCGGGCTTGATCGCGCAATGTCGCGCCTTGTCGCTGCCGCTTGCGGGTCTGATGTGCATTCCGCCGTTCGACGATGATCCGGTCGCGCACTTCAAGCTGTTGCGGTCGATCGCCGAAGAGCATGGGCTTTCGGGCCTTTCGATGGGCATGTCTGCCGACTTTGAAGCCGCGATTGCCGAAGGCGCGACGCACATTCGCGTAGGCTCGGCCATCTTCGGCGCGCGCGTTCCCTAGCCCCTGACGATCAACCGGGTGGAATAGCGGATACGCGGCGCGATCCAGGCCAGGTGTTCCGGCGCCAATGCCACGCAGCCTTCGGTCGCGTGGCCGGGTTTGCGCCAGCGGTGCATAAAGATCGCCGAGCCCCGCCCTTTGACCGCATAGGGCCAGTTCCAGTCCGTCAGGATGACCAGGTCGTAAAGCGGGTCAGGGCGCGCCAGGCGCTCATGTGACCAGGGCGAGGGTCGCCGGCCCATCATGTTGTAATCGGGATCACGCGGATCATCCGACCAGATATCAAACGGCCGGATCGGCAGCGCCCAATCGGCGGGCCTTGTCATCCGGTCGGGGCGGTAAAGCATGCCCACAAGCCGGTGGGTGCCTATGGGCGTCGCGCCATCGCCTTCGGCCTTCCGGTGGCTGAGGCCACCGCGCCCCAGGCTGCAGGGAAACGTTCGGCCCAGAAAGCGAAGCCCGCGCGGTGAGACGACCAGATCGGTCGGCGTCACAGCAAATGCCCCGACTTTCTGGCCTTGGTGTCCAGATAGGCGGTGTTCTCAGCGCTGCGGCCGACCTTGATCTCAATGCGTTCGGTGACAGCGACGCCGTTGTCTTCCAACATGCCGACCTTGGCGGGGTTGTTGGTGATCAGCCTGGCGGCATTGAAGCCGAGGTTTTTCAAGATGGCCGACCCGATGCGGAAATCACGCTCATCATCTTCGAAGCCCAGCCGGTGGTTCGCCTCGACCGTGTCGAACCCCTGATCTTGCAGCGCATAGGCGCGCATCTTGTTGGCAAGCCCGATGCCGCGCCCTTCCTGGTTGAGGTACAGCAAAAGGCCCGAACCGGCTTCGCCCATCATCGCCAGTGCCGTGTGCAGCTGGGGTCCGCAATCGCATTTCAGCGATCCCAGCACGTCGCCGGTAAAACATGCCGAATGTAGCCGCGTCAGGACGGGCCGGGCCCGGTCGGGTTGGCCAATCTCGACCGCGTAGTGTTCTTCGCTGCCGTCTTCGGGGCGGAAGATATGCACACGACCAGCCCCGGCCAGAGCGATCGGCACCCGGCCCGAGACCACAGCATTCAAAACCGGTTTGGCAGACAAAAGCGTGTCCAACTCAGGCCCGTTCAACCGGGTCAGGTTCAGCACCGCCGGGACAGCTTTCGCGGTAACGACCAAAGCGGCAGGCAGAAGATGCGCCGATTTCGCCAGGGCAACGGCCAGGCGATGCAAATCGGCGTCACCCTCGCGCAGCGCCTTGAACGGCCCTTTCATCGCGGTGGCCAGATCGTCGACCGGGTCGGCCACTGCGCGGATCCAATCGGGGGTGGCCGTGGCGGGCAAAGCAAGGCGCGCCAGATCGCCATCATAGGCGCGGGCTTTCAGCGTCTGTGCACGCCACCGCGTGATCGCCAGAACCGGCTCGCCCTGGTCGCGGAAGGCGGCCAAACGCGCCGGGCTCACCGCTTCGGCCGCCATCACCAGCGCGTGGCGGCCACCGGCTGACACGACAACCGGCACGCCGGCGCGCAAATCCGCACGGGCACGCGGCAGCAATTCTGCCAGGGTCGGGTTCAGTGGCGAGCCTGAAGTCATGCATTTGCTCTATGCGTAATCTTGCGAAATTGAAACATATCTTCCCAAGCTCACACGACCGCGTGAGAAGTCGGTAGCATATCTTGTCGGATGGGTGAGAAAGGCTTTCATCCACCCCAACACGAACCGTTGGAGGGCGCCATGGCGCAGACATTGAAGAAAATTCTGTTGGTCGATGACGACGAAGACCTGCGTGAGGCGCTGTCCGAACAATTGGTCATGACTGAGGATTTTGACGTCTTCGAAGCCGGTACGGCCGGTGAAGGCCTCGAGAAGGCCAAAGCGGCGCTCTATGATCTGGTGATCCTTGACGTGGGCCTGCCCGACAATGACGGGCGTGAGCTTTGCCGCTTGATGCGCAAGCAAGGTGTCAAATGCCCTGTCTTGATGCTGACCGGCCATGACAGTGATGCTGACACGATCCTGGGGCTGGATGCGGGCGCCAATGACTACGTGTCCAAGCCGTTTAAATTTCCGGTCCTTCTGGCGCGCATCCGTGCCCAGCTGCGCCAGCACGAACAATCCGAAGATGCCGTCTTCCAGCTTGGGCCATACACATTCAAGCCCGCCCAGAAGATGCTGATCGACGAGACGGAGCGCAAAATCCGCCTGACGGAGAAGGAAACCAATATCCTGAAGTTCCTTTACCGCGCTTCTGAAGGTGTGGTCGCCCGTGACATCCTGCTGCACGAAGTCTGGGGCTACAATGCCGGGGTCACCACCCACACCCTTGAGACCCACATTTATCGTCTGCGCCAGAAGATCGAGCCTGATCCGTCGAATGCACGGCTTCTGGTGACCGAAGCTGGCGGCTACCGTTTGGTGGCTTGATCCAGATCAAAGAACCCCCGTGCTCGTGTGGGGTAAGACATGAGCAACCTCCCTGTTGGACTGGCCCGGGCATTGCGTCCCGGGCCTTTTTTTGTCCCGCTTGCCTGAAATCGGCTGGATGGCTAGGGTTTTGACGTATTTCGTTTGGGGGGAATGATGGTTTTTCGAACAGTGATGACCGCTTTTGCACTGGTTGCCGCGCTACCTGTGGCGGCGTTTGACGCGACTGCGGCGGGCGAAGAGACCGTGCGCCAATGGACGTCATGGATGGGCAAATACGGGATTTCCAAAGGCGCAATCATTGTGGCCCACAACGGCGATGTCGTCGCCGAAGGTGGACTTGCGCGCAGCGTTGATGATCCGGCCAAGGTGGCGAGCCTGTCCAAGGCCATCACGGCGATTTGCGCGCTTAAGGCTGCGGAGGCGTCGGGCCTGTCGGCCAGCGCGCGTCTGTCCGACATCCTTCCGGGCGCACTCGCCGAACACGCCCCGCGCGACACCAGGTTCGGGGCGATCTCGCTTGCGCATCTGATGACCCATACTAGCGGTCTCGACACTGATTATCACCGCGACGAATTGCCAAAGCTCAGGACCTTCGAGAAGGAAAACAAGCTTTGGCAGTTCTCGAAGATTGCGGCGTTGAACCTGTCGGCGGCCCCGGGGGCGGCGCCTTATCGCTATTCCAACGCGAACTACCTGATCCTTGGTCTCGCGATCGAAGAAATGACGGGCGAGGCATATGAGACTTATTGTCAGCGCGAAGTGCTCGCCCCCGCCGGTGTGACCACCGCGAAACTGGCCCCGGATTGGCAGGTGATGACATCCTGGGGCGGCTGGGAAATTTCGGCGCGCGATTACCTTAGGTTCGTGCAGGCGAATTTCACAGGACGCACAAAAGCAGATCGCCCGGCGGGTCACGGCATTTCGGCAGCCTACGTGAACGACCGTGGGACGCGCTATTCTGCGGGCATGCTTTATCGCAATTCCAGTCAGGGTCTGAATGCCTGGCACTCAGGGTCCTGGACCGGCGTAAAGGGCCGCGTGACCGACCGTTTTGGAGCCTACGTCGCGGTTTACGGAAATGGCATGACCGTGGTCACGAACTACGCCCATGACGCATGGGATCGTGAGATCGCGCGCGAATTGGATCGTCTGTTGTACAACGCGACCCATCCATAGGGACGGCGGCCGATTTGCTGTTCGGGACAATTTTGGGCAGCACCTGCGCGCTTTGCCTGATTTCGCGGCGATTGCTTTTGACAGCGAAATGATTGTGCCGCGTTTGCGGGCGGTCGGGTCACGAAACAGCCAATCTGCCCGGCGTGGAGCTGAGATTCTTTGAGATTTACCGGAACCCCGAATACCTCGGGCTGCTGTTTACCGGGTCCCTGACGAGCGTTGGATTGACGGTTGCAGGCGGGCTTTTGGGCTTCGCCCTTGCCCTTGTTCTGGCCGGCGTGCGGTATCAGAACGTGCCGATCCTACAGCACATTGCCGCGGCCTATGTGGAATTCGTGCGCAACACACCCCTGATCGTTCAGTTGTTTTTCGTGGCCTTCGGGCTGCCGCTTTTGTTCGGGTATCAATGGCCCTTCTGGGCCCATGCGCTTTTGGCGCTGACGCTGAACTTTTCCGCCTATTTCTCCGAAATCCTGCGCGGTGGCTTTGCCACGGTCAGCACCGGCCAGATCGAAGCCGCCCGCGCGCTGGGCCTTGGCGGATTGCTGACATTTCGCAAGATCGTGCTGCCCCAGGCGATTGCGCGCATGGCGCCCTCGATCAACAGCCAGTTTATCTTTCTGTTTCTGACCACCGGCGTGATTTCAGAAATCGGGGTGCGCGATCTGACCGAAGCGGGCGTGTTCATCGACAGCCGGACGTTCCGGTCGTTTGAGGTGTTTTTGACGCTCACCGCGATCTACATCCTTTTGTCGCTGGTCCTGAAATCGACGATGACATTCATCCAGTCGCGCGCCTTCCGCTGGCAGGCCACCACATGAGCGAGGTGTTGATCTGGATCTTCGGCAAGCCCGGCGGGATCGTGTTGTTCCAGCTTCTGGCGGCCACGCAGTTCACGATTTACCTGTCGCTGATCGCCTTTGTGGGCGGCGGGCTGATCGGGATGGCGGTGACCATCGCCAAGATCGCCCCGGTGCGGGTGCTGCCGAAACTGGCGACAGGCTACATCTGGCTGTTTCAATCGACACCCTTGCTGATGCTGTTGTTCATCCTCGGGCTGGGGCTGCCGCGCATCCTGGGCGTGAACGTGAACCCCTGGGTGGCGGCGTCGATCGCGCTGACGGTCTATGCGTCCGCCTATATGGCCGATGTCTGGCGCGGCGCGATCGAAAGCCTTTCGACCGGACAATGGGAAGCCAGCGAGGCCCTGGGCCTGAAGTTTCTGCCCACCTTGCGGCTGGTGATCCTGCCCCAGGCGATCCGCGTGGCACTCGCCCCGACGGTGGGCTTCATGGTGCAGATCATCAAGGGCACGTCGCTGGCCTTCATCATCGGGTTTCAGGACCTGATGCTGATCGGCAAACGCTGGGCCAACGCACCGGTTGAGGGCACCGAACCTTTCGTCATCTACCCGCTGATGGCGCTGATTTACTTTTGCCTTTGCTACCCGCTGTCGCTTCAGGCCCGACGGCTGGAACGAAGGCTGGGGTCCTATGAAAAGGCCCCCCAACCCATCGCGGCCTGAAGATCACCAAAAGACCAACAAGGAGAGAGACCAATGAAACCGATGAAAACACTGATGGCGGCCCTGGCCGTGGTCGGGGCCACCGCGGCCCCGGCGTTTGCAGACCTGGCCGATATCCTGTCGGCGGGTGTCGTGAAAATCGCCGTGCCCGAAAGCTTTCCGCCCTTTGGCGCACTTGGGGCTGACGGCGAATACGAAGGTTATGACGTCGATGTGGCCGCACTGATCGCAGAAGATCTGGGCGTTGAGTTGGAACTCGTCCCGGTGACGTCCGACCAGCGGATCCCGTTTTTGGAAACCGACCGGGTGGATCTGGTGATTGCCACGATGGGGGCCAATCCTGAACGCGCGAAATCCATCTGGTTTTCGGCCGCCTATGCGCCGTTTTTCTCAGGCGCCTTTGCGGCGGGCGACAAGCCGATTTCCAGCGTGGCGGACCTGGCCGGCATGAAAGTCGGCCTTACAGGCGGGACGCTGGAAGATCTGGAACTGACGGATGCGGCCCCCGAAGGCACCGAGATCATCCGCTTTGGCGACAACGCCGCCACCCAGGCTGCGTTCATTTCCGGCCAGGTCGATGTGCTGGTGTCGGGCAATACGCTGGCAGCAGCCATCAGTGAGAACAATCCTGATTTGTCGATTGAGACGAAGTTCATCATCAAAGAAAGCCCCGCCTTTATTGGCGTGAAACAGGGCAACTTCGATCTTCTGCAGTGGGTGAATGTCTTCATCCTGCACAAGAAACTGGGCGGCGAACTTGATGAGTTCAGCCAAAAGTGGCTCGGCCAGGCGCTGCCGCCCCTGCCCACGTTCTAAAACCGAACGCCTGCCAAATCGTGAGCCCGGTGGCCTGTCGGCCCCGGGCTCATTTCATTTTTCAAGGGGGCTTTGCCCCCATCGCTTCGCTCCCCCCAGGATATTTCGAGGGAGATGAAGGTTTCAGGTCCACACATCTTGGTGATGCAAGGTGATTGGTTCGCACAATTGGGTCATGCGATGGAGACAGGGAATGCCACGCTTATGAAGGTGCACCATATGACCCATCTTGCTCGACTACTGGCGGCTGCCGTCTTGATCATTGCCCCGACGGGGGCTGTCACGGCGATGGGGGCCGATGATCTGCCCGATTACGTCATCGCGGAGTTTGGCACGCCGCCGGACATCCCGACCGGGCCTTTGTCGGCGGAAGTTGCCACGGCAGTTCAGGTGGCCTTCGTGGAAGGTCTGACGGACCGGCGCTGGGGCGAAGAGCAAACCGCAGCCCTCGGCGTGATCCGTGCGTCCGGCGATCCGCGATTGGCCTGGATCGTGGCGGATCTGATGCGGTTTACATCCGGACGCCAGTTGGGGCTTGAGCTTGGCGGTGTGGCGTCTGACCTTCTGGGCAAGGAGCTGCGCAGTCAAAGCCCCTGGGGCAATGTCACCGATCATTTGATGGCCTGGGACATTCCCGCCCCGCCCAACTACCTGGAAGCAAAGCGCGCGATCTTCACGAATATCGTGCCGGGTTGGGATCAGATCTTCGTCGAAGGCGATATCGACTGGCGCCATGTGTCCTGGGGCGGTGTTCTGATTGACAACCGCCCGTTTGATCAGACCGACGAGGCCTGCAATTGCATCCCGGCCGCGGACAACCCCGAGGTCAGCAGTGCTGCCGACACAACCTGGTCCGATGACACGGTTGTCTTCGGTGTGGTCGTCAACGGCGAAGCGCGCGCCTATCCCCGCCCGATCATGGAAGTCCGCGAGATGGTGAACGACACGTTGGGCGGGCGCAGTCTGGGCATTCCCTATTGCACGTTGTGTGGGGCCGCGCAGGCGTATTTTACCGATGTCGAAGGGATCGACCGGCCCGTGCTGCGCACATCGGGCCTGCTGATCCGGTCCAACAAGGTGATGTATGATCTGAACACCTATTCGGTGTTTGACACCTTCCGGGGCAATGCGGTGACGGGCCCCTTGGCCGATCAGGGCATCGTGTTGGAGCAGGCCAGCGTCGTCACCACCGACCTGGGCACCTGGAAGGAAGCGCATCCGGACACGACCGTGCTCTTGGAACGCTACGCGCTGGGCCGGGACCCTGATTTTCGCAACGGGCGCGATGCGAACGGTCCGATCTTTCCGGTGGGCGATGTCGACCCGCGCCTGTCGGTGCATGAAGACGTCATCGGCGTGATCACCGCGTCCGGCACGCCCATCGCGTTCCAGCGGGTCCCTGCGGTGCTGGCCCTGCAGGCGGGCGAAGAGATCGCCTTTGAAAACGTGCGCCTTGTGATGGATGGCGGCGGCGTGCGTGCGGTGGATGCGGATGGCTCTGACCTTGGCAGCCATCAGGCGTTCTGGTTCGCCTGGTCACAGTTTCATCCCGACACCGCACTTTGGGCCGGCTAGCGGCTGAGGCCAGATGACAAGGCGATGTTAAGGACCTTCACTTTGCAGATGCCGGCGGCTAGGCTGGCGGCGCCGTGGATATGCTTGTCGCCACCTTTCGTATTCTCGCCGCGCTGTTGGGGGCCGGTCTGGTCATGGCCGGCTGGTCTGAGCATGTCTTTTTCAATGAAGGTCCCGCCGAGACGCTTCTGGCGGCGTTGAACACGGCCCCGCTCGATGCGGTGATCGCCCAGCTTGAGATTGCGGCCTTTTATGCCATCCCCGCCGGGGTGGCTCTGGCCGCCATGGCCTGGCGCGGACAAGCGGGCCTGGGCCGGGCAATGTTGATCGCGGCGCTTGTGGGGTTTGCGATTGAAGGGACGGTGGTGCCTGCCGTCTATGAAGCGGTGCCGCTGTCCTATCTGTGGACGTCCGTGGCATGGCACGGGCCGATAACGGTGGGTTTGGGCATTTTTCTGATGCACCGGCTGTTGGCGCGCCTCGGCCCGGTCCAAATGGGCCTGACGGCCATCGCCGCAGGTCTGGGATGGGGCATCTGGACCACTTGGGTCTGGGAAGGCGGCGTTCCCAACCTGTCTTCGGCGGACTTTGCCGCCTACGCCGCTTGGACGTTCATTGGAATTGCGGTGGGCTACGGGCTTTTGCACCTGGCCCGGTGGCCGCGCGTTGCCCTGCACAAAAGCGTTCTGTGGCTCTTTGCCCTGGTGCCCGCGGCCTTGTTCGTGATGCAAGGGGTGTTTTTCCCGGTGGGCGGGGTCGGTCTGTCGGTCATCCTGGCGGGTCTTCTTTATGCGCTGTCGCGGTGGGACGTCGGCGCGGTCGCCCCTGAACGCCTGCGGTGGCGTAACCTTGTGATCTTGATCCTTATGCCTGTCACGGCCATTGGAACCTATGCCGCACAAGTGTCGCTTGGTCAGCTTCTGCCGCAGGACGATCTGATCGCACTGACTTTCGCGCTGGGCCTTCTGGCGTGGCTTGGGTGCCTCGTCGCCGGCTACCGCCGCGTGCGCGCGTCCAAAACCGACGCTGGTGCCGTCGCGTCCTGACTTGCAGCGCGCCGCCTGTGGTGATTGGGTCAGGCCAAGCCAGCGGGAGGATCCCATGTTGCAACGCACAGACTTCTACATCGACGGCGCCTTTGTTCCGGCGCAAAGCGACCGGCGGTTCACGGTGGTCGATCCGTCAACCGAGGACCCCTACGCCACGATCGCACTTGGCAATTCAGCCGACACCGATCGGGCCGTGACCGCCGCCCGCGTGGCCTTTCCCGGCTGGGCCGCCACGCCTGTGGCCGATAGGATTGCGGCCGCCGAACGCATATTGGAGGCCTACAAGGCCCGCCAGGACGATATGGCAGAAGCCATGAGCCGGACCATGGGTGCGCCCATCGACTTTTCGCGGTCGTCGCAATTCGGCGCGGGTCTTGAGAATATCAAAGACGCGGTCGAGGCCGCGAAATCCTACCGCTGGGAATGGTCCGAAGGTCCCGGCGACCACCACTTGATGATGGAACCCGTCGGTGTGATCGGCATGATCACCCCTTGGAACTGGCCGATTTCCCAGGTCACGCTGAAAGCGGCGCCCGCGATCATTGCAGGCTGCACGATGGTCCTGAAGCCGTCCGAATTCACACCGCTTGATGCGATGCTCTTTGCCGAGATCATTGATGCGGCAGACCTGCCACCCGGGGTGTTCAACCTGGTCAATGGCGATGGCCCGGGCGTGGGCAATGATCTGTCCACGCACCCGCAGGTCGACATGATCTCGTTCACCGGCTCGACCCGGGCGGCGATGTCGATCACGGCGGCCGCGTCCGGGACCCTCAAGCGCGTGCGCACCGAATTGGGCGGCAAGGGGGCCAACATCGTCTTTGCAGATGCCGGACCCCGCGCGGTCAAGCGCGGTGTGCGCAACTGCTTTTCGAACACCGGCCAGTCGTGCAATGCGCCCACCCGGATGCTTGTTGAACGCAGCGTCTATGATGCGGCCATCGAAGAGGCACGCGAAACGGCCGAGACCACTGCGGTCGGGGCCGCCCAGGATGCCGGCCGCCACATCGGACCCCTGGTGTCAGAACGCCAGTTCGGCCGGGTGCAAAGCCTGATCGAGACTGGCATCGCCGAAGGCGCGCGCCTGGTGGCCGGGGGCCCAGGCCGCCCCGAAGGCTTCAACCGGGGCTTTTTCGTCCGGCCCACTGTTTTTGCCGACGTCACCAACGACATGACCATTGCGCGCGAAGAAATCTTCGGCCCCGTCTTGTCGATGATCCCGTTCGACACCGAAGATGAAGCCATCGCCATCGCCAATGACACGCCCTATGGCTTGCAAAACTACGTGCAATCCGAAGACCCCGCGCGGCGCAAACGTGTCGCGCGCCAATTGCGCTCTGGCGTGATCACCATGAACGACCGCCCGCGCGGTATGGGGGCGCCCTTCGGCGGTTTCAAATGGTCCGGCAACAGCCGCGAGGCGGGCACATTCGGCCTGTCTGAATATGTTGAGGTGAAATCAATCTCGGGCTGGGACCCCGCGTAGGGGCCGCGTTTTGGCGTCTCGCCCTGTCCTGTGGTCGTTTCGCCGCTGCCCCTATGCGATGCGGGCCCGCCTTGCGATCAACAGTGCGGCCCTATCGGTTGAGCTGCGCGAGATTTTGCTGCGCGACAAGCCGCGCCTGTTTCTTGACACCTCGCCCTCGGGGACCGTGCCGTGTTTGAAGCTGGACGACCGGGTGATCGACGAAAGCCTCGACATCATGGTCTGGGCCTTGACCCAGAACGACCCGCAGGGGCTGCTGGCCATGCCCGCCGACGGCTGGGTGCTGATCAAGGACAATGATGGGCCTTTCAAGGCGGCACTTGACCACACCAAGTATGCTGCCCGCTACCCGGATCTTGATGTTGATGCCGAACGCGCCCGCGCGGCAGAGTTTCTGATCGGCCTGGAAACCAAACTGTCGGACAACAGTTGGCTGTTTGGCGACCAACCGACCCTGGCCGATTTCGCCATTCTGCCTTTCATCCGGCAGTTTGCCTTCGTCGACCGGGCCTGGTTCGATGCCCAGCCCTGGCCCGGCGTGACACGCTGGTTGGATCGATTCGTTGAAAGTGCGGCGTTCGAGGCGATCATGACGAAGTATGTTCCCTGGGACACATCCCAGCCGCCCGTTTGGTTTGGCCCCTCGCCCCTTTAGGGTCTGTGCGTTTGCGCGCAGAGATGGCGCGCAGGCGCGAGTTTTGTCCGCAATTGCAAGTGCTACATTGGATGCAACGAAAGGAGCATCCCATGTTGCATCAGATCAAAGGCTTGCACCACGTCACCTCTCTGGCGTCGGACGCAAACACCAACAACGCATTCTTCACGGGCGCGCTTGGCCTGCGCCGGGTGAAAAAGACCGTCAATTTCGACGCGCCGGATGTCTATCACCTGTACTACGGCGACGAGACCGGCGCGCCCGGCTCTGTCATGACCTATTTCCCCTTCCCGAATGCCGGGCGTGGTCGCGCTGGCGTGGGCGAAGTTGGAACAACGGCCTTTGCCGTACCCACCGGCAGTCTGGACGCCTGGGGCGAAAGACTTGCAGCGCACGGGGCAGGGAACATCACCAAAGGCGAACGCTTCGGTGCTGGTGTTCTGGCCTTTGATGGGCCCGATGGAGACGGGTTTGCCCTGGTGGAAACCCAAGATGATCCGCGCCCCGGCTGGACCGGTTCCGGCGTGTCCGAAACCATGGCGATTCACGGCTTTCACTCCGCCGCGATGCGGCTGAAGGATGACGCCGCCACCGCCGAGCTTCTGGGCTTCATGGGTTATGACAAGGCCGATACGGACGGCGATGTCACCCGCTTTGTCGTCCCGGGTGGGGGGCCGGCCAATGTCATCGACCTCGAAGCGATCCCGGATGCGCCCTATGCCGCACAAGGGGCGGGGTCTGTGCATCACATCGCCTTTGCGGTGGAAAACCGGGCCCGCCAGTTGGAAGTGCGCGAGGCGCTTTTGGACACCGGCTATCAGGTCACGCCCGTCATCGACCGCGATTACTTCTGGGCGATCTATTTCCGCACACCCGGTGGGGTGTTGTTTGAAATCGCCACCAATGAGCCGGGGTTCGACCGCGATGAAGACACCGCGCATCTCGGCCAGGCGCTGAAACTGCCCAGCCAGCACGAGCACATGCGCCAACGGCTCGAACAAGTGCTCGACCCGATCCGGGACGCGGCATGAGTTACGCGGCCCGGCACACCGAAGGTGACGGCACCTTGGCCTTCACCTTCCACGGCACCGGCGGAACCGAAGACCAGTTCCACGGGTTCGCCGAAGAGATGTTTCCGGGCGCGAGCGTGGTCTCGCCCCGGGGCGATGTGTCCGAACACGGGGCGTCCCGGTTTTTCCGCCGGACCGGCGAAGGCGTCTATGACATGGCCGATCTTGCGCGCGCGACTGCCAAGATGAGCGGTTTCGTTGCCGCTGAGATCGCGCGCATCGCACCCGACCGGACCGTGGCACTTGGCTATTCAAATGGGGCGAATATCCTTGCTTCGGTCAGTTTCGACCAGCCGGCGCATTTTGACCGGATCGCGCTGTTGCATCCGTTGATCCCGTTTGATCCGGCCCCGCAGCCGGGCCTTGCAGGGCGGCACGTTCTGATCACCGCAGGCGAGCGGGACCCGATCTGCCCGCCAGACCAAACGCGCGCCTTGGCGAAATACTATGCCGACCAGGGTGCCCATGTAGAGCTGGTCTGGCATTCGGGCGGCCATGAGATTGCGCGCAATGAAATCGAGGCCATTGCGGCGTTTTTCGCGCCTGCGCCAGTCTAGAACGGCGCTGGCGCGCGAAAGCTCAACCCCTTGCCCCCGTCAGGGTGCCGCAGCCGCAGGTTTTCCGAATGCAGCATCAGGCGGGGGTGATCGCGGGCTGCGCCCGTGGCATAGAACGGATCGCCCAGAACCGGGTGACCAAGGGCCAGCATATGGACCCGCAACTGGTGGCTGCGACCGGTCTTTGGGAACAGACGCACCCGCGTCTCGCCGTTGCCGCGTTTCAGCACCTTCCATTCGGTCTGGGCCGCGCGCCCGTTTTCATGATCGACATGCTGTTTGGGCCGGTTCGGCCAATCAACGGCAAGGGGCAGGTCAACCTCACCTTTGGGGTCGGTCATCTCGCCGGCCACACGCGCGACATAGGTCTTGCGCACCTGCCGCTTTTCAAACTGCAGCCCCAGATGACGCTGCGCATGGGCGGTCAGCGCAAAGACCATCACCCCCGATGTGTCCCGGTCCAACCGGTGCACCAGCAGGGCGTCGGGGTAGACCGCCTGCAGCCGGCTGAGCAGGCAATCGGCAAGCTCAGGCCCTTTTCCGGGAACCGACAACAGACCGCTGGGTTTGTTGAGCACAACGATTTCGTGGTCTGCATGCAAGATCGCAAGCGGCGTATCGGGTGGCGCATAGGTCATCGTGGTTCGGTTACACCCGAAGTTACGCTTTGGTAAGACCTGTCGCTTATTCCGCAAGCATTAGATTTGCGGAGGTTCACGTGCATCTTTCTTCTACAGAACGCAACGGCGACATCGTCGTCCGGATGGATGAAGCGCGTATCGATGCCGCGATTGCAGTGTCATTCAAGGATGCCATGCGGGCTCACTTTTCCGGCCCTCACCCGCGGGTTGTACTTGACCTGTCGCAAGTCGAATTCGTGGATTCCTCGGGACTGGGCGCCATCGTTGCAATCCTCAAGGAAGCCGGAGACGACAAGTCTTTCGCGCTTGCGGGCATGACCCCTGGTGTCGAAAAGGTCTTTCGGCTGACGCGGATGGATTCTGTCTTTACCATTTACCCTAGCGTAGAAGACGGCTTCGCTGACGAAGCACATGCGTCATAGATCAGACCCTGGATTTACAGACATGACGGTGTTGCGGACGGATGTCCCCGGCACGCCCGAGGGCGTCCGCAATGCGCTGGCAAAACTGTGCGACAAGCTTCACGACGAACAGGTCGCCGAAGACCGGGTCCGATCGGTCGAATTGGTCGTCGCCGAGGCTTTGAACAATATCGTCGAGCACGCGCTCAAAGACGTCGCAGCTCCGACCATCCGTCTGTCAATGGACAAGACGGACCAGGCGGTGGCTTTTGAAATCTGCGATTGTGGAACCCCAATGCCAGGCAACCAGCTGCCCCCGGGAACGCTTCCAGACATTGGAGACCGCGTTGAAACATACCCTGAAGGCGGGTTTGGCTGGCATCTCATCAAGAAGCTGACGGTGAACTTGCGCTACGACCGCTTGCCGGGTGAAAACAAGCTCAGCTTCCAGCTTCCGCTATCTGATGAAATCCGGACGTGATCTGGCCGCCACAATATTTCCTCACTCTCACCCAAACGCCGCCTTGTCTGTCGGGCATTGCTAGACGGTAAGCTGCACAAGGCTTCCCTCGGCGTCGCGCATTTTTCAGCCCCCACCCAACGCGCGGCGTCGAGGTCTTGTGCACTGGTCCTTCCCAAAAACTTCGCGTAGCTGATCCGTCAAAAGACGGGGAATTCTCATGCGCGATTTCCAAAAACCCGGACGCAGCGGCGTCTTTGCTGCCGACGCCATGGTGGCCACATCGCACCCTTTGGCCAGTGCCGCGGCGATTGAAACGCTGAAAGCCGGTGGCAATGCGGTCGATGCCGCGATTGCGGCGGCCGTTTTGCAAGGTATCGCCGAACCCGCGATGACGGGGATCGGCGGTGATATGTTTGCGTTGATCAAACCGGCGGGCGGGGAAGACGTGCTGGCCCTGAACGCCTCGGGCCGTGCGCCAGCCGCGATGACGGCGGCCAGCTTGCGCGATGCAGGCCACGAACGCGTGCCAACCGAAGGGCCTTGGGCGGTCAGCCTGCCTGGCGCCATTGCAGGGTTTTGCGAACTGGCCCGCACACATGGCCGCCTGGTGCTGGACAAAACGCTGGCGCCCGCGATCCATTATGCCGAAAACGGCCTGCCCGTTGCCCCCCGTGTCGCCGCAGATTGGGCCGCTGCCAGCCACCGGCTGACAGGTGCGGCGCGCCGGTTCTTTTTGTCGGACGATGCGCCTTTGGCCGCCGGTCAAGTCTTCGCCGCACCCGGGCAGGCGGAGGTTTTGCGGCGCGTTGCCAAAGACGGGGCGCGCGCTTTCTACGAAGGTGAGGTTGCCGAAGATATGGCCAACTCGCTTGCGGCCCTGGGTGGTCCGCACGGGCCCGATGATTTCGCCACAGTCGCCCCCGATTGGGTCACGCCGATCTCAGGCGATTACAAGGGCATCGAACTCGTCGAACATCCGCCCAACGGGCAAGGGGCCGCCGCGATCCTGCTGGCCAATATCCTGTCGCACTTCGACCTTGCCGCGATGGACCCCTATGGGGCGGATCGCGCCCATATTGAGGCTGAAGCCACCAAACTGGCCTATGACGCGCGCAATCGCTTTGTGGCCGACCCCGACCATGTGACAAGGCTCGACCATCTGTTGGACCCGCGCACCGCAGACCGCCTTGCCGGTTTGATCGACCCCAGGCGCGCCGCCCCAGACCCGGCCGCACTGTCTGAAGCGGTGCACCGCGACACGATCTATCTGACGGTTGTGGACCGCGACCGGATGGCGGTGTCGCTGATCTATTCGGTCTTTGGCACCTTCGGGGCAGGGATCGCGTCCGAAAAATTCGGCATCCTGTTTCAAAATCGCGCGGCTGGCTTCAATCTGACGCCGGGCCACCCCAATGAAATGGCGCCGGGCAAACGCCCGCTTCACACGATCATTCCCGGCATGCTGCGCCAGAACGGCAAGTTGATCATGCCGTTCGGCGTGATGGGCGGGCCCTATCAGGCCTGCGGTCACGCCCGCTTTTTGTCGAATGTCGTGGATTACGGCATGGACCCGCAGGCCGCGATCGATGCGCCGCGGTCTTTTGCCATGCCGGACGGGTTGCAATTGGAACAGGGGTATTCCGACGCTGTTCGCGCCAATCTGGCCGAGCGCGGTCACAATATCATTGATCCGGTGATTGCAATCGGCGGTGCTCAGGCCATCCGTATCCATGCCTCAGGCGTTCTTGAAGGGGGCTCAGACCCCCGAAAAGACGGCTGCGCTTTGGGGTACTAGTTCATCTGGAAGTGCAGGGGGTAATGGCCGTCCTCGAACTCGCCAAACAGATCGTCAAGGTCGGGGTGATCCACCGGCTGTCCTGAATAATCGGCCACAAGGTTCTGTTCGGAAACATAAGCCACATAATAAGACTGATCGTTCTCAGCCAAGAGATGATAGAACGGCTGGTCCTTGGATGGCCGCGAATCCTCAGGGATGGCAGCGTACCATTCCTCAGTGTTCGAAAACATGGCATCCACATCAAAGACAACACCCCGAAAAGGGTGCTTACGGTGCCTTACGACCTGGCCTAGTGCGTACTTCGCGCGTGATTTCAACATACCAAAATCCCCCACAGGAGGTTCTAGTGAAATCGCTGCGTTAAGTCTATTCAAGCATTGGAGATTTTGGGAAACAGACTGTGAACCTCATCCTTACAGTGCTTGAAGTGGTCGCGCCGGTGTTCATCCTGGCGTTGATCGGGTTGATCTGGGTGCGTCTTGGGCACGAGTATTCGGTGACCTTCGTGACCAAGCTTGCGATGACCTTGTCGGTGCCCTGCCTGATCTTCACCGCGTTGATGAACACCCAGATTGAACCCCAGGCACTGGCGACCCTGACGCTGGCCTCAATCGCGGCCTATGTCGCGGTGGGCTGTCTGGCGTTGGCCGCCCTTTGGATCGCGGGCCTGCCGCTGCGCACCTATCTGGCCCCGCTGACCTTTGGCAACACGGGCAACCTTGGTCTGCCGCTGGCACTTTTTGCGTTCGGCGATATCGGTCTTGATCTGGCGGTGGTGGTCTTTGCGGTGATGGCGGTGTTTTCCTTCACGATCGGGGTCTGGGTGGTTGCCGGTGGCGGGTCGATATTGAAGGTCGTCAAAGAACCGATGGTCGCGGCCACGCTTCTGGGGGCGCTGTTTTTGTGGCAGGGCTGGCAAACGCCCGTGTTCTTGACCAACACGCTTGAGCTGATCGGCCAGCTTGCGATCCCGTTGATGCTGATCACACTGGGCGTCGCGTTGGGGCGGCTGACCCCGGGCAACCTGTCGCTGAACCTGGTGCTGTCCGTGGCCAAGGCGGCCGTGACGGCGGGCCTGGCCTTCGCGATTGGGCTTTGGTTTGGGCTTGATCCGGTGCCGCTGGCGGTCCTGACCTTGCAGGTGGCCACGCCGGTCGCGGTCACATCCTACCTTCTGGCCGAAAAGTATGAAGCCGACGGTGTGGCGGTTGCGGGTTTGGTGGTCACGTCGACCGCGCTTTCAGTGCTCTATCTTCCGCTGATCCTCGCCTTTGTGATGTAGCCGGCGCGCTGAAACAATTCCCATCGCCCGCCAAATGGGATATACTGCGCGCTAACGGACAAAGAATCCGACTGAGGCACATATGAGCAGACCAGCCCGCGCCATTATCCTGGCCCTTCTTGTCGCGTCTTGCGGCAGTTCCGACTATTCCGCCCCCCGCAATCTTGATGACGCCTGTTCGATCGTCAGCCAGCGGCCCAACTATTTGAACGCCATGCAAGCGACCGAGCGGCGCTGGGGTGTTCCGGTGGCGGTCCAGATGGCGACGATCTATCAGGAATCGAAGTTCATCGGAAACGCCCGCACGCCCGTGCAATACACGCTGGGGGTCATCCCGATGGGGCGCCAAAGCTCGGCCTACGGGTATTCGCAAGCGCTGGACGGCACATGGGAAGAATACCAGCGCGAAGAAGGGGGGCGCCGGGCGCGCCGCGATGATATTCGCGATGCGACCGATTTCATGGGTTGGTACATGCATGAAACCCAGGAACGCCTTGGCATTTCGAAAGCGGATGCGCGCAATCAGTATCTGGCCTACCACGAAGGGCGCGCCGGCTATTCGCGTGGGTCCTACCGCGCCAAAGGCTGGTTGATGAATGTCGCCAGCGATGTGGCCAGCCGGGCCGTCACCTATGACGCGCAGCTTCGGTCATGCGGACGCGTCTGACCCCCGCCTGAAGCTCTCAGAACCGGCGGTCTTCTTCCGCCTTGATGGAAAACAGGCGGGTCGGATACTGCCCGCCAAGTTGCAGGTCCGTGAACCGCAACTGCGTCGTGACCCCGCCACCATCGACCGTGCGCCATCCGACAAGGCGGATCGGGTCTGCATCGAATTTCAGGTCGATATAGCCCAGTTCCTGCCGTTTGGGGTCTTGCACAATAACCGACGTCGTCTGCCCGTCGAACGAATGCTGGCGCACCATCGACCGGTTCGCCAGATCGACGTTGCGCTCAAGGATCAGGTTCAAAGGCGTCTGGTTCAGCGGATACCGCTCGGCCTTGCCGAGGTTCGACGCGCCGTCAAAGATGCCGATCTGGCCGCCTGACGCCAGAACCAGCACGTCCAGGGGTTCGTCGTAGTCAAACCGCATCCGCCCGGGCCGGTGCATCGTCAGCTTGCCGGTGGACACGGATCCATCCTCGTTCAGCTGGCGAAACTGAGCTTCGGCAGTGGAAATCGCATTCAGATAGGCCGAAATCTGGTTCAACGGGATGATGTCGGCGCGCGCCGGACCCGCGGCCAGTGCGGCCGCCGTTGCACCAATGAAGAAACGCCTGTTCATACCTGCCTCCGGGTGTTTCGGACGATATAGGTACAGATTGACCGGCCTGCCATCGCTAGGCGATAACAGGTCGCCGATCGGCGGTTTTCTGGGGTGCCTACTGTGGTTCCGGCACCAGAATCTCGCGCTTGCCCACGTGGTTGGCGGGGCTGACAAGGCCGTTGTCTTCCATCTGTTCAACCAGACGCGCGGCCTTGTTGTAGCCGATTGCCAGTTTGCGCTGGATGTAACTGGTCGAACATTTGCGGTCCTGAATGACGATCTGCACCGCCTGGTCATAAAGCGCATCCTCGCCATCGGTGTTGCCACCCAGACCCAGAACCGCGTCAATATCGGTTTGGCTGTCGTCAGCCGGCCCTTCAACCACGCTGCCCACATAGTCGGGCGGCCCATAGGCTTTCAGGAAGTTGACGATCTCTTCAACCTCTTCATCGGACACAAACGGCCCATGGACGCGGGTAATCTTCGCCCCGCCTGCCATGTACAGCATATCGCCCATGCCCAGAAGCTGTTCCGCCCCCTGTTCGCCCAGGATCGTGCGGCTGTCGATCTTGCCGGTCACCTGGAACGAAATCCGCGTGGGGAAGTTCGCCTTGATCGTGCCGGTGATCACATCAACCGACGGGCGCTGCGTGGCCATGATCAGGTGAATGCCTGACGCCCGCGCCATTTGTGCCAGCCGCTGAATGCAGGCTTCGATTTCCTTGCCCGCGACCATCATCAGGTCGGCCATCTCATCAACAATGACGACGATGAAGGGCATCTTTTCGGGCGCGAATTCTTCGGTTTCAAACACCGGATCGCCGGTTTCATCGTCAAAGCCCGTTTGCACGGTGCGGCTGAACATCTCATCCTTGGCCAAGGCATCGGCCACACGGCCGTTGTAGCCTTCGATGTTGCGCACACCCATTTTCGACATCTTGCGGTAGCGTTCTTCCATCTCGCCCACGACCCATTTCAGGGCCACAACCGCCTTTTTGGGGTCGGTGACAACGGGGGACAAAAGGTGCGGGATCCCGTCATAAACGGAAAGTTCCAGCATCTTTGGGTCGATCATGATCAACCGGCATTCTTCCGGCGTCAGCTTATACAAAAGCGACATGATCATCGTGTTGATCGCCACCGATTTGCCCGACCCGGTGGTCCCGGCAATCAGCAGGTGGGGCATTTTCGCAAGGTTCGCGATCACCGGTTCCCCGCCGATGTCCTTGCCCAGGGCCAGGGGCAGCTTGTGGTGCCCATCGTCGTAATCGCGCGACGACAAAATCTCGCGCAGCACCACTTTCTCGCGCCGCTCATTGGGCAGTTCAATCCCGATCACCGACCGGCCCGGCACGGTGGACACCCGCGCCGACAGCGCCGACATCGACCGGGCGATATCATCCGACAGCCCGATCACGCGGGACGCTTTCAGGCCCGGGGCCGGTTCAAGTTCGTACATCGTGACAACGGGGCCGGGGCGGACCGATACGATCTCGCCGCGCACGCCGTAGTCATCCAGAACGTTTTCAAGCATGCGCGCGTTTTCTTCCAGTGCGGCATCGGACAATTCGTGGCGTTCAATCCGCTGGTGATCTTCCAACAACGCCAGGGGCGGCAGATCGAAGGTGCGGTCGGTGTCGTCAAAGGCAAACTGCGGCTGCGCTTCGGCTTTCGCGCGGGCAGAGACCTTCACCTTGGGCTTGGGGTGTTCGACCACGGCTTTGGGTTCTGGCGTGGCACTGCGCGACGACCCGAAAGACGGGGCAAGGGGCACCACACCGGTCACCAATTCAGGTTCCGGCATCGGCTGGTCTTCCAGCGCGATGTGGTCGGCTCCGTCCAAAATCATTGGCTGGGGCCCGCGCGGGTGGCGGGCCAAGGGCGGTTCAGCCCGCAGGCTGCGGTCACGCGACCGGATCACATCGGCAATCCGCGCTTTGATGCGGGCGTCTTCCTCGGTGTTTTCAACCACAGCCTCGTCTTCGACGGGCGCGCGCTTCAACAGCCCCGGCAGCTTTGCCAAAAGCCCAGGCTCAGCCGCTTGGTCCAGTGTTTCAACGGGCGGTTCGGCCCGGCGCATGGGCGCGGGTTCTGGGGCGGCTGCCGCCATGGCACGGCGTTCTGACCGGCGCTCAGACTGGCGCGCCATCATGCCCGCCCCACCGCGGATCGCACCTTTTGCGCCGCGGCCCAGCAAGGCCAGGATAACGGCGTAGACCATCACGCAGCCGCGGACCAGAAACCCTGCGTAGGCCCAGAGTTCTGCGCGTGTGAACCCCAGGACAAAGGCGCCCATCGTGGCAGCCCCCACAAAGGTCAGGCCTGACATCACTTTCAAACCAAGCCCCGCGCTGACCGGAGCCACACCCAGCACGGCCCCAAGCACGGTGTCGCCAAAGAGCCCACCAAGGCCGAACGAATGGCCCCAATCGGCCCCCGGCACATGGGTTGACGCATAGACTGCGACCAATGCCACCCCGATGGGTGCAAAGATCAACCGGCCCGCCCAGCGGTCCGCCCCGTTATGGAACACAAACCGTGCACCCCAGACCACAAGCACCGCAGCAATCGCCCAGGATGCGACGCCGATGATCACATGCAGGGGCGACGCAATCGCGGCACCAATGCGCCCCAGCCAGTTCGATGCGGGCTCATCGGTGACCGACAACCAGCTGGGGTCGTCAGGACTGTAGGACCAGACAAGTGCTCCAACCGCGACCCCCAGGGCGATCAGCGCCATGCCGATCAACTCACGCCCGCGCCGCTCGATCACTTCTGCGGTATCGGCATCAAACAGCGGGTCTCTGGGTCGGGTCGTCATGGCCATGGCTTTTTTCCTCACTGGTAGAGACAGTCGCGGATCTTTGTCAGTCCGCTTTTGGTTTCGTCTTCGGGCGTCACCAAAGCGACGCGAATATAGGGTTTGCCGGGGTTTCCCGCGCCGGTATCGCGGGCAAAATAGGCGCCGGGCATGACGCGCACGCCGGTCTGTGTCCAAAGCTTCAGGGCGGCGGTCTCGCCATCACCCACAGGCAGCCACAAAAAGAACCCGGCCTCAGGCGCGCCGGCGCCGTCGATCCCGGCGAACACCTCATCAGCAATGTCGTATTTCGCCTGATAGCGCGCACGGCTTTCATCGACATGGCGCTCGTCCGCCCAGGCGGCTTCGGCGCCGCGCATCAAGGGCAGGGGCAAAGGCGCACCGGCATAGGCGCGCAACCGGCGCAGGCGTTTCATGGTCTCAGGGCCCGTGGCCACAAAGCCCGACCGCAACCCCGGCAGGTTTGACCGTTTGGACAGCGAATGAAACACCGCCACGCGTTCGGGATCCGCACCCGCTTCCAGCGCGCCTGATGGCGGCGCGGTCCGCCAAATCTCGGAATAGCATTCGTCGGCAAAGACCCGGAAATCATGGCGTTCGGCCAGCGCCATCAGATCCGCCCAATAGGCAGGGGTCGCCACGGCCCCTTGCGGATTTGAAGGCGAGCACAAATACGCCACCGCCACCCGGTCCAGAAGGGCAGGGTCCAGCGCGGTGTAATCGGGCAGAAACCCGGTCGCCGCCGTTGCGGGCACAAAGATCGGTTCAGCCCCGGCGGCCAGCGCGGCCACCGCATAGACCTGGTAAAACGGGTTGGGGATCAAGACGGCGGGTCGCTGGCCGTTCTTTTGTTCAGGACAAAGCGCCAGTGCGGCGTTGAACAAACCTTCGCGCGTGCCGTTCAGCGCCATGATTTGTGTGGCCGGATCTACCTTTGCCCCATAGCGGCGCGCCAGCCAGGCCGCGATATTGCTCAGCAATTCCGGCGTGCCATCGTTGGGGGGGTACTTGGCAAACTCGCCGGCATGGGCGGCAACGGCATCGAGCACAGGCTGCGGCATGGCATGGCGCGGCTCACCGATGGTCATGGCCACGACCTCGCCGCCGGGCGCATGCCCGTCCAAAAGCGCCCGCAAACGCGGAAACGCATACTCTGGTAGGTCCGAAAACCGCTCAGGGTAATCCATTACTGCCTCAGTGCCCGGGGTCATTGCGCCCCGTTTCGCATCACCCTAGCCCAGGGCCGCCCCATGCGTCCAGAATTTCAACATGGATACGGGGGTTTGTCGGCGCGCGTTGTGGCTTTTAGGACAAGGCGCGTTCTGCCGCGACCCCCAGACGCAGAATGCGCCCCTCATCCCCGGCCGCCCCTTGCAGCAATACCCCGACCGATGGGGTCCCGCTGGGCACCGTCAGGCCGCACAACCCCAACAGGCTGCCGACGCGCGTGTTGCGCAGCGCCAGAAGGTTTGCGCGCGCATATATCGCGTCATCGGCCAGCAAAGGGGCTGTCTTGGGCGGCAGGATCGGGCAGGTCGGCAAGATCACCGCGTCATACCCTGCCGTGGCCGCCGCATATTCCGTCCGCAGCCTGTTCAGACGCTGCCAGCCCGCCACATAGTCCTTGGCCGACATTTCGGCCCCGCTGCGAAAGCGCTCCAGGATCTGGGGGAACATGACATCCGGGTTCGCTTCAATCGTCGCGGCCCAGGTGCCGTAGGCTTCGGGCGCAAAGAGTGTGGACAGCTCCAGCGCCTGGTCCACGCAAGACAACGCGGCATGTTCCAAACTGGCACCCGCCGCAGACAGCCGCGACAGCGCGGTCTCATAGGCAGGCCCAACCGCGCTGTCCAAATCATTTAGCACCGTGCCTTTCAGCACCAGAAACCGTGCGCCGCTGAGATCGCAGGATTTAAGGTCGGTGGTCGGCCCGCCGAGCGCGGTAAAGCCCATGGCGGCATCTTCTACGGATCGGGCAATCGGCCCTGCGGTGTCAAACTTCGGGCAAAGCGGCACGATCCCATCGCTCGGGTGGCGCCCATGTGTCGTCTTCAGCCCCACAAGATCGTTCCACGCGGCAGGAATGCGCACCGACCCGGCTGTGTCCGACCCAATCGCTAGCGGGGCCAGCCCATACGCCACGGACGCGGCCGCCCCGGATGACGACCCGCCCGGCAGCGCATCGGGGTCATGGATATTGGGCGGCGTGGCCGTGACCGGGTTCAAGCCCAATCCGGAAAACGCAAGTTCGGACATATGCGTTTTGCCCAACGACACCAGCCCGCGCGCGGCAGCCTGGGCCACCACGGTTGCGTCAGCCGACGGGACCCGGCCGTCCAGCAGCATCGATCCCGCTTGGGTGGCGCATCCGGCGGTATCAAACAGGTCCTTCCAGGACACAGGCACACCGTCGAGCGGGCCGCGCCGCGTCCCGGCTTTGGCACGACCGCGTGCGGCGTCAGCCTCGGCCAGGGCACGCTCGGGCATGGTACGCGCATAGATCCGGCCGCTCATCGGATGGCGGGCAATGGCGTCAAGGACGCTTTCGGTCAGCGTGACGGGGTCAAGGTCCCCGGCTTCGATCTGACGCCCCAATTCGGCAGCGTTCGTGGTCAAGAGATCCGCCATCACAGCTATTTCCCAAAAAGCGACTGCATGTCCTATCGACAATGTCGCGCAAAAGAACAAGTTGCGCAGCATGGATATCTCGACCGATGTATTGATCGCTGGCGGTGGCTTGAACGGCGCCACACTGGCACTGGCGCTGGCGCAAGCGGGCCTCAGCGTGGCGATTGCCGACCCCAAACCAGTGGCTGTGCGAAAGCGTGCGGGCTTTGACGGGCGGTCTTACGCCATGGCGGTCGCGTCGCAGCGCATGCTTGCAGCCCTTAGTCTTTGGGACACGCTTGCAGACAAGGCGCAGCCGATCCTGGAGATCAAAGTCTCTGATGGTCGGCCGGGGCAGGGGCCGTCCCCCTTCGTTTTGGAATTCGATCACGCCGAACTCGAAGAAGGCCCCATGGGGCATTTGGTTGAAGACCGCCACCTGCGCCCGGCATTGTTGGCGGCCGTCCAGGCGCAGGACCCGATCACCCGCCTTGATGGTCTGGCCGTCACCGACCACGCGGCCGTACCCGGCGGTGTCACCGCCACCCTGTCAGATGGGCGCCAGGTGACAGCGCGGTGTCTGGTGGCCGCAGATGGGCGCGAAAGCCCGACCCGTGCACGCGCCGGGATCAAACGGGTGGCGTGGACCTATGGACAAACAGCCCTGGTCTGCGCGATCGGTCACGAAAAGGACCATCACGGCATCGCCCAGCAGTTTTTCATGCCGTCGGGTCCGCTGGCGCTGTTGCCGCTGAAGGGCAAGGTGGCATCCATCGTCTGGACCGAACAGACTGAGGCCGCCGCGCGGATCAATGCGCTTGATGATGCGGGCTATCTGGCGGAGCTTCGCCCTCGGTTTGGGTCCTTTCTGGGTGAGATTACGTTGAAAGGGGCGCGTTATACCTACCCGCTTGGCCTGTCGCTGGCCCAAAGCTTCACCGCCGAGCGTGTCGCGCTGATCGGCGATGCTGCCCACGGGGTCCACCCGATTGCCGGGCAGGGCCTGAATGCGGGGCTTCGCGATGTGGCCGCGCTGGCACAGGTTCTGGTCGAAGCCCACCGGCGCGGCGAAGATATGGGGCGGCCGGACGTGCTGGAGCGCTACCAGCTTTGGCGGCGGTTCGATGCCACGGCCCTGGCCATCGCGACAGATGGGTTCAACAGGCTGTTTTCAAATGACAACGCGGTGCTTCGGCTTGGCCGTGACCTGGGGCTTGGCCTGGTCGGAAACTTGCCCAAACTCCGCCGGGGTTTCATGCGCGAAGCCGCTGGCGTCACGGGGGCCCTTCCGCGTTTGGCGCAGGGCCTGTCGATCTAGGCGGGCCAAATTTCTGATCTCAGAAATTTCCCAAGATTTTTGAAAAAATCTTCCCGCGCTCAGTCGAGTTTGCGCGCCTCGTCAGCCAGCATCACCGGAATGCCATTGCGAATGGGATAGGCCAGATGGGCGGCGTTTGAAATCAGTTCGCCCGCCTCACGGTCAAGAGTCAGCGGCGCCCGGGTTTCCGGACACACCAGCGCTTCGAGCATCTTGCGCTCCCAATCTGGGGGGGCCGCGCTCATTGCATCATCTCTTCGTTGGACCCGCCCCGCAGGCCAAATTCGATCAAGGTCACCAGGGTCTCGCGCCGGGTGACAAGCGAAGGCGCTTCAAGAAGGGCCTGTTTGTCCTCAGGCTCAAACGGGCACAGCATCGACAGCGAGTTGATCAGCAATTCGTCTTCCGCTCCGCTGAGGCTTTCCCAATCCGTCGACAGCCCCTGGGCTTCGAAGAACCGTTCCAGAAGCGGCATGAAATCGTCCCGCGAAAAGCCGCCGTCGGTTTCAGCAGCCCCCAGATCGCGATGAAAGGGCGTCCAGTCCACGGTGCAGCGTCGGTACGGCGCGAAGCCTTCAACTTCGGACGTGATCTTGTAGCGCGACACCCCAGAGAGCGTCACCATATAGCGGCCATCTTCGGTTTCCGAAAATCCCGTCAGTCGACCCGCACAGCCGATGGTCTGCAGCTTCACCTCGTTCGTACCGGGCACTTCGCGCGGTTGGATCATCCCGATCAACCGGTGAGAGGTCTTCATCGTGTCATCGAGCATCGCCAGGTAGCGCGGCTCGAATATGTGCAACGGCAAGCGTGCCCGCGGCAAAAGCAGGGCCCCGGGCAATGGAAAAACCGGGATCGTGTCGGGCAAATCGGCTGCGGCAATCATTGACATGGACCTAGGCCGCAATGGCGATCAGGCAAATATCATCGATGACAGCTTGCGCCGCCCGTTCAGCGCAATCGGATCCTTGGCGGACAAAGCCTCAAAGATCGTGAAAAGCTGGGTTTTGGCTGCCCCGTCATTCCAGTCGCGGTCCCGGCGGAAAAGCTCCAACAACTCTGCGACCGCCTCTTCGGTGTCGCCGGCGGCCTGAAGCGCGGCCGAAAGATCAAACCGAGCTTGATGATCGTCGGGGTTGGCCAGAACGGCGGCTTTAAGCTCGTTCACGGGCCCTGCATTTTCCGCCTGACGCGCCAGTTCGATCTGGGCGGCCGCCGCTTCGAGTTCGGGCGCACCAACGATGTCTTCGGGGGCCTGGGCCAGAAGGGTTTCGGCCTGGTCCAACTGGTCAGCGGCGATATGCGCGCGCACCAACCCGCCATAGGCGGCCGCGTTCTTGGGGTCTTCGCCCAGGATGGCCGCAAAGGTTTGGGCGGCATCACTGGCGGCCCCTGCCGCAAGCATCTCTTCGGCCGCCTCAATCGCTTCGCCAAGCCCGCCGTCGCCGGCGAGAGCTGCGACCTTGTCGACAAAGGCCTGAACTTCGGACGCAGGCAGCGCCCCTTGAAACGCGTCAACAGGCTGGCCTTGCCAAAACGCATAGACCGTCGGGATCGACTGAACCCGCAATTGCCCCGCGATCATCTGGTTTTCATCGACATTGACCTTGGCCAGGCGCACTTTGCCGTTTGCCGCTGTCACCGCGCCTTCGATCGCGGGGGTCAGCTGTTTGCATGGGCCGCACCAGGGCGCCCAGAAATCCACGATCACCGGCACCTCTTTTGAGGCTTCGATCACATCGACCATGAACGTCTCTTCGCCCACATCCTTGATCAGATCGGCGGCAGGGGCAGGCGCGTTGGTTCCAAGCTCAAGCATTCTGTGTCCTCAAGGGCAAAACTACGCGTCTATATGAGGGCTGCAGACCAAAAGTCCAAGGCCCGCAATGCGTCGGGTTCAGCTTGGCTGTTCTGCCGCGCCGTCACGCGGTGCTTGGGGCGCCTCACTTTCGTCCGTCTCAGCCGATGCGCCAAAGCGAATTTCGTTCATCTCAGCGTTCAGCTCGTCTTGCCAGGGCCCAAGAATTTCGCGCACGCGCTCCATATAGACCTCGTTTTCCATGACGGGGATGTTGATGTCATAGGCATCGGCCACCTCAATCATCGAACGGCGATCCATTGCGTTATAGGCCTCTGCCATGGCGGCGGCCTTGTCGGGCTCAATCCCCAGCGCCTCATAGGCGGATCGGCCCATCCGGATCGAACTGTCATAGGTTTCGCGGATGATATCGCGGCACCCGGCGGCCCAAAGGTGATACACATGGTGGCGGTTGTGCGCCCGCGCCATCACATGGACGTTCGGATAGGCATTGGTCACATATTCGACCAGCTGGGTGGTCTTTTCTTCGTCATCGATGGCGACCACGAACAGCTTGGCATTGGCAATCCCGGCGGCGTTCAACAGATCGGGCCGGGTGGCGTCGCCGTAGTACGCCATCGTGCCGAAGCGGCGCAGGTTTTCAAGTTGCTGGGACGAATAGTCGATGACGGTGGGATTGTACCCGGCCGAACGCAGCATCCGGTTCACCACACCGCCCACGCGGCCGATGCCTGCGATGATCACATCGCTGTCGACGTCAATTTCGTCCGCCTCGCGGTCCTCGGCCTGATTGTAGCGCGGCGCGATCACCCGGTCGTACAGGATGAACAGGGCCGGGGTCAGCAGCATCGACAGGGCGATCACCAAAAGCAATGTGTCGGCCAGATCGGCGGGCAACACGTTGTTGGCCAGCGTAAACGACAACAGCACAAAGCCGAATTCGCCCGCTTGTGCCAGCCCCAGTGCAAACAGCCATTGGTCCGCCCCGCGCAGCCCGAAGATTTTGCCCAGCACGTAAAGAATGGCGCCTTTCAGCACCAAAAGCCCGATGGTCATGCCGACAAAGAACAACAGGCTTCCAAAGAGCAGTTCAAAGTCGATGCCCGCGCCCACGGTCATGAAAAACAGGCCCAAAAGCAGGCCGCGGAAGGGGTCGATGTCGGATTCAAGCTCATGGCGATATTCCGAATTCGCCAGAACGACGCCGGCCAGGAAGGTGCCCAGGGCCGCCGAGACGCCCACCAGCGACATCAAAAGCGCAATGCCGATGACCATCATCAGCGCGGTCGCGGTGAACAATTCACGCAGATTGGCCACCGCGATGAAGCGGAAAACGGGGCGGGTCAGGTAGTTCCCGCCCAGGATCACGGCCGCGATGGCACCCAGGGTGACAAGGGCGGTCTGCCAGCCGTTCAGCCCTTCGACCAGCGACAAACCCGACCCGTGGTCATCGCCATGGTCATCCCCGTGGTCGTCCCCATGTGCGGCGTCTGCACCCTGCGCGGCATCCGCGCCATGAGCTGCGTCCGCCCCCGCACCGGCCAGATCGACCAGTTCCGGCATCGCCAGAAGCGGGATGAAGGCCAGCATCGGGATGACGGCAATGTCTTGCGCCAGCAGCACCGAGAAACTGGATTCCCCGCCGTCGGACTTCATCAGGCCCTTTTCGTTCAGCGTTTGCAGCACAATCGCGGTCGACGACAGCGCCAGCACCAGACCCACCGTCAGCGCCACCGACCATGTCAGCCCGAACAGCATCGAAATGCCCATGATCGCCAGCGTCGACAGAACAATCTGTCCGCCGCCAAGCCCCAGAAGGCGCCCACGCATATCCCACAGATGCTTCGGCTCCAGTTCCAGCCCCACCAGAAACAGCATCATCACCACGCCGAATTCCGCAAAATGCTGGATCGACACGACATCGACGCCCAGCACCGCCAGAATGGGCGAGATCACGATCCCCGCGATCAGGTAGCCCAGCACCGACCCCAGCCCAAGCCGCGAAGCAATCGGCACCGAGATCACCCCGGCGATCAAAAAGATGAAGGCGAGAAGCAGAAAGTCCGTCACGGCCATGCCCTTTCAGATCGGGCGGACGGGGGCTTTGCCCCCACGGGCCTTTGCAGGCCCTCCCCCAGGATATTTGCAGGGAGATGAAAGCCCCATGCGGGCCGAATGTCGAGGGGGTTGTTACCCTTGGGTCGGGTGGAAGGTCCCACCGGGCGAGAGGGTGAAAATCTCAACACCGTCCGCGGTGACGCCCACGGAATGTTCAAACTGCGCCGAGAGTGACTTGTCGCGGGTCACGGCGGTCCATTCGTCCTGCAGGGTATAAGTGTCGGACCGGCCCAGATTGACCATCGGTTCGATGGTGAAAAACATGCCCTCTTCCAGCACCGCGCCGGTGCCCGGCCGGCCGTAGTGCAGCACGTTGGGCGGGGCATGAAACACCCGGCCCAGCCCGTGGCCGCAGAAATCGCGCACCACAGACATCTTGTGGGCTTCCACATAGGCCTGTATGGCGCGCCCGATGTCGCCGAAGGTATTGCCGGGCTTGACCGCCTCGATCCCCTGCATCAGGGCATCATGGGTCACCTGGATCAGGCGTTCGGCTTTTTTGGACGGCGTGCCTGCGACATACATGCGGCTGGTGTCGCCGTACCAGCCATCCAAAATCACCGTCACATCGATGTTCAGAATATCGCCGTCCAGCAGCGCGTCATCCTTGCGGCGCTTTTCGAGATCGCGCGAAATCGTTTCTTCCCGGCTTTTGGGGATCGCAGCGCCCGGGATGCCGTGACAGACCACATGGTTCACACTGATGCAGGAGGCGTGGCGGTAGCCCTTGTAGCCGATTGTGGCTGACGTGGCACCTGCCTCTTTCACCATCGCCTCGATGGCCGCATCGATCGCCTGGGTGGTCTGGCCGGGATGGATCATGGCCGCGACATCATCAAGGATGCGCGCGGCCAAACCGCCGGCCGCTTTCATGCCAGCAAAGTCAGCGTTGTCGTAAATCCTGATCCCGTCTTTGGTCAGACGGCCGCGGGCTTTTTCGTCCAAGGCGCGCTCCATGCGTTTCTAGGGCCTTACATAGGGCAAATACGCACCAAGTGCCAGATCATGCTGCAGGTGCAGCGATCACATCGTGACCGGCACAGGGTCGGTCAGCCAGACGCCTTCCGTGGTGATCGCCGTGGCATGGGCGACCATCTCGACCCCGCGGTCGGCCGCATCCATGGCGGCGGCGCGGTAGCCTGGGTCCAGATCCCCCGCAAGGCGCATTGTGGTGCAATCGGTCCGCTGGATGACGTAAAGCATCACCGCGCGGTGTCCCGCTTCGGCCACACGCGCCAGTTCGCCCAAGTGTTTGGCTCCCCGTGTGGTCACGCAATCGGGGAATTCGGCCAGCGCGCCATGCCGCCGCAGATGCACGTTCTTCACTTCGACATAGGCGTCCGGCAGGCCCGGTGCGGTCGCCAGAAAATCGACCCGGCTGTTTTCGCCGTAGCGCACTTCGGGGCGAATATCGGTATAGGCGGCCAGGGCCGGGACGCGCTGGTCCAGCAAGGCCTCTTTCACGACGCGGTTGGGCACGCCGGTGTCAATCCCGGCCATATGCCCGGCGGCAAGTTCGACCAGCCGCCAGCCGTGCTTCAGCTTCTTTTTCGGATCATCATTGGGCTCCAGCCAGATCCGCGCGCCTTCCGCGTCCAGTCCCAGCATCGCGCCCGGGTTGGGGCAATGGGCGGTGACCTCGCGGCCATCGTCAAGCAGTACGTCTGCCAGAAAGCGTTTGTAGCGGCGGATCAGGCGCGCGGGCACAAGAGGGGTTTCAAAGCGCATGGGCCGCGACCTATACCGAGCCTTGCCAACGAGCAAGGAAGCCCCATGCCCAACCCCACCGCCGCGATGCTTGTCATTGGCGATGAAATCCTGTCAGGCCGCACCCGTGATGCGAACATGCACCATCTCGCAGGCCGTCTGTCGCAGGTGGGCATCGACCTGAAAGAGGTGCGCGTTGTCTCAGACGATGCCGGCGCAATCATCGCTGCGACCCGTGCGCTGGCGGGGGCCTATGCCCATGTGTTCACATCCGGCGGGATCGGGCCGACCCATGACGACATCACCGCCGATTGCGTCGCCGAAGCCATGGGGGCCGCGATAGATGTGCGCGAAGATGCCCGCGCGCTTTTGCAGGCCCACTACGATCGTCAGGGCTCGGACCTGAATGCAGCGCGACTGCGGATGGCCCGCATTCCCGACGGGGCCAGGCTGATCGACAATCCGGTGTCGGTCGCACCTGGCTTTTCGCTGGAAAACGTCCATGTGATGGCGGGCGTGCCAAAGATCTTTCAGGCGATGCTCGAAAGCCTGTTGCCGTCGCTTACGGGCGGTGCGCCGCTGGCCACCCAAAGCCTGCCCGTCCACCTGCCCGAAGGCGATATCGCAGGCCCACTGGGTGACATCGCGGCGGCCTTCCCCGACCTCAGCTTCGGGTCGTACCCGTTCAATCAGGCCGGCGTGCTGGGGGCCAATGTCGTTGTGCGCGGGCCCGATGCAGCCGCGCTGGCAGATGCGATGACCGCGCTTAGGGCCGCGTTTCAGGGCCACCTTGGCTAGCCATGCCCGCGCGACCACAAGCCCTTGAAAAACTAGGTGCTCTGTTGCGCACACCTTCCCTCGGCGGCCATCCTGTGGGACGCTGCGGACATCGGACGTGAAGGGGATGAGGATCGTGCAAGGCCGTGCGCTGGCAATCCTGCTTGCCGCTTTGGTGCTTTTTGCGCCTTGCGGCACCTTTGCGCTGACTTTGAATCTGCCCGCCGGCGCGGTTGAAACGGGCGATGATCGCCGCGCGGCTGACCAATTCCTGCTGCCCATCGGGCCACGCGACGCGACAGGGGGGCCGGGCCTGATGGCCGAAGGCCGGATCGAACGGCGCGCCTGGAGCCTGCCCGACAGCACCGCGACCCCGTTTCAAATCCTTGCCCCCGTGATCGAGCAACTCGAAGCGCTGGGCTTCAAAGGCCGCTACGCCTGCCGCGACCGTGATTGCGGCGGCTTTGACTTCCGGCTGGCGCTGGATTTGCTGCCTGCACCCGCGATGTACGTCGATCTAGGGGATTTCCGCTATGTCGCGGCTGAGCGGGAAGGCCCTTCGGGATTGGAGGTGATCGCCCTTGTCGCCAGCCGGTCCGAAGGGGGCGGGCATCTGCACCTGACGCTTGTCACCCCGACCGAGACGCCGGATACCTTTCAAGCCACCACCCAGCCGGTCTTGACCGATACCGCGCCGCCGACAAGCGGGTTGGCCGCAACGCTGGATACCACAGGGCGCGTGGTCCTGGCTGATCTGACGTTTCAGCCCGGCTCGTCGCAATTGGGCGCGGGACCGTTCGCCTCGCTTGAAGCGCTCGCGGCCTGGCTTGCGGCGAACCCCGATAAGACCCTCGTGCTGGTGGGTCATTCGGACAATGTCGGCGGGCTTGATGAGAACATCCGCCTGTCGGAACTGCGCGCGCGTGCTGTTATGCGCGCCCTGACGGAGGGGTTCGATGTGCCGGGCTCGCGGCTTTCGGCCAGGGGTGTGGGGTTTCTCGCACCATTAGTGTCAAACGCCACGCCGGAAGGACGCCGGCAGAACCGCCGGGTCGAAGCCATCATCGCGGACCCCTAGTGCGGGGCAGGGCCGCGTGATAGCGACCCCGAATGGGCCCATCGCAGAGCATCTTTCTTGGCACGATTTTCGTCATGCTGGCGGCCCTGTGCTTTGGGTCGGTGCCGTTCTTCGCGCGGTCTTTGATCGAAGGCGGGATGCGGCCGGTCGATGTGGCGTTCTGGCGGTTCGCCCTGCCGGGGCTGATCTTTTTCCCGTTCGTCTGGCGCGCACGGGTGCACGTCGTGCCGATTGCCTGGGCGGTGTCGGCAGGTCTTGCGCTGGGGCTGGGGTGGATTGGCTATGCCACGGCTCTGCAAACGTTGCCGGTGGCGACCGTGGGTGTTTTGTACATGACCTATCCGCTGTTTACCGCGCTTCTGGGCTGGGTCTGGTTTGGGTATCGGCCAAGCCTTCAAGCGTGGACGGCTGCAGCACTTGTCCTGGTGGCCGCCGCCGTGTCGGCCTCAACCGGTCCGGTCTCTGCAGATGACATCCCCGCCATGCTGATCGCGTTGACAGCACCCTTGGGTTTTTCCTATGGCATCGCGGTCCTGACGATGAAGCTCGGCGATCTGGGGATCATCGCGCGCATGGCGTCCATTCAGCTTGGCACATTGCTTGGGCTTGCACCGCTTTTGTTGGCGACAGGGGGATTGGCCACGCTTTTGCCGGCCACCACGACAGGCTGGTGGCTGGTTTTTGGCGTGGCGCTTGTCGCGGCATTTGTCCCGCAACTTGTCTATACAATCTGGGCGCCGCGCATTGGTGCGACCCGCACGGCCATCGCAGGCTCGGTTGAACTGCCAACCATGTTCGTCGTCGGCTGGGTCGCTTTTGCAGAGCCCTTGGGCCTTGGGCAATGGATCGCAGGCGGGCTGATCCTGGCGGCGATCATCCTAAGCCAGGCGCGCCAAACCGAGTGATCTGCAATAAGAAAAACGGGCACCCGAAGGCGCCCGTGAGTTGGCTTAAAATGCTGAGGGAAATACCTTTACACCGCAACAGGAACCGCAGTTACAAACCTGGTTTCACCAGACGTCCGGCCCTTTGTCGGCAAAGGAATGGACAAGAAAGTCGATAAAGGCGCGGACTTTCGGTTGGGTAAACCGGCCCGGCGGATAGACCGCATAGATGCCCTGGTTTTCGGTCGGCAATTCGGGGATCGCTTCTTCGACCAGACCCTGTTCCATCGCGTCACCGCACAGGAAGGTCGGCAGATAGGCAATGCCCAGCCCGGCGATGGCCGCGTTCAACAGGCTTTGGCCGTCGTTCACCGTCAGCCAGCCGGCCGTGCGCACCTGGCGCTTTTCGCCCGAGGGTGCCGTGATTTTCCACACATTGCCCGAGGATTGGTTCGAGTAGTGCAGAAGCTTGTGTTCGTTCAGATCATCGATCTTCTGGGGCCGCCCGTACTTTTCAAAGTACTCTGGTGCCGCGATCATCCGCTTTGTGGTCTCGCACAGCTTGCGCGCCCGCAGCGTGCTGTCTTCCAGCTCGCCAATGCGGATCGCCATGTCAAAGCCTTCCGAAATCAGCTCAACATAGCGGTTGTTCAGCACCATGTTCACCGTAATCTCGGGGAATTCCTGCAAGAACTCACCCAAGACAGGCGACAGGTGGTTCACCCCAAAATCGGTTGCTACTGAAATCCGCAGAAGCCCTGACGGCGCCGATTGCATCGAGGTGACAAGAGCGTCCGCCTCACCTGCATCGTTCAGTACGCGCCGGGCGCGGTCGTAGTAGGCAAGTCCAATCTCGGTCGGGCTTACACGACGCGTCGTCCGGTTCAAAAGGCGCGCCCCAAGGCGTGCTTCCAAGGACGACACATGCTTTGAGACTGCGGATTTGGAAATCCCCATCTTCTTGGCAGCGTCGGTAAATCCACCCTGATCGACGACGGTCGCAAATGCTTCCATTTCGGTCAGTCGGTCCATCTTCAATTAACCCTTCAGCATGGCCGCCCCCCAGCGGTTTCGAAGAGGTATCGAGGTCAAACAAGGCGAGAATTTGGTCAGGGGCCGACAATATCGGGGTTTCTTGCGGATCGTATTTGGCCCGGAAACAGGCAGGGGCCGCGAAACACCTAGTTTTTTTGGAAAATCAACACTGTTCGGCCTTGCGAAACATCGCCGACGCGGGGCTAAAGAGCGGCAGCGACCCGCGCACCCTGGTCGATGGCGCGCTTGGCATCAAGTTCAGACGCCACATCGGCCCCACCGATCACATGCGGTGTCCGGCCGGCTTCGATCAGCGCATCTGCCAACGTCCGTTCGGAGATTTGCCCCGCGCAAAGCACAATCGTATCGGCTGTGATCACGCTTGGCCCGTCAGGGCCGGTGACATGCAGACCCTCGGCGTCAATCCGGTCGTAGCTGACACCGCCTTGCATTTTCACACCCGCCCGCGTGAGCGACAGCCGATGGATCCAGCCCGTCGTCTTGCCAAGCCGCTTGCCGGGCTTTTCCGCCTTGCGCTGCAACAACGCGATCTGGCGCGGTGAGGGGTCTTCAACCGGTTTGGCCAGCCCGCCGCGGGCTTTGGCCGGATCAGTGATGCCCCAATGGGCAAGCCAGGCGTCTGGGTCCATCGTGTGGCTTGTCCCGCTGTTGGACAGGTATTCCGCCACATCGAACCCGATGCCGCCCGCGCCCACGATTGCGACGCGGTCGCCCACGGGCACACCGCCCCGCAACACATCGATATAGGACACCACGTTCGGCCCGTCCTGGCCGGGGATTTCCGGGTCACGGGGCTGCACGCCGGTGGCGATGACAACCTCATCAAAACCCGCAAGCGCGTCCGCGTCGGCCTTGGCGTTCAGCCTTACCTCAACACCGGCATTTTCTAACCGCCCCGCGAACCAATCCACGAGCCCGTGGAATTCCTCTTTGCCGGGGATGGCCTTGGCCATGTTGAGTTGCCCGCCCACAACGCCCGCCGCTTCAAAAAGGGTCACCGCATGGCCGCGTTCGCCGGCCACGCAGGCTGCCATCATCCCGGCTGGACCTGCACCCACCACCGCCACGGTTTTGGGCGCGTCCGTCGGGGTATAGGCAAGCTCGGTCTCGTTTGCGGCCTGCGGGTTGACCAGACAGGACGCCAGCTTGCCTTCAAACGTGTGGTCAAGACAGGCCTGATTGCAGGCAATGCAGGGCGCGATCGTGCGGGCCTGGGCTGCGGCGGCTTTCTTGACGAAATCCGGGTCCGCCAGAAAGGGCCGCGCCATGGATACGAAATCCGCCGCGCCTGCGGCCAGCACGCTTTCGGCCACCTCAGGCGTGTTGATCCGGTTTGACGCGACCACCGGCAGGCTGACCTCGCCCCGCAGCTTTTGCGTGACCCAGGTGAACGCGGCGCGCGGCACCGAGGTTGCAATCGTGGGGATGCGCGCCTCATGCCAGCCGATCCCGGTGTTCAGCACATCGGCCCCGGCCGCTTCGATGGCATGGGCCAGCGCGATAACCTCGTCAAAGGTCGACCCGCCCGGCACAAGGTCCAACAGCGAAATCCGGTAGATGATGATGAAATCGGCACCCACCGCGGCGCGGACCCGGCGCACCACTTCCACTGGCAGGCGCATCCGGTTGGCGTAGGATCCGCCCCAGGCGTCGACGCGGGTGTTGGTCTGGGCGGCCAGGAACTGGTTTAGAAGATACCCTTCCGACCCCATGATCTCGACCCCGTCATAGCCTGCCGCTTTGGCGTTCAGCGCGGTCTGGGCGAAATCAGCGATCTGCTTTTCGATCCCGGACGTGTCCAAGGCGGTGGGCGCGAAGGGCGAGATCGGCGATTTGATCGCGGACGGGGCCACTGCGGCGGGCGAATAGGCATAGCGGCCCGCGTGCAAGATTTGCATCGCGATCCGGCCGCCCGCGTCATGCACCCTGTCTGTGACCACGCGGTGGTTGGCGATCTGGCGGTGGTCGTACAGCCCTGCCGCCCCCTGATAGACCGCGCCTTCGGGGTTGGGGGCCATGCCACCGGTCACAATCAGGCCGACACCGCCGCGCGCCCGGGTCGCGTAGTACTCCGCAAGCCGGTTCCAATCGCCTTTTTCTTCAAGACCTGTATGCATCGACCCCATGATCGCCCGGTTGGGCAATGTCACATGGGCCAATTCAATCGGCTCGAACAGATTCGGATAGGGAAACGTCATTCCTAAAGCTTGACGTGCGCGTAAAGCAAAGTCACCCGCGACGCGACGTCATCCTAATGCCCGGCTAGTCGCCCGCGCAGTGTCGCCGGAACGCGCGTTTGAGCAGATCAAGCTCGGCGCGCAAAAGATCAATCTCGGCCCGCAGGTCGGTATCCAGCGGTTCGCCCAAGGCCATCGTGAAACTTTCAAGCATCATGCCGGTGTCGCGGTCGACCAGGCAGAAGGTGTGCACGCCCTGGCTTAAGGCGTCGGCCGGAAGGGGCGCTTTGACCTGCCAGGTGCCATCCGCGCTGGCCGACACCTGCGCTTGTGTCAGACGGTCCCGGCCCAGGCACAGATCGATCACGGGTGCCGGCGCATCCGCATCCAGAAGCGTCAACACCCCTTCCCAGACGCCCGCGCGAATGGCCATCGGCGTCAGCCGGTACGCAGAAAGGCCGGAATCCTTCATAGCAAAGCCCGCGGTCGGCGCGTGAATGCGATGTCTTCTATCCGGATTTCTTTGAACGCGGGTCGGTCAAAAATCAGATCGACCCAGGCCCGGCCAAGGTGACGCTCGCGGATTTGGCTATAGGCCAGGTCAAACTCGACAACACGGTCGCGGTCCTCAGCGGGCACTTCGCGCACAATCTGTTCGGTGTTGGGGCCATGTTGCACGTTCAGCCGTGCGAAGAATTCCAACGGCCGCTCGCTGGTGATGCGCGCTTCCATCCGGATGATATGGGCCTTGGTCAGCCCATCGACGGCGTCGGCAGGCAGATCGACAACGACCGACAGGTAGGATCCATCAAAGGCGAAAACATCGATGCTGGCGCCATAGGGCGCCAAAGCGTCCGCGCTTGAATTTCGCGTCTGCCGCATAGTCACTTCCGACCAACTGCAATCGTGATAGAGGGTCGCGTCACCGCCCAGATCCGTACTGGCGGTCACGGCGACCGCGCCATAGGGGCGCACCGGCCCCGACCACAGCCCCGGCCGCCAGGCCCAATCGGTATGCAACGGCTTGTGAATGCCCGCAGCCCCCACCATCGGCAAGGCAAGGCGCCCGTCGGCCACATGCAACACCCGGTCGATCCGCTGTTGCAGCGCACGCGCGCGCCGGCGCAGACCTTTCAGCACCTCGGGGTCGGTGGCACTTGCCCCATCAGCCAAACGCGTCCAACGGCTGAGCGTGCGCCGCTCAACCCAGGATGCCAACCGACCTGAGACCAATCCCGTCATCACACTCCTCTCGCGGCAAGTTTGCGAGGCTTGGGCGCGGTCATGTCAGTCTTTTCTTTCATTCTTCTAAACTTGGCGGATTTTCGCGAAGGAGCCGATCGGTCAGATCAGACAGCGTGCGCAAACCTAGGCCCGGATCAAGCGGATCGGTTTCAAACCCGATAAGCGTCGCCGTCACCAGGTGCCCGCGCACGTCAACCAGGGCGCGCCAATACTCCGGATCGATCCCGGCAGGGCGTTGGCCTGACAGATCGCGCGCGCGCACAAAGACCTGGCCAACACCGGCGCGCGCTTCGATCACTTCGACCGTCGCGGCCTGTCCGTCCGGTGACAGGGCGCTGCGGCCCGCATCGCTTTCAAAGAAGGCTTCCAGGTCGTCGCTGCTGGCGGCTGACAATGGGGCGCCTTCACCGGCGGCTGACACAAGTACCGTCAGAACGCCCGGTTGCGCCGGCGCCGCACCCAGGGCGCCGTCCGAAAGCGACGCACAGCTGCCCAGAACCACAAACGCGGCCCCGTCGGCTTCGCGCACCGTGCCGGGGGCGACGCAATATCCCGGCGGGCCTGCCACCACGACATCCTCCACCAACAGGACCGAGTCTGGTGCCAGACGCGACACATCCACCGGCACGGCACAGGCCGACAAGGCGAGCGCCGCGCCCAGCGCGACCCTACAGGTCGGGGTAGACATGGGCTTCTTTTTCGGCGCCCGGATGGGTGACGGCTCCGGTCCGGGTTGCCCCGACCAATTGCGCATATTTCCAAAGCGCACCAGATGCGTAAATCGTTTCACGTGGGCCTGCCCAAGCCTCTTTCCGGGTTGCGAGTTCTTCGTCGGTCAAATCCACCGACAGCTCGCCCTTGATGGCGTCCAGTGTAATCACATCGCCGTCGCGAATCAATGCAATCGGACCGCCATGGGCGGCTTCGGGGCCCACATGGCCGACACAAAAGCCCCGGGTCGCGCCAGAAAAGCGCCCATCGGTGATAAGTGCGACCTTCGCGCCCATGCCTTGGCCGGAAAGTGCGGCCGTGGTCGACAGCATCTCGCGCATGCCAGGGCCGCCTGCGGGGCCTTCGTTGCGGATGACGATCACTTCGCCTTCCTCATATTGGCGCGCCTTGACGGCCTCAAACGCGTCTTCTTCGCATTCAAACACCCGCGCGGGGCCAGTGAATGTCAGCATCTCATCTGGCATGCCGGCGATCTTCACGATCGCGCCTTCGGGGGCCAGATTGCCTTCCAGCCCCACAACCCCGCCGGTCTTCGACAAAGGGGCAGCGGCAGGGTAGATCACGCGGCCATCGGCCTCGCGCGCGACCAAATCCAGCTCTTCGCCCATGGACCGACCCGTCGCGGTCATGCAGTCTTCGTGGATCATGCCGATCTTGCGCAATTCGTTCATCACCACCGGAACGCCGCCCGCTTCATACAGGTCTTTGGCCACGTATTTCCCGCCCGGTTTCAGGTCGACGAAATAGGGCGTGTCGCGGAAAATCTCGCAGACATCCTTCAGATCGAAATCGATCCCCGCCTCATGGGCAATCGCAGGCAGATGCAGCCCGGCATTGGTCGACCCGCCGGTGCAGGCCACAATGCGCGCCGCGTTCTGCAAACTTTTCAGGGTCACGACATCGCGCGCCCGGATGTTCTTTTCGATCAACTCCATCACGGCAGCCCCTGAGGCTTCACCGTAAGCATCCCGGCTTTCATAAGGCGCAGGCGCACCTGACGAATTGGGCAGCGCCAGACCAATCGCTTCGGACACACAAGCCATCGTGTTGGCCGTGAACTGCCCGCCACAGGCCCCTGCCGACGGACAGGCGACACGTTCCAGAACAGCCAATTCCTCGTCCGAATAATTCCCCGCCTGGTGCTTGCCAACCGCTTCGAACACATCCTGGACCGTTACATCTTCGCCGTTCAACCGCCCCGGCAGGATCGACCCGCCATAGATGAACACAGACGGCACGTTCAGGCGCACCATCGCCATCATCATGCCCGGCAGGGATTTGTCACAGCCCGCAAGACCCACGATCGCGTCATAGCAATGACCCCGCATGGTCAGTTCCACCGTATCGGCAATCGCCTCGCGGGATGCCAGCGACGACCGCATCCCCTCATGGCCCATCGCGATCCCGTCGGTGACAGTGATGGTGGTGAACTCGCGCGGCGTGCCGCCTTCGCGTTTGACCCCCAGCTTCACGGCCTGGGCCTGACGGTTCAGCGCGATGTTACAAGGTGCAGCCTCATTCCAGCAGGTGGCCACGCCGACAAAGGGTTGCGCGATCTCGTCCTCGGTCAGACCCATGGCGTAGAAATACGACCGATGCGGCGCACGGCTTGGCCCCTCGGTCACATGCCGGCTTGGCAGTTTCGTCTTGTCCCACTTTTTATGCGCCATGTCGGCCCCCCCGTGTTTGGTGTTCGGCTGGGCATAATTGGTCGCGGGGGGCGCGGCAAGAACTGACGCGCCTTAAGGGGGCGCTGCCCCGCTTGCTGGCGCTCGCCCCCCGGGATATTTCTAGGGAGATGAAGGGGGCGACCGACACGCTTCAAGACAATGCGGCCAAGCCCACGGTCCTAACGCACGAACTCATCAAATTTCCCCACATCAAACTGGAAATTCCAACGGTACATGCCGCGCGCATATTGGCCGGGCGTTGGGTCATTTTGCATACCCAGGCTCCACCGCTCCAACGCGTGTCGCGCGGGCCGCGTTTCAAACACGCGTAGGTCATACGGTTCGCCCAACTCGTTAAGGCTCAATCCGTAGTTGCAATAGTGGTCCCGCGCTTCATTGAGCGCCCATTGCGCCACAGGTCCGGTTGAGGTTTCGGGCCGCTGAATGCGGGGTCGAAGAGCGGGGCCAAATGGCCGTCTGTATTCAACAGGCTCCACTGAAACCGCCGCTGGGTCGTACCCACAAACTGCGCGTGGTGTCTCTGTGACAGGGCATTGATACTTCAACGTGACGCTCTGCCGATCAACGACACCCGCCGTTAAAATGACCATCCCGGACGGAAGCTCATATCCTTCACGACCCAACAGATCTTCAAAGTAATTGTCCCCCTTCGCCCCATTTCGAAATACCTCGAAAAAACCCTGTCCGGATGCGATGTGACTGACTGGGCCAAGTGGGCCAAACATCTCTTCCACAAGGGCATGGTTCAACCGACCGTCGCCGAGCAAGATGCGATCAACGCAAGCGTGCGCCGCCGCACTCGTCGTCGCCATCACCCCCGCACAGAACGCCAATATCGTGCGCTTTATCATGGCCAAACCATCCCGGACGACGACCTGAAAGGCAAGCCACCGCACGCCCCCTTCACCTCGCCTTAATCCATTCCTCACATCTTGTGACCCGAACGTTCCCTGCGGTGGATCATCACCCGCCGCCTGATCAAAGACACCGGCCCTGAAGACCGCCGCCAACCACGGCGCAAGGGGCAGCCACATTGCAATCCCCCGGTCGAGCGGCCGGGCGCGGCGCTCCGGTTTGTCGCCCTGACGGGCCCGTCGGTCTTAACCAGACCCACCAACCCGAACCCCATGAAGAGGTGTTTGTTCTGCGGCGCTGGCCACCCGGCGCGGGCCTGTACCCGTGCGCGGCCAAATCCAGGTGCCCGCCTTCCCGACCTCGCTTGGTACACCGAGCAGAACATTGCTCATCACCATTTACTATTTACAAACCAAGCGAGGTCAGGGGCTGGGGTAGATGTGCCACCCGGGAAGGGCCCATTCAACCTGCGCAAAAGTGCAAATCCGGTTCACTTTCGAAGACACTGATGCCTTGGCGTTCTGCATTGTCTCACGCCGGGGAACTCTGACAAGATGACGCCCACAAAAGCACACAATTTGGCCATGTTTCGGCGGCCGCGCGGCGCCCTTGAAATATGAGCTCTTCGCAAGACAACAGTTGTTGTCACCAGAAGACCTGGTCACAAAGTACGCATGGACATCACGCTTATCCGCACCTTTCTTGACGTTGCCGCGACGGGCTCCTTCGTCAACGCGTCTGAACGGCTCTTCGTCACCCAATCGGCCGTGTCCCTGCGCATCCAGCGGCTGGAAGACGATCTGGGAAAGCCCCTTTTCACCCGCTCGAAAGCAGGCGCGGAACTGACGCCTGCGGGGGTGGAGTTCGAACGCTACGCGCTGTCGATGCTGAAGCTTTGGACCGAAGCACGCCAGCACATCGCCCTGCCCGCAGGCTTTACCGCGTCGCTGGCCATCGGGGCGCAATACTCGCTTTGGCCGCGCGTGGGCTTTGACCTGATCGACGGGATGCGCCGCGAGATGCCCGGCCTGTCGATCCGGGCCGAACTGGGCATGCCAGACCGCCTGACGCGCTTTTTGATCGAAGGGCTGATCGAAGCCGCCCTTCTTTATACGCCGCAGATCAGGCCCGGTTTGTCGGTTGAACGGGTGTTTGACGAAGACCTGATCTTGTGTGCGGCGTGGGAAAACGCCACCGATTGGGCGGATCACTATGTGTTCGTCGACTGGGGGCCGGAGTTTCTGCAAAGCCACGAACTGGCCTTTCCCGATCAATCGAACCCCGGCCTGACATTGTCGCTGGGCGCCCTGGCGGCGGACTATATCGCCGATCGCAAAGCGGCGGCCTATCTGCCGGCCCGTTACGCCCGGCCCTTTCTGGACGCCGGACGCTTGCACACTGTGCCGGAGGTCCCGCATTTCGCCTATCCCGTCTGGTCTGTGATCCGCGATGATCTGGCACCTGAGATCAAGGCGGCGCTCGAACGGCAGTTGGCGGCCCTCGCTTAACATGAGTGAAACTCGCGTTAAGCACAATTATTTTGAATTTTCCTTACTTTAAGCCTTCCCCTATCTTCATCCTACCAAGACAGGGTTGGCTTCAATTCAAGCCAGCCAGGAACGGACAGGGGGCAAGGCATTTGCCGCGTAATCAGTGTAGCCCACCGCGGGTGCCGGGAATTTTTCCCGGGCGAGGGGCGCGTTAGGTCTCAGGATGTTCCACGTCGTTCCCGGTTCGGCTCCGCGCCGGACCGGGAGCTAAGGCAACCGGGGCGCCGCAACATCCCCAAGCTTTGCGGTGTGAGAAGTGTTGCCAGTCTGAGCCTCAAATCAGACACCTCGTGTGAGCACCTTTGGGGGCGGGTTTTCCCGCCCCCACTTTTTTGCGTGCCGGGTCACGACGCCTGGCCGACAAATTCGGAATAGGGGCAAACATCCTCTTCAAAGGGGACATGACGGCGACGAAACTGCGTGCCCGGCAAAGCTTCGGGAGCGCTGATCCGGTCCATGCGGAAATGGCGAAAGTCGTTTCGCGCGGGGTCCCAGGCTACGAGATACCAAAGCGGCGGCAGGATCAGCATCGCTTGTGGTTCTACCTGGCGGGTCGTTCTGGCCCCCTTCGCGTCGCGGTAGTCGAATGCAATGTGCTGGCGGTCCAGAAAGGCGGTTTCAAACGCCGGCAGAAGGGCCGCATCAAGGGGCCCCAAATCCGACAGATCCTGCAGGGGGGACAGCTGTCCGATGTGCAGACAGTCCAGAATGCGCCTGAGATCGCGCACCTTGTCGGACGGCAGGGATTTTTCGATCTTGGAAAGCCCCGCATCGGCAAGACCCGAAAACGGCAGGTTCCCCGCCGCCCGCATCGCGGCGACCGAAATCAGCAGGGCGAAGACTTCAGGGACAGTAAGCCGTGCGGTGGTCTGCATCGATTGCGGATCAAGCTGCAGACCGCCGCCGGGCCCGGTTTCGGAATGAATGACAAAGCCCTCATCGCGCAGGGCCGCGATATCGCGTAGGACCGTGCGCCGCGACGCGCCCACCTCGTCTGCCAAGGCGTCGATGGTGGATGTGCCGCTGCGGCGCAGGCTGCGCACGATGGTGTCATGGCGGGTTCGAATGTTCATTTTTTCACCCTAACACATTTAGTGACAAATTTTGGCACCAATAAAATTTAGAGACATCTCAGGACCCCAAAAACCGGAGAACGAAGACATGAAACGCACCGCAGTAAACCCTTGGGACTGGTCGCTGAAGCTGGGCTACAACCAGGCCGAAATCATCGAAGGCGCCACCCGTCAGGTGACCTGTGCCGGTCAAACGGCTGTCGATGAAAATGGCGCCCCGCAGCATCCAGGCGATATGCGCGCGCAGATCGATCTGGCGCTGGCGAACCTCGAAACGGTGCTGGCTGAGGCGGGCATGGACCTGTCCAACGTCACCAAACTGGGCGTCTATGCAACCGATGTGGATGAAGCGCTGAAAAACTTCGATCTGTTCGGGATGCGTTTTGGGGCGGTCCAGAACGCCCCGCCGATGACGCTGTTGGGCGTGACCCGGCTGGCCATCCCCGGCCTGATGTTTGAGATCGAAGCGACCGCAACCGCCTGAGCCAGAGGCCCAAGCGCCGCTCGAAGCACTCCTTCGGGCGGCGATCTTCTGCGGGGGCTTGCCCAACAGGCGCCAGTGCTTGCACGGCTGATCGCAACCGCATACCTCAGCGTTATGACCGCGCAGTCCACATTCCCGCCCGTCTATGAAAGCTTCGTTGCACCCGCGCGACGGCGCCCTGCGATCTGGCGGCTGATGCTTGGGCTGATCCTGGCGGCGGCGATCTATATGGGCGGGACCTTCGGGTTGCTCGCGCTGGTCTGGTGGCTCACCGCACCCCAATCGGATTTTCTAACCTGGTCAGCACAGGTCGCGGCCCCCTCGACACCGTTTTTCACCTATCTGATCCTGTTTGTGAGCTTTCCCATGATGGCCGCCGGCGTGTTTGTCGCCGCCAAGGTCCTGCACAAGCGCGGGCCGGGCACGCTGTTTGGCCGCGCGCCCCGGGTGATGCGGCACTTTTGCGTTGGCGCGGCTGTGACCGCGGCGATCTCCCTTGTTGTTCTGATCCCGTCGTTCGTTTTGGGGTTTGACGGCATCCCCAATGTCCCCGCCCGCACGTGGCTGATGCTTTTGCCCCTGACGCTTCTGGGCGTGTTGGTGCAAACGGGTGCCGAAGAACTGGTGTTTCGCGGCTATCTGCAACAGCAGCTGGCCGCACGCTTCCGGTCGCCCTTTTTGTGGCTTTTGATCCCGGCTGCGGTGTTTGCGCTGGTTCACTGGAACCCCGCGGCCCTGGGCGACAATGTCTGGCTGCCCTTGGCGGTGGCCTTCCTGTTCGGTCTGGCGGCGGCGGACCTGACGGCAAAGACCGGGTCGATCGGCGCGGCCTGGGGGATACATTTCGCCAATAACTTCAACGGCATCGCCTTGATCGCAACCGATGGCACGATCACCGGCCTGTCGCTTTATCTGACACCTTATTCCGCGTCCGACCCCGACCTTGTGGGCTGGTCGGTTCTGCCCAGCATGGTCTTGCTGGCCGCGGCCTGGTTTGTCACCCGGCGCCTGACGGCGCGTTAAGGGCTGCGCCTGATTGCAATTCCCCGCAGCCCGGATTACCTCAGTGCGCAAAGAAACCGGGACACCCCATGAACTGGATCTCGAACTACGTTCGCCCCCGCATCAACTCGCTGTTTTCGCGCCGCGAGGTGCCCGAGAACCTGTGGACCAAGTGCCCCGAATGCGGGACGATGTTGTTTCACCGCGAATTGTCGGAAAACCAGAACGTCTGCACAAGTTGCGACCACCACATGGGGATCAGCCCGCGTGATCGGTTCTCGCTGTTGTTCGACGGCGGTATTTTCACCGAGGTTGAGGTGCCCGAACCCAATGTCGATCCGCTGCAGTTCCGCGACCAGAAGCGCTATCCCGACCGGTTGAAGACCGCCCAGCGTGACACCGGCGAGAAAGAAGCGATGCTGGTGGCCGAAGGCGAAATCGGCCGCACGCCCATCGTCGCTGCCGGTCAGGATTTTTCGTTCATGGCAGGCTCCATGGGGATGTATGTGGGCAATGCGATCATCGCGGCGGCCGAACGTGCGGTGAAACTCAAACGCCCCTTGATCCTGTTTTCGGCCGCCGGTGGTGCGCGCATGCAGGAAGGCATCTTAAGCCTGATGCAAATGCCGCGCACCACGGTGGCCATCGACATGCTGCGCGAGGCGGGCCTGCCGTATATCGTTGTGCTGACCCACCCGACCACCGGCGGGGTGACAGCCAGCTATGCGATGCTGGGCGATGTGCAAATCGCTGAGCCGAACGCCCTGATCTGCTTTGCCGGGCCCCGGGTCATCGAGCAGACCATCCGCGAAAAACTGCCCGAGGGGTTCCAGCGCGCCGAATACCTTTTGGACCACGGGATGCTTGACCGGGTGACCCACCGGCGCGACATGAAGGACGAATTGGTCACCATCACGCGGATGCTGCTTGGTCTGCCCCCGGCGATTGCAGGCGACCTGCCAAAGCCCGACCCCGCACCTGAGGCGACCGCGCCGAAAGCGGACGCGGCCGAGTGACCCCGGCGTCTGACGCCGTCCTCGACCGGATGATGGCGCTGCATCCCAAAGACATCGACCTGACGCTTGAACGGATGTGGGGCTGTCTTGGCCGTTTGGGCAATCCGCATCGCTCGCTCGCGCCTGTGATCCATATCGCAGGGACCAACGGCAAAGGTTCGACCCAGGCGATGATCCGCGCGGGGCTGGTGGCGGCGGGCCAACGGGTGCAGGCCTATACCTCGCCCCATTTGGCGCGGTTTCACGAACGGATCCGGCTGTCGGACGGGCTGATTTCGGAAGATGCCCTTGTGCCGCTTCTCGAACGGGTGCTTGCGGAAAACGCGGGCCACCCGATCACGTACTTTGAGATTACGACCGCCGCCGCCTTGTTGGCTTTCGCCGAAGATGCCGCCGACTACACGCTGTTGGAGGTTGGCCTGGGCGGGCGGCTGGATGCCACCAATGTGGTCGACGCGCCCCGGCTGAGCATCATCACCACCATCGACTATGACCATCAGGCCTATCTGGGCGACACGCTTACTGAAATCGCGGGCGAAAAGGCGGGGATCATCAAGCCCGATGTGCCCGTGGTGGTGGGCGTCCAGCAGGACGACGCCCTGGAGGTGATCGAACGCGAAGCGATGCGCCAAGGTGCGCCCTTGTTGGTGCACGGCCAACACTGGCATGCGCGGTCTGAGGCCGGGCGATTGATCGTCGAAGATGAAACGGGCCTTGTGGACCTGCCGCTGCCGAACCTGCGCGGCCAGCACCAGATTTCAAACGCGGGCACCGCTGTGGTCGCCCTGCGCCAGTTGGGCTTTGACGGTGAAACGCTTGAAGCGGCGGTCACCGGTGCCAAATGGCCCGGGCGGATGCAGGAATTGGATGTCAGCGCCCATGTGCCGGGGCCGATGCGCGTCTTTCTCGATGTGGGCCATAACCCCCATGCGGCGGCCGGTGCGGCGGCCTATCTGCGGACCCTCAAACAGGCGGATATGCAGGTGATCTTGTGTCTGGGCATGCTGAACACCCGCGACATCGGCCCTGTTCTGGCGGCGTTCGGAGACCTCTTTGATACCGGTGTGGCCGTGGATATGTCGCGGCTGAAACTGGGTTACGGGGCAGACGAGATCGCTGCGGGCATGACGGCTGCGGGACTGGCCACCAGCACGACCGAAGATATTCTGGCGGGGCTGGCCGCCGCGCGCGACCCGGCCCGGCCCGCATTGGCGCTGATCTTCGGGTCATTTTTCATGGCCGAACTTTTGAACGAACGCTTGCCCATCCCGGGGTTGGACGGGTTGTAACAGGCCGCGACACGACCATCGATTTCTTCAAAAGACATCGGTCCGGAACCTTTTGAAGTTTCCGGCATCAAGGTCTGTCAAATCTGTAAAGGCGACAACAGAGACCGCAGCCTGGGCTTACCCCTCCCGCTCTGACAACAAAGCATCCAGCCCCGCGCGGTAGGTTGCAGCCAATGGCAAATCCACCCCAGCCGTAGCTGCCGCCCGGGCGATCTCATCCAACATCACGCCCGAATTGGCTTCAAGCACCCAGCGCGACCCATCCGCAAGCGTGGCCACATCGATGCAGCCGTACCGCAGGGCAAGGGCAGCACGCGCGCGCGCCGCAAGGACCCGGGCCGGGCTTTCCGATCCGTCGTGAAAGATCACCTCGGCCCCTTGGGCCAGGTTGCCTAAACCGCCGACTGTCGCGCGTTTGCCGTAGGACAACAAACAGGCGTCATCCAAGAAGTAGAACCGGTCTTCGCGCGCGATCTGAACAAAGGGCGAGATGCAAAACCGCCGATAGCGCACTGACAATCGGGCATAGGCCTCGGCCAATTCGCCCGGGGTGCGCACCCGCATCACATCCAGCCCCTGGGATTGATCCAAGGGCTTGACCACACTGTCGCCCCCCATCGCATCAAAGACCGCCGTCACCCGGGCCAACTCGTCCGCCTCGCCACGCGACCGGGCCAATTCCGCGTCCAGCACGATCTGGTGTTCAAGTGCTGCCACCCCAACCGCGCGCAGAACGTCGAACGTGGCCACCTTGTCGTTGACGATGCGGTGCACCGACGACGGGTTCAGCCCGATGTCATAGGAAATCACCGGCAGGACCAACCCGCCGCGGGTCAGAAGAACCACCCAGTCGCCCGACAGTTTGGACACCGCAAACCCGTTGTCATCCGCCCAGGTTTCAAGCGTTTCCAAGAAAAAGCGCCGCTTGTCGTCCTGCCGGCCGGTTGGTCTGCGTGTCATGGGGTTTGACTACAATGTGTGATGCGATTTGAATACGTCACTTTTGGGCGCCGAACTGGCCGCCGGTCATCTCTTTCAACCGGCTTGCGGTGCGTTCAAATTCGAAGGTCCCAGCGCCTTCAAGGTACAGCTGATCGGGCCGGTCGGCGGCGGTCGCCACCAGCCTGACGCCGGCTTCATAAAGCGTGTCGATCAGGGTCACGAACCGGCGGGCCTCGTTGAAATTTTCGCTCGACAGACGCGGGATATCTTCAAGCACCAGGACCCGGCATACTTCGGCAATGGCAAGGTAATCGGCAGGTCCCAAAGGCCGCGCGCACAGGTCATAGAATTCCGACCGCGCGACCCCGTTGACATAGTGCTGGATGGTCACCGTCCGCCCCTTGACGCCCAGCGCAAGACCGGGCGTATCCGGCGCCCCGCCAAGCTGTGTCCAGACCGCGCGCGCCGCCTGCCTGGACGTTGAATTCAAGGGGTAAAAATAGGTGTCATCGGCGCCGATCTTGGTCTGGCGATAATCGGTCGGCACGATGATTTCGACCACATCCAGCCGCTCTTCCAGCAGTGCGATGAAGGGCAGAAACAGGTCGCGGTTCAGCCCGTCTTTATAAAGATCGCGCGGCGGCCGGTTGGATGTGGCCACAACCGTCACCCCGGCCGCAAACAGCTTTTCAAACAGACGCCCAACAATCATCGCATCGGCAATGTCGGTGATCTGCATTTCGTCAAAGCACAGCAGCTTCAGGTCTTCGGTCAACGCGGCTGCCACCGGCAGGATCGCGTCTTCGACCCCGTCCTTGCGCGCCTTGTTCAAACCGGACTGAACGTCCTGCATGAAGGCATGAAAATGCACGCGGCGTTTTTGTGCAATCTCGACATGGTCGTAAAATAGATCCATCAGCATCGACTTGCCGCGCCCGACCCCGCCCCAAAGGTAAACGCCGCGCGGGGCAGGCGCCTTCTTGGCAAAAAACGCCATCAGCGATCCCGACAGCGGGGGCGCTTCCAACAAAACCCGCAGGGTTTGCAACCGCTCAAGCACGGGCAATTGGCCGGCATCCCGGGTCAGGTCGCCTGCAGTGACGCGGGCTTGATATGTCGACATCAGACTGACGCTCATACCGTCTTGCTAGGCGCAGTTTTGCGCAAAGAAAAGCGGGCTTCGCGAAAATGGATGGGCGGGATCACCAATTCTGATTTGACGGCCCGCCATTTCAAAGAGAGGCTGAGAGGCGGAGACCCATCATGACAGACACCCGAGCCCCTTTGATCACCCCCGTCCTTGTGGCGGGATGCGCGATCATGCTGATTTCATTCGCCGTGCGCGCGTCTTTCGGTGTGTTCCAGATTCCCATCGCGAACGAATTTCAGTGGCTGAGGGCAGAATTCTCACTCGCCATCGCGATCCAGAACTTGTTCTGGGGGATCGGCCAGCCGTTGTTCGGCGCCATTGGCGAGAAAATCGGCGACCGCAAAGCTATCATTGTCGGTGGGCTGGTTTATGCAGTGGGGCTTGTCGCCTCGGCCTATTCGATCAGCCCCGAAGGGCACCAGTTTTGGAACATGGCCATCGGCTTTGGCATCGCAGGGACCGGCTTTGGCGTGATCCTGGCCGTGGTCGGGCGGGCGGCATCGGATGGAAACCGGTCGATGGCGCTGGCGATTGCCACGGCGGCGGGGTCTGCGGGTCAGGTGGTGGGCGCGCCGACCGCCGAATTCCTGCTTTCGATGATGTCCTGGCAGATGGTGTTCCTGATTTTTGCCGCCGCGATCCTTGCCTCGCTTCTGGTGTTGCCGTTGATGCGCGCGCCGGAACGCGCCAGCAAGGCGGAACTGGAAGAAAGCATGGGGGTCGTGGTGCGCCGCGCCTTTTCCGATCCGTCCTATGGGCTGATCTTCCTGGGGTTCTTCTCCTGCGGCTATCAGCTGGCCTTTATCACCGCGCATTTTCCCGCCCTGGTGACCGAGCTTTGCGGGCCGATCGCACCTGGCTCGGCGCTGCATTCCATCGGCGTGACGACCACGTCTGCCTTGGGCGCGATTGCAATCTCGCTGATCGGCCTGGCCAACATCGCAGGCACGCTGGCGGCGGGCTGGGCCGGGAAACGCTATTCCAAGAAGTACCTTCTGGCAGGTATCTATGCGGGCCGGACCATCGTGGCCGCGCTGTTTTTCATCTTTCCGATCACGCCGGGGTCGGTGCTGTTGTTCAGCGTCGCGATGGGGTCTTTGTGGCTGGCAACCGTGCCGCTGACCTCAGGCCTGGTCGCGCATATCTACGGGCTGCGCTACATGGGCACGCTTTATGGCTTTGTGTTCCTGTCCCACCAGATTGGCAGTTTTATCGGGGTTTGGCTGGGGGGGAGGTTGTACGATGCCACCGGCGGCTACGAGCTGGTGTGGTGGATCGGCGTGGGCGTGGGTGCGTTTTCTGCCATTGTGCACCTGCCGGTGCGCGAAAAGCCCTGGCAACCCTCACCCGCCTGAGCGCGCCTTCAAAAATCGCAGGATTTCGGCGCCAACCTCTCCGGGGCGGTTGTGGATCAGCCCGTGGTCGGCCCCGTCCACCTGATGGTGCCAGGCGTCGGGGTTCACCTCAGCCAGGCGCGCCATGGACGACAGCGGCACGGATGCATCCGCCTCGCCCCAAATGGCCAGCACCGGCACACCCGCCGCGGCGATCTTTGCGTGTTCCGGGGCCATATCGCGCGCCACCAGCTGGCGCATCGACGACAAGACACCGGGCAGATAGCCGCGCGTCCGGGTCTCGCGCGCTTCGAGCTTGGGCAGGTCCGTGACAACCGAGGCTGTGAAGCCTGCGCCTTTCAGTCGCCGCCGAAGCAACACCCCGCCAAAGACGTACATCACCCAATCGCCAAGGATCGGCCAGCGGGTCAGAGCGGGAACATTCGCAGGGCCCAGCCCCGTGGGGGCAACGAGCGCAAGGGCTGCGACCTCGCCCGGGTCGGTGGCGGCTTTCAGCGCGGCAATGGCACCGCCCATCGAATAGCCCACCAGCACGAAGGGGCCGGGCACCTCTTCATGGTCTAAAACCGCGTTGAGTTGCTCCAGGAAATATGCGCCGTCCTGGCGCCCGATCGGGCCGTCGGACAAGCCCCGCCCCCAAAGGTCGTAGCGGATCACGCGGTAGCCGGCGGCCACCAGCATCGGGACCACACCGGCAAACAGATAGGCCGGCGTTGTCAGCCCGTGGACCAGCACCACGACGGGTGCGTCTTCGGGGCCGTCACGCTGAATATGCGTGAGACCTTTGGGCAGCTTTATCAATTCGCCCGGCACGCCACCCATCCGCTTTTTGGCAACCGGCATGCGCAAGGCTTCGGCCAGAAGCGGCAACGCGCAAAGTGCGACCACGATGGCCAGAAAGATCATGCGGCGCACCCCAGGATGTAGCGCGCGGTCATCAGATCCAGATGCGCCCCGCCGGCGTTTTTGGCGATGGTGATGTCGTCCGGCGCGCGGGTGAACGCGGGCAGATCGTAGAAATCCGCGAGGATGTCAGCCTCGGTGATGACACCCCGCGCGATGGGGTCAGAGATTTCGCCGATATGCAGGGCGGACGGGGTCGCATCCGCAAAAAGGCGCGCGCGGGTCAGGGCGGTATCATCCACCTCGCGCATGCCCGCGCGAAAGGCGCCGATCAGGTCAAGGTGCTGGCCGGGCCGCAACCAGTCGCCCTTGATGATCGGCGCCTTTGCCATGGTGGCCGTGCAGATGATGTCAGCGCGCGCGACGGCGGCGTGAAGATCGGTGACGATATGAACCCCCGGTCCGGCAAGCTGGCGGGCCCGGTCCGGCGTGCGGTTCCAGATCTCAATCGGCACATCGGCGAACTGCGCGCGGTAGGCGGCGATCATCGACGCGGCCACAGTCCCGGCCCCCACGATAAGGATCTGCGACACCCGCGGCGGTGCGAGCCTGCGCGCGGCCAAAAGAGAGCTGGCGGCCGTTTTCCACTTCGTCACCAGATGGAAATCCAGCACCGCTTCAAGCGTGCCGTCGCGGTCCGAAAACACCATCACCCCGCCGTTGATCGCCGGGGCGTTCGTGTTGCCGGGAAAGACCGTCGCCGCCTTCACCAGCGACCCCATACCGTCGATCAGGGCTGTCCGCGTCAGGATGGTATCCGCCCCACGGGTCGCAAAACTGTCGCGCATTTCGGCTTGGGGCAGGGCGTGGCCTGCAACTATGGCGTCCGTCAGGGCAATCCAGTCAAGCCCGTCTTCAGCGCGGGGCCCGACAACGCGCGGCAGGGTCACAACAGCCCCTCGTGGTCGAGGCGGGCGCGCAAGGGACCGGGTCCATCGAACAGGTGGGTCTGCCAGCCCCGGGCGGCGGCGGCGGCAATGTTTTCCGGCTTGTCGTCGATGAAGAAAAGACCCCGCGGATCAATCGCACAATCGGCTTCGACCATTGCGTAGATCGCCGCGTCGGGTTTGGCCGTTTTCATGTGGCCCGAGATGTATCGGCGGTCGAACTCGGTCAGGACCGGCCAATGAACCTCGGTGATGGCGAAAGAGCCGATGCCGAAGTTCGACAGCGCAAAGACCGGCACGCCCTTGGTGCGAAGGGCGCGCAAACAGGCGATGGACCCCTCAATCGGTGGGCCGGCCATCGTCAGCCAATGGTCATGCCAATCGCGGATCTCACGGCGCCATTCAGGGTTGGCTTCGGCCCAGGCATAGATCGTGTCTTTGAAATCGGCCCCTCGGTCGATCTGGTCGTTCATTTCGTGGAGGTCGAGGTCTGCAAACAGCGCGCGGCGGCGGTCTTGCCCGTAGACGCGGTCATAGTACCGTTCGGGAGCCCAAGTGATCAGCACATTGCCGATATCGAAAATCACGGCCTCGATCTTAGGCAGGGACGTCATGCGCGCTCCAGTGCTGTCAGCACCCGGTCGAGCGCTTGGGAAAATTTTGCGCGGTCGCGTTTTGTGAAGGGCTTGCCGGCGCCGCCTTCCATTGCGGCCAGCCCGCCGCCGCGCGCGATATCGGCGGCATTGCGGGCCGCCAGCCGGGGCGCGATGTTGCGGGTGGTCAGTTCTTCGCCATTCATCCGGATCACATGGGCGCCGGCCACCAGGGCCCGGTCGGCCAGGGGCAGGTCATCGGTGACCACCACATCACCGGGGCCGGCCGAGGTTGCGATCAGGTCATCGGCCGCGTCCAGCGCATCACCTACATAGCGGGTTTCAACCAGTGGATTTTGCGACGGGCGAATGCCGCCATTGCACACAAGCACCATCTTGACGCGGCGGCGCGTGGCGACCGCTTCCGCCTCGGCGCGCACCGGGCAGGCATCGCCGTCAACCCAGATCACGCCAGGGCCCGGGCGTGGTGGGCAATGTGGTCGGCCATGAAGGTCGCAACGAAGAAGTAGCTATGGTCATAGCCCGCCTGCATCCGAAAGGCGCCGGGCTGGCGCCGCGCGGCCATGGCTTCGGCCAGCGCTTCGGGCTTGAGAAGATCAAGAAACTGATCGTCCGCGCCTTGATCAATCAGCACATCGCCGGGATAGCCCGTCTGGCGCATCAAAAGCGTCGCATCATGCGCCGCCCAGGCCGCCGTATCCTCTCCAAGATAGGCGCCCAGCTGCTTTTGACCCCAGTCGCTTTGGCTTGGGTGGGCGATGGGTGCGAAGGCCGACAGGCTGCGAAACCGGTCGGGGAATGCCATGGCCAGCGTCATTGCGCCGTGCCCGCCCATCGAATGGCCGGTGATCCCGGTGCGTTCGGGGTGCACAGGAAAGGCGTTCGCGACACGGGCGGGCAGCTCTTCGGCGATGTAGTCGAACATCTTGTAATGCGGCGCCCAGGGCGCTTGGGTGGCGTTCACGTAAAACCCTGCCCCCTGGCCCAGATCATAGGCGTCGTCGTCGGCGACGCCGTCGCCGCGCGGGGACGTGTCGGGAAACAGCAGCGCTATCCCGGCGGCGGCCGCATGGGCCTGGGCGCCTGCCTTTTCCATCGCGTTGGCATGGGTGCACGTCAGGCCCGACAGATACACAAGCATCGGCACCGGACCGGCTTTGGCGGCCGGCGGCAGATACAATCCAAAGGTCATCTGGGTTCCGGTGGCGTCCGAGGCATGGCTGTAGACCCCTTGCACCCCGCCGAAGCAGGCATTTTCGGAAAGTGTTTTCATCTGTGCATCTCCTTGTCAGATCGCTAGCGCGCCCGGGTCCGAACGGCAAGGACGCGCGCAAGCCCCGGGTTGGTCAAGGCGGCGGACAAGGCAGCAGGCTTGAGAAAACTGAACCGGATCGTTTATACACCGTATATGAATGATATCTCCCACGTTCCCGGCCAACGTCTGGGCCGAACGGGCCGCAAGGTCGATCAGGTCATCGCGGGCGCCCGCGAGGTTTTCATGCGCGCGGGCTTTGAAGGAGCGAGCGTCGATGAGATCGCGCGCGAGGCTGGCGTGTCGAAAGCCACGCTGTACAGCTACTTTGCCGACAAGCGATTGTTGTTCATGGAAGTTGCCAAGGCCGAGTGCCGCACGCAGACCGAATCTGCGGTGCATGAGATCGACTTTAACGCCCCCGTCGATCAGGTGCTGCGCCAGGCCGCGCGGCGCATGACGCGATTTTTTCTGTCCGATGTTGGCCAGCAGGTCTACCGGATCGTGGTGGCCGAAAGCGGCCGGTTCCCCGAGTTGGGCCGCGAGTTCTGGGAAAGCGGGCCGGCACAGGTTAGAAATGTGCTGGGCGATTATTTTCGGGCCGCGGTTGATCGCGGCGAACTTGAGGTTGAAGACTTCGAGCTTGCCGCCGACCAATTCCCGGAGCTGTGCAAGGCGCGGCTTCATACTCGGATGGCCATCGGCATTCAGACCGAGTTCACCGAAGAAGAGATCGACCGCGTGATTGATGGCGCGGTCGAGATGTTCATCGCCCGCTACGGGACTTAGGCCCCTCTAGTCGAGCCGCCGGATTTGCAACTGGTTGCCGACGCGCCGGGTTTCCAGCCGTTTAAGCCCCTGCACCAGATCTGACAGTTTCTTCTTGCCGTAGCTTCTGGTGTCGAAGGCGGGATCGTCGGCCTGAATTTGCTGTCCGATGCGGCCCAGCGAATACCAGTCATCGTCTTGTTCGATCTTGTCCATCGCCGCGATGATGCGCTGCACCGCCTCGGTCGGGTTGCGCTTTCTCGGCGCTGGTCCGCTGTCGGCTGACGGCTCATCGACGATGTTTTCGATCGAGATGAACCTGTTGCAGACGTTGCGCAGGGCTTCAGGCGCCTTGGCCTCACCGATGCCAATCACATCCATGCCCTGTTCGCGCACACGGTTGGCGAGGGCGGTGAAATCGCTGTCCGACGACACAAGGACAAACCCGTCAAAGCGGCCCGTGTGCAGAATATCCATCGCGTCGATCACCAAGCCGATGTCAGACGCGTTCTTGCCGACCGTGTTGGCGGTTTCCTGATGCGCGACCAATCCAAGGTCACGCACTGTCTTTGACCAGTTCGACAACCGGCCCGAGGACCAATCGCCGTAGACGCGCCGCAGGGCCGGCTCGCCCAGCCGCGTGACCTCTTTGAGGATGGCTGCGGCGAATTTCGCAGGGATGTTGTCGGCGTCAATCAGCACCGCATAAAGCGGGCGGTCGCGTTCGGGCATGGGGCCTCTCTTTCGCGGGTGTGTCTAAGGCCTGCGGCGCGCAGACGCCAGCGCCCTAGGCCAGGTGTTTGAACATGACCAAGGCGTCCACATAGCCTTTGTCGGGGTGACGGAACGCGCCGGGCAAGCGCCCCACCGTCTGAAATCCTGCCCGTTCCCATGTGGCAATGGCCCGGGTGTTGGTTGCGACAACAAAATTGAATTGCATCGCCCTGAAGCCCGCTTCTTTGGCCACCTTCTGCGAATGGTCCAGCATGGCCCGCGCGACACCGCGACCCGCCGCCCAGTGTGCCGTGACAAACCCGCAATTGCACACATGATCACCGCCCCCGGGCTGATTGGCCCGCAGGTAGTAGGTGCCCGCAACTTGGCCATCGACCTCGGCCACAAAAGTCCGATGCTTGGGGCCCAACCAATACTCAAGCGTTTCGCCGCGCGTGATATCCGGTGGGAACGTATATGTATCGCCCGCCGCAATCACCGGCTCTAGCATCGCCCAGATCGCGTCCGCGTCCTTTGGCCCGGCGCGCCTAATGGAAAGCTCCATGATCTTCATCCTGGCAAAAATACTCTGGGGAGCGCGAGGGGCTAGCCCCTCGCCTGACAGATCTCATAAAGCACCACCCACAAAATCACAGGGACGACAAAGACCGCGAGCGTGGCGGCATTGATCCAACCGTTGCGGGTGTAGCGCTTCATCCCGATCATCACGAGGATCGCATCCTTGATCCCCATGCGATCGCGGCGCGCGACCACCACGCTTAACACCAGTATGCCCAGCACAAAGACCACCGCGGGGATCGGCATCGCCGCCTCGGGGCAGCCCATCGATCAGTAGACCACCACGGACCGGATGGATTCCCCGGCATGCATCAGATCAAAGCCTTTGTTGATGTCTTCGAGCGCCAGGGTGTGGGTGATCATCGGATCGATCTCGATCTTGCCGTCCATATACCAATCGACGATCTTGGGCACGTCCGTGCGCCCGCGCGCGCCGCCAAAGGCCGTGCCGCGCCAGGACCGGCCGGTGACCAGCTGGAAGGGCCGGGTGGAAATCTCAGCCCCCGCAGGGGCCACCCCGATGATGATGCTTTCGCCCCAGCCTTTGTGGGCGGATTCAAGGGCGGCGCGCATCACTTGGACATTGCCTGTGGCGTCAAAGGTGTAATCGGCCCCGCCTTTGGTCAGGTCCACAAGATAGGGGACCAGATCGCCCTCGACTTCCGTGGGGTTCACGAAATCGGTCATTCCGAAGCGTTCGGCCATGGGGATCTTGGCGGGGTTCACATCGACGCCGACGATCTGGTCGGCGCCCGCCAGCCTCAGCCCCTGGATCACGTTCAGCCCGATGCCGCCCAGCCCGAAGACAATCGCGCGGCTGCCCTGTTCGACCTTGGCGGTGTAGATCACCGCGCCGATCCCGGTCGTCACGCCGCAGCCGATGTAGCAGATTTTGTCGAACGGGGCGTCTTCGCGGACCTTCGCCAGGCTGATCTCGGGCAGGACCGTGTGGTTCGAAAAGGTCGAACAACCCATGTAATGCAGGATCGGGTCGCCATCGAGGGTGGAAAACCGCGACGTGCCATCGGGCATCAGCCCCTGGCCCTGGGTTGCGCGGACCTTTTGGCAGAGGTTCGTCTTTGGATGCAGGCAGTATTCGCATTCGCGGCACTCGGCCGTGTACAAAGGGATCACATGGTCGCCGGGCTTCAGGCTGGTGACCCCTTCGCCCACGTCCAGCACGACGCCGGCGCCTTCATGGCCCAGGATCGCGGGGAACAGCCCCTCGGGGTCTGCACCTGACAGGGTGAATTCATCTGTGTGGCAAATGCCGGTGGCTTTGATTTCCACCAGAACCTCACCCGCGCGGGGGCCATCGAGGTTCACATCCATAATCTCCAACGGCTTTCCAGCGGCTGTGGCAACAGCGGCACGTGTGCGCATCGGTCGTCCTCCCTCTTTCTTGGCGGAACCTTACGTTAACCGCAGGGCATTGCAATGACCCGCGCCATTGCCCGCTATCGCATAACAGACAACGCGCAGGGCAATTTGGCCGAATGTTACGTTTGTTCGTCCTTCACTTTGCGCTTCTCACGGCCTGCGCGGCCGAGAGCGTCGATGCCCCGCCTGACGACAGCTGCGGGGTGCCGGTCCTGTCGCATCTTGTGGGCCAAGACATGTCTGCCCTTGCGGCGATGACCTTTCCGGACACAACGCGATTTATCGCCCCCGACACGGCGATCACGATGGACTTTTCGCCCACCCGGCTGAACTTTGATTTGGACGATGCCGGCGTGATCACCCGCGTTTGGTGCGGCTGAGCGTTAGTCTTCGACGTAAAGGTCGTGGCAGGCCCCGCAGGTGGCGCCAATGGCGCGCGCTGTGCTCGCCAAAGCCTCAGGGGTTGAGACATCGCCTGCTGCAACCGCGGTTTCCAAGGCCGCGGCCTTGGCTTTGAAGTCATCAAACGCCGTCCAGATAGCGGGCAGGGCTTCGGATTTCGGATCATCGGCGGGGGTTTCGAACAAGGGCACCACCTGAGGCGCCTCACGCGCGAGAACCTCCATCGCGGCCTGCGCCTGACCGGGGTCAAAGGCGATCTGACCGCGCGCCATTCTGGCCAGCGTTTTTTCCGCCGCGCCCATCTCTTTCATGCCTGCCATCCAGGCGATGACCTTGGGGTCCTTCACGCCGACATGGGCCAGCGCAAGCGTTGCAGTCAGGATGAAGGTCAAGGCGAGGATAATGCGGGTCATCGCGGTCCTTATAGATCAAATGTCGCAAAAACAGGAGCGTGGTCGCTGGGCTGCTCCCAGCCGCGTGCGGCGCGCAGCACCCGCGACCCATGCGCGGACCCGGCAATGTCGGGCGTGGCCCAGATGTGGTCAAGGCGGCGGCCCTTGTCGGCCCCGTCCCAATCGGGCGAGCGGTAGGACCACCACGAATACAGGTTCCCGTCGGGGATATCGGCGCGGGTGACATCGACCCAGGCGCCCGCATCCTGGGTTTGCGCCAGATGGTCCACCTCAATCGGGGTATGGCTGACGACACGCAGCAGCTTTTTGTGATCCCAGACGTCATCTTCGCGCGGGGCGATGTTGAGATCGCCCACCAGGATCGCGCGCGACGGTTTGTCGGCGTGAAAGGCGTCGCGCATGTCGGTCAGGTAATCGAGCTTCTGGCCAAACTTTTCGTTCACCGCGCGGTCGGGTTTGTCGCCACCTGCGGGGACGTAAAAGTTATGGATCACCGTGCCGTCTTCCAGCCGCCCCGCGATGTGGCGCGCATGGCCAAGCCCTGCATAATCGGCCGCCCCGGCTTCGACGATTGGGCGTTTGGACAAGATCGCCACGCCGTTGTAACCCTTTTGGCCGCGCGCGATCATGTGGGTGTAGCCAAGCGCGGCGAAGGCTTCGGTCGGGATTTTCTCCACCGGGCTTTTGCATTCCTGCAGGCACAGAATATCGGGCGCTTCGTCTTGCAGAAGCTTGCACACCAGCCCTTCGCGCAAACGCACCGAATTGATGTTCCAGGTGGCAAGGGTAAAGGGCATCGATCTCTCCGGTTGCAGCTTTTGGACCCTAGCGCCGGGCCACAATCAAGGCCAGCGTGGCGCACAAAAAACCCGGGCACTTGGCCCGGGTTTTCAACTTTTCACAGCGCGCGCGGATTACTCGGCGGCTTCTTCCTCAACCGCGTCTTCGCCTGTTTCCTGGTTGACGATCTTCATAGACAGTTTGACCTTGCCGCGATCGTCAAAGCCCAACAGCTTGACCCAAACCTCTTGGCCTTCCTTCAGAACGTCTGACGGATGGTTCAGACGGCGGTTTTCAATCTGGGACACGTGTACCAGACCGTCGCGCTTGCCAAAGAAGTTCACAAAGGCACCGAAATCGACGATTTTGACGACTTTGCCTTTGTAGATTTTGCCTTCTTCGGGTTCGGCCACGATCGAGTGGATCATGTCGTAGGCTTTCTGGATGGCTTCCCCATTGGGCGAGGCGATCTTGATGACACCATCATCGTTGATGTCGACCTTGGCGCCCGAGACTTCCACGATTTCGCGGATGACTTTGCCGCCCGAGCCGATGACTTCGCGGATTTTGTCCGTGGGCACCTGCATGGTTTCGATCCGGGGCGCGTGCACGGAGAAGTCCGATACATCCGACAGGGCCTTGTTCATCTCGCCCAGGATATGCAACCGGCCGGCTTTCGCCTGGTCGAGGGCTTTTTCCATGATGTCAGACGTGATGCCTTGGACCTTGATGTCCATCTGCAGCGATGTGATGCCCGCCTCGGTGCCCGCGACTTTGAAGTCCATGTCGCCGAGGTGGTCTTCGTCGCCTAGGATGTCCGTCAGGATCGCGAAGTCACCATCATCTTCCAGGACCAGACCCATGGCGACACCGGCCACCGGCGCTTTCAAAGGCACGCCAGCGTCCATCATCGACAAGGATCCACCGCAGACCGACGCCATCGAGCTGGAGCCATTGGATTCGGTGATCTCAGAGACCACGCGCACCGTGTAGGGGAAATCTGTCGCCGATGGCAGAACCGCCTGCAGCGCGCGCCATGCCAGTTTGCCGTGGCCCACTTCGCGCCGACCCGGAGGGCCCACGCGGCCCACTTCGCCGACCGAATAGGGTGGGAAGTTGTAATGCAGCAGGAAGTTTGACCGGAAGTTGCCGTGCAGCGCGTCGATGATCTGTTCGTCATCGCCGGTGCCCAGGGTGGTCACAACCAGCGCCTGGGTTTCGCCGCGTGTGAACAGGGCTGACCCGTGGGTCCGGTTGAGAAGCTTCGTTTCAGCGACAATGTCACGAACCTCGTCCGTCTTCCGGCCATCAATCCGCGTGCCGTTTTTCACAACGTCGCCGCGCAGAATGCCCGATTCCAGCTTCTTCATCGCCGAGCCAAGGTTGGCATCTGCCAGTTGGTCTTCGGTCAGTGCCGCCAAGATCGCCTCTTTGGCAGCCCCAACAGCGGCCACACGTTCTTGCTTGTCGCGGATCGCGTAAGCGGCGCGCATGTCTTTTTCGCCCGCCTTTTTCACGGCCTCATACAGGTCCGCGTAATCGGGGGGCTGGAAGTCAAACGGTTCATTTGCGGCGTCTTCGGCCAGATCGATGATCAGGTCGATGACGGGCTGGATCTGCTCATGGGCGAAGTTTACAGCACCCAGCATTTCGGCCTCGGTCAGCTCATAGGCTTCCGATTCCACCATCATCACAGCGCCCTTGGTGCCAGCAACGACAAGGTCGAGCCGCTGGTCGGGGTTGTTTTTCAGGTCCTGCATGTCTTCGACTTCAGGGTTCAGGATGTATTCGCCATCCTCAAAGCCCACGCGGCAGCCTGCGATCGGCCCCATGAAGGGCGCACCCGACAGGGTCAGCGCGGCAGAGGCTGCGATCATCGCGACATAGTCGGGGTCGTTGACCAGATCGTGGCTGAGCACCGTGCACATCACCAGCACTTCGTTTTTGAAGCCGGGCGCGAACAGGGGCCGAATGGGCCGGTCAATCAGGCGCGAGGTCAGGGTTTCTTTTTCGGTCGGGCGTGCTTCGCGCTTGAAGAACCCGCCGGGGACCTTACCGGCCGCATAGTATTTTTCGTTGTAGTGTACGGTCAGCGGGAAGAAGTCCTGGCCGGGCTTTTGCGCCCGGGCGAACGTCACGTTGGCCATCACGGAGGTCTCGCCATAGGTGGCAATGACCGAACCGTCCGCCTGACGCGCAACTTTTCCGGTTTCCAGTGTCAGCGTTTCTTCGCCCCACTGGATCGATTTTTTCACTTCTTTGAACATGTAGTGTTTCCTATTGGGAGCGCGCCCGGGCGGTCCCGGGTCTCCCGTTTCAATGGCGGCCCCATTGCCGCCGACCCCTATCGTTTCCATGCGCCGGGGTCAGTGCGTCACGTCTCAGATTGGCTCGCCTTACAGGAGAAAGACGCGCTTGGAAACCCGTCGCGTTGCGGGGTTTTGGGTTTGCAAAGCTGTTACATTCTGGGCGCAGCCCCGGGGGCCCCCGCACGTTTTTTGGGCGGGTGTGCCGCGGGCGGGGCAAAATCGGCGTTTTCTTGGACTTGATCGGTTTTGAATGGTGCGCTGGTTGCAGCGCGATCAAGGGCGCGCGGTATTCCAGACCCGGGGGGCAGGTCATGTCAGAGAGCTCTACCGCAACGCTGATCTATGGATTGGACGACAAACCGCCGCCGGGCGAGAGCCTTTTGGCCGCCTTTCAGCACGTGCTAGCGGCGATTGTCGGCATCGTGACCCCGACGCTGATCATCGGGGGCGTGTTGGGGTTGGGCGAGTTGACGCCCTACCTGATTGCGATGGCATTGTTCGTCTCTGGCGTGTCCACGGCCATTCAGTGCCGCACCATCGGGCCCATCGGGTCGGGGCTTTTGAGCCTTCAGGGCACCAGCTTTGCGTTTCTGGGCGCGCTTCTGGCGGCGGGCTTTTCGGTCAAGAACGCCGGTGGCACGCCCGAAGACATTCTGGCGATGCTCTTTGGTCTGTGTCTGGCGGGCAGCCTTGTTGAGATCGTGTTGAGCCAGTTTATCGGCAAGCTGCGCCGGATCATTACCCCGACCGTGACAGGCATTGTGATCACCGTGATCGGGCTGAGCCTTGTGAAAGTCGGCTTCACCGATTTTGCAGGCGGGGCGACGGCGGGCGAAGACCTCGGGCTGCCGATCAACTTGGTTTTGGGCTCGATTGTCGTTGTGGCGATCCTGACGATGACGTTTTACGGCAACCCGATGCTGCGGATTTCGGCGATCATGATCGGGCTTGTGATCGGGACGATTGTTGCGGCGGTGTTCGGGCAGGTCGATGTCTCAAGCCTGGGCTCGGCGCCGGTGTTTGCACTGCCCGAACCGCTGAAATTCGGTCTGGATTTCGACCCGATCCTGTTTATCCCCATCGCGTTCATCTATCTGGTCACGGCGATTGAAACCTCCGGCGATCTGACCGCCAACTCGGTCATTGCAGGCCAGCCCGTGGAAGGCCCGGTCTATATGAAGCGGATCAAGGGCGGTATTCTGGGCGACGGGGTCAATTCCGCCATCGCGGCGATCTTCAACACCTTCCCCAACACGACCTTTTCGCAGAACAACGGCGTGATCCAGATGACGGGTGTCGCCAGCCGTTATGTTGGCCTCTACGTGGCGGGCATTCTGGTGTTTCTGGGGTTCTTTCCGATCATCAGTTCGGTCTTTCTGCTGGTGCCCAAACCCGTGCTTGGTGGCGCGACGCTGGTGCTTTTTGGCACGATCGCGGTGGCGGGCATTCGTATTCTGGCCACGCAAGAAATGACCCGGCGGACTGTTTACATCATGGCGGTGTCGTTCGGGCTGGGGCTGGGTGTGACGCTGGTGCCTGATGCCACGCAGCATTTGCCGACCTTCCTGAAGCAGGTTGTGGCGACCCCGATCACGCTGGCAGGCCTGTCGGCGATCATCCTGACGCTGATCCTGCCGGATGGTGAGGGTGAGCCGGTGGCCGAGGCTGAGGCAGAGATGTCAGACGCGGAAGCCGAAGCGACCTAAAGCCCAGCGGTTGTGTTTCAAAGAGACCCGCGCATCAGATCGCGCGGGTCGCGGCATCTTTCGCCAGCGTGCGGGCTTCAGCGCGTTCCAGCCGCGCGAGCGTGTCTTCGGGGGACAGACCCGCCCGCTGCGCCTTGACCCAGATTGCGCGGGCGGATCGCGGCGACCAGGGCAGTTTTGCGCCGTGCAGCCAATGGCGCACCTCAGGCGGCAACCGGTCATAGATGGCCATGGGGTCGTCTGCGCGACGGCGACATTTGAGGCGGGTGGCAAGGTTTTGGGGACGGGCCATGGCGTTGAGTCTAGCATAATTGTTATACTATTACATTAAACAGACCGCCGGAGGCCTGCAAGGATTTGAAGGCCCGCCCCTAGACATTTTCGTTCGGACTTACACATCTAGGCCCATGTGGCGGATGATGTTTATACCTGTGTTTGCGGCCGGCCCCGCGCTTGGCGAGGCGGACATGCGCGTGCTTGTGGACCGCGAACCGTCGGGCATTTCCGTCTATTTCACGACCGCTGCGGCTGATCTGCCGGATATCTTCGGCGCGGGCGCTGATGCGCTTGTCACCGCAGACGGCACGGTCGATATCGATGGGCTTTACCGCGGCACGTTCGATACCGCCGATGACATTTTCGCCGATGTCACAGCCCGGATCGATGGCGCTGGCTTTGGGTTCTAAGCGCTGTCGATGATGGTGCATGACCCGTCGATCCTGCCCGATTTCGCCACGCCTTACGACGCGGCCATGTCTGTTGCGGTGTGCAATTCGCCTGAAACCGTTCGAAACATGAGCCTGGATCAGCTGGATGCCTTCATGGGGTTTTACGCCTGGAAGGCCGATCCCATGGCCGAGGTTGCACTGGCGTTCCCGGCAACCGGGCGCGACGCGCTTGGGGTTGAGATCATCGATTTCGCCCCGACCGGAGAGGTCCGCCGCAGCACCGGGACCCTTACCGATGGTGGCACGCTGACGCTGGTGGCACCCGAACCGACCCGGTCGGCGACCCTTCTGCCGCTGGTCTTCGCGGTCGCCGGATTGGTCGCGGCAGGCGGCTTATTTGCCTATGCAAGGCGCAGATTTCGCACTGGCGTCTAGGGCTTGGCCAAAAGCACGTCCTTCAGCAAGGGATGGGGATAGCTGCGCTTGGTTGTGACGGCGAAAAAGCTTTCCACGATGCCAAGGTCGAACGGCGCTGTTGCGACCCGGCCTGCCGCCAATTCGTCAGCCAGAACCACCGCAGGGGCCACCGCAAGGCCGGCGCCTTCGCGCGCCAAGAGGCGAACCATTGCCATATCGTCAACTTCAGCGGCGATGCGGGGGCGCAGACCCAATTGGTCGGCGAGGGCGGCAAAGCCCGTGCGGATCGTCCGGTCCGTCGGCAGAATGAACGCTTCGCGGGCCAACAGGTCCGAATGGGATGCCGCGTGCAATCGGTCGGGCAGGCCATGCAGCCCGACAGGTTGCTCGGCCAGTTTCTGCGCGATGAACTCGCCGCTGACAAATGGTGGATCGGTGGACAGCACAACATCCAGCGTCAGCGATTTCAGCGCGGCGAATAACACGTTTTCGTCGCCCGACCTAAGGGTCACATCCACGTCGCTGCGCTGCAGGACCGGGCGCAGGAATTGCATCTGAAAGTTCCGCGACAGGGTCGATAGCGCCCCGATCCGAAGGGGCGGCATGCCGGTGCTGGTGTGTCCCAGCGTGGCAAGCAGTTCTGCACCTGTCGCAAAGATCCGGTCGGCATGATCCAGTGTGATCCGCCCGACTTCGGTCAGGTTCAGCCGTCGACCCACCCGGTTGAACAAGGGCTGGCCCAGCCGGGCCTCCAGCGCCTTGATCTGGGTCGACAAAGCCGATTGCGACACGTTCAGCCGTTCGGCCGCCCGGGTCAGGTTCCCTTCGTGGGCGACCTCGCGGAAATATCGCAAGTGGTGATAGTTCAGCTGATCCATCGTTCTGTATTATAGAACGAAAAGTGTTCAAAGATATATTTTCCTTTTGAAGATGCCGCAGCTACATGCGCTTCACCTCAAGGAGAGACGGAATGGACATGATCGCCGACATCGCCACCACGCTGATGGCCCAGTTTCAAAAGCCCACCCTGGCCTTTCTGATCGGTGGAATGATGCTGGCTGCCTTGGGGTCCAGGCTTGAGGTGCCAGAACCGGTCTATAAGTTCATCGTCATCCTGCTGTTGCTGAAGGTCGGGATCGGGGCGGGGATTTCCGTGCGCGAAGCGGACCTGATCGAACTTGCGGTGCCGGCGCTTGGAGCGACCTTTCTGGGCGTGGCACTTGTTTTGGTGGGCGCGCAGACCCTTGCGCGCGCGAAAGGGGTGTCGCCGATGGATGGCATGGCCACCGCGGGTCTGTTCGGTGCGGTCTCAGCCTCGACACTGGCCGCAGGCATGGCGATGCTCGATAGCGAAGGGGTGGCCTACGAAGGCTTCATCGGCGCCCTTTACCCCTTCATGGACATTGCCGCGCTTGTCACTGCCATCGTGCTGGCGCGCATGGCGGCCGAACGGCGCGCAGCACCCGTCCAGGGCGGGGCGGCGACCATGACGATGGGTGGCAGTCAAGGTGCCGGGTTTGATGCCGGCATCGTCAAGGAGATCCTTGTGGACACGTTCCGCAGCCCCGCGATCTCAGCGCTGGTTCTGGGCCTTGCCCTGGGGATCTTTGCGCGGCCCGACAGCGTCTATGAAAGTTTCTACGATGTGCTGTTTCGTGGCTTTCTTTCGATCCTGATGCTGATCATGGGGATGGAAGCCTGGTCGCGGTTGTCCGAGCTGCGCAGGGTGGCCCATGCCTATGTTCTTTATGGGCTTGCGGCGCCTTTGGTGCACGGCGCATTGGGGTTCGGGGTTGGTCTGGCGATCCACCACGTGACCGGGTTTTCGGGTGGGGGCGTGGTGCTTTTGGCGGTCATGGCGTCGTCCAGTTCGGACATTTCGGGCCCGCCGACCATGCGCGCGGCGCTGCCAGAGGCGAACCCTTCGGCCTATGTCGGCACATCCACCGGGCTCGGCACGCCGGTGGCCATTCTATCGATCCCGCTGTGGATGGCGCTCGCAGAATTTTTCATAGGCCTTTGACCCGCCCCGGCGACCACGGCGGTTTTCATTGGCCCGGAAATACCTCGGGGTTTGGGGCAGAGCCCCAAGAGACAAAAAATAAAGGGCCCTTGAAGGGGCCCTTTGCCGTCTGGACGGTGCCTTGCCTTAGCGTCGCAGGCCCAGCCGTTCGATCAGCGCCTGATAGCGCGCCTCGTCCTTGGCTTTGGTGTAATCCAAAAGCTTCCGGCGCTGGGCGACGAGCTTCAAAAGGCCCCGACGCGAATGGTTGTCTTTCTTGTGGGTCTTGAAGTGTTCCGTCAGGGTCGCGATGCGCGACGACAGAATGGCAACCTGGACCTCGGGCGAACCGGTGTCGCCGTCCTTGGTTGCGAAGTCCTTCATGATCTTCGCTTTGTCTTCAGCAGTGATCGACATCGGGGTCTCCTTTGGTTTGAGTGGATGGCAGAAGCCGGGATGTCGTCCAGCAGCGCCCATGGAGAAGTTGCAGCGTATAGGGGATAAAAACCTGCCTGGGAAGGACTAATTTGCCGCTTCCATCTGGCGGGCGATTTCAGCGGCCCATTCCCCGATGATGGGCAGAAACTCGATCTGCGCAAGTGCGACTGCAATGGCCGACACCAGGATCGACGCCCCGATCACCGTTCCCAACCCGAATGCCAGACCCTTGGCGAACTGAAATCCCAATAGCCGCCATGGTCTGTTGTGTAGGGTGATGAAGCTGTGGCTGTTGAGCCGGGCGACCTCATCGGACAGCCGGTCCAACGCGGCCGCAGGGTCCGTTTGGTCAACAATAGATGTCTGCGCGCCGGTTTCGGCCATGATTGTCGCCTCTTCGCAGCAGGTGATCGCAAAGATTAACCATACCAAAACGTTAAGGTCGACATCTTCCAACCCAAAGTTCAACGTGGGGGCCAGAAACTTCGGGGGAGATCTGGGCCATGGTTGAAGCTGCGCTTTTGTTGTTGGGCATTGCTCTTTTCGCAGGCGTCGGGCTGGGCGGCGGTGGCGGCGGCAATGACGACGATGACGGCCCGATTGAGCCCAATCTGAACAGCGAAGGCGACAACGACACCTTCGAAGGGTCGCGTTTTTCGGATGAGTTCGATGGCGGGCCGGGCGTGGATTTCATCGAAGGGCGCGGCGGCAACGATCTTTTGTTGGGCGGGAATGGCGCCGATACGATCGATGGCAATTCCGGCAATGACACGATCCTTGGCGGGCAGGGGCCAGACAGCCTTTTGGGTGGTGCGGATGACGACACGCTTCGCGGCGAAGAGGGTCAGGATTTCATTCGCGGCGGCGCCGGTGATGACGGCATATTCGGCGGGTCGGAAAGTGACACGATCGAAGGCGCTGACGGACGCGACACGATCACGGGCGGTCCCGGCGATGACAGCGTGCGCGGTGGGTCGGGCTTTGACACGATCGACGGCGATCTTGGCGCAGACACGCTGGACGGTGACCCGGGCGATGATGTGATCGATGGCCGCGTCTTGGTGTCTGCCTTGGGCACGTCAAACGGCGAAGACACCGATGATGGCGACACGCTGATTGGCGACAACGGGGCCGACACGATCTATTTGGGCAATGGCGATATCGCATGGGGCGAAAACGAAGGCGCCTTGGCCGATCAGGCCGGTGACACCTTTGTCTCGGGCGACTGGATCACCGGGGATGCGCCTGAAATTCTGGATTTCGACCCTGCGAATGATGAGATCGAGCTTATTTACTTCACTGGAAATGGGCTGCCGAC
>JBCBCY010000009.1:0-146586 GCA_038530285.1 Pseudomonadota bacterium
CCGGCTGATCCGGACCGGCGCGACCCTTGTGCGGACCGGCGCGATGGGCGTCGTCTTGGATGCGTTCGAAGCGCCGAAGTCGCTGCGGTTTGCAGCCTGGATACTCGGCGCGCCGTTTGCCTGGGCGGGGATCAAGGGCGATCCGAACCTGCCGCCGGCCACGCGGGCGCTGACAGCCCTTGGGCCAGCCTACATCAAATTCGGGCAAATCCTGTCGACGCGCCCCGATGTGGTCGGCGACGATCTGGCGCGTCAGCTGCGCGTCTTGCAAGACAAGCTGCCGCCGTTCCCGGTCGAGGTCGCCCGCAAGATGGTCGAAGCTGAACTTGACGCGCCGGTCGATCAGCTTTTTTCAGAGTTCGGCCCCCCGATTGCTGCAGCGTCGATCGCGCAGGTCCATCCTGCCCGGCTGGCTGCAACCGGCCAAAAGGTGGCGGTCAAAGTGCTGCGCCCAAAGATCGAAGCGGCCTTTCAAAAGGATGTTGATGCCTTCTACCTGGCCGCACGGCTGGTCGAGCTTTTGGCCCCGTCAGCCCGCCGTTTGCGCCCGATCGATGTGATCACTCATTTCGAAGGGGTGGTTCTGGGCGAATTGGACCTTCGCCTTGAAACCTCAGCGGCGGCTGAATTCAAAGCCAATACCGACAGCGATCCGGGGTTCAACGTCCCGACCGTGCATTGGTTTTTGTCGTCGCGCCGGGTGATGACCATGGACTGGGTCGAGGGGATCGCCATGGGCGATGTCGATGCGATTGCCGCAGCAGGCCATAACACCACCGATCTGGGCGAGCGTGTTCTGCGGGTGTTTTTGTCCCACGCGCTGCGCGACGGGTATTTTCATGCCGACATGCACCAGGGCAACCTGAAGGTCGGCCCTTCTGGCGATATCCTGGCGATGGATTTCGGGATCATGGGCCGGATCGATGAATATACCCGCCGGGTCTATGCCGAGATCCTGTTCGGCTTCATCCGAAAGGACTACAAACGCGTCGCAGAGGTTCATTTCGAAGCTGGCTACGTGCCCGCCGACCGTGATGTCGATGAGTTTGCCCGTGCGCTGCGGTCCGTCGGCGAACCCATTTTTGGCATGGAAGCCGACCGGATCTCGATGGGGCGGCTCTTGAATTACCTGTTTGAAGTGACCGAACGCTTCGGGATGGAAACCCGCACCGAGTTGATCTTGTTGCAACGCACCATGGTTGTGGTTGAAGGGGTTGCGCGGTCACTGCATCCGTCGATTAATATCTGGGATGTGGCCCGGCCCACGGTGGAAGATTACATCAAGGACAACATCGGACCAAAAGCTTTGCTTCGCGATCTTGCCGCCACCGCCCGGGTGGTGTCTCGCTTTGGCCCGAAGTTGCCGCAGCTTGCTGAAGACGCCTTGTTGCGGCAGCAAGCCAAAGACAACGAACCCCCATCTCAGCCGACACATCCCTTGACGTGGATGCTTTTGGGTGCCGGGCTTTTGGGGGTAGGCATCGCGATTGGTCTGGTGTTGTAGCGACGTCTCAGAACCTTTTTTCATTATGCAGGATCGCGGATGGCAGTGACGTCTTCAACCACCGTGCGAGCGTCGCCATCAAACACCAGATAGGTTTCGCCCCCTTCGCTGCGGGCTTCGCGGACCTTGGCGTAGACCTCGACCGCGTCCGTTGAAATCACCGCCCCTTCGGCACTGCTTTCCAGGGCGAAACTGTAAAGCCCTTCGGGCAAGGGCGCCCCGTCGGTGGTGGTACCCGCCCATTGCACAGGCTCAGATGAAACGGGCAGCTCAATCCGCTGGACCACCGCGCCATTTTCATTGCGCACCAAGATCGCCATGGCATCGGCCCCAGTGGCAGGTTGCGGTGACAATGTCACAGGTGCCCCGTCAAACTGGACCGGCATCGCCGCGCGCACCTCCAACCCGACCCATTCGGCAAGTTGACCAATCTCGGTTGCACCCAGGGCCACCGTCAGATCAGCCAGAAGATCATTTGTCAGCACCTGTTGTTCCACGCCCGAAAATGTCGCGATTTGGGTGGCAAACTCGGTCGATTCGAGCGGATTGAGCGGGTCCTGATTTTCCAGCTGCGCCGTGAGAAGCTGCAAAAAGGTATCAAAGTCCGATGTGATCGAACTGGTGCTCGATGTGCTTGACGTTGTGGTTGTCGTCGCAGCGCCTGCGGTGACAGCGTTGATGTCAGTCATGGAATGCTCCGTTCTAAAGCCTCAGGTCCAACCCACCGGTCGGCTGGAAAATCGTTGCGGTTGCGCTGTCGTCAATCACAGGCAACGTGGACCATGCGGGTACCGATGAGCCCATATTATGCTGCGGCGTCGATCCGCCGGCACCTGCCCCCGACCCGCCAAAGCTGAACGACAGGTTCTCGAAACCCTGGCCGGACAGATCGCGTGCCAACAGCTCGATATTCCGACGCATCAGTTCCAGCGTTTCGGGCCGTTCAGCCATGATGGTCACGGCCATTCCAGCCTCAGACGGCGTCATCGTCAGACGCACCCGCCCCAGTTCTTCGGGAACAAGGGTGATTTCCATCTGCCCTTCCCGCAGGGTTCGCGCGGCCTCAGCAACCTGGGCCATCACGACGGGTTGGCGTACATGTTCCAGGCGCGCATACCCGCCGGCTTGCGGGCTGAGCGGATCCCGACTGGCCAGATCGAAGCGCGGAAAGTCCACGTCCGCGCCCGCGTCGACCTGTATGTCTTCGGGCACGGCAGGCGGCGTTATTGTATCGCCAAGTGCGAGACCTGGCGACACCGAATAGGGCGCGGACGGCTGCCACGCGATCCCCGGCGAGGCATTTCCCCAAGGCGCGTTTGGCGTCGGCGTCACGCCTTGATGATAGGCCGCATCCCGGCCGCGGCCCTTTGTGGCGGGCTCATCCGACAGGGCGGGTTTTCGCCCTTCGGTCGGCCCATCAAAGGTATCGGCCCCTGACTTCGCGGCACCGTCTACACCCGGCGGCGTGGCAGGCACATCTTGCAACGCGCGCCTGTCCATGCGCCCCCCCGCGGCGCCGGGTGTGGCAATCGGCGGTTCATTTGGCGATTCTGAAGGTCCTATGACCACCCGCACGGCATCCGCCGCCAGTCTTGTCTGCCCGTCACGGGCTACGGCGCGCTCACTCTCACGGGAGTCAGGTGGCGCAACCGTCGGTGAACGTTCCATCGTCGGTGGTCGATCTATGGGCTGGCGCGCTTCAAATTGCTCCGCATCGGCGCTTTCAATCCGCGATTTTTGACCAAGCGACGGGTCGGGCGACGCATAGTTCGGCTTTGGGGCGGGCGCCTGAACCGCTGCGGTGTCTTTAGGGGCGGCGTCTGCGCTTGCCGCCCGCGGCAGTGTCAATGGAACCGGGACCTGTCCAGATCCGTCCTTCGCGGTTTGGCTATCTGAACCTATCGCAAGGAAAGCGCGCCCGTTTGTCTGAACAGGGGTCTCTAAATCCTGAGCGCGGGCGCCGGCATTGGATACCCCTGTGGCCACCTTTGCTGCGGTGACGTCGCCAGCCGATTGGTTCTTGGCAACAACGGCCCCGCGAACTACGGGGTCGGGCCTGCTGTCGATCTTGGACGTCTTGTCCGGCGCGTCGTTCGCCAAGGCCTTGGTCTCCGCACCTGCCAAGGTTTCCTTCGGCGCGGCCCTGACGGGTGACGGATCGCCACCGGCCGCGCCGCTCGCGAGTGGCGGCTGGGTTGGCGCAGGCGTTTTGGGATCGCTCGAACCGAAAATCAAAGGGCGGTTTTCGCCTTGAACTAAACCCTGAACGTTCGCTGTCTTGGTCGGTTCTGGCGCGGTGTCCGCCGGGGGGTCTGACCTGCCGGATCCGGCCGAAACAAATGGGTCAAAATCCGGTACGGGTCGCCCTGCCGCGCGGGCTTCGGGCTGTAGACGCATGCCGTTTGCATCCGTCAGGGCTGGCTTTGCATTCGTTTCGTCCGTGTTCGTTGGGACAAGCCCGATTTGAAGGGTTGCCTCCGGCGCGCGCGCCTCAGTTTGGCTTTCGGCCAGAAAGGCCTCCGCAAAACCCTGGCTTGCGATATCCCCTTCAGGCGGTGTTACCCCCTCAGCCCCGCTGTTCGGCGTTGACAAAGGCGCGTCACCGACGTTCGGCGCGAGGGGCGAGTTCAAGAACATTTCGGGCCAACCTTCTGCTGGATGACCGGTGTTTATGTGCGTGAGGTTACTGGATGTTTACCGATCATGGTGCAGCAAGGAAAAAATCGCTCCAATTCGAAAGACGCGTCCATGCTGCCGATTGATGCTTTGCAATCCTCCTCTTTGGTGCCCGCCGGGTCCCGCCTGCCCGATGACTTGCGACATGCCGCGAAAGAACTCGAAGCGGCGTTCCTGGCGGAGATGTTGAAATCGGCCGGTCTGGGTGAAACGCCGTCTGCGTTCGGCGGGGGCATCGGGGAAGACCAGTTTGCAAGTTTTCTGCGAGAAGAACAGGCCCGGGCGATGGTGGACGCGGGTGGAATTGGGTTGGCGCAGCAATTGTTTGAAAGCCTGAAGAAAGGACAAGAAGATGGATCGTAGGCAACGCCGCCTTGTTGATGAGCTGGAAGATCTTCTCGACCGCGAACGCGACGTGCTGCGGTCTGGCGCCGTTCAGGACCTGCCCCGGCTGGCCGACCAAAAGGCGCGCTTGATGGCCGGTCTATCCTCCGCGGCGGGCAAGGCGACATTGGCGCATCTGCGCGACAAAGCAGCGCGCAATGCACGTATGCTCGATGCCGCCGCGAAAGGCATTCGCAGCGTGACCGATCGCGTTGCGGCACTTCGCGCGGGACCACGTACATTCACGACGTATTCAGCAAGCGGGGCCCGGGCCATCGTCGGGTCCAAGGGCGGCACGGTCGAGCGGCGTGCGTGAAAAATCATCAACGTGTTTAGTAAAACCCTTTGCAAATTCAGGGGGGTCTTCAGCCGCTGTTAGGACTTTGCGGTGATGGTCGGCCCTGCATCCTGTGAGGGGTGGCGTGGCGAGGGTGAAGCACCCGCCACTGACGTCAGAATGACGCGTTTGCATCGCACCCGCGATGTCTTTCCAACAACCTTGGCGCAAAGCCGCCTTTAGTACAGGAGCCGGAAATGGCTAGTATTCTGACGAACACAAGCGCAATGGTTGCGCTGCAAAACCTCCGTTCTATCAACAGCGACCTGGTCAGCACTCAGAACGAAATCGCAACTGGTAAAAGTGTTGCCACCGCGAAAGACAACTCGGCGATCTGGGCTGTGTCCAAAGTCATCGAATCGGACGTGAACTCGTTCCAAGCAATTTCAGACAGTTTGAACCTTGGGGATGCGACTGTTTCGGTCGGCCGAGAGGCTGCGGAAACCGTCACTGAACTTCTGACCGAGCTGAAAGGCAACATCGTTGCAGCTCAGGAAGAAAACGTCGACCGTACAAAGATTCAGGCGGACATCGACACCCAGGTCGAACAGATCGAGTCGATTGTCGCAGCGGCGTCGTTTAACGGTCTAAGCCTCGTTGAAGGCACCGATGATGTGACAATCTTGGGCTCGCTTCAGCGTGACAGCGCGGGCAATGTTTCCGCATCCGAGATTTCGATTTCTCGCGGTGATTTGACCAACCAGACGGGCTCGCTCGGCACTGGTACCACGACCAACCTGGCTGCAAACGTGACGCCGACTAGCACGACCCTGTCGTCCACAGCTGTGCGCGACGATGGTGCGGGCACCCCGACGGCGGCTGACATTGCACTGGCTGGTGACCTCAGCGATGGTTCGGTCAGCTTCGATATTGGCGGGACGGTGATCAGCTTCGGTGCCGGCGAACTCAGCGCCACGGCTGCGACGGCTGGTGATACAATTGCCGCCGCCATCAATGCGGCGGGTATCGATGGGATTTCGGTCAACAACAACTCCGGTACTCTTGAGTTCTCGTCGACCGTAGCCTTCAGCGATACCCTTGTTACGGCGACTTCGGCAGCGACAGGTACCGTTGGTGGCGGTGCTTCGGCGTCCATCACCCTTGATGAACGTGCTGAGACCTTCTCGTTCTCCAGCGCAGCTGTCGATGAAGGCGATGGGTATCGTTTCGCCTTTGCGGGCGTTTCTGCCACCTATGTTGCTGGCCAGAACGAGACGATGAAAGACGTTGTCGAAGGCCTTAAATTGCAGATCGACGCATCCAATGACTCCAATATTACGACCCAGGTCGTACAAAACGGAAGTCAGTTTGAGCTGAAGATCGACAATGCGGGCGCAGTTGATGCAACGGTTGTTATCACGGCCAATAAAGATGACAATAACAACGCGGTTGTGACCGGTGGTTTGTCAGGTCTTGGCGGCCTCAACGTGACGACGAACGAAACTGCAGCTGCAGCATTGTCCAACATCGATACGTTGATCAACACTGCAATCGATGCCGCGGCATCCTTTGGTTCAGACCAGTCTCGGATCGAACTCCAGTCGGGCTTCATCACCAAACTGACCGACTCGCTGAAGCAAGGCATCGGTTCGCTGGTGGACGCCGATCTTGAAGCAACCTCGGCCCGCTTGCAGGCCCTTCAGGTTCAGCAGCAGCTTGGCATTCAGTCGCTCTCGATTGCAAACCAGGCGCCGCAGTCGATCCTGTCGCTCTTCCGGTAAGCTTAGCGACCCGGGGCGTCTGAACGGCGCCCCGGTTCTCCACGGGAAAACCCGTGGCCTCAATTGGCTCCAACCTGGAAGGAACCGTCGTGAACGCTCTCGACATGGCCCGAACGGCCTACGGCACAACCGCCGCTGCCCCGATCAGAACTCCGCGAAGCACCGAGTTCGACGCTCTGGCAAAAATTTCCCACCGCTTGCGCCGCGCACTGGCCAAAGGAAAGTCCGACTTTCCAGCCCTTGTCTCGGCCCTTCATGAAAACCGTCGCATCTGGACCGTGTTCGCCGCTGCCGTGGCGCAGGACGACAATGGTCTGCCGCGTGACCTTCGCGCCCGAATATTTTATTTGTCCGAATTCACCGACCATATGACAAAAAAGGTCATGCGCGGTGAGGACGATGGCGCAACACTCATAGAAATCAATGCCGCCGTCCTGCGTGGCCTCGGCCATGGAGGCGGGGAATGAGCGGTCTTGTTCTAAAACTTGCTCCCAAGGAGCGGATCCTGATCAACGGCGCGGTGATCGAGAATGGTGATCGCCGGTCGCGCCTGTCGATCATGACGCCGAATGCCAACATCCTGCGGCTTCGCGACGCCATTCATCCCGAAGAGGCGAACACCCCGGTGCGCCGGGTGTGCTACATCGCGCAGCTTGTTCTGTCCGGCGATGCCGATCCTGATGAGGCGCGCTTGCAGCTTCTGCGCGGGATCGAGCAATTGTCGCAAGTGCTGACAGATGCCGATAGCCGGGCCCATCTGGACACCGCAACCGAAGCTGTCCAAGCGGGCCTGCATTATCAGGTGCTCAAGGCGCTGCGCGGCCTTATCCCGCGTGAGGAGCGGCTCTTGGCTGCAAACCCGACACAATGACGTTCCAGCCGGTCATACCTTTCGGCGGCAATGCGGGGTGGTCGTTCTTGCAGCGCACCCTCGAAAGTCAGCAGGAAACGTTTGAAAAAGGAACGGTGCTTCAGCGAGACGTGGATTACTTTCGCGAGACGATTGGAAGCGTTAGCACCGCAGCCGATCTGGTGGCAGATCGCCGTCTTCTAACGGTTGCGCTGGGCGCCTTTGGTCTGGACGATGATTTGCCGAACAAGGCCTTTATCGAGAAGGTGTTGGCGGAAGGTACTCTTGAAGACGGTGCCTTTGCCAACAAGCTGGCAGACAGCCGCTATGCGTCAATGGCAGAAGCGTTTGGCTTCGACCTGGCGCCTCCGAACACGGCGCTATCGACTTTTGCCGATGACATCATCGAAAGTTTCGAGACCCGTCAATTCGAGATCGCCGTCGGCAATTCGGACGAATCGATGCGGCTGGCCCTTGGCCTTGGACGCGAACTGGCAGACATCTCTGCGCGTGATCTCAGCGAAGATGCGCTTTGGTTCACCATCATGGGCACGCCGCCGTTGCGCGCGGTGTTCGAATCCGCCTTCAATCTTCCGGCGTCCATTGGTGCGCTGGACATCGACCGTCAGCTCGAAATCTTCAAGTCAAAGGCGGCTCAGAGCTTTGGCGACAGCAGCGTGCGCCAATTCACCGATCCCGAAAATCAGGAAGAGCTCTTGCGTAGGTTCTTTGTCGGTTCTGAACTCGCCAGCGGAACATCATCCAGCGCCATTCGCGGGTCGGTTGCTCTTTCCCTGCTCCAGTCGGTCCAACCTCAGTTCTGATCTGCGCCATCTCCAAGAAGCGCTTTGCCGAGGGCGCCAAAACTGGCGCCAACGCCGTCATGGGCGCTTTGTCCGACAAAGGCGTCCAATCGTGGCCAAACCTCGATTGCCGCATCAAGCTCGGGGTCTGTTCCAGGTTGGTAAAGCCCGGCCTGAACCATCAACGCGTTTTTCGCATAGGCGCCCATTCTGCGCCGGGCGAGTGAGATCATAGCGTTTTCCTCTGCACTTGCCGCTTCGGGCAAAGATCGGCTGACGGATCGTAGAACGTCAACGGCAGGAAATCGGCCTCGCTCTGCAATTTCGCGGTCAAGGATGACGTGTCCATCCAGCACGCCGCGCAGCATGTCCGCCACCGGTTCCTCCATATCGGACCCCGCCACCAGAATGCTGAAGATTGCGGTGATGTCGCCCTGGGTCGCACCGCCTGGGCCGGCGCGTTCCACCAATTCTGCAATCAGGTGTGGCAGGCTTGGCGGATAGCCCCGCAGGCTCGCAGCCTCGCCAGCGGACAAGGCCACTTCTCGGTGGGCTTCCGCAAAGCGGGTGATCGAATCTGCCAACAACAAGACGTGTTTGCCGCTGTCGCGGAAGTGTTCTGCGACCGTCATCGCAGTCGACAAGGCTTTGCGGCGCATCAATGCGGATTGGTCAGACGTTGCGGTCACCATGACCGAACGCGCCATCCCACGTGGTCCAAGCACCTTGTCGATGAAATGGCGGACTTCTCGGCCGCGTTCGCCAGCCAGTGCAATGACGACCACGTCTGCCTGCACCCCTTGAGCCAGTTTCGCCAGCAGCGTTGATTTTCCAACGCCTGACCCCGCGAAAAGACCAATCCTTTGTCCGCGAACCAACGGCAGCATTGTATCAAAAACGCAAAGACCCGTCGAAAGACGCGCGCCAAACGCCCGACGCTCGGCGGCAGGGGGCGGGGCATTGACCAATGGCCGGCGTTCCAATCCCGATAGGATCGGCGCCCCATCGAGTGGGCTTGCCTTGGGATCAATGACCCGGCCGAGCCAGCTTTCGTCGGGTGCGATCTGTTCTGGACCCAGGTGAACCACCCGGTCCCCGACGCAAAGGCCGGTGGCCGCGCGGTCCATCAGAACAGAAATCAGCGCTCCTCCAATGGTGACGACCTCGCCGTTTGCAGTTTCGTCACCTGAAATGAGACGCACCTGGTCGCCCATGGCTGCGTGGTCCGCCAAACCGCTGACGTGGACCATGCCACTTTCAACGCCCTGCACACGTCCCATCGGACGCACCGGGTCGACGGCTTTCAACTCGGCGACGAGATGATCCAGACCGGGGTTTGCCATATACACTTCCTTCATAGCTTCAGAACGCTTTCTAAAGGAATCGAGGTTAAGCAACCGTCTATTAGTCGAGGGAGAAGCCCCGATGTTCGATAGGCTTGAAATTTTGCAGTTGGCGCGCGGCTTGTCCGCGTATTCCGGTGCCCGTCAGTCCGTGCTGGCCGAAAACGTCGCGAACGCGAATACCCCAGGGTACCGCGCCCGTGACCTGCCGGAGTTCGCTGAAGCCTACCGTTCTTCAACCGGCATGGTTGAGCTGCGCCAGACCCGAACGGGTCATGTTGGTGGCGCGGATCAAATTTCCCCACTTGCAACCCCGATCTTCGAAGATTTGCAGGCAGACCCGACCGGAAACACAGTTTCGGTTGAGCATGAACTGACGCGTGCAGCAGATATCCGAAGCGACCATAACCGCGCTCTCGCGGTTTACAGCTCGTCGCTGGATATTATTCGCGCTGCCATCGGCCGGGCGAGGTAGCGGGTCATGACGGAATTCTCACAAGCCCGTTCGATTGCCGCCAGTGGTATGGCCGCGCAGGCCGAACGGCTTCGCTATGTTTCCGAAAACCTCTCGAACGCTGACACGCCAGGATACCGGCGCAAGGTCACCGCATTCGAAGAGGTGTTAGAGGCAGGAACACGCACCGGAAAGGTGCAAACAGGTCCGGTTGAACTGGACCAAACAGCGCTTGAACGGGTCTACGACCCAAGCCACCCGATGGCGGGCGCTGATGGCTACTATGATGGATCGAATGTCAACATGGTGGTCGAAATCGCTGACGCGCGCGAAGCGCAGCGCAGCTATGAGGCGAACCTCAGGGTTTTTGATCAGGCCCGGCAAATGAGCCGAAGCCTGTTTGAACTCCTGCGCCGTTAGAGGAGACCAAAATGGAACTAAAATCCTCTCTTGCGGCCCAGCAATATGCTGCGACCCGTCCGGCCACGGCCCCCAAAGCCCAGCCGGACGGGGACGCAACGCTGCTTGGCACGTTTGAAAATACCCTGCGCGAGGCTGAAGATACGGCCAAACAAGCGCTCACCACTGGGGCAGATCCCCATGCTCTGGTCCAGGCTCTGGCCGAAACCCAACTCGCCGTGGAAACAGCCGCGACGGTGCGCGACCGAGTTGTCGAGGCATATCAGGAAATTCTGAGGATGCCGGTATGAGTTGGGTCGCGCCATGATGGATGAAGTTATTTTTTACGATACCCTACGGCAGGGGTTGTGGGCCTCGGTGATCATGTCGACCCCCATCCTCGCCGCCGCTCTTATCTCGGGGCTGATTGTCGGTCTGTTTCAAGCGCTGACATCAATTCAGGAAATGACGCTGACATTTGTGCCAAAACTTGGCGTGATGGTGGGTGTGTTCTGGATTTCGATGGCGTTCATGACCGAGACCCTGACCGGTTACTTTCAAGGGGTCGTTCTACCCCTGATCGCAGGGGGCTAGGGTATGGATACCATCGGATATACCACCTTGTCGCGGATGACCGGCCTGGCGCGCGAAATGGACACGGTCGCGAACAACATCGCCAATATGTCGACGACGGGCTACCGACGTGAGGGCGTGATTTTCGCTGAATATGTCCAGGATGTGGGGCCGGGCCAGCCTTCTTTATCAATGGGAACGCCTGTGGGCCGCGTCAGCGATCTCAGCCAAGGCAACCTTACCCGCACCAACGGAACATTTGATCTGGCCATCGAAGGGCCCGGCTTTTTTCTGATCGCCGCCCCCGACGGGGAACGCCTGACGCGAGCAGGCGCCTTTACCCCGAACGATGCCGGCGAACTCGTCACACCAGATGGTTATCCGCTTCTCGACGAAGGCGGCGCTCCGGTGTTTGTGCCACCCGATGCGGCGGGCGTTGCGGTTGCGGCTGATGGAACGCTCAGCGCTGACGGGGTGCCGTTGGGCCGCATCGGTTTGTACGAACCTGTCGATCCGCTTGAACTCGCTCGTCAGGCGGGTGTGATGTTTGATGCGCCCGGGGGCATTCAGCCGATTGAGAATGGCCGCATGCTGCAGGGATTCGTTGAGGAATCGAACGTAAACCCCGTGGTCGAAATCGCGCGCATGATCGAGGTTCAGCGCGCCTATGAGCTGGGCCAGGGGTTTCTTGACAAAGAAGATGAACGGGTTCGCAGCGCGTTGCGGACACTCACGAGTTAAGGAGTAAAACATGCGCGCTTTATCAATTGCAGCGACGGGTATGAATGCCCAGCAAATGAAGGTGGAAGTTGTCTCGAACAACCTCGCGAACATGTCGACCACAGGGTACAACGCCCGTCGCGCTGAGTTTGCTGATCTCCATTATCAGCAGCAGGTGCGCGCCGGAACCATCAACGCAGCCGATGGCACAACGGTTCCAACCGGCGTCCAGCTTGGTCTGGGTGTGCGGCCGGGCGCAGTCACGGTGGAACTTGCGCAAGGCGCGCTCGCAGCGACAGGCGGCGACCTCGATATTGCCATCGAAGGGGGCGGTTATTTTGAGGTGACCTTGCCGTCAGGCGTATCGGCCTACACCCGAGACGGCGGTTTTGCCCGATCGGCCGATGGCCAGGTGGTCACGGCAGATGGCTATCCGGTTGTGCCCGATATCACCATTCCCGACGACGCGCAGTCGATCTCCATCTCTGCGGATGGGGAAGTTTTTGCCTATTTCCGCGACCAGGTGCAGCCCCAACAATTGGGCCAGATCACGATTGTTGGTTTTTCCAACGCCAAGGGTCTTGAAGCAATCGGGTCCAACTTGTTCACGGAAACCGCAGCCTCCGGCGCACCGCTTGCTGGATTTCCGGGCACCGACAGCCTTGGAACCCTGCGGCAGGGATATGTGGAAGAAAGTTCGGTCGATGCCGTCCGCGAGATCACCGAATTGATCAAGGCGCAACGCGGGTACGAACTGAACTCCAAAGTCATCACCGCGGCAGACCAGATGCTCGCGGCAACGACGCAGGTGCGCTGATGCGGACTTGTCTTGCTCTGGTCATTGGCATTTCAACGGCCGTCCCCGCATTGGCCGATACCGTGGTCGCAACGCGTACAATTCGCGCGCATGCCGTAGTTTCACCAAGTGATGTGGGCCTTGCAGATGAAACGATCCCTGGCGGTTTGGCCTCGTTGTCAGAGGCAGTTGGGCAGGAAGCGCGCGTGATGATCTATGCCGGCCGCCCCATTCGCGCCGGCGATCTTGGACCCCCGGCGATTATCGATCGCAATCAGCTTGTCACGTTGCGGTTCAAAAAGGGTGGTCTGGTCATTTCCACGGAAGGGCGCGCAATGGACCGCGCCGGCGTTGGCGACACGATCCGGGCCGTGAATATGTCCTCTCGTCTTTCGGTGTCAGGTTTTGTTGCCGACGACGGCAGCGTGATCGTCACCGGATCCGATAGCTCACAACGAAAGTAGGTCACTCATGCGTATGGTTTTTGGATTGATGGGTCTTTTGGTGGTCGCTGCATGTGGCCGACTGGAAGACGTTGGAAAAGCGCCAGAATTCACACCAATAGACAACGGTCTGGAATACCGCGCGATGGCCGAACCCGACTACGCGGCCCACAGCGACCAAATCCCGAAACCTGAAACAGCGTCGCTTTGGTCCAATCGCCGTGGCTCGCTTTTGGGCGACAGGCGCGCAGGCTTGAGCGGGGACATTCTGACAGTCGTCATAGAAATCGACGAAAGTGCGGCAATCTCCAATTCCACGGCGCGGTCACGAAACGGGGCTGAAAGCAGTCAAATCCCGTCGCTTTTTGGGTTGGAAGGCATCGCAAATGGAATTCTGCCTGGACCTACACCTTTGGCCACCGGCATTTCCACCACATCGACATCCAACTCCAGCGGGAACGGCAGCGTCAGCCGAAATGAGCAGCTTGCTTTGCGCGTTGCCGCAACGGTGACCGAGGTTTTGCCAAACGGCGTTCTACGCATTCAAGGCAGCCAGGAGGTACGGGTTAATTTTGAGATCCGTGAACTTCTGGTCACAGGATATGTGCGCCCTGAAGATATTTCGCGTCGCAACGAAATTACCTATGACAAGATTGCATCAGCGCGGATTTCATACGGTGGCCGCGGCCAGATCACAGATGTTCAGCAACCGCGCTACGGACAGCAGGTGGCCGACATCGTCTTGCCGTTCTGACGTCGCATCATGAGCAAGCTCCTTCCCGTACTTCTTTTGCTAATTGGCACCGGTGCCGGGTTTGGTGCGGGTATGTTCCTCGCCCCTGACCCAGTCGAATGCCCTGATCCATCCGATCTTGAAGGTGGCGCCGCCTTGCCGGAGGGATGTGAGCCAGAGCCTGATCTGGCGGAAGGGGACGAAGACGCCTCGGCTGAGGAGGCCGAAGCCCCGCCTGTCGAATTTGTTCGCATGAACGATCAGATTGTGGTGCCCGTTCTAAGCGATGGTGATGTTAGGTCTTTGGTGGTGCTTTCAATTACCCTGGAGGTGGATATCGGCCAGACTGCGGCGATCTTTGCGCTCGAGCCCAAGCTGCGCGACGCATTCCTGCGCGTATTGTTTGATCATGCAAACGTCGGCGGATTCGATGGGAACTACACAGATGCCGCGCGCATGGAAGGGCTGCGCCGTGCCCTGCTAGAGATAGCCCGGAAAACCGGTGGTGATGTTGTGCAAAACGTGCTGATCCTGGACCTTTTACGACAGGACGTATGACGAGATACAAAACAGAAAGTTATGCGATCACCGCGTACTTTATTTTGCGATCTCTGCAAGTGCCATTGCCCGACCAAAGGAGCGCTGAGCACGCTCCCGCGCAAGGGCCGCTGATCCTTCGGCTTGCACAAGCTCGGCTTGTAAACGCGCAGCCTTGAGACGCAAATGATCTTGCCACCGCGCATTTGCGCCCGGCCAGTCAAGACTGTCAGCGCCAATCGCTTTCGCCGTCTTGATCTGATCGTCAAGCGCCTTCCGTTGGTCTCGTAGAACGTTAACCTTGCGCTTTTCTTCGGCAAGAACGGACAGGTCGCGTTCGCGCAAAGCCTCTGCCAGATTGATCAGTGGTAAAAGCGGGGTCGTCGTCACCTCCGGCGCCCTCCTGGTGCTCGTTTGCGCACTTCTTCTGCAAAGCGGATCGCTGCTGCCACCGGGCGGTAGTGCTCGGGGAGAACCTCGTCACCGATCGACAGCGTGGCATGCAACGCGCGGGCAGTGGGGGGATCGCGCCGGATTGGAATCGCGTTTTCCTGCGCAACTTCGCGGATGCGCGCGGCGACCTCATCTGTGCCTTTGGCCAAGCAAATCGGTGCGCGACCCGTGTCTCGGTCCCATTGAAGTGCGACGGCAAAATGGGTCGGGTTCACAATAACCACATCCGCCTTTGGAACATCCGCAATCATACGATTGGTTGCGATATCCATTCCCTTTTGCCGGCGGCGTTGTTTCAGGTGTGGGTCGCCTTCACTGTCTTTGGCTTCGTCTTGCAGGTCCTTATGGCTCATCCGGTTCTTGCGTATGTGCTGTGCGCGCTGCCAAAGGAAATCAAGTGCCCCGATCGCAAATGAAATCACCAGAACGATCATCAGAAAATCAAGCGACAGCCCAAGCAGCATCGTCACCAGGCCAGATTCTGTTCCATAGACTGAAGCTAGAATTTCCGGCAGGTCGGCACCAATCACCAAGGCAAGAACGCCACTGAAGATAATCAGTTTGGCAAGGCTCTTGGCGAAACTGAAAAGCCCCTCTCTCCCAAATTTCTGCTTGGCATTCGACAAAGGCGAAATTCGGGATAGTTTTGGCGCGATTTTCTTGCCCGACACCGTAAAGGCCTGTTGTGCAATGACCGAAAGCACAACGCCGATTAACGGAACCACCAGCCAAGGCAGCATTGGCAAGGACGCCGCAAGGATCAATTCACCGGTCAAAGACGTTGCCGGACCATCGAATAGGGCTTTCGATATTGGATCGGCCTGCTCAAGCATCTTCGCCAATGCGCTGCCCATGTCCGATAGGCTCACCGCGCCAAAGGTGAGTGCGGCGATCACCAGGCCCGCATATGCCCCCGATGTGGTAAGGTCCTGCGACATTGGCACTTCGCCACGTTTGCGCGCATCATCGAGTTTCTTTTGTGTTGGCTCGTGTTGTTTGTCGTCGCTGTCTTCGTCGCCTTCAGCCATCACCGCGCTCCGAATGGATCGATGAAGAAGGCGTCCATTGCCGCAATCCACGCGCCCAGTAGAAAGGGCAAGCTGATCGCAAGCAGCAACAACGCACCCATTGTAATCGCGGGCGCACCGACAAAGGCCACCATCAACTGAGGCATCGCCCGATTAATCGCACCCAAGGCCAGATTGTACAAAAGCGATATCACAACAAATGGTGCCGCGAGTACAAAAGCCAGCGCGAACATTTCTGAAACATGCGATGTCCCCCAAGCCATCAGATCGTCAGGTTCAGGCATCTGACCGGGAGGAAACAGCTCGAACGACAAAAGCACGTATTCCACGACCTTGATGTGCAGGCCCAGAAGGACTGCAAGCGCCAGCCCGGCAATCACCATGACATTGGCAATCGCAGGCTGAGGGTCGACCACGATATTTCCAAAGATCTGCGCAAGCGACGTGGCTTGGGCCGCGATTGCGCCTGCCGTCTGCAGCCCAAGAACGAAAAGGCGGATGGCGATACCCAAAATCAGGCCGGCCAGGACTTCACTGCCCAACAGAGCCAGCATTGAAACATTGGCATCCAAAGCCGTGTTGACCGCCGGCGCCGCGCCCGGTGCAATCACCAACGTGAACGCAATCGCAAGAACAAGGCGCACTCTTTCCGGCACGTTTCTTTCGCCGAACGCCGGCAAAATAGCCATCATCGCACCGACACGCAGAAACACGATCGCGCCGACCATCACGGCATCGGTCGCAACGTTGAGAAGGCCCGCGGCAAGTTCGATCATGCTGCGACAACGCCCAATAGTGCGGGTTTTGATTCCGTTCCCAGTTCTTCGTAGGACAAAACGGGGTTTCGTATGCCTTTGGTTGCCAGAACCGTACGCAGGAAACGGCGCCTTTTGACGGTTGTAACAATGCCCGGGTATTCCCCTGCTTCGGCGATTTTGCCGAGTTTCTCGCCAACCGTTTGGACGAGCCGATTGAACGCGTCTGGCGGCAAAGCGACGTCCGCAGGCCCGGCGTCGCGCTGAATCTCATGCTCCACAAACTGGGCTTCCCAGGCTGGGTCCAGCTGCAACAGGGGCACCATTCCATCGGCACGTCTGAGATCTGCAACAATCTGAAAGCCCAACCGCTGTCTTACATGTTCGCAGACGGCCTCGGGTGAAGATTGCGCTGTTCGCGCTTCGGCGATTGCCTCAAGGATAAGGGGGAGGTTTCTGATCGAAACGCGTTCTTCGAGAAGCAGCCTCAGGACGGACACCAGAAGGTCCACAGGCACTTTGTCTGGAACCAATTCATCAATAAGTTGGCGGTTGGCTTCGGCCCGAGCGGGGTTCGAAATGTTTGACACTTCGTCGAGTAGCCGTCGCATCGCCTTCAGACCAAACAGACGGCCCAGACTTTGCTTCAGCACCTCTAGAAGATGCGTCGCCAGCACTTCGACGGGCGTGACAATCGTTGCACCTTCAAGCGCCAGTCGATCTTCAGAGCCCGCCGACACCCAACGCGCGGGGGCCCCGTAGACGGGTTCTTTGACCAGACCCGTCGACTGATCGTTCCCTTCTTCGGGACCAAGCAGAGCGAGCAGGCGATCAGGTTCAAGCCGGTCACGCGCTGTTTCCACGCCTTGAATTCCGATTGTATAAGTGCCGGTCGGCAGGCTGGCGTCATCGGTCAAGCGGATCTCGGGCAGGATCAGCCCGAATTCCGTGGCGATATGTCGGCGCATGTTTTCGATTCGCGCGTCCAAACCCGTTGCCGGGTCCAAAACCATCTGCACAAGATCCGGCGCAAATCTGACGTGTATATCGTCGATATCGAGAAGATCACCGATTGGGGGTTCAGGCAGTTTCGTATTGTCTGCCTGGTCCGTATCGGGTGGCTTGTCTTCTTGCGAAGATGTGCGCTGTGCGCCAAACCAACTTGCTGTTGCAAGTGCGGCCGCGCCAAGAATAAAGGGGACAAACGGCATTCCTGGCACCAAGGCGAACATGGCCATCAACATAGCCACTGTACCAAGCGCTGCCGGGAAACGACCAAGCTGTGTGAAAAGCGCAAGATCCGTCGACCCTTTGGCGCCGCCACGCGCCAAGAGCAACGCAGATGCAATCGAGATAATCACAGCAGGTATCTGGCTTACAAGTCCATCGCCAACGGTAAGAATAGCGTAGGTTTCAAATGCTCGACCAAGCGGCATCTCATGCACCAACGTGCCAATCACAAGGCCCATGACCAGGTTCAAAAGCGTAATGAGCAATCCAGCAACGGCGTCGCCTTTGACAAATTTCGACGCGCCGTCGAGTGAGCCAAAAAATGTGGTTTCCGCCTGCTCGCGTTCGCGTCGCGCCTTGGCTTCAGCGTGGTCGATCGCACCGGCGGCCATGTCGCTGTCGATGGCCAATTGTTTGCCGGGCATCCCGTCGAGAGCAAACCTAGCGCCGACTTCCGCCATGCGCGCTGCACCCTTCGTTATGACCATGAAATTCACGATCAACAGCACGCAGAACACGACGAGGCCAAGAAGCACCGAGCCTGACATCACGAACATTGCAAACCCTTCGATCACATCACCCGCTGCACCGGTTCCGGTGTGGCCCTGGCCGATAATCAGTTTTGTCGAAGACACATTCAGACTGAGACGAAGCATCAAGGTAGCAAGGAGGATTGTGGGAAATGCCGAGAATTCCAGCGGCCGTTCGATAAACAATGTCACGGTGAAGATAAGAATTGCCAACGCGAATGAAGCCGCCAAACCGACGTCAAGCACCCAAGCAGGCATGGGGAGGATCATCATGACAATGATCGCCATGAGTGCGAGCGCGAGAAGGATTGTGGGACGGAAAATGATCTGCAATGGATTGATCATCCGCGCGACGCGCCGCCGATCATACGATGACCAGAGGCGGAGTTTTCATGTAAAGGAACCAATGATCCGAACCCCTGTCTGTCATTGCCCGATCGTAGGAGAGGAAACAGATTGGGTCGCTCTGACTGATGTGGCGACCCGGCTGTCTCTCGATCTGTCCCCGGATTTATTGATGCGGCATGAACACGAGGAGCGGACGGGTCATTGAGGCGCTTTCGAAACGCTTCAAAACGAGCGCGGTATCTGTTCGAGAATTCTGGAGTTCTTGAGTGATATGCCCCTGCGGCCGTACTCCAATCGCCGAACTCGAGATACAACTCATTCAAGAAGCTGGCGGCGTAGCGCGCGTTTGCCACGGGGTCGAACATCTCCTCAAAAGAGGAAAACGCATGCCCATGCCAGCGATAGTTGATTTGGAAACAGCCAATGTCAAAGCTTCGGGCGCCGCGCTGATAGTGGGTTTCAACATAGGCTTGAGCGCGGCTACGATCGTCAAACCAGTTTCCCTTCCCTTCCATGTTGACCGTCCAAGGCCATGGTTGAGTAGTACCCGATCTGTTGCGCCCTGTTTCTGTCAAGGTAATAGCGAGCAATACTGAAACCGGAATACCACTTTCGTGGGACACTTGATGTGCGGCGTCGATGCACAGCTCGGAAATCGGCCTTGTGCTGCCTTGTGCACCGGCCGGCATCAAGAAGCTTGCCATAAGGACTGCGAATGTCACCACCTTCAGCGGACCCAGCAAGCTTGGCCAAGATGCCCCAGGGTTGATGAATTGGTGTTCAGATTCGGGCACATGCCCAGTTTTGAGGTTCATACCCATGCCGCAATTCTTGCAACTCATTTCCCACTAGGGCGTAGGACCAACACATTGAGATTTCGTTTCTTTCGCCCGCTGGACTATTCCGTCCGCGCGAGTAAACCCGCCGTTGCAAGGCGCATGTTCGCAATGTCATCTCGAAGACTCTCGGCAGCGCCAACCAAGGCACGATTGCGCGCCAGTGGGGTCTCATCTTCAATAATGTCTTCCGCAAGCAATTGGGCTGCAGCAGCACTTACGGCACCCGATCCGTTTTCCCAGTCTCCTGCCCTTTCGAGGACCTTTCCCGCAAGCTCCGCATCATCGGCGTCTTGGTAGGCCCGCGCGGCCGCGTCAAATTCACCCAAACGTTCGAGGGCCTCGCCTCTCAAGCGAGCAGCCTCTACCGTTTCGATACCGTCAAGGTGCTCAATCGCTGATTGCAGTGCGCCCGCCGATAGGTCCGCGCGTGCGGCGGTAAGATCGTCTTCTTGAACCCGGCTATCAATTTTATCGAGCAGCGCCAGTGCTTCGTCGGTGAAACCCAACGCGGTCAAGCGGTCAGCAATCGCACGCCGGGCTTGGTCCGTACCCGGTCCAATCGGCAAGCGATCGTTTGCCTGAAATGCACGGCTAAGAAACGTTTCGATATCTGCGCGTTCCGCAATAGCCAAAAAGTGCGCCGCCAGAAGGGCTTCGCCATCTGAACGCGACAGGGCACCCGCGAATTCTGCCCTTGGCAACTCTTCGAAAACCCGATCCCACTGACCAAGTGCAGTACGCCCTCGAAGCTCCTCGAATTTAAGGTCACGTGCCAGTTGTGTGCCGCGGTTTTCAAAACTCAACGCCGCCGCGGTATCTGCCAAACCCGGGTCCAAAGGAGCGCCTCGGTCAAGGCGAGAGCGGATCAGTCGAACGACAGCTTTGGGCGCGTTTTCCGGACTGCCGGCTTCCAAGCGCGCCAGGGCCACCTCTGCTGTTTCGACATCTCCATTCACAGCTGCCAGTTCCGCCGTCGCCAAGACAAACTCCTCGCTGCGTTCGCTATCGGCCCGATCAACGGCATTCCAAATCAATTTGGCGGTGCCCGCATCGTTCAATGCAAGAAAGCGCTGAACAAGGGTTGGTCCGTACCGTTTGCGCAGATGCAATGGGAGTGCTGAAAAGGTCGCGGCGATCTCGGATTTCGCGACGTCACTTGCAGGAGGAATATCCGGCATCGACAAAAGCGCCCAAATTGCCACGTTGCCTTGGCATCCCAAAAGAGCTGCGACCTCGCTATCGGACGGGCGTGTCTTGCCGTCGGCTACTTCTGCCAAAAACGCGAAGACTGATTTCTCGGCGTCCTCGAACGGAAAGGCCGCAAGCACGGACTTGGCCTCCGCACCGAAGGATAAATAAAGGTAGTTGCGAACCAATGCCCGAGCGACGTCAATCTTGGGCTCGTCAAACTCACCAAAAAGGCCAAGCCGCGATTGGCTAAACCCATTCATGGGCGCATCCGCGTCACCCCAACTTCCAACGTCAAGATCGTAATCTGTGAGGCAACCTGACCGCGCCGCGCGGTCACCAAGTGAGTCTGCGAGCCTGGCAAGGTCGCGATCGAGGCTGGTCGATACGCGCAGACTTGATTGATCGCCGATTGGCAGTGGCAGCGGAGTCCCGGGCGGAGGCACTGGCCTATTTGGCGTTGCTGGTACCGCGAAGTCTTCATCATTGCGATCGACCAAACCGAGATTACTAGCCCGATCCAACGCATCAATAAGCGCCGAGGTCGCTTCGCTTATGCGCTCGTGTTGACCGAAAGGTGACAGCACGCCGTTCACCGACAAGGTTGGTAGTTCGCGCATCGACACGGAGGGATCCAATTCCACCAGCTCCCCGCTTCGGCTCGGCAAAGCATCTGGCGGGTAGGCTTCCGGCAATTCAGGTTCCGCTCGGTCCAAGTGATGGTCTGCCCGCAACTCTAAGAGAGGGCGTTCGTCCCTGTGATCCCTTTGGGAAAGCGTCAAGGGTTCTGGCAAAACGGTGGATATATCAGAGGAAACAGCCGAAAGATCAGCATTCAGGACCTTTGGGCGCGCAAAGCCGGCTTGTTCTTCCGGGGATCGCCCCGCAAGACGCACATTTGGCCGCGGTGGACCATCTCGAACATCGATAACAAGCCGTCCACCGGGCATGCCAAAGACCGCCACCGAACACCGGCATCCAAGGTCAAAGCGCAGCTCGTTGACAGCAGACGTCAAGGCAGCGACCCGTTGCCTGCCGATCCGATCAAAAGCGCGCGACACATCAATCTGGACGGGTGGACCATCGAACACAAGCCGACGGGTGTTTCCGTTGCTTTCAAGCGACCAACGGGGCAGTTGGCCCAGATCGATCACCATTCTACTAAAGCCGGGATGCTCTCCACTGCGCAGACTTACAGTATCGGCACGCGCAAGGCCCCACGGCGCGGGCAAAAGCGCCAAGACGAAGATGGCCAGAACCCACCTGGCGTGTGCGGCCATCCTAAAGCCAAGTCCAAGAAGAGGTATCCCATTGCGAAGGCGTGCCCAGCAGGTCATGCGGCATCCGACTTCACGTTCTTCATCGCTTCTTCGAGGTCAGAGAAACTTGGGCGTATATGCCCCGGGGTGTTTTGGCGACCAACCTCAATGCAAATCGACGTGGCATGATTGTGCAGATTGGCAACGAGAACTTCGCGTATCAGCTTGTAAAAGTGAGAATCTTCGTCGACCGCACCCTGAACGCGCGACGCAAATGGGCCAAAAAAACCGTAGGCCAAAAACACCCCTAGGAAGGTACCGACAAGCGCACCGCCGATCAGTTTACCCAAAACCTCGGGCGGCTGATCGATAGATCCCATGGTTTTGATAACGCCCAGAACGGCTGCAACAATCCCCAGTGCTGGCAAACCATCGGCAATCGCCTGTAGCGCGTGGCTTGAATGACTTGCGTGGTGGTGGTTGGCTTCAATTCTCTTCTCGAGAACCTCTTCTACCTGATGGGGGTCGTTGTAATTCATCGAAGCCGATCGCAGCGTATCGCAAATGAGACTAACGGCCTCTCCATCGGCAAGGATCTTTGGATACCGCCCGAAGATCGATGAACTCTCAGGCGCCTCGATATGTTCTTCCAGGCCAACCGGATTTTGCCGTGCAAGCCGAATAAGCTCAAAGAGCAAGACAAGCAGGTCCCGGTAATCAGCAGGCTTCCATTTGGCGCCCTTGAAGACCTTGGTGATATCCTTTGCGGCATGTTTGGCCGCACCGCCGCTGTTGGCGATCAAAAATGCGCCCAACGCCGAACCACCGATCATCATGAACTCGAACGGCAGAGCCTTGATGATAATGCCGAATTTGCCCCCGGCGAGCATATAGCCCCCGAAAACCATAACAAAAACCACCAGAATCCCAACGATCCCAAGCATTTACAGATACCCGCTTTCTGATAACCCCATGCGTACCATGGCCGAGATAGGTAAAGATTCCCCTTTCGACCGTTCTATTCCGTGGGGACCCGGGCGTTGCGGCCTGCAAGAATGACGCTGATTTCATAGGCCGCATTGGGCTCCAGCCCTGCCAAAACGGCTGCGGCAAGATCTGGCCTCATCCGGGCGAGGAAACCAGCTGCAAAATCCGGTGTCATTTGCGAGAAAACCGCCGCGGCTTCCTCCGGTGCCATGTTTTCGTAAACCGATGTCAGCTGGGTAAGATCGTTCTCAGATGCTGTCTCGGCAAGGGCAATCGTTGCACGCAGTTCTGTTTCAGCTGTCTCAAGCTCAGCGAGCTTCTCATCAATGCGCTGTTCTGCGAGTGAAAGTGCTGCTTCGCGCGTATCCAGCGCCGCTTCGCGTTCGGCAACCCTGTTTTCACGCTCTGCCAAGGCCGCAAGAATACGCTCAAATTCGGGCGCTGGTGCGGGCGCAGGTGACGCTTGGGCGTCTGCGGCATTCTCTGCGGCCACCGCAGCGCCGTACGTTTCGTTCAAACGAAGTCCGGCCGAGCCAACAAGAAATGCCGCGAGAATCAACAATGCGCCACGTCCGGGCCTTGTCGGGCGCCGACGCTTCGCCTTTTTCTTCCGCATCGCGGGCCCGTCAGATGGCTGTCTTCGCTTCAGGAACTTCCCGATCATGCAACGGCTCCCTGATTGCGCGTGCTTTTGAACAAGGCTTTCTCAGCTGCCGCGTCATCCTCCCATTCTGCCGCGGATCCATTGGTTTCGGGATCCTCAAACGCGGTGTCCGAACTCAGATCCGCAGGACTTTCCGGAGTATCTTTTCGCGCCGCATCATCTCGTGACGGGTCTGAATTCTGTGCCTCGGGGATGTCGTGCATTGAGGCGACCAGCAACTCCAGGCGTTGTGCCACACCTTCGGCTCGACCGGTCAATTCACCCAATGAGGACGCCGAAGCCCCCGTCGATTCCTTTGCCGCATCAAGCGTTTTTATCATGTCATCAACCTGTGCCGACAACACGGCAATCGCGCCACCGACGCCTTTTTCAAGATCATTGAACCGGTTCAACCGCCGCGCAAGCACAATGCAATAGGTGCCGGCACCGAAGGCACCAGCAATCAGAAGGATATCTGCGAAAAACTCCATCGCCTTCAATTCACCACGAATTCTTGAACCAACAGATCATGCACAGCGTCATTTCCAACCACGATCTGGACCCGCCGCAGCATCTGGGCACGCAGGCGCACCAACGCGCCGGACCCATCGAATTCTGCCGTATCAACGGCACGCAGATAGGAGTTCAAAACATCCATGAGCCGCGGTTTCAGCGCCTCAACCTCGCTCGCATAAGGGCCTTCAACCTCAAGCGAGAGTTGAAGCCGCAATTGTGCCACGCGGTCTGGCCGCACGATCGAAATCACCAGCGGGTCAACTGCAACAAACACCGTGTCCTTGATGGCGCCTTCTTTTTTGGTCTCTTCTTGCGGCGCATCACCGCCCAATATCCCGGAGCTGCCGGCAAAAAACCCGCCCGCACCCCCCGCGACAGCAAGGACAAGCCCAATCAAAAGTGGTTTCAGCCCACCTTTCTTAGGGGCCTCATCACCTGCTTCGGGATCTGTCGCCGCGTCAGACATCCGCACTCCAACTACATTTCAGCGCCCATATAGACCGGACGTAGCTAACCGAATGTTAAGCGCGAAGCAGGTATGAGGGGCTGTCGGTCAGAAGGCCGACCTGAATTGGAGTGACAGGTTGGAACAGTTGGTCTCGGTCTGGTCAGCACTTAGCATCGGTCGGCGCGTGTTTGTTGTTCTCGCAACTTTGGGGATGTTCGCTGCAGTACTCGCCCTGGGGCGTATGGCAAGCGCGCCGTCGATGGCATTGCTGTACGCCGGGCTCGAACCCCAGGCCGCCGCCGATGTGATCGCCTCGCTCGAAGGTCAGGGCGCGCTTTATGAAGTGCGCGGCAACGCGGTGTATGTAGAAGCGCCCAACCGGGATGCCTTGCGGATTGCCTTGGCTGGCGAAGGTCTGCCATCTGCGGGGGGGCAAGGGTACGAACTCCTCGATTCGTTGACCGGGTTTGGCACCACCGCACAGATGTTTGATGCCGCCTATTGGCGCGCAAAAGAAGGCGAGCTTGCCCGTACGATCACGGCAAGTCCCCACATTCGATCTGCGCGTGTCCATATCGCCAACCCCAGTGCACGCCCTTTTCAGCGTGATCAAACCCCGACCGCATCGATCACCGTCACAACCTCCACCGGATCCTTGTCGGGCCCCCACGCCAAAGCCCTGAAGTTCATGATTGCGTCGGCCGTGGCCGGGCTGTCGCCGGACGATGTGACAGTGGTCGACAGCAACGGCGGTCTCGTCGCCTCTGATGATCCCAGCGACGGCGGCTCTCTGGCGGGGGAAGACCGGGCCGAGCTTCTGAAACGCAAAGTTGAACGCCTGCTTGAGGCGCGCGTCGGCTATGGCAATGCCGTGGTCGAAGTCAGCCTTGATACCGAGACCACAAGCGAACAGATCGTCGAGCGGACGATAGATCCCGACAGTCGCGTTGCGATTTCCACCGAGACCACACAAACCAAGAACTCATCGACGGATTCGCGTGGCGGGGCGGTGACGGTCGCGTCCAATTTGCCCGACGGCGATGCTGGCGGTTCGGCAGGCAACTCGAATTCCAGTGCCACGGAAACGCGCGAGCGGACGAACTTTGAAATTTCCGAAACGCAGCGAGAAATCATGCGTGCGCCCGGGGCGATCAAGCGCATCAGCGTGGCCGTGCTGCTGGACGGCGTGCGCACCACCGCGGCCGATGGCAGCGTGGTTTGGGCGGCGCGCGAACCGGCTGAGCTTGATGCCCTGCGCGGGCTTGTAGCGTCCGCGGTCGGTTTCAGTGAGGCCCGCGGTGACGAAATCACCATCCAATCCCTAGAGTTTGAGCCAATTGCGCCCCAAGGCACCGCTCCTGCACCAAGCTTGCTGCAAAGCCTCGCAATAGACGTGATGTCCGTCGTTCAAATGGCGGTCTTTGCTCTCGTCGCTCTCATTTTGGGCTTGTTTGTCGTTCGCCCGATCTTGGCGTCCGGGGCGGTTACGGTGGCGTCTCCGGTGGCTGAGCTTGCCCCGCCCGCGTCCGCGGCGGCAGGTGGTGGGTCGCTTCCCGCACTCGACGGCGAAATCGAAACCGCTGAATTTTCCGGCGGTGGAAATCTGCCGGCACTGCCCGACCTTGCTGATCTTCCCGATCTCAGCCCCGGTGGTGGCGTTGGCGGCGGCAGCCCCGTGGACCGTTTGAAGCAGATGATTGCGGACCGCGAAGAAGAATCGGCCGAAATTCTGCGTGGCTGGATTGAAACGCCGGGTGAGAAAACCTGATGGCGCATCGCCCCCTAAATCTTGAGACTTTTGATGCGGCCAATCCCAAACAGGCCGAGGAAGACAATCGTGTCTCGATGGAAGCCGTCGAATCAGCTCGGATCGCTGGTTACGATTCCGGTTATAAAACCGGTTGGGATGACGCGATGCAAAAGTCGCGTGCCGACGGTGAGCGGATCGGGGCAGAGTTTGCCCGAAACCTGCGTGACTTAAGCTTCACCTTCCACGAGGCGCGCGCGCATGTGCTGCGCTCCCTTGATGGTCTGCTTGATGAGATTTCGCAAACCTTTCTGCCGGGCCTGATGGCCGAAGCCATAGGTCCGATGATCAAGGAAAGTATCGAAACCATCGCGTCGGACGCGGCCGGTGCTCCGATCCAGATCCGGGCGGCACCCGAAGAGGCCGGCCGCTTGCGCACGTTTCTTATCAATGAAGCAGACCTGCCCGTGCAGGTCATCGACGAACCCTCACTGGCGGAAGGTCAGGCCTATCTCAAACTTGGCGCGCAAGAACGTCAGGTTGACCTCCGCGAACCACTTGATCGCTTGTCTGCTGCAATCGCTGCATTGGGAAGCGTCACCGAAAGGACATTGGATGAGCGAAACGCCGGATAGTGACACGCAAAGTCCCTTTACCGAAGTCCCCATCGAGATCACCGTTTCTGTGGGCCAGGCCAGGCCGACAGTGCGTGAATTGCTTGATTTATCCCATGATTCAGTTTTGCCGCTGGACCGCGGCGTCGACGATCCTGTTGAACTGTACGTTGGTGAACGACTGATCGCGCGGGGCGAACTGCAAGAAAGCGAAGGGGACGGCGGCGCCCTGCTTGTGCGCATCACGGATGTTGTCGCACCAGATGCGAAAGCTTAGCCAAGTGCCCAGGTACATTGCAGTCCTTGCGGCGCTGGTGTTGGTGTTTGCCGCTGGTGGCGCATCGGCTCAGGAAATTTCAATAGACCTCGGCGCTGAATCGTCGATCGGCGCTCGGGCCATTCAGCTGTTTTTGTTGGTCACCATTCTCAGTCTCGTCCCTGGCTTGGCTGTCATGATCACCTGTTTTCCTTTCATCGTGACGGTGCTTTCAATCCTTCGCCAAGGGCTCGGATTGCAGCAATCGCCACCCAACATGTTAATCATCTCTCTAGCGTTGTTTCTGACCTATTTCGTTATGGAGCCCGTCTTCACGGAGGCATGGTCAGTTGGCATAGAACCTCTCATCGAAGGATCTATTGATGTGGAAACAGCCTTCGCTTTGTCGATGGACCCATTTCGCGGCTTCATGATCAATCGCATAGATCCATCGACATTCGCGGCCCTTGCCGAGTTGCGACCTGATATTGCCCAGTTGGACCGAGAGGCACCGCTTTCGGTGATGGTTCCGTCATTTCTGCTGAGTGAGATTGAACGCGCGTTTCAAATCGGCTTTCTTATCTTTTTGCCGTTCCTGATCATCGATCTCGTTGTCGCCGCAGTGCTGATGTCCATGGGCATGATGATGGTGCCGCCAGCGATCGTAGCACTGCCGTTCAAACTGGCTTTCTTTGTCGTGGCAGACGGGTGGGCGCTTGTGTCCAGCGCGCTTGTTCGCAGCTATTTTTAGACTTAGACTTAGACTTAGGCTCAGGGGCCGATCAGATCATTTCCAATGATCCAAACCATTTTGAATATGCACGGGCTCTACTTCAGAACAAACTCAGCATGCAGTGCTCCAGCAGCCTTGATCGCTGTCAGGATGTCGATCATGTCCCGGGGTGCCACACCGAGCGCGTTCAATCCTGCGATGACTTCAGAAAGAGATGTCCCCTCGGGAACCTCTGCCAGGCCAATTCCGGGTTCCTCAACGATGTCCGCCCGAGTTCTGGGCACGACGATCGTTTCACCTTCGGCAAATGGGTTCGGTTGAACAACGACCGGCTCTTCTTCCACACGCAACGTCAGGTTGCCTTGTGCGACAGCCACCTGCGAAATCCGAACATCGCGACCCATAACGACAGTACCGGATCGCTGATCGACAACCACCCTTGCACGCACCTCTGGTGACACAAGCAGGTTCTCGATAAAGCCAATGGCATGTGCGGGGGATATCGCACCTGTAGCATCGACATTCAGTGCCACTGTTCCGGCATCAAGCATCAAAGCGACGGGCCTGCCAACCGCTGCATTGATCGCCTCCTCAATCCGACCAGCGGTGGTGAAATCAGGCGAACGCAACGCCAACCTGATCGTCGAAAGGTCCGAAAAGGTAAAATCAATCTCTCTTTCGATCCGGGCGCCTCCAGGGACACTGCCCGCCGTTGGGACACCCTCAACAACTCGAGCGCCATCCCCCTGAGCGGATACGCCGCCTGCGACAATCGGGCCTTGGGCAACGGCATAAATCAGACCGTCGGCTGCATTAAGCGGGGTCATGACAAGCGTGCCTCCCAGCAAGCTCGAAGCATCACCAATTGCCGATACCGTGACATCAATCCGACTTCCCGACCGGGCAAATGGAGGCAGCGTCGCAGTGACAAATACAGCGGCAACGTTGCGCGGCCGAAATTGCTCACCGGTCACGTTAACCCCAAGTCGCTCCAGAATGTTGGTCATTATCTCTTCAGTGAACGGCGCGTTTCGCAAGCCATCGCCTGTCCCATTTAGACCTACGACCAACCCATAGCCGACAAGATCATTGCCGCGAACACCGTCGAATTCCACAAGGTCCTTTATGCGGATTTCGGCATGTGCAACGAACCCGCTAAGGCCGAACATGATCGCGATCAACAGCGCCCTCATCGGATGTAATCCGACAATGTCAAACGTGATAGCCGAGCAGTCACGGCGTATAGCGTTTCAAGCTGCACTTCCAGCGACGCCAGCCTGGCAGCTGTTTCGAAAGGATCTATTTCAACGAGTTCTGCGCGCGCGAGTTCCAGGGTTTGCGCTTCCGACGCATTTCGAGTTTCAGCGTCTTCAATACGTTCCTGTGTAATTCCAATTCGCGCCCTTGTGGCGGTAATCTCGTAGTCAGCTTGCATAAGTGTGTTTCCCGCAGTTCTCGCCAGATCACCACGCGCCTCGATTTCAGTCGAGAGCGCACCTCGATCGATGAGTGCCGCCATAGCCAAACCAGCGAGCACGTCACGAACTCCTTGATCCGCGGCAGTGACGTCTAATGTGACGCTTTCATCCTGGGACACTGGAATATCAGAGATCGCAGTGGTGTCGCCAAGGTATCCAACCGTTTCAAAACCGCCACCGGGACCGAACCAATCCGACACAATTGTCGCGACGCCCGCAGCGGTGGTTTCGCCCGCAACCAGCACATCAAGCTCGTTTAGCATGACGTCGGGCGCAGCAATCGCCGGACCATCCGTTGCGATCCCTGCAAAGACCGATCTATCCCCCACTCGAATGTTCAATGCGCTGACGGCGTCCTCAAAAGCCCTTGCGGCGGTTTCGACGGCGGCATCGACGAGGCCGGGCTGAAAATCACCGCTTGCCAGCAGGAGCGATTGTGCGTTGTCGGTTCCCTTTGATCGAACGAGCTCGAGCGTGGATTGAGCGGTTTCCGCCATTAACCGTGTTTCGGTTGCTGCAGTTTCATAGGCGGTGATCGCGGACAAAGATCGTTCGAGCCCGGAAAGTGCGCCGAAGTCTCCAGAGACAGCACGGCCCAGATCCGAAGTGCGACCAGAAGAAAGCTCATTTGTCAAAGTGCGTAGCTCGTCTTGGAGCCGCGCATTCTCGCGCCTAAGCTGAAAAGATTGTGCCAGATCGCCAACACCCTGAAATGCCATCGCCTATCGCTCCCTATATCGCCAGTAATGTGTCGATCATTTCACTGGCCGTCGTTACGACCCGCGCGTTGGCCGCATAGGCCTGTTCAATCAGAAGCAGTTTTTGCAGTTCCTGGTCAGTATTGATGCCCTGTCCCAGTTCAATATCTCTGAGGCTTTCTTTGCGTGCTGCGGAAAAGCTTTCACGGTTTTCCGCGTTGACGCGGTCCACCGAAACCAACGAAAGAAGGTCCCCTGCAAGAGCAGAAGCTGAGCGCGCCCCGGTGGAAAGATCACCCGAAGCCGGCACGCGGAGTTCCGTAAGGGCCGTTCTCAAGTCCACCAAAAGTGTGTTGTTTCCGACCGCACCTTCGGTCACGGCACCCAGCCCGTCTCGAAGCCGCCAAAGCGCGCCACCAGCTGACGGATCAACCAAGGCGTTTACTTCTAGTCTTGCTGAAAGGCCAAGCTCGTTTGCCGTATCAAAAAAGGCGCCGGAATCCGTGAACAACCCAGCATCTGTTGGACCTAAAGTTGGATCCACTGCTGGATCCTGAAATCGTTCCACCAGGTCGCGCGCCACAGCATCAAGTCGGGTCTGTGCTTCAACGGCAAGATCATCGCGCACCGCGAAGGCCGCCGCCAGTGTGCCGCCCGAAATTGGACCGTTATCCGATGCGGTCGAAAGGGCAAAACCGTTAAGCGTCAGTCCCGACAGGGCTCCGGACTCTATGGTCATATCTGGTGTGATGACGCTGCGCCCCGAAAAGCCAAACTCGGCCGCCCTGGTGTCCAGCAATACGGCACCGGTCGGCGTAATAAGCGTCGCGGTGCCATTTTCGCGCGGAAGCACCTGAATTGGCACGATTTCAGAGATGGAATCGATTGCTTGCTGCCGCTGATCTAGAAGTGCCGATACGTCCCGACCGGACGCTTTCGCGCGAAGAATGTTTTCGTTCAACTCGCCCACATTCTGCAGGCCGGTGTTTAGCTGGCCAACAAGTTGCGATATGGTCCGGTCCGCATCCTGCCGAAGGGTTTGAATTCCGTCCGCAGCCTGGGAAATACCCTCCGCGGCAGACGCGGTCGCATCAAACAGCCCTTGTAGTCTGGCTTGACTGTCTGGCCGCGCAGCCGCCTCAATCAACGAGGCTTCAAGGGTTCCAAGACGTCCTGGCACAGACAAGGGATCATCGACTGCACCCAGGACACGTTCCAACGCTGCAAAAAAATCGCTTTTTGCACTTTCATTGCCAACGGATGCGTCCGCCAAAAGCCTGTCCGCTGTAATGGTGTCGTCGGTGATACGGACCACACCGTTGACGGTCACGCCGCTGACCTGACGTGCTGAGACAGAGAGTTCGCGCCGACCATAACCTTCGGTCAGCGCGTTCGATATGTTGGAAGACACAAGCTCGGCCGAGCGCGATGTCGCAAACAGACCCGACAGCGCATTGTTCAAAGATGTCGTGATGCTCATGTCTTAACTCGCTCGTGCCCTTACCGCTTGATGTTCGTGGTTTCCTGCAGCATCTCGTCGACGGTCTGGATCACCTTGGCGTTCGACGAATAAGCCCGCTGTGTTTGGATCAGCTGTGTTAATTCGCCGGCCACATCGGTCGCAGATTCTTCAAGTGCAAACCCCACGATGTCGCCAGTGGGCCCATCGCCAGCATCCCAGAGAAAGAATGACCCGGATTCGTCTGACAAGGTGTAGGTTTGGTTGTCCTGGGGGGTAAGCCCATTGGGGTTTGGCACATCAACCAAAGGGATCTGGTAGAGAACACGTGTGATCCCGGTGTCGAAATTGGCCGATAGGAAGCCATTGCCATCAAGTTCGACCGACGTCAGGTTCCCAACCGGAAACCCATCTTTCGTGATCGAGGTTGGGGCGAAACTGTCAGACAATTGGGTGAAGACAGAACCGTCACCGGGTGTTCCGATGTTGATGTTGATCGGTCCGCGCGCCACGGTCACACCAAATTCGCCGGTCCCAGGCACGTAAGGGTCCCCCACGGTTGTGCCTGCACCAGCGTTACCGGAAATCAGGATTGGTTCGCCGCCCGCGTCCAGTTCAGCAAGCGCCACGGTCGAAATCGTGCCACCGCTCCCGGTCGTATCGTCAAAGACAATGTCGTATGCGCCCACAAGGGCACCACCTTGGGCGGAATCCTCAAGCGTCATCACCCAACGGTTGGTCGCGCCCGGCGTGGTCGGCACGATCGGGTAATATGTAACACTCAAACTTTGCGACGTACCAAGATTGTCAAAGTACTCGACTGACAGGCTGAGTGGGGCGCCATCCTCCCCGAATTCTGTCTCAGTTGCGGGAAGATTGACGCCCAGTGTGATCTCCGTTGTCGGCTCAGCCGCAAACTGGTTCGCCTGGATCTGGATCGGCTGAAGACCGTCTGACGTATCACGCGGGAACGTTGGGATCGTGCCATCCGCGTTTGCGGGAATGCCGAGCAAAACAAGGCCTGCGGGGTTCACCAGATAGCCATTGGCATCCGTCCGGAATGACCCTGTCGTTGTCAGGTTCATCGGAAAGTCGGTCGTTGCTGATATCAAAGCGGTCTCGTTAGTCACGGGAACAAATCCGCGCCCTCGGACGGCGATATCGGTGGGATTGTTCGTCGCGGCCAAGGCGCCGGGTTGGTCGATGACCCGGTTGTTCGTGACCCGAACCCCGCCAGCAGAATACGTACCAATCCCGGATTCGATCACCAGTGAATTGAAGTCCGCTTCCGCCCGTTTGTACCCGTAGGTCGCAGAGTTTGCGATGTTGTCGGAGATGGTGGCCAAACGGCTGGCGTTTGCGGCAAGTCCTGCGACCCCCGCGTTCAGTGAAGATGAAATGGTCATGACCCTTGCGCCTTTCTGCTGCATGAGACCTTTGCAGCAGGCCTACACGCTACCCCTTAACGCCGGGCTAATCGTTCAAATTTGAATGTCTAAGTCTTTAGATCTTTGAGCGCAGCAAGATCAGCTCGATCCTGTTGTTTCGGCCTGAAAGGGGGTTGGATGATACAGGGCGTCGATCTGCGAAACCCGTCACCCGCTGAAACCGCGACCCGGCAAGGCCGGCGCTTTCAAGTTCGCGCTGCACCATCCGCGCCCTGTTGGTCGACACTTCCCAAATGGCGCTCTTGCGTGAAACAACCGGTTCGGCCGCCACATGTCCCTGAATGGCTAGTTCGTTATCTACTTTGGCGAAGACCTCTGCGACAGCCGTCAACAAATCTTGCAGAATGTCCGTCGGACCACCGTCTGCCTCGAAAAGCGGTGCGGCTTCGCGGTCAAAGAGCTCGACGATAAGGCCCTCGTCGGTCAAACGCGACGTGATGTGGCGCTGCAAAAGCTCGGTCACCATGCTTTCACCACCAACGCCGGCCAATTCGCGCTCAAGCTCTGCAAGAACGGCGTCTTCACCTTCCGCGCCGGCCTCATCAGGTTCCGCGCCATCCGCCTCGCCGGGTCCCAAGGCACCGCGCGCCGCGTTTTGCGACGTTGGTTTCTGCGAATCCGCCCCGGTTCCGTTGCGCGCCAACGTTTGTTCGGTGAAAATGCTATCGCCGCCAAACGCCCCGTCGCCGCCACCGGACACTTTATTCACCGGCACCGTTGGGGTGAAGAAGTCCGCAATACCCTTGCGCTGCTTCTCGTTTGTGGCCCCCAAGAGCCACATCAAAAGAAAGAAAGCCATCATCGCGGTCACGAAGTCGGCGTAAGCGACCTTCCATGCACCACCGTGGTGACCGCCACCGGCAATCACCTTTTTCTTCTTGATGATGACCGGCGCATTACCCGGCCCTGACATAATACCTCTCCTCTCACCCATGATCTGGCTAGCAAAGAGGTATGAAGGCAGGTTTAACGACAAAGGGCCGCGACTGACGCGACCCTTCAGACTTATCAGTCAGACCTTAGTAGCCTGTGCAGGAGACCACCGCGCCGACGGTCCGCTTCAGGATCCGGACGTCGTTCTTAAACGACAAGGTACGCTCATATTCATCATCAAGCACAGCGCGGTAGGCAAAAGCGCTGTCGTTCCGGTCTGAGACTTGCCACAGGCCGGTGATGCCTGGACGCACGCGGTAGTAGCCAAGACCCGGATACATGGACTTCTGGTTCTCCATGAAGGGTCGCGGACCAACCAACGACATGTCGCCAGCGACAACGTTGAACAATTGTGGCAGTTCGTCCATCGACGTCACGCGCAGGATATGGCCCACGGTCGTGATCCGGGGGTCATGCTTGAGCTTCTGCGTTGCGTCCCATTCCGCTTTCGCTTCGGGGTTCTCGCGCAGGTATTCCTCAAGGCGCTCATCCGCATTTGGCACCATCGTGCGCAGCTTCACGATCCGGAAGATGCGACCGTCCCGGCCCACACGGCGTTGCGTGTAAAACGGCGAACGACCGTCAGAGGCTGCAGCCAGCGCAAGGATCGCGACGACAGGCAGCCACACGACTGCCGACACCAACGTCAACGTCAGGTCGAGCGCGCGCTTCATCCCGTTTCGATACGGCTGAGCGGCAACGCGATCCGAAGTGTCTTGGTGGTGTCGAACCGGCGCAGAAGCGGCGTCCGAGATATCGGTTACTTGAAGCGTCATTTATATACACACAGGGCGTTAACCTCGCCCGGCCCCCTCACTAGAACAAGCAGCAACGGCGTCTTACGAGATGCACTTAACCCCGGAGAAACGGTTTGGGCAACCTTCATCGCCGGGCGGCCACATTGCTGCCTTATTCAAATTTGGCATGTTTTTGCACGCTCAAGGTTTCTGAGAATACCTATCAAATATATGTTTTTATTTAATAAAAACATGTTCGCACCCGGCGAATGGTTCGGGTTTCGGCACACTGGTTTCGGGGATTGTCACGAGATGAACAAGTTAAGAGATGCGTGCATTGTGGCATTTCCGCCAACCGATTTGGCTCCCCAGACGTCTTTTTGAGCGTTTGGCGAACAATCACATCCAAATTCGCGAATCACTCGACTGCCGAAACTTAGGAATTCGTCAATGTTTCTTGACAGAATTCTAACATGTCAGCCGCTCTTCGCTTTGATGCAGCTGCAGCATTTGGGCAAAATCTTGATGCTGGCTGCTCCTGCTCGGCGCCTCATGGGCAGATTGTACCGCTATTCATCGTCCGGATGCACCTGCCCACGACCGGCCTTTACCGCGCTGCGCACCTTTTTGGCGGTCAGGCGCTTGCGTTTCTGAGCCGCTGAGACGCGTGTGGCGATCCTGCGCTTGGGCGCTGTCAGGGCCGAGGTGATCAAGGCTGTCAGCCGATCGCGGGCAATCTCGCGGTTGCGCGCTTGGCTTCTGGTCTCGCTGACTTGCAGCACGATCGCGCCTTCGGCTGTCCAACGTCGCCCGGCCAGGCGCTTCAATCGGCGTTTGACCGCATCGCTCAACGCAGGCGAGCGCATGGCCTCAAACCGCAACTCTACCGCACTTGCCACCTTGTTGACGTTCTGCCCCCCGGGTCCCGAGGCGCGCACGAACTGTTCGGTCAATTCCCAGTCTTCGATGACGATATCGGTGGTGATGCGTAAGGCCATGGCACGGGTTTAATCTGCAGGGTGGAAAACGAACAGGGCCGCCCTTGAAAGGCGGCCCTGCGAGTATCTCGGAGATGGGCCAGTTAGGATCGGCATGAAGCCGTCTGCCCAATCGGAAGCGTTTCCGCCTCAGGGTTTGCCCTCAGGCGATGATCCCTCCGACTGTCCCGACACCTCTCTCCAATATCACTCTCGACACTGGACCACCTCCTTTCGTTTGTTGAACCTACAAAGCGAAGTTGGCACAGATGTTGTGTTTGTCAAAACTTTTTATGCAACCGGTGCCATCATTCGCCCGGTAATCAGCCGGAATGGCGCCAGAGCGATCAAAGCGAGGGCAAGTTTCACACCCCAATCGGCCACCGCCAGCGACACCCAAAGGGGCGCAACAGGGCCAGCACCCAAGAGCGGGATCGCTTCATTGGCCCAGGACACATCGTTGCCCGGCTCGATAAAGGTCATCGTGGCGGAAAACGCGATGGTAAAGAACACGGCCGTATCCACCGCCGACCCAATCAGCGTCGACACCAGCGGTGCGCGCCACCAGGTGCCGCCCCGCAGCCGGTTGAACACCGCGATATCGAGGCTCTGCGCCAGCAAAAACGCCAGACCCGAGCCCAATGCGATCCGCAAGGTCACCAGCGGGCCAAACTCACCGATGATCTGCGTCCCGATCAGCGAGCAGATCACGCCCACCACAAAGCCCGCGGCCACCACGCGCTGGGCCGCCCCGCGCCCGTAAACGCGGTTCATCACATCCGTGACAAGAAACGCCAGCGGATAGGTGAATGCCCCCCAGGTCAGAAACCAGGGCTCGATCACGAATTGCACAAGAATGTTCGAGGCCACAACGATGGCGGCCATGGCGAAGATGCCAGGAAGATAGCGGGTCATGAGGTATGTTCCGTTTTTTACAAGGTGGCGGAGACTTGGCGTCGAGCCCGGGCAATTACGCCCCGCCGCCTAGTCGGTCAAGCGGATTTCCACGATCTCGGTCGGGACCCCGGGCGCGGCGTTGTTGTCCGACACCATGGTGGCGCGCAATCCATCCTCCGCCACCCAGACCGATATCCCTTCGAGATTGCCAAAGTCATTGGCGCCAGGGGCCCACAAAAGCTCAAGCGCGCCCGTCGCCAGATCAAACCGTTGCACCCGCGACTGCCACCAGGTCGCAAAGACCAATTTGCGTTCCAAAAGATAAAGCATTCCGTCGGGCCCGAAATCCGCGCCGACCAGTGAAAAACCCTCCGACGCCGGAATATGCCCAGCGACCACCCAGCCGATTGGATCCAGCCGGTACATCGCAAACCCCGCCGCCCCGACTGCCACTTCAGGCAGTGTATAAATCGTCCCGGACGCGTCGACGGCCACAGCTTCCAGCTGGCGGTTCTCAGCATAGGTCGCGAAGTCCGGATCGTCCTTGATCCATTCGCCTGCCGCGGTGGTGCTTTGGTAGCGCGCAACCCGGGACCAGCGTTCAAAGGACACATAAATCGTACCGTCGGGCAGCAGGGCGATCCCTTCGGCGTCCGACCAATCGCCCACGCGCCGCGCGCGTACAGGAAATCCGTTCTGTCCAATGATCGGGCGCACGCGGGTCACCTCGCCGCCTGTCAGCACGCCATCGGCGCGCGACAGATGCCCTTCCAGAAACCAGCCCGCATCACTGACCGCGACAAAGCCTGCCCCGTCCGGGGTCACCTCAATCCCCGACACGCCCACCACATGGGGCGCTGAGATATCAATCCGCACCGGCTCGGCCCCCGCAGCGCCGGCCGCAAGGATCAGCGCGACAAGATTTGCGCGCATTGCTGGGGCAGGTCGGCCATGGTCAGCTCGCGGCGTGGCCGGGGGGGCGGCGCATTGGGGTCCGGCGGCGGCGGGTTGAGGATATTGTTCACCCACTCTTGCGCATCCGCACAGCCATCACCCGGCGGCGGCGGGGCCTGGTTTTCGCAGGCCGCCGCCCCGCGCGGGCACGACAGGCGCACATGGAAATGATAATGATGCCCCCACCAGGGGCGAATTTTTCTGAGCCACGACCGGTCGCCGCGGGCATCTTTACACATCTGCACTTTCGCGCCCGGGAAGACAAAAATGCGCGCCACCGCCGGATCGCTGGCGGCGGCTTTCAAAATGTTATGATGTGCGCGGGTCCAGTCGCTGTTCACATATGCCCCGTTCGCCCGGCGCATGGAAATCGACGAAAGTTGTTCGCGCGCCCGGCGCGACAGGGTCAGCCGATCCGCCGGCCGCATCCAGATGTCCACATCCAGCCCCAGCTGGTGGGACCTATGCCCCGTCAGCATGGGCCCGCCCCGGGGCTGGCTGATGTCGCCAATGTAAAGCCCGTCCCATCCCGGTTGGCTGGCGGCAACTTTAGACAAACGCGCGATGAACTCTATCGTGTCGGGATGGCCCCAATTGCGGTTCCGGCTCAGCCGCATCGCCTGCCAGGTCGGCCCTGTTTCGGGCAAGGCCTCGGCCCCTGCCACGCAGCCCTTGGCGTAGCTGCCAAAGGCGGCGGGTTTGTGCGGCGAGCCACTGCGCTCGGCCCCGAAAATCTGTTTTGCAGGGGTTTGTGCTGCGACAGGACCTGTCACCAAAAGGGCGAGCGCAATGGAAAGGGCGGCTGTCAGGCGGGCTTTGGCGCGTCGGACCATGGCGTTGCTCGGTCTCCGTCAGGGTTGACCCACACTAGCAGGATCAGCGCCAATAGGAACAGCCCGATCAGCGGCATCAGACCCAGACGCGCGCTTTCGAAATACATCGTCGACGCGCCGATCAGCCAGGGTGCCAGAAACGCCGTCGCCTTGCCCGAAAACGCAAACAGCCCAAAGGCCTCGGTGGGCCGGTCGGGGTTGGCATGGCGTACCATCATCGTGCGCGACGCGCCCTGCATCGCACCACCGACGCCGCCGATGACAGCGCCAATCACGTAGAAGATGATGTCCGGCAGGCCGGAGCCTTCGGCGAAAGGCAGCCCGAAGATCGCATTGCGATCCATGCCCACGATCACGACCGCCACCAGCGCCAGGATCACAGCACCCCAGACGATCACCGGTTTGGGTCCAAACCGCCCGTCAAGCTTGCCGCCCACAAAGGTGCAAATCGCCGCCGTGATCGCGCCGACAATCCCGAAGACGCCAATTTGCGTGATCGACCAGCCCAAAACCAGTGCCGCATAAACGCCGCCAAACGCATAAAGCCCGTTCAGCGCATCACGGTACAGCATCGACGAGCCCAGGTAGGCCGCAAGGCTTTGGCGGTGCCGCAGGCTTTTCAATGTCCGGTAAAGATCGCCAAGCGCGGTCGAAAATCCACCCGGGCGCGGTGCGGTCCGGGGCTCTTTCACCCATAGGAAAAACGGGATCATGAAGACCGCGAACCAAACGGCAGTCAGCGGCCCGACCAGGCGTGTGCCCTCACGCTCGGCGCCGTCCAGACCAAAGGCAGGCGGATTGCCCAGCAAGGTCAGACCATCGGCGTTTTCCGCAAACACCAGCAGCATCACAAACAGCGACAAGACCCCGCCCACATAGCCCACCGCATAGCCCGTGCCCGACAATTCGCCGATATCGTCGGTCTCGCCCAGTGACGGCAACAGCGCATTGGTGAAGATGTTGGCGTATTCGACCCCGATCATCACGATGCCGAAAAAGATCAGCGAACCCCAGATGAACGACCCGTCCGGCACCATCCACCAAAGCCCGGCAGCCCCCACCACATAGAACATTGAAAACAACGCGATCCAGGGCATCCGGCGGCCCGTGCCATCGGCAAAAGCGCCAAGGATCGGCGCGGTGAAGGCGATCAAAAGCCCGATGATCGTTAGCGCGTCGGACCATTTGGTCTGCGCAGCGGCGCGGGCGGCGTCGTCGTCCAACCCCTGACCCATGAAATACTGTGCGGCGATCGCGGCAAAATAGGGTCCGAAAATAAAGGTCAGAAGCAACGTGTAAAAGGGTTGGCTTGCCCAGTCATAGGCATACCAGCCCCAAACGCGTTTTGTGTGTTCCGACGATGCCACGGCACTTCCCCTCGGGCGTACTTAAGACAGCGTCAGACCGCGCTGTCTATGGCCAGAACTGAGATTGGTGGCCAAGGCCGCTTGGCTTCCGCGTCAATCCAGGCATGAACCCAATCGGGCAGGGGCGGCGATGGCGCGTCATGGCCCAACTCCGCCGCGATTTCGGCAGGCGGCACCGTGCCGTTCTTCGTCACGACCGCGGTGCGCAAAAGCGCCTGGTTTGCCGCCGTCTCGCCCATCCACATCGACACGTCGAGATAGATGAATTTCGCATCCCAGCCCAGCGCCCGGGTTTCGATCCGGTAGCGGGCCATCACCGGGATACGCCTGCGGTACCGCACCGAAACACCCGCAATCGCGAGCGCCCCACTGCGGCGTTTGAGGGCCCCAAGAAGCCCGATTTCGCGCGCCAGACCCCAGCGGCCCAGCTCGCCCAGGGTCAAAATTCGCCCGTTGTTGAGCTCCCCATACATATCGGTGTCCCACGGCCATGCGCGGTGGTCGGTCGCGGCGGTCGTCAGGATCGATTTGGCGGGATCACGTTTGGCGCGAAGAACGGCCAGAGCGGCCCGAATATAGGGATACATGCGCCGAAAGAAGCCACGCGCACCCTGCATTGGTCAAGTCAGACGCGGCGGAAACTTGTCCTTAAGCCCCGCGCATCATAGGTACCGGGGAAACCAAGCTGTAAGGGCGCCCATGCTTATTTCGATCCTGCAAATCCTCCAGCTGCTGCTGGACGTCGCGTTCTTCATCATGATCGTGCACATCATCTTGTCGTGGTTGATCAGCTTTCAGGTGCTGAACCTGCGTCAGCCCCTGGTCGCAGGGATATGGGATGGGTTGAACCGCCTGCTAGAACCGGTCTACGCCCCGGTGCGCCGCATGTTGCCGAACACCGGCATGCTTGATCTGGCGCCATTGGTTGTTTTTTTGGGGATCATCATCTCGCGCGACATTCTCCTGCAAAACTTGATCCGCAGCCTCGCGTTCTGATCTGCCAAACCTGATGAAAACCCGCGCCTTGCGCGCGTGTTCTTCGCCTTGGCGAGTGCCATTCAGCCCCAAGCCTCAGGTTTGGCGCGCCATGATCATTCCGCGACCATACTCGAAAACGACGCGCTGCCGGCTTGCGGTGCAGCTGCGACCGCCTGTTCAGCTTCCGGCAGGGGGTTGACCACGTCACTCGGCTGGGCGGCCACAATCGCGCTGACCAATGCGGCCCGTTTGAGCGGTTTTGTCAGGCAACTGTCGATCCCGGCAGCCAGGATCTCTTCGGCATCTCCGGCCATCGCATGGGCCGTGATCGCCACGATCGGCGTTCTGTCAAGCGCCCCGTCAACCTCCATCTGGCGGATGTGACGGCTGGCTTCCTTGCCATCCATCTCGGGCATCGAGATGTCGGTGAAAATCATGTCCGGCACCTCCGCATCAAAGGCGGCCACGGCCTCAAGCCCGTTTTCGGCAAACTCGACGTCGATGTTCAGCGACTGGACCATCTTGGAAAAGACCAGCCGGTTTGTTTTGTTGTCCTCAGCCACAAGGACACGCATTCGCCGGGTCGCAGGCCGGTCGCCCGCGGCAGGCGCACTGTCACCAGGTGTAGCACTTTCCACTTCCAGCGACTGAGGTTGCGCACCCGCGATATCTGCCAGCGCCTTGGGCGCCGCGTCCGCCTGGTCTAGGTCGTGAACCAACGTGTCGGGGGTGGGGTCCAGCGCCGCGGCATCCATCGGGGCCAAAGCGGTCTCGTCTTCCACCGCCGCCGGTTCAGCGACCAGCACGGGCTGCGCATCAACGATAGGGTCTGCTGCTACGTCAGGGACCGCCGACGTCTGTGCCCCAGGACCCGGGGCAAGGTCGGGGGTTGGCATGCCGGCGTTGGGCGAAAGCGCCTCAGCGTTATCGATCAAGGGGTCTACCGCTGCTGTTTCCGCGACCTCTGCACTGGGCGCAGGGGACGCCGGCGCGGGGGCGACCGTGTCAGCGTCCGTCACCGCGGGGCGCGCCGAGGGCGCCGCATCACGCGGCTGGCCCACCTCGGCTTTCTGCGCCTTGTGTTTGATCGCCGCGGCAACCGCGGCGGCCAATCCCTGCGGTCTTGGCCCAGCCTGGGTGGTTTCAACAGATGCCGGCGCCTGTCCAGGGTGCGCCGCGGCTGCGGCAACCGCAGCGGCCAATCCGCCTTCTGGTACGGCATCGACCTGTGGAACTTGTGTCGGCGCGGGCGGCATTTCCGCATGCATGACAGAAGCGGGCGCCTCTTCGATTGGTTCGCCAGCAGGCTGCGGAGCGGCTGCGGGATCGAGCGTCATCTGGGGGGCAGGGGGCGTTTCCACAGCGTCAAAACCAGGTTGGGCCCCCGTGTCGGCGGCAAGGTCTGACGGCGCGGGCCCTGGCTGAGATGCCGCGACACCGAATTGTGCATTGTCGAGCCCGCCGATGTCCTGCGCCGGGGCGACAGAGCCAGTCAGCGTCGCAGGTCCGCTTTGACCCACGGCCATGGGAAGTTCGACCGGCTCTTCCACCTGCCGGGGTGCGGAGGCATCGGGAACAGGCAAAGCCGCCAGAACCCGGGCAATGTCCCGGCGCTGGGCAGGTTTTTGCAGGGTCGCGGCAACGCCAGGCGGTTCTGCCCCGGCCATAGGCACGCTCGACAACAAGATCGCCTGGGGCGCCTGCGCCCGGTCGAGCACATGATCAATCTGATCAATCACAGACAGGTCCCCCAGAATCACCACGTCCCGCGGTGACAGGTTCAGGGCCTCGAACTCTCCACCGCTTTGCACGCTGATGACTTTCAGACCCATCGCAGCGATCTGCTTGGTCAAGACGGCCCGGGTCATGCGCGGCTCATCAAGGACAATGGCGCGCTCAATCCAGTCAGGCGCGATGATCGGGGCGGCCACGGCCCCTTCAGGCACCGGCATGGTAATGTGGAACCCAAAGCCTGATCCAACGCCAACTTCGCTGTCGACCCAGATTTCGCCATCCATCAGCTCGACCAGGCGCTTGGTGATCGCAAGGCCAAGCCCCGTGCCGTCGTAGCGCCGGTTGCGTTCGTCTTCCACCTGGTTGAACTCGCCAAAGACGGTCTTCAGCTTTTCGGCCGGAATCCCGATGCCGGTATCCTCAACAGTCAGATGCACGCGGTACGCTTCGCTGTCGCCGATCGGAAGGCCCACAACCCGGATCGCAACATGGCCGTTTTGCGTGAATTTCACCGCGTTGCCCGCCAGGTTCGTCAGGATCTGGCGCACCCGGCCGGGGTCGCCGACGAACTGAGTTGGCATGAACATGTCGTAGTCCACAGCCAGTTGCAGGCCCTTGTCGTGGGCCGTGGGCTGCAACAGCATCAGCACTTCGTGAATACACCGCTCAAGATCGAATTCGGTCGGGTGCAGCTCAAGCTTCTTGGCTTCGATCTTTGAGTAATCGAGCACATCGTTGATGATCACCAACAAGGCCTCGCCCGAGTTGCGGATGGTCTCGACGAACAATCGCTGCTCTTCATCCAGATGGGTCTCGCCCAGCATGTCTGCCATCCCGATCACACCGTTCATCGGTGTACGAATCTCATGGCTCATGTTGGCCAAAAACGCGGACTTTGCCCTGTTGGCCGCTTCGGCCTTGGCGCGCGCCTCTTCCAGTTCAGCCTCGCGGCGGATCGTTTCGGTGATGTTAAGCCCCAACGACACCATATCGCCGTCGCGCGTCCGCCGATCGATCACCTTTATAAACGCACCGTTCCACAGCTTGACCGTCACCGGTTCAATGGTGTCGGATTGCCAGCGATCCAGCATCATCTGTCGCCATTCATCAGGTGCCAAGTCCTCAACGTCGACGATGCCTTCCTCGGTCATAAGCGCCAGCATGTCTGGGTAAAGAATGCCGGGGCCGATCATCTCCAGCCCTTCGAATGCGGCAAGGTAAGCGCGGTTTGCAGCAATCATCATCCCGTCGGGGTCAAACACCGCAAAGCCGTCCTGGATGGTTTCCAGCGAATCCCACAGCCGCCGTTCTGCGATCATGATCGCACTTTCGGCCCGCTGAAGATCGCTTTTGACTTCCTCGTTTTCGTGCAGAAGCGTTTCGGCCTTTGTGCGAACCTCTTCGACCTCTTCGCGTTTGACGACGATCTCGTCAGACAAAGCGCGATTACTGGCGGCAATCTTTTCATTCGCCGCCGATAGTTCTGATTGCACTTGTTCCAGCATCAACTCTGCAGCGAGCCGTGCGCGGCGTTCTTCAGCCAACCGATCACTATTCACTTTACCGGTCTCCGGACTGGCCCCTCGGGCTTCTGTATTCCGTACCTTGGGTAAATTTCGTGTTAACGGCCGTAAATGTGTCGCTAACCACGTGTCGCCGCGGCGGGATCGGCCTTGACCGGTATGTAAGGGGCTCTAACTTACCCGCCATGGCGCAGGTCTATGTTTCCGTCACCGGCTTAAAGCTAAACGCGTTCTGGCACGCCCCTCGCTTTTGGCGGATGGCCGGGGCGGCCATGGCGGCAGCCCGCAGCGCAGACGGCAATATCTCAGCTGGCGCGCGCACCGTTCAGGGGGTGCATCATACCCTTTCGGTCTGGACCAGCCGTGAGGCTATGACCGCCTTCATTCGCGGGCCCGTACATGCCCGCGCGATCAAGGCGTTCCCGGATTTCGCCATGGGCAAGACGCTGGGCTTTCACGCAGATGCCGCCCCCGATTGGGACGCGGCCCTTGCCCGCTGGACTGCCGAAGCCAAGACCTACGGCTGAAACGGCAAAAGCGGGCGACGCGCGCCGCCGTCCAGGATGGACACCTCGCGCCCTTCAAACACCGCTGCTGTCAACGGCCCGCCAAAGGCCGCGCCGGTGTCCAAAGCGACACGATTGCCGTGATGTTCGGGGGCGTCCACGGGCGTATGCCCATGCGCAATCAGGGGGCCGTGGTCGGACGTATCGTTCAGAAATTCATCCCTGATCCACAAAAGATCATCCTCGGATTGGTCCTGAAGGGCCACGCCGGGCCGCACACCGGCATGCACGAACATGACATCGTCGGTGCGGTGAAACAGGGGCAAGCCGTCCAGAAATTCAAGATGCGCAGGCGGCACTGCCGCCGCGGCGCGCTTGGCCAGGCTCGCTCTTTTCTCCAAAAGCTTTTGCGCCACCCCGTAAGAGGCTAACGTCTGCGCCCCACCCAACCGGTCATGCAGCCACGACAGACCGCTCGGCAGGCGCGGATCCTCGGGCGCATACCGCACAAACTCAGCAAACATGTGGTCATGATTGCCCTTGATCACCCGCCAGGGCGCCCCGGTTGCAATCCCGTGCATCAGGTATTCGATCACGCCCCGGCTGTCGGGGCCCCGGTCCACCAGGTCGCCCAGATGGATCACCAAAGCCTCGCCATCGCCGGTGCGTTCGCGGTCAGCCAGGATGTCGCGGTGCGCATCAACAAGCTTGGCCAGCTGGCCGTGAATGTCGCCGATGGCATATGTGCGCATGGGCACTCCCGGGGTCTTTGGGGCGCCATCACACGATGCCGCCCCGCAAGATGTCAGCCCACGTCAAAGGCCATGGGGCGAACCTGACTGAAAAGCCCGGTGTCTTCCAGCGCCTTGATGGCGGGCGCAGGGATTGGCTCATCCACATACAAAAGCGCAATCGCGTCACCCCCCGGCGTGTTCCGCCCCAGGGTAAAGTTCGCGATATTGACGCTGTTCTTGCCCATCGTCTCGCCCAGGGCGCCGATGATGCCAGGCACATCCTCGTTGGTGGTATAAACCATATGCGCCCCGATCTCGGCGTCGATGTTGATGCCCTTGATCTGGATGAACCGCGGTTTGCCATCCGAAAACACCGTGCCTGCGACAGACCGCTCACGCGTATCGGTTTTCACCGTCAGCTTGATATAGGCGTCAAAGGCCCCGGTCTTGGTCTGCGTGGTGGTCGAAATATCCACCCCGCGATCCTTCGCCAGAACCGGCGCCGACACCATGTTCACATCCGGGTTCGTGGCCCGCATCACGCCTGAGATTGACGCCGCATTCAAAGCGGCCGTGTTCATCTCGGCCACCGTGCCGTTGTACAGCACATTGACCGCGCGAATGGGCTCATCGGTCAGCTGGCCCACAAAGGCGCCCAGATGGCCTGCCAGTTTCACCCATGGCCCCATGACCTTGGCCTCTTCGGCGGTGACAGACGGCATATTCAGCGCATTGGTCACAGCCCCCGTCAGCAGATAATCCGACATCTGTTCGGCCACCTGCAAGGCCACGTTTTCTTGCGCCTCGGTCGTGGCGGCCCCCAGATGGGGGGTCACGACCACATTGGGCAGATTGAACAAGGGCGAGGCGGTCGCGGGTTCTTCGGCAAACACATCGAACGCGGCCCCGGCCACACGACCTTCTTTCAACGCTTCGGCAAGTGCCGCCTCATCGACCAGACCACCACGGGCACAGTTCACAATGCGCACGCCGGGCTTCAGCTTGGCAATGGCCTCAGCCGACAGGATGTTCTTGGTCTTCTCGGTCAGGGGCACGTGGAAGGTGATGAAATCGGCGGCGGCCAGAAGCGTATCGAGCTCCACCTTCTTGATGCCCATTTTGTCGGCGCGTTCCTCGGTCAGGAAGGGGTCATAGGCGATGACTTTCATCTTCAACGCCAAGGCGCGTTCGCACACGATCCCGCCGATGTTGCCCGCCCCAATCACGCCCAGGGTCTTGCCGAACAGCTCCACCCCCATGAACTTCGATTTCTCCCACTTGCCTTCGTGGGTCGAGGCGCTGGCTTCCGGGATCTGGCGCGCGACGGCAAACATCATCGCGATAGCATGTTCAGCCGTGGTGATCGAGTTGCCGAAGGGCGTGTTCATCACGATCACACCTTTCTTCGATGCCGCCGGGATATCGACATTGTCGACCCCGATGCCCGCGCGCCCGATCACCTTCAGATTGGTCGCCGCCGCCAGCACCTTGTCGCTGACTTTGGTGGCCGACCGGATCGCCAGACCGTCATAGTCGCCAATGACCTCCAGCAAGCGCTCCTTGTCTTTTCCAAGACCGGGTTCAAACGTGACGTCGATGCCGCGATCGCGAAAGATCTGGACGGCGGTTTCAGAGAGCTTGTCGCTCACAAGTACCTTGGGTGCCATGGGGGTTCTGTTCCTTTATGCACAGTCGGATTTTGTACAAAATGTGATTTGGCCGGCTCAGAAATGTACAATTTGTACAATTCCCGTCCGTACGGTGGCGTTGAAGTTTGGTTAAGCGGGCGCGCTTTGGGCGGCGATCTCAGCCTCGAAAGCCCATTCCAGCCAGGGCATCAAAGCCGCGACATCGGACGTCTCAACCGTGCCGCCACACCAGATCCGCAGACCCGGCGGCGCATCCCGGTAAGCCCCTATATCATAAGCGATATTTTCCGCTTCCAGGCGCTTGGCGATGGCTTTTGCGAAGGCCGCGCCATCGATAATCCGGGCGTCGGTGAACTTCAGACAGACGGATGTGCACGATGCCGTGGCGGGGTCTTCGGCCAGGTTCGCGATCCAATCGTGCGACGCGCAGAAGTCATTGATAACCTTGGCATTTGCCTCAGCCCGCGCGATTAATCCGGCCAATCCGCCGACGCTTTCGGCCCAGGCCAGCGCTTGCAGATAGTCTTCCACCGCCAGCATCGACGGGGTGTTGATCGTGGCCCCTTCAAAGATGCCTTCAATCAGCTTGCCACCCTTGGTCAGGCGGAAGATTTTTGGCAATGGCCACGGGGGGTTATAAGATTCCAGCCGCTCCACCGCGCGGGGGCTCAGCACCAGCATCCCGTGGGCGGCTTCCCCGCCCAGGACCTTCTGCCAGCTGAACGTGACCACGTCCAAATCGTCCCAAGGCAGGTCCATCGCAAAGGCCGCAGAGGTCGCGTCGCAAATGGTCAAGCCTTTGCGATCGCTGGGAATTTTGGTGTCGGCGGGCAGGCGCACGCCGGACGTCGTGCCGTTCCATGTGAAGACGACATCGGCGTCAAAATCGACCTCGGCGAAGTCGACGATCTGACCGTACTCGGCCGTGCGAACCGTCGCATCCAGTTTCAATTGCTTCACGCAATCAGTCACCCAACCTGCGCCAAAGCTTTCCCAGGCCAGCATCTCAACCGGGCGTTCGCCCAACAGCGACCACATCGCCATCTCAACCGCACCGGTGTCCGACGCTGGCACGATCCCGACCCGGTAACCTTCTGGAATACCTAAGATCTCTTTGGTTTTCTCAATCGCCAGCTTCAGCTTGGCCTTGCCGACCGCAGCCCTGTGCGAGCGGCCCAAAGCCGCGTCAGCCAAGCCATCAAGGGTGAATGTGGGGGGTTTGGCGCAAGGGCCAGACGAAAACCGTGGGTTCGACGGGGTGTCGACAGGTTTAGTGTCCGGCGCGTTGGCCGGTGTGGTCATATCCATCACTGAATATCCTTCCAGATATATGCCCTTCGTTGGGGAAGGGTGTCCCACCGCCGCATCTAGGCGAGCTGCCTGCGAAAGGCAAGCCGGTTGAACGCAGGCGCGCGCGCCTTACCTCTGCGCCATGGCAGATGATGACCAATCCAACCGCGAACTCGCTGTCCCCTCGGGCCGGATGTCACGGTTCTTGCGTATGGGGTCGCTGGCCACCGGGATTGCTGGCAACGTCGCACTGAACGGCGCGCGCGAACTGGCCCGGGGTCAGCGGCCCGACCTGCGCGACCTGATGATCACGCCGCGCAACATCCAACGCATCACCGACCAATTGGCGCAGATGCGCGGGGCCGCGATGAAGATGGGACAGCTGATGTCGATGGATGGCGGCGATGTGCTGCCGCCGGAACTCACTGAAATCATGGGAAAATTGCGCAACGACGCCCATTTCATGCCGCCAAAGCAACTCCGCGAGGTGCTCAATGCCCATTGGGGCAAGGACTGGTTGCCGAAGTTTGAAAAGTTCAATGTCCGCCCCATCGCGGCGGCCTCAATCGGGCAGGTGCACCATGCGCGACTGAAAGACGGGCGCGATATGGCGATCAAGGTGCAATACCCCGGTGTGGCCCGCAGCATCGACGCCGATGTCGCCAATGTCGGCACGTTGATGCGGCTGTCAGGGCTGATGCCACAGGGGTTTGATCCGGCCCCCTACTTGCACGCCGCGCGGGTGCAGCTGCATGAGGAAACCGACTATGCCCGCGAAGGTCATTACCTGCGCCGCTTCGCCGACCGGCTGGCTGGCTCGCCCGATTTCGTGGTGCCGGCTTACTACGAAGACTGGTCGTCAGATGCGGTGCTGGCGATGGAGTTCATCGCTGGCCAATCCATTGAAACCCTTGCAGAAGCTGATCAAGCCACCCGCGACCGGGCAATGACCCTGCTGTTGCGCCTGACGTTTCAGGAATTGTTCGACTGGCATGAAATGCAGACCGATCCGAACTTCGCCAACTACCTGTATGACCCCGATACCGCCAAGATTGTCCTGCTGGACTTCGGGGCAACCCGTGTGATTGATCCCGCGCTGGCTGAACACTACCGCCGCCTGATGGCCGCAGGGCTGACCGGCGACCGCGACGGGCTTTGGGACGCCTCGCTTGCCATGGGGTTGGTCACAGACGACATGCCCGCCGATCACACTGCGCGCATCCGTGCGATGATGGATCTGGGCGCGGAAACCTTCGCGGCGGCTGACGTCTACGATTTTGCCGACCGAGGCCTGTCGCAGGCCATGCAGCGTGAAGGCGAAGCACTGGTCGCCGACGGGTTCGTGCCCCCGCCTGTGCCGATGGATATCCTTTATATTCAGCGCAAATTCGGCGGGCTGTTTCTGCTGGCCACACGGCTGAAGGCCAAGATCGCGATCAAGGAATTGTTCGCGCCTTACCTCAACGCCCGGCGCGCCGCCGCAGAGTAGCCCCTTTTCCTTTGCCCGCAGGCCGGGTAGGCCACCGCCCATGTTTATCGTGACCCTGATCGGCACCGCCGCCGCCCCGCTTGAACCTGCCTTGGTGTCTTCTGTGCAATCGGCATGGGGTGGGGGGGATGCCAATTGGCTCAGCCCCGATAAGGCAGCAGAATTTCCGGTTGAGACCTTGCCCGACAATGCGGCTGCGACAGGCGATGAGATCCGCAGCCTGGGCATCGACATCGCGGTGACCCCGGCCGAGAACCGCAAGAAAAAGCTGCTTCTGGCGGACATGGACAGCACCATGATCGGGCAGGAATGCATTGATGAATTGGCCGATGCGGCAGGCGTGGGCGAACAGGTCGCCGCGATCACGGCCCGCGCGATGAACGGCGAGCTGGATTTCGAAGGCGCGCTGATCGAGCGTGTGGGGCTTTTGCGCGGCGTCGACCAAGGGCTGATCGGCACCGTGTTGAACGAGCGGATCAAGCTGGCGCGCGGCGGCAAAACACTGGTCGCGACCATGAAGGCAAACGGGGCCTATGCCGCCTTGGTGTCTGGTGGGTTTGTGCAATTCACCACCGCCGTGGCCGCCGCACTGGGCTTTGACGAACACCGCGCGAACCGTCTGATCGAAGGGGCAGGGACCTTGATGGGCGAAGTAGCCCGGCCCATCCTTGGGCGCGAGGCCAAGGTTGAAGCGCTTCGCGATCTGACCGCAAAGCTCGAGATAATGTCCGCCGATGTGCTGGCGGTGGGCGACGGGGCAAATGATCTGGGTATGATCGGTGCCGCTGGCCTGGGCGTGGCGCTGCACGCAAAGCCGGTGGTCGCAGCAGCAGCACCAGTACGGATCGATCACGCCGATCTGACCGCGCTTCTTTATGTGCAGGGTTACAGCCGCGCGGAATTCGCATAATTTCGCTGATCCGTTAATTAACGCTTGCGTTAAATAAAAACGCCTCTCATGTTTGGGGCATGACGACTCTCGCCCCTCTTTTTGCCGCCCTTGCCGATGACACCCGGCTGAAACTGGTCGAACATCTGATGGACAATGGCGAACACTCCGCCGGGGCGCTCACCGTGCTGTCGGGCCTGTCGGCCCCAGCCGTGTCGCGGCACCTGAAAGTGCTGCGCAAGGCAGGCGTGATCGACCAGCGCGTCGCGGGCACCCACCGCTACTATGCGGCCAACCCTGATGCGATGCGCCAGATTGCCGATTGGACGAAAGATCGCCGCACCTTTTGGACCAAAAGCCTTGACCGGTTGGACGCGCATCTGGCCCTCAACCCGGAGGATCCCGAATGACACAAACGAAAGACGCGACCGCAGATACACAGGGCCACACACAGGATGTCGAACTGATCCGAGACTACAAAGTCAGCGTTGACCGATTGTGGGTCGCCCTGACGGACCCCGCCGAGGTTGCCCAGTGGTTTGGGCCCGAAGGTGTCGATATCGTCGAGTGCGACATGACCTTTGCCCAGCGCGGGCCGTGGTTTTGCAAGATGGTCGGGCGTGAAAGCGGCAAGACCTTCCATGTGTCCGGCGAGATCACCCATATCCGTCCGCCGCGCGGCGGAACCGAGGCGTCAACCGGGTTCACATGGGCCTGGCACGATAACGACACAGGTGCGCGCGGCGCCGAAAGTCACGTGATTTTCGAAGTCAGCCACCACGGCAACGGCGCCCGGTTCCGCCTGATCCACCGTGATCTGCCAAGTGTCGACGCCGCGCAACAGCACACCCAGGGCTGGCTTTCGACGCTTCGAAAATTCGACGATTTCATCACCACCTGAAAGGAGATTTCCATGCCAAATTTCATGCTTGCCTATCACGGGGGCAAACGGCCAGAGACCCAGGCCGAGATTGACAAGACCATGGCCGCCTGGGGCGCATGGATGGAAACCCACAAGGCCGCGCTGGTCGATCCGGGCAATCCTGTGGGGATGTCAAAGACCGTCTCTTCGGCGGGTGTTGCCGACAACGGCGGGCCCAACCCCCTGGCCGGCTACACAATCCTGGCCGCCGATGACATCGATGCGGCCTGCAAGATGGCGGCCGCCAACCCGATCGTGGCGGAAGGTGGCTCGGTCGAGGTGGCCGAAATCCACGTCATTGAGATGTGACCCTTCGCGTCGGGGCGGCCCCCGCCGCCCCACGCCAGTGTGACCGAGGATCGCAGGTTTTCCGCCAACCAGGGCTTCATCCCTCGCCGCCCTTCAGTTACACTCGTGCCATTGAGACAACGGCGCACGCCCAAGATCCCGCGAAACGGGACTGCGTTGGCGCCAGAGGCAAAGGCAGAGACACGATATGATCAAGACGATCTTCCCGCTCACCGCGTCGCTTTTCGCCGTGACGCTGATGGCCGCCCCACTGGCGGGCCAAGAGTCAACGAACCGGGTGGATACCCAGACCGACTGGTCGATCTTCGTCGAAGATGACCCAACCTCGTGCTGGGGTGTGGCCCCGCCGAAGGAAAAGGTTCTGACCCGCAATGGCCAGCCCGACCCAGATGCCCGGCGCGGCGATATCCTGTTGATGGTCAGCTATATTCCCACCAGCGATGTCGACGGTCAGGTGTCGTTCACTGGGGGCTACCCGCTGGCGCCCGGGTCGACCGTGACAGTGACAGTTGGCGATACAGCCGTTGAGATGTCGACCATCGAAGGTGAATGGGCCTGGGCGGACAGCCCTGAAGATGATGCCCGCCTGATCGCGGCGATGAAACGCGGCGCGAACGCGGTGGTCTCGGCCCGCTCCAGCCGGGGAGCCACGACCCGCGACACCTTCTCGCTGTTTGGGTTCACCGCAGCCGTGGACGAAGCCGCGCGCCGCTGCACATCCTGAAGCAGGCGTTGACCTGAATGCGGCGCTGACGCGCCATTTCATGTTTGATTGGGGTTGGATTGCCCGCGTCGGTGCTATACGTGGGCTGATCCACTTTTGGAGCATACCAATGGCGCCCAAGGCCCCGATCACGCAGGACGTTCTGACGATCCCTCGGAAATTGCCCGAGGGGCCGCAAAATCTTGTCGGCCTGACCCGTGATGGTCTGCGCGCGGCCCTGATTGCGGCAGGCACGCCGGAACGCCAGGCCCGCATGCGCATGGGCCAGATCTGGCAATGGATCTACCATTGGGGCGTGCGTGACTTTGCCGCCATGACCAACCTTTCCAAGGATTGCCGCGCGCTTCTGGCAGAGCATTTCACCATTGCCATCCCAGAGGTCGTATCGCGCCAGATGAGCGAAGATGGCACCCGCAAATACCTGGTGCGGATCGCCGGCGGGCATGAGGTTGAAACGGTTTACATCCCCGAAGAAGATCGCGGGACGTTGTGTATTTCCAGCCAGGTGGGCTGTACCCTGACCTGTTCGTTCTGCCACACCGGCACTCAGAAGCTGGTGCGCAACCTGACCCCGGCAGAGATTGTCGGCCAGATCATGCTGGCGCGCGACGATCTGGGCGAATGGCCCGAACCCGGTGTCGGCACGGGTGAGGCGGGCCCGCGGCTGTTGTCAAACATCGTGCTGATGGGCATGGGCGAGCCTTTGTACAACTTTGAAGCTGTGCGCGACGCGATGAAAATCGCGATGGACGGTGAAGGTATTGCATTGTCGCGGCGCAGGATCACCCTGTCGACCAGTGGCGTGGTCCCCGAGATCGCCCGCACTGCGCAAGAAATCGGCTGTTTGCTGGCGGTGAGCTTTCACGCCACAACCGACCCGGTCCGCGATACGCTGGTGCCGATCAACAAGAAATGGAACATCGCCACACTGCTCGATGCGTTGCGCGACTACCCCAAGGCGTCGAATTCCGAGCGGATCACATTCGAATACGTGATGCTGAAAGGCGTGAACGATAGTGACGACGATGCCCGCCGCCTGATTGAGCTGATCAAGGGCATCCCTGCCAAGATCAACCTGATCCCGTTCAACGAATGGCCGGGTGCACCCTATGAACGCTCATCGAACAACCGCATCCGAGCCTTCGCCGACATCATCTACAAGGCGGGCTATGCCAGCCCCATCCGCACACCGCGCGGCGAAGATATCATGGCGGCCTGTGGCCAGTTGAAGTCCGCCACTGAACGCGCGCGCAAGTCCCGCGCCGAAATCGCGGCAGAAGCCGGACAGGGCTGACCTGTAGCAGATTGTCCACACAATCTGGCGTGGACCTCAGCCGATGTTGCCCGATGATCCGTTCAGGTGCAGGCTTCGCCCATGGGCAAGAAAAAGCGCCGTATCGAAGAGGCCCGCATTCGCGAAAGCATGGCCGCGCTGGTCGCACAGGCGCGCAACGCAGGCGCGGCCGCCGCTAGCGAGACAGCGGCCGACCCCACGCCAGTGGCCGTTGCGGTGCAGCCTGCGCGAAGAACGCGTGGACCCCAGAAAGCGCCAACGAAACAGGCCGTCAGCATCCGGCTTGACGCCGATCTTGTCGAAGAACTGCGCGAAACCGGCCAAGGGTGGCAGACCCGGGTGAACGAGATGCTTCGAAAAGCGATGAAGCTTCAGACTTAGCGCCCGGGTATCTCGCCCCGCTTCTGGCCAGCCCCTTCCCATCCATCAATGATCTCGACCGCTTCGGCCGCCGTATCGGCGAACCGGAACAAGGCAAGGTCTTCGGCCGCAATCGTGCCCGCATCCCCAAGGGCGTCGAAATTGATGATCGAGCGCCAGAAGTCTTCCCCAAAAAGCACAATCGGCACCTGCTCCATCCGACCGGTCTGGATCAGGGTCAGGGCTTCGAACAGTTCATCGAGCGTGCCAAAGCCGCCGGGAAACACCGCGATCGCTTTCGCGCGCATCAAAAAGTGCATCTTGCGAATGCCGAAGTAGTGAAAGTTGAAACACAGATCAGGCGTGATGTAGGGGTTTGGGCTTTGCTCGTGCGGCAGCACGATGTTCAGCCCGATGGAATGGCCCCCTGCGTCGGCCGCCCCGCGATTTCCCGCCTCCATCACGCCCGGCCCACCACCGGTGACGATCACGTCCTTACAGGGGCCACTGCGATTGGTCATGATACGGGCAAATTCGCGGGCCTCGTCGTAATAGCGCGACAGGTCCGCGAGCGTCTTGGTGCGGGCCTTGTCCTTATTGGCAGGCTCGGGGATGCGCGCGCCACCGAACAGAACGATGGTGCTTTCGACGCCAAACTCGGTCAGGGCCAGTTCGGGCTTCAAAAGCTCTAGCTGCAACCGCACCGGGCGCAATTCTTCGCGGCACAGAAAATCGGGGTCGTCAAAGGCCAGCCGATAGGCGGGCGAACGGGCCTGCGGCGTATCGGGCAATTGTGATGTCGCATCCATGTCCTGGTGGGCATCGCGGAACGGGTGGCGGCGGTCGTCTTTCATGGTCTCTCCTCGTCGGGCCGTTGCGCCCGGGGTCGCGTGCATCTATAGCCCGCGGGCGTCCAAGACCAAGCCGAAACTCGAAGGGGATCCCATGTCAAACGCTGCGCTCGAAACCGCAATCGAAGCCGCCTGGGAGGCGCGCGATACCATTACGCCGGCCACAACGGGCGAAACGCGTGAGGCCATCGAAGACACGCTGGGCGCGCTGGATGCGGGCACATTGCGTGTCGCCGAACCCCGGGACGGGGAATGGCACGTGAACCAATGGGCCAAAAAGGCGGTGCTTTTGGGCTTTCGGCTGAAGGATATGGAAGCCCAGGAAGGCGGCCCGCAGGGTGGCGGTTGGTGGGACAAGGTCGACAGCAAGTTCAAAGGCTGGGGCGACAATCAGTGGAAGGCGGCCGGCTTTCGCGCCGTGCCCAACGCCGTGGTGCGCAAATCTGCCTATATCGCGCCGGGTGTGGTGCTGATGCCTTCGTTCGTGAACCTTGGCGCGCGGGTCGATGAAGGCACGATGGTCGACACCTGGGCAACGGTCGGGTCCTGCGCGCAGATCGGCAAGAATGTGCACCTGTCGGGCGGTGTCGGCATCGGCGGTGTGTTGGAACCGATGCAGGCTGGCCCGACGATTATCGAGGACAATTGCTTTATCGGGGCCCGGTCCGAAGTGGTCGAAGGCTGCATCGTGCGCGAAGGGTCCGTTCTGGGCATGGGCGTGTTCATTGGCCAGTCGACCAAGATCGTCGACCGCGAAACGGGCGAGGTCATGTACGGCGAAGTGCCGCCCTATTCGGTGGTCGTGGCCGGTTCGATGCCGTCAAAGAACAACGTGAACCTTTATTGTGCGGTGATCGTCAAACGCGTGGATGAACGCACGCGGTCCAAGACCGGCATCAACGAATTGTTGCGCGACTAAGGGGTCGGGGCCGGTGACCGGCCCCGACTGTTTACTCTGCCGCCAGACGCACCGGCAGCAAGCCCGTGGCATCTGATGCGGCTTCGGCGTCATCGGCATGGCGCAAAAGCCAGCCCTGCACCGCAGCCGGGGCCAGACGTGCCCCCTGCAATGCGGCAGCAAACCGGTCCGCCTGCGCATCCTCACCGGGGAAGAACCGCAAGAACATCTCTCGCGCGGCCCCGGGACCGACCAGCCCAAGCTCAACATGTCGGTCCGCCCGCCCCGGGCGGATCAACGCCGGATCAAGCGCCTCGATATGGTTGGTCGTCATAAAGAGTGCGCGCCCTTCCTGTGCACCGATCCCGTCCACCGCGTTCAACAGCCCCGAAAAGCTGATCCCGCCCCGGTCCTTGCCCGCATCGCGGTCCCGGCCCGAAAACACGGCGTCTATATCCTCAATCACCAGGATCGAACGGTCTGGTGCTTCAACCAGGGCTTCGGCCAGCGCATCATCGCTCAGGGTGGACCGGCCCACATCGATCGTTGCAAGGCTTAGGTCAACCTCAGACGCGACGGCGCGGATCACACTGGATTTGCCGGTGCCGGGCAGGCCGTGCAGCAGATAACCCCGCCGCCACGGCACGCCGCGCGCGGTGTACCACTCCTGCGCGCCAAAGAACCAGCGCACGTCGTCGATAAGGCGTACGATGCGGTCATCCTCGGCCACGATGCTGCCAACCGGGCGCCGTGCGACAGACCCTGCCTCGCGCCAATAATCGCTGACGTGAATATGCAGCCGGGGCCCGATGCGCGCCTGCCGGTCAAGGATGCCGCGCCCTTCTGCGATCCAGTCTTCCACCGTTGCCACCCGCCCAAAGGGCAGAACCAGCGACAGGGTTTCCAGCGCCCGACCGTTGTTGCGGCTGGCGGATTTTTCATCAATGGATCGGTGGAGGATCACGATCTGACCATCAAGCCAGAACCAGAACCGCCCCTCAGCGGGTGTCAGGCTGGCGCCGGGCTTTGTGCGCCCGCCGATCCACGTCAGCCGGAACCGCCGCGCACGCGCGAACGCGCCCCGCGCTTCGAATGCGACCAGCAACTGGCGGTATTCAGCCAGCCGGTTGTCGACGCTGACGCTGACCGACAAACGTCGCCGCACAAGCCGGTCCAGCCGCGACCACACCAGCCGCAGCAGCCCCACGGCCATGCCAAAGGCGCCGAGAGCCAAGCCACCGGCAAAGAAATCGCTCGCCACAGCACTTGCGGCGAAGTTCGAAAGAACGTCGAACATATCGTTCACCATGCGCCTTCGAAGTCTCGAAGCGCTTACTCAAGCCCGGCCCATCGGCCGGATCGGGAAATTGAATGCCCGGGGGCTGCGGTCAGGCAGCCTGAGGGCGCGTTACGTTTGCGGTCAAAGTCAAGTCGCCCTCCTTGTTTGAATATGAGGCGGAGCGCGCTTGAAACCGATCGCGCGATTCGAAGCAACCCCCCAACGGTTTCGAAAAGCCTCCGTGGCCATCTGCGACACAGTTTGTTTCCGAATGGATGCACCGCGGCCCTGTTCTTGTCTCAAATTCTACCCGATTCGGCGCCACACACGGTCCCATGAGTATGAGTTTCGCGGATGGTTTCCGCACCCTGCAGGCGGTTCGCGACCTGCGTGTCCTGGTGGCTCAGGCCCCAGTTGAAGCGCAGGCGCGGATTGCCTCAGGGATCCCGCATGGTTGGATGGCGCCGGATGAGGCGCAGGCGGCGCTGAAGGCGCTGACCGCTGGCGATCGGCTGGCGGACCCCATTCGGTCGGAAACCATTTCTGCGCTCCAAAAGGCCGCCGCCCTTCCTCACGACGACTTTCCGACGTTCATTTTCGCCACGCTCTTGGTGCTGGAAGACGTCTTGAATGGCGCGACGCCGGTCAGCGAGATCGAACATCATTGGGCGACGTTTCGGGGCCATTATCGCGCGGCCCAGGCGGTGGAACGTGCCGCAATAGCACAGGCCATCCGGCGCGTTTCTTTGGTGCAGGATGCGCCGATCAGCATGCCGCAATCCCCCGCGGACCGCACGACCGCCTCGGCGGCGGCCCTGAAACCATTGCTGGACGCGAAACTGTCACGCCGGCTGACCCCCGCCGCAGAGACCGAGCCCGAAGCGGTCGCGGCGCTTTTGATCAAAGCGCTTTCGTCACCGCAGGCCGCACAGGACGCGGCCGAACTTTGGCAACGCCACGGGGCAGACTTCCTGCTGTCGATGCCCAACATTATCCTTGCAGGCTTCCGCCATGTGTATGAAGCCTGGGATGGGTTTTCGCCCCAGGGCGGGCCGATGATCCCGCTTCTCGATCCACCGCCGGGGGTGGAATGGCCGCACTAGGTATTTGATTGCGCAATCTGGCCAGAAAACCGGGGACCACTTTTCGGATTGCGCACTAGGGCTTGCAGCGTGTCGGGTGCCATGCGATTTGCCCGCCATGGCAAAGGAAAAGCGCCCCCAACAGGTCTATTCGCTGCTGGTCCAGGTGGGCCGCGCCAAGGACGACGGCTTGCCCAAAGGTGCCACCGGCGCAGGGCTGTTGTGCTACGCCACCGGCGTTGATGAGGCTGAAGCCGTCCGCGAAACCGTGGCACTTTTGAAGACCGCCGACATGGCGCCCTTGGATGTCACGGGCTACGGGACGCTGGACGAACGCCTGGCCGAAGGCCATGAGATCGCCGCGGAAGAGCGCGCCTTGATGGCGCGGGCCTTGGCCGACAATGCGGTCATCGTGGCCGAGGTCACGCCGTTTTACGACGATCCTGCCGCATCGGAATCAAGCAACGAGTAATCGTGCCTCGCGCCGTTTCAAAAGGCGACGCGCGGCGGGTCCGTAGCCTTCGCCGGTGCGCGGATCAAGCTTAGGGAAAAGCGCCACGATTTCGGCAATAGCGTCGCGCTCAAAACACGATGTGGTCTGGGGCCCCGGCAGGAAGCTTTCGCTTTCCAACCCTTCGGACCAAAGGATCTGGTGTTCATCAAACATAAGATGAACGTACTCAATCCAGCCCCCGTTCAACTGGCGCACCGCGGCCCCATCGATCAGATCGCGGGCGGCGACGAGCACCTCGGTGGCGCCGAACAGCAAAGCACCCCGGGCCTGACGCACCAGGACCCTGTGCAGCGGCGATACCGTGAGTGTGCCATGTGCGCCAAAGGTGTTAGCGGCAATCTGGATCGGGGCGAGCTTGTCGGTCGCAGGTGTCATGCGGCGCCCGATCCAGCGCACGGGTTGGGGGCCATTGTCGCGCGTCAGCACCAGATCGCCCGGGGTCAGGCTTTGGACGGGCCGGTCGCCGTCGGGCGTGCGAATACGGGTTCCGGCGGCAAAACAGGGCACCGTATCGATGGTGATAAAGCCCACATCGAACTCGCCCGACGTGGAGGATATCCCATAGGTGAACGCAACATCTTCACTTTCGGTGTTCGACACCAGCGACAGTGTTCCGTCACTTAAAAGCGTAACGGTCTGACCTGTCGTCAAGATCACGCTGTCGCCGGCCATCACGTTGATGCCATTGATCTGGCTGATGAAGGCTGTGCCGGTTGTTGCGTTCAGGTCGTTGGCCAGGGCATCGAGGATGCCGCTTTCGCCGGGTCGGAGCAATAGATCGTCTTCGACCGCGATCAACGTGCCCTGTACGGAATTTGCCGCGATGAGCATGTTGGAATCGTAAAGGTTGTCGGCCACGTCAGCGATGCCGATCCGCACGGAATTCACCGCGCCTGGTGCGACCGGGATGGTCATCGACAAGGTCACCGTGAACCCGTCCATCTCGGTGTTGAACTCATCGCCGGTGTTGGAGTTGAACAGGTTGATCCCGCCCGATTGGTTGATGTTGCCGACACTGGCCTGACCGCTGCCCGCCGGCAATGGTACCGGCGAGCCATTGATCCATACGCCAACTTGGTCATTGTAGATCGAGCCTGCGTATTCTGGGTATTCCTCTGACGCCAACACGAATTGCAACGTGATGAAATTGACGCCCGGATCAGGGATGAAATCCACATCAAGGTAGGATGCGTCAAAGGTGTTCCCGCCGGCAGCGGCGTCAAACAGCGGGTCACCGTTTGGTCCGTTGTTCGATGTGGTGGTCTGGGTGGAGATGTTCGATTCCGACCCCACCCGGGTAAAGGCGCGGACGTCGCCGGTCGACAGGATCACCCCAGTGTCCGAAGGGGCCACGTTTTCGGTTATGGTCGACCCGCCCGAGTAAAGCGCTGAGGCACGGGTGTCACCGGTAAAGCTCGCGCCATTGGGCACAACTGTGACGCCGTCGCCGAAGATGGCTTCCGCCATCGCCTGCGCACTGGCGTTGATGTTGTAGTTAAGTTCAACTCCCGCGACCATGCCTGCCTCAATTGTCCAAGGCAAAGCGCGGCAAGACCCAGCGACCAAGGTCGATTGGGGATGCTCGATATCGGACAGCGCGGGTTTTCCCGTCTACCGGCCGGACCCTGCCTCAGGGTGTGTTAACCTTTTTTGGGCCAAGCCCCGCAGATTTCAAAGCTTTTGCAGGCGCGTGCATCGCGGGGTTGTGGTGGTTGTGATCTTACTGCCACGGATTGCGACATCGCCTTGGTCTATGTATCCACACCGATATGAGCGCGCTTGACCCCATAGAATTGACCCAAGAGCTGGTGCGGTGCCAGTCAGTAACGCCTGTAGAAGGTGGCGCGCTGACGCATCTGGCTCGCATCCTGGGACGCGCAGGTTTCACCATTGAGATGATCGATCGCGGGGGCGTATCGAACTTGTACGCCCGCTGGGGTGACAAGGGCCATCCGCGCACATTTGGGTTCAATGGTCATACCGATGTGGTCCCGGTGGGCAACGCGGTCGGCTGGACCCATCCGCCGTTTGGAGCCACGATCCAAGACGGCAAAATCTGGGGCCGCGGGGCCTGCGATATGAAGTCCGGCGTGGCCGCATTTGTGGCCGCCGCCGTTGGCTTTCTAAAAGACGGCCAACCCGACGGCGCCATCGTCATCGCCATCACGGGCGATGAAGAGGGGGACGCGGTCGATGGAACAGCCGCGATCCTGGATTGGATGGCGGTCAACGGCGAGGCGATCAGCCATTGCCTTGTTGGCGAGCCCACCTGCCCGGTCCTGTTGGGTGATGCCATGAAGATCGGCCGGCGCGGGTCAATGACCGCATACCTGACAGCCAAGGGCAAACAGGGTCACGCGGCCTACCCGCAGCGGGCGCGCAATGCGGCCGCCGCCCTGACCAAACTGGTCAACCGGCTGATGGACCACGAACTGGATCAGGGCACCGATCATTTCGAACCCTCGACCCTGGCTCTGACCACGATCGACACCGGCAACCCTGCAACCAATGTGATCCCGGCCCAAGCGCTTGCGACCGTGAACATCCGCTTCAATGATGCCCATTCGTCGGACGGTTTGGTTGCCTGGCTGCGCGCTGAGGCCGAAGCCGTCACCCAGACCACCAACGTGGGTTTCGAGATCCGCACCAAAGTCTCGGGCGAAAGTTTCGTGACCGAACCGGGCGAGTTGTCAAACCTGGTGTCCAGCGCGGTGTTCGCAGAAACCAAGCGGCGGCCCAAACTGTCGACCTCGGGCGGGACATCGGATGCGCGGTTCATCGCGTCCCATTGCCCGGTCGTGGAATTCGGGCTGGTGGGCCAGTCGATGCACCAGGTGGACGAACATGTGTCGATCGATGATATCACCGGCCTGACGGCGATCTACCGGCGCATCCTTGACGGGTATTTCGCGTGATCGAGGTCGGGGTGACGGACAATATCGATGCCTGCCTCGACATCCGGCGGACGGTGTTTATCGACGAGCAAAACGTCGATGAAGCCATCGAGATGGACGGGCTGGAACACGAAGGCATCCATGTTCTGCTGACCCATGACGGCACAGCTGCGGGCTGTGCGCGGATCATGATCAACGGCCAGGTGGGCCGGATCGGACGGGTTGCCGTCCTGAAGGAGTTTCGGGGCCTGGGCCTTGGCAAGGCCATCATGCAAGAATGCGAACGCATCCTTAGGGCCCGGGTCGGGATCACGCAAGCGCGCCTCGGCGCCCAAAACCATGCGATCCCATTCTATGAAGCCTTAGGCTACCGGGTCGATGGCGACGAGTATTTTGACGCCAACATCCCCCATCGTCCGATGGTGATGTCCCTTTGAGGGATCGCTGGCTGGTCGTGATGGTCAAAGAACCCCGTCCGGGCCGGGTGAAAACACGGCTGGGGCGCGAGATTGGCCATGTCGCGGCCGCCTGGTGGTTTCGCCACCAAGTGGCCGGTTTGATCAAGCGCCTGCGCGACCCGCGCTGGCAGTTGGTGCTGGCCGTAGCGCCCGACGCGGAAGGCTTGGCCAGCCGCATCTGGCCCAAGGATGTCCCACGTATCCCCCAAGGCCAGGGCGATCTGGGCGACCGGATGGGGCGGATCCTGCGTGGTCTGCCGCCGGGACCTGTCGTGATCATTGGTGCTGATATCCCCGTTGTGACCCCCGCCCACATCTGGCGGGCCTTTCGCGCGCTGGGCACGGCCCCGTCTGTTGTGGGCCCGGCCCCTGATGGAGGCTATTGGCTTGTGGGTCTCAAACGCTGTAGCGCGGTGCCGTCGCGCCTGTTTGAGGGCGTTCGCTGGTCCAGTGCGAATGCCCGTGCCGACACCGCCTCGACCCTTCCGAGCCCCATCGCACAGGTGGACACCCTGCGCGATGTGGACACCAAAGCCGATCTAGAGCGTTCTTGATTTTACGTGTTAGACGTGAAGCCTTCCGAATTCAGAAGGCTCAAGATCATCTCAGGCGACGCAGCACCTCAAACGAGGCATAGCCGTCCGGCACCATGCCCTGGGACCGCTGGAACCCCCGGATCGCCTGGATTGTATTGGGCCCGATAATCCCGTCGACGCCTTGCGTGTTATAGCCCCGCCGGGTCAAGAGCCGCTGCATTTCCTGCTTTTCGGAAAAGCGCAGATTCCGGTCGCCGCGCGGCCAACCAGCCTTCAGCGCAGGACCGCCGCCGATCCGGTCCGACAAGTGACCGACCCCGATCACATAAGCGTCCGCCGTGTTGTAGCGTTCGATCACATGGAAATTGTTGAAGATCATGAACGCCGTGCCTTGCGCGCCGGCAGGCAGCAGGATTGAGGCGCGGCCATGGTCGGGCACCCGTCCACCGCGCACATCCCGCACACCCATTTGCGCCCAGGTGCTCGGCATGCGTTTGATGCGCTCACCGGTCATGGAATAGTCGAACCCACGTGGCAGGACGACCTCAACCCCCCAGGGCTGGCCCTTGGTCCAGCCGAAATTCTTCAGGTAAGCTGCGGTTGAGGCCAGCGCATCGGTGGGATCATCTGACCAGATATCGCGCCGCCCGTCGCCGCGGAAATCTACCGCGTAGGCCAAATAGGATGTGGGCATGAACTGGGTATGGCCCATCGCACCTGCCCAGGACCCGGTCATCCGGTCGGGCCGCACATCGCCCGATTGAATGATCTTCAGTGCTGCAATCAATTGCTGTTCAAAGAACCGCCCGCGCCGCCCGTCAAAGGCCAAGGTCGCCAGGGACTCGATGATCGGGCTTGAGCCGCGAAATGACCCATAGGCGCTTTCCAGACCCCACACGGCGGTGACAACCTCTGCCTCAACCCCGTAGCGGGCCTCGATCTCGGCCAGTACCCGGGCGTTGTCGCGCAAAGCCGCACGGCCATTGCGAATGCGCGTCTCTGACACCGCGGAATCAAGGTACTCCCAAATCTGCTTGGTGAATTCCGACTGGTTGCGGTCGCGCGAAATCACATCTGCATCGTACTGCACGCCCCGGAACGCCTGGTCGAGCACGGCGGGCCGAATGCCTTGTGCCCGCGCGCGGCGCTTGAACCCGTCAATCCAGTTCTGAAACGCTCGGTTCGCCACCGGGGTCGCGGCCAGATTGGTCCCGTTCACCACATCGGGGCGCGGTTTTGGTATCGGAGATGTGGGCATGGATGCGATTGCCGGTGTCAATCCAAGCCCGAGATATGCCGCTAAAATGGCCATGCGCCGGATCATATCGGCACCTTTTGTTGCCTGCTCTTTTGACCAATGTAGCTGCCCGGGCCCGATCGACAAAGGGTCAGTTGGTTAACAAGGCGGTCTCTCAGCCAATTACCGCTGACGGCGTTTGCGCGTGACCTTGCGTTTTTTGGCCGCCGCCTGACCGACCTTGCGGCGCGGACCACCGCCCCGGCGTGGGCTGGGGCCGCGCGCGATCCCGTCGCCGTTGATTTCCAACAGCTCAAGGATCAGCCCACCGGTGACGGGAGCGGCTTCGACCAGGCGGACCAGAACCCGCTGGCCCAGGGATATGATCTGACCGGTGTCTGACCCCATCAGGGTTTGCGCCTCCCGGTCATAGTGAAAGAATTCGCGCCCAATCGACCGCACCGGGATCAGCCCGTCAGCCCCTGTTTCATCCAACCGCACAAAGGCGCCAAAGCGTTGCACACCCGAAATCCGCCCACCGATTTCAGTGCCCACGCGGTCGGCCAGATAGGCGGCCAGATACCGGTCGGTGGTGTCGCGTTCGGCCACCATCGACCGCCGCTCGGTTTCCGAAATGCTCTGTGCGGTGGCTTGCAGGCGCTCGATTTCGTCCGGCGTCAGCCCATCGTCGCCCCAGCCATGGGCGCTGACCAAGGCGCGGTGCACCACCAGGTCTGAATAGCGCCGGATGGGTGACGTGAAATGCGCGTAAGACTTCAGCGCCAGTCCAAAGTGCCCGAAGTTTTCGGGGTTATAATAGGCCTGCTGCATCGACCGAAGGGTCGAGATGTTGATGACATCTGCATGGTCGGTGTCGGCGGCTGCCTCAAGCAAGCGGTTCAAATGCGCGGTTTTCAAGACCTGCCCCTTGGCCAGGTTCATGCCCACTGATCCAGCGGTTTCGCGCAACGCGTCGAGCTTTTCGGGGCTTGGTTCCTCATGCACCCGGTACAACAGCGGGGTCTTGCGCTTTTCCAGCTCGACCGCAGCGGCCACATTCGCCAGCACCATGAACTCTTCGATCAATCGGTGCGCATCGAGCCGGTCTTTATAGGCAACCGAGGTAACCTTGCCCTCATCCGACAGCACGATCTGGCGTTCGGGCAGGTTCAATTCCAGTGGCTGACGTGCCTCCCGCGCGCGGACCAACGCGGCATAGGCGGCATAAAGCGGCTTCAATACGGGGTCGAGCAGCGGGGCCGTGCGATCGTTTGGCGCGCCATTCATGCCCGCCTGCACCTCTTCGTAGTGCAGCGAGGCGGCAGAGCGCATCAAGGCGCGTTGAAACACCTGATCAATCAGTGCGCCGTCTTTGGTGATGCGCATTTTGACCGCGATGCACGCCCGATCGACCCCTTCATGCAGCGAACACAGATCGCCCGACAGGATATCGGGTAGCATGGGCACGACGCGGTCGGGGAAATAGGTGGAGTTGCCGCGTTTGCGCGCTTCGCGGTCGAGCGCTGAGCCCGGCGTGACGTAATGGGCCACATCGGCAATCGCGACCCATAACACATGCCCGCCGGGATTGTCGGCGGCCGTGTCGGCTTCGGCATAACAGGCATCATCGTGGTCGCGCGCGTCCGATGGGTCGATGGTTAGAAGTGGGAGATCGCGCAGGTCTGTGCGGGCGCCAAGTTCGGCGGGTATGGCGGCATCCGCTTCAGCAATAACAGCGTCTGGGAAGGCATCGGGGATGCCATGTTCGTGGATCGCAATGAGGGACACGGCCTTCGGCGCCGATGGATCGCCCAGCCTTGTGACAATCCGCGCTGGCGGCAGCCCCATGCGCGATTTTGGCCCCGCCAGTTCGGCTTCCACTAGCTCGCCGTCTTTGGCGCCGTGGCGGTCTTTCTCGCCCACGCGCCATTCGCGGTCAGACGCCTTATCGATCGGAACGATCCGCCCACCTTCGGACGTGGCGCGAAAAATCCCAAGTATTTTCTTGGGGTTGGACCCAATCCGGCGGATCAAGCGGCCTTCGTAGGCGTGGTCATCCGCGTTGACTTCCGTCAGCCGCGCGAGGATGCGGTTGCCTGCCCCCAAGGCGGGATCGGCATCGCGCAGGACCATCATTATGGCAGGTTCCGGCCCCTCACCTTCCCATTCCAGGGGGCGGGCAAAAAGGTCGCCGTCGGGGCCCGGGTCCAGCACTTCCAGCACGCTGACGGGGGGTAGTTTGGCCGGGTCCCGGTAGGTTTTTTTGCGCTTTTGCAGATGGCCTTCCTCTTCGAGGTCTTTGAGCATTCGTTTCAGGTCGATCCGCGCGGCCCCCTTAATGCCGAACGCCTTGGCGATATCGCGTTTGGCGGTCTTGGTGGGGTTATCGGAAATCCAGGCGAGGATGTCGTCTTTGGTGGGAATACGGGCCATGGGGCAGGGCTATCACGGGGCGTGCGCGGCGTCATTTCGAAACGTCTTGAGCTTCGAAAATCGGCGTATTCAAAGTGTATGACACCTCAGGGCCGGCATGAGGGGGCTCTGCCCCCGGCCCCAAGATAAACTTGGGTCCTCCCCCGGAGTATTTTTGCCAGGATGAAGGGCCTCGGGTTGCGTCTTGGATCGGGGCTAGGTGTCAGGACGGCCGTCGAATTGCCACGCAAGCTCAGTCAAAGGCGGATTTACGGACAAAATTGCCGTTGGCAATTAGGCATTTAACCTCTGTTTGATCGTAGCGCAAAAACCAGAAAAAAACAGGCCACTCCTCCCGCGCCCCAAGCGAGCAGCTCCGGCCACTTTAGGAAGGGATAGCCTACCGCTATTTTTGACGTCAGAATGCCTAATGTTATGGCAGTGGCTACATTTGCGACTTTCTTAAGTCCCAGCTTTTGGGGCGTCAGCAGTGCACCTAGGGGCATCAAAAGAATAGTGTAAGCAACTTGCGGCCAATACAAAAGCCTATGTAATTTCAATATTTTAGGCTCTTCCGTGGCATTCCGGAAGCCGACGACATCGAAGCCATCTCCATTCAGTGAACTTCGGCGTATGTCGCCCGCAATCTGCGAAAGCTCCACCATCATTGGCCAAGATAACGAAAACAAGAAAAGCGCAATGACAATCGGGACTGCGAAGAACAAGAATAATCGAACAAAGTTTCTCATGACGATCAGTATTGCCGCAAGACCTGCCCACCACAAAGCGGATTACTGTAATTGCCAAAGCGTTGTGTCACTATGCGCTCAAAGCGGACATTTGCTATCTCAAGCGCCAGCCGCCCCGGGCGTCAGCTTGTCGCGCAGAAAGCTCATCGGGTGGGCGCGCAGGGTCAGGCGCATGGCAACGTAATCCTCGATCACCTCTTCGCCGTCGGACATTTTCGGCAGATGCGCGGCCGGTTCGACAATGCCTTCGCCGTCGATATCGCCCCCGAACAGTGGCAGGGGCTTTTCACCGCCAATAGCCTTGGCCGCCCAAAGCGCGTCCCGGCGCGTGAGCCCCAGATCGGCAAAGGCATCCGCCTCGGCCAGGGCGCGCAGGGCCGGGGCTCCCACACCCGCCCGGCGCCACACATCTTCGACCGTCAGATAGCCGTTGCCGCGCGCAGCCGTGATCCATGCGGCATCGTCTTCGCGCATGGATTTGATCTGGCGAAAGCCCAGGCGTAGGGCCAGCCCTCCCTTGCCGTCAGATTCCATTCGATTGTCCCAGAAGCTTTCAGCGATCGACACCGGGCGAACGTCGACTCCGTGTTCGCGGGCATCACGTACGATCTGAGCGGGGGCGTAAAAGCCCATCGGCTGGGAGTTTAAAAGCGCACAGGCAAAGATGCCCGGATGGTGGCATTTCAACCAGCTTGATGCATAGACCAGAAGCGCAAAACTGGCGGCGTGGGATTCAGGAAACCCGTAAGATCCGAAGCCTTCGATCTGGGAAAAGCAGCGCTCGGCGAAGTCATCATCATAGCCGTTGCGCTTCATGCCTTTGAGAAACAGCGCGCGAAACTCTGAGACATTGCCGTGCTTTTTGAACGTCGCCAAAGACCGCCTGAGCCGGTCGGCCTGATCGGGCGTGAAGCCCGCGCCAACGATGGCGATCTGCATGGCCTGTTCCTGAAACAAAGGCACGCCGAGGGTCTTGCCCAACACCTCACCCAGCTCATCGGAGGGGAATTCGACCTGCTCCTCGCCGTTCCTGCGGCGAAGGAAGGGGTGCACCATATCGCCCTGGATCGGGCCGGGCCGGATGATCGCCACCTCGATCACCAGATCGTAAAAGGTGCGCGGCCGCATCCGGGGCAGGAAGTTCATTTGCGCGCGGGATTCCACCTGGAACACGCCCAAACTGTCGGCGCGGCAAAGCATGTCATACACCGCCGGATCCTCGGGCGGCAGGGTGGCCAGATTGTAATCCAGCCGATGGTGCATCTGCAAAAGATCAAAGGCCTTGCGGATGCACGTCAGCATGCCCAGGGCCAGCACATCGACCTTCAAAATCCCTAGGCTATCGATGTCGTCTTTGTCCCAGGGAATAACGGTGCGGTCCTCCATCGTGGCGTTTTCCACCGGCACCAATTCGTCAAGCCGCCCTTCGGTCATGATGAACCCGCCCACGTGTTGCGACAGATGGCGCGGAAAGCCCTGGATTTCGTAGATCAGCGCCATGGTTTGGGCCAGCCGCCGGTCGGTCGGGTCGAGCCCGATTTCGCGCAACCGTTCGTTTTCCAGCCCGTTGGTCGAGAAAAACCCCCACAGCTGTGATGAAATCGCGGAGATCGTGTCTTCGGTCAGGCCCATCGCCTTGCCGACCTCGCGGATCGCGCGCTTGCCCCGGTAGTGGATCACGGTCGCGCACAGCCCCGCGCGGTGGCGCCCGTAACGGTCATAGATGTGCTGGATCACTTCTTCGCGGCGTTCATGTTCGAAATCAACGTCGATGTCTGGCGGCTCATTCCGGGCTTCCGACACGAAGCGTTCGAACACCATGGTGCCGATTTCGGGGGACACTGACGTGACGCCCAGGCAGTAACACACCACCGAGTTGGCCGCCGACCCCCGCCCCTGACACAGGATGTTGCGCGACCGCGCAAAGGCCACCACATCGCGCACGGTCAGAAAGTAGGGCTCATACCCCAGCTTCGCGATCAGGGTCAGCTCGTGTTCCAAAAGCTTTTTCACCCGCTCGGGCGCGCCTGCGGGATAGCGCCATTTCAGCCCTTCGTAGGACAGGCGCCGCAGCCGCGCGTCGGGGGTTTCGCCATCGGCAATTTCAGACGGGTATTCGTAGCGCAATTCATCAAGCTGGAAGGTCAGGCGCTCGGCCAGCTCGCCGGCCCGGGCGACCGCGCCTTCATGGCCCTGAAAAAGCCGCAGCATTTCGGCCTCAGACCTGAGGCGCTGTTCAGCATTGGCAAGTGCTGCGCGACCCAGATCATCAACGCGGATGCCGGTGCGCACAGCCGTCAGCACATCCGCCAGCATCCGGCGGCGGCCCTGGTGCATCAGGGGCGAAGCGGATGCGATCGTGTCGATCCCCAACCCGGTGGCGATGTCAGCCAGCCGATCAAACCGGACCCCGTCGCGCCCATCATAGCGGGGGCTAAGCAGCATGTGACAGCTGTTGCCAAAGCACCGTACAAGGCGGCGTGCGGCGGCTTCCCCTTCAGGGCCTGGGAAAGGATGGATCAGCATTTCCAACCCTGCGCCGAATTCCACCAGGTCATCGAGATGTAACAGACAGGTGCCCTTTTCAGCCCGCTGCCGCCCGCGCGAGATCAGCCGGCACAGCCGCCCCCAGCCGGCGCGGTCCCGCGGCAATACGGTCACGGTGAACCCCGTGGTCAGCACCATACGGGCGGCTGGCAACAGGCGGGGCACGTTGTTTATCGCAGCCGATTGCGCGGCGCTGGGCGTCTCATCAACCTCAATCGGCGACAAGGCCCCGGCTTTGCGGCGAAGATCGTTGCCCGGATATTGTTCCCACAAAGATGGTTTGGGCTGGAAGGCCGCGACAGGTTCGGGCGGGCCGATGAAGCCTTTGGCCTGCAGCGCCTCCCGCTCGGCCACCTGGCGCGCAATTTCTTTCGCCTGGGTGTGCGCGCGGACAATCCCTGCCACGGAATTTTCATCGGCAATCGCAATCGCGCCCAGGCCCAACAGCGCGGCCCGGTCGATATATTCCTCCGGGTGCGAGGCCCCGGTCAGGAATGTGAAATTCGACGTTATGTTGAGTTCGGCAAACATTCGACTCAGCATAATATTCACGTTTTGTTCTAAAATCTAGCGGCCCGAGCAGAGCCCCCACTGCTGCTCGGGCCACGCCTCAGGACGGTTGTCCCAGTGCGTTCGTTGTCTCTTCTTGCTCATCAGGGTCGCCGCCAAGGCCCGCATCGCCGGGGATCATAAGCCCCGCAAAGCCGCCGCCGCTGCCGGAGGGTGCGCTGGCGCCCCCACCACTGCCGCCCTGCGATCCGCCACCGCCAAATTCGCCGCCCTCAATCAGGGCGGACGGGTTGTAGTCGCCGCTCGATCCTTGCGGCGGAACCGCTTCGGTCTGGATCACCGTCGGCGTGCCGCTTTCAGCCTCATCCTCAGCCTCATCGGCGGGGAAATTGTAGGGCGGTTCATTCAGGTTCAACGCCTGCCCCGGATCAATCTGAACCAGCGTGTCAGACACACGGGCACCGGCCTCTTCGGCGCCTGAGCCCACGGTCAGTACGGTTGCGGTGGTCACGGTCACGGCGGCCGAAGACAAGACCACGAACGACGACGTCAGCGCGCCTTCGGAGCATGTCATGAAATGAGAGATCGCCCCGTTTACGATCGTCAGACGCTGGGGGGCGCTCCGAGGTTTGGATCGGATCAGCATAAAGGTCACTCGTTACTGCGGGCATCGAACATGACGCCCAATTACACGGACAAGGTTTTGCCACAGTTTCGTCCAAATCAAGGCATTTTCTGAGACAAGGCGCCGAGGTTCTGAATATAATTACATAGTTTCAATGATTTATGAGGTTTTTGGGCCTTTTTCGCCCGCCGGACAGTTTGATCGCGCAGGCGCGACAATCTGCGCAGCTTTGAACAACCGTCTTTGCAAACCGGGAAAATCGGGGCCGATGCCCCTCCGCGTCGAACATTGGAACCGCTCGATACGGAGGGGTGAGGGGCCAGGCATTGGGGGTGGACAGCCGGTGTCGCTGTTGCTGCGACTGATCCGAAAGGTCCTAAACGCCCAGGCTACGCGGCCGAAGCCAACACACTCTTAACACTCATAAAGCTGCACCCGGATACCAACCTATGCAGCACCACCAAGGTGAAAAAGATATGGGAAAGGTCTGTGTTCGGAACTGGGCGGAATTATGGCCGGAAAGGGGCATCGGTTTTTGCCTGCGAAGGCCTTGAATCCCGAAATGGCCGTAAAATATTTTGAAATGAAATAGTTACCGACCCATCAAGCGAATGATCTCAAGATCGGCCAAGGCGGCGCGACAGAGTGTTTCCTTAACTCGAACTGCCCAAAAAACGCCTGAAATGTGAAAGGACAGTTTCATATATGTCGCGTTTGAAAGGGACGATGGCGTCTATGGCCTCATCCGCGCTGCCCCAGCGCCAGGCTGAAAATTCCGGATGGGGAACATCCAGCGTGATGTCTTCGTCCGTGCCGTGAAACCGAACCAGAAACCAGCGTTGCGTCTGGCCACGCCAGCGGCCTTTCCAGACCTTGCCGATCAGGTGGTCGGGCAATTCATAATCCAGCCAGTCGGGGTGTTCGGCTTCAACCGCCACAAGCCGGGGCGGGACGCCGATTTCTTCTTCCAATTCGCGCAGCGCGGCGGTTTGCGCATCCTCGCCCGGATCGATCCCGCCTTGTGGCATCTGCCAGGCACCGGGCGTATCGATGCGTTCGGCCAGGAACACCTCGCCGCGCGCATTGGCCAGAACCACGCCTACGCAGGGGCGCAAAGGAAGGGCGGCAGGATTGCCCCTGCCGCCCGATGTCGTCTTGCCCATTGGGATCAGTTCCCGCGTGCGGCCTGCAACATGTACTCAGGCCCCAGCGCGGAAAGACCTTTGAGGATATCGATGGCATAGGCCAACTGGTAATCCTCTTCGCGCAGTTCTGCGGCGGCTTCGGCCTTCGCGCGGTCTTCCTCAATCAGGCGGATTTCGTCTTCTGACAGGCTGTCGTTCGACAACCGGCCGCGCAAGTCAGCCTCGGTCCGGTTGCGGCGCACGGCCTCATCTTCGTCGTCCGCGCTGGCTTCAACCCGGGGGGGCTGTTCGACAACGATGTCGGGGGACACGCCCAAAGCCTGGATCGACCGGCCCGACGGGGTGTAGTAGCGCGCCGTGGTCAGGCGCATCGCCCCGCCACCGCGCAGGGGCTGAACCGTCTGGACCGACCCTTTGCCGAACGAATTGGTACCCACAACGATGGCGCGGCGGTGATCCTGCAGCGCACCGGCCACAATTTCGGACGCCGATGCTGACCCGCCGTTGATCAACACGACGATGGGTTTGCCTTCGGCCAGGTCGCCTTCCTGGGCATTGAACCGGTCGCCGTCCTGCGGGTCGCGGCCCCGGGTCGAGACGATTTCGCCCGCGTCAAGAAACGCGTCCGACACCCGGATCGCGGAAGGCAGAAGCCCGCCGGGGTTGTTGCGCAAGTCGATGACAAAGCCATTGACGTTGTCCATCCCGCCAAGCGCTTCGACTTCCTTTTCAAGGCCCTCCTGAAGGTTCGGGAAGGTCTGGTCATTGAAGGTGGTCACGCGCAGAACCACGGTTTCTTGCAGGTTGCGGGTCCGCACCGCCGTCAGCTTGATCGTGTCGCGAATGATCGACACATCGAAGGGTTCGGTGGCGCCTTCGCGCACGACGGTGACGATAATCTCGGACCCGATGGGCCCGCGCATGAGTTCGACCGCGCCATCAAGGGTGAGACCCAGCACGCTTTCGCCGTCCACATGGGTGATGAAATCGCCCGCTTCGATGCCCGCGTCATCGGCTGGCGTGCCGTCCATCGGCGAGACGACTTTCACAAAGCCCTCTTCCTGGGTCACTTCGATGCCAAGCCCGCCGAACTCGCCGCGGGTTTGCACCCGCATGTCAGCGGCATCATTCGCCGTCAGGTAGCCCGAATGGGGATCCAGCGACGTCAGCATCCCGTTGATCGCGGCTTCGATCAGGTCAGCCTCGTCGACCTCTTCGACATATTGCGCACGGATGCGTTCAAAGATGTCACCGAACAGATCAAGCTGTTCGTAGACCGAGCTTTTGCGGCTGGCTTCCTGCGCCACCAATGGCCCGGCAACCTGGGTTGTCAGGACCGCGCCGGCCAAAACGCCGCCAATTGCGGCCAATGCAAACTTTTTCATGACTTTGCGTCCTATCCTTGTCGCCCGGTCCAGAACCAATCGGCCGGGTCCACGGGAGTTTCGGCTTCTCTTACCTCAATATAAAGCGTCTCAGACGCCTCTTGACCACTGCCATCCCCAATCTTGGCCAGTAATTCTGTCGGATTTGCGTCAAATCCCGGCATCATACCCACTGCCTCGCCGGTTCCAACGATCATCCCCCGGGTGACCAGCATCTCGCCCAAGCCACCCAGGACAAGAAGATACCCCGATTCAGGCTCGAGAATAATCACGTTTCCGTAGTCCAGAAGCGGTCCAGCGTAACGCACGGTTGAGGCGCGCGGTGCTGTGACCAAAGCGCGCGGCGGTGTCGCCAAAAGCCATCCCGGGCGGGCCACGCCGGCGGCATCGGCTTCGCCGGCACTGCGCAAAAGCCGCCCTGACACGGGCAACGCCAGCGTTCCCTTGGCGGCAGAAAAGCCCGTCGGGGGCGCATCACCTGGTCCTAGATTGGCGGCAAAGGCGCCAAGTGTTTCGGCCGCTTCGACCAGGGCGATCATCGCGGCGTCATCTTCGGCCACAGGCACAGGCAAGGGTGTGCGGTCGCTGATCGCCTGGGTCAGAGCCTTGCGCGCGGCTTCGATCCCCGACAAGGCATCAGACAGCTGGTCGGCCGCGCCTGTCCGGATCGCGGTCAGGGTCTGAAGCTCTTCGAGCAAGGTTTTCAACTCGGCCACCTCGCCTTGCAGAGCAGGTGCGACATCGGCGGCCACCATGCCGGCGCGGGCGGTGTCCAGCGGGCCGGACGGATGCAGCAGCAAGAACGTTTCTGGGGCAGATTGTAGCGATGCCAAAACCGCAAGGATGCGCGAAAGCTGATCATCACGCGCATCAAGTTCGGCCCTAAGGGCGGTTTCGCGGGTGCGTGCGGCCAGGATCGCTGTGCGCAAAGCCGATAACCCGTCTTCATAGGCCTGTACGGTTTCGGTCAGGGCTGCGACCCGATCCGCACGGCGCTCTGCCGCCGCGAGGCTTTCGGCGGCGGCCAGCAGGTTAGATGCAGCGTCGCGCGCGTCCTGTGCGGGGTCGGCCGCTGCGGGCAGGGCGGCAAGAAGCGCTATGATCGCGGCGCGGATCACCGGTTGATCAGGCTCACGCCGGTCATTTCAGGCGGCAGATCGAGGCCCATCAGGTCCAGAAGGCTGGGGGCGAGGTCCGCCAACCGGCCGTCGGACAGCGTTGCACCCGCAGGACCGCCGACCAGGGCGACCGGCACCAGGTTGGTGGTATGGGCCGTGTGCGGCCCGCCGGTTTTTGGGTCGACCATAAGTTCGCAATTGCCGTGATCGGCACAGATGATCATGGCTCCACCGGCGGCATTCAATGCCTCAATCGCGCGGCCCAACCCTGCATCCACCGCTTCGCAGGCTGTGATGGCCGCAGCCAGATCGCCAGTGTGGCCCACCATGTCGGGGTTGGCGTAGTTCACCACAATCAAATCGTAGTCCCCGCGAATGGCGCCGACCAACTGGTCTGACACCTCTTCTGCCGACATTTCGGGCTGAAGATCATAGGTTGCGACCTTGGGCGAGGGCGCCATGTAGCGGTCTTCGCCGACCTCGGGGGTTTCTTTGCCGCCGTTCAGAAAGAACGTCACATGGGGGTATTTTTCGGTTTCGGCCAGGCGGAACTGCTTACGGCCCTGTTTGGCGACCCATTCGCCCAGGGTGTTCACGATGTTTCGCTTGGGGAACACGGTTGTCATGTATGCGTTGTGGGCGTCCGAATACTGGACCATGCCCAAAAGGCCCGACAGGGCAGGCCGCGTGCCGGTGTCAAAGGCATCAAACGCCGGATCGCCAATGGCAGCAAGAATTTCGCGCGCCCGGTCGGCCCTGAAGTTTATGAAAAACAACCCATCGCCGTCTGCCATCCCCGCGTAAGACCCAAGCACCGCCGGGTCGATGAACTCATCCGTCTTCTTCTGGTCATAGGCATGATCGAGGGCTGCGATGTCATCCTCGGCCTTTGGCCCGGCGCCGTGCACCATCGCCTCATAAGCCAGCGCGACCCGCTCCCACCTGTTGTCACGATCCAGCGCGTAATACCGCCCCGACAGCGTCGCGATGTCCACCCCCGCAGGCAGCCCCGCGCGCAAGGCCTCGAAATATCCATGGGCGGACGACGGCGCCACATCGCGCCCGTCTGATATGGCGTGGATCTTGACCGCAAGCCCCAACTCGCTCAGCGCTTTGGCCGCCGCGATCATGTGGCTGGTATGCGCGTGCACGCCCCCATCTGATACCAGACCCGCGATATGGGCCACACCCCCGGCGGCTTTCACCTTGGCCGCGAAGTCCACGATCGCGGCTTCCTTGAAGAACGATCCCTCTTCAATGGACAGATCGATCTGGCCCAGATCCATTGCCACGACCCGGCCTGCGCCGATGTTGGTGTGACCAACCTCCGAATTGCCCATCTGGCCGGTGGGCAGGCCCACATCCCGGCCATGGGTGATCAACGTGGCATTGGGGCAGGTCGCCATAACGCGGTCGAAGGTCGGCGTGGCCGCGCGCGCGGGCGCATTTGCCGATGTGTCCGGGTTGATCCCCCAGCCATCGAGAATGCAAAGGACGACAGGTTTTGGCGCGGTCAAATTTCGGCTCCTATTCGGTCTTTCAGGCTGTGTAGCGCGGGATCAGGTCCGGTGGTAGGGCCCGCCTGCCAGGATCGTGGCGGCCCGGTAAAGCTGTTCGGCCAGCATCACCCGGACAAGCATATGGGGCCAGACCATTTTGCCGAACGACAGTGTCAGATCAGCCCGCGCGCGCAAAGCCGGGTCTAGACCATCCGCGCCGCCAATAAGACAGACCACATCGCGGATGCCCCCATCACGAAAGCCCGCAAGTTGATCGGCAAAATCGGGGGAGGTCATGAGCTTGCCGCGCTCATCGAGGGCAATCACCGCCGCCGCGTCGGGGATTGCACGGGTCAAAAGGGTCGCCTCACCCGCCATCCCGGTGTTTTTTTTGTCTTCAACCTCAACCACCTCAACCGGACCAAGGCCCAGAGCGCGCCCGGTTTTGCCGAACCGCGCCAAGTAGTCGTCGACCAGTGCCGCCTCGGGGCCGGATTTCAGCCGACCCACCGCGGCGATGCGCACCCGCATCAGACTTGGGCAGCCGCCTCAGCCGGGCTCTGCCACATCTTTTCCAGCTGGTAGAACTCGCGCACTTCGGGGCGGAACACATGGACGATCACATCGCCCGCGTCGATCAGCACCCAATCGGCGGCGTCCTTGCCCTCGACCTTGCACAAGACGCCAAGGTCCTGCTTCAGCCGGTCGACCATCTTTTCCGCAATCGCTGCGACCTGCCGGGTCGAGCGCCCGGATGCGATGACCATATGATCGGCCATGTCGGATTTCCCGCTCAGGCTGACCTGAACGACATCTTCCGCCTTGTCGTCATCTAGGGATGAAAGGATCCGCGCCAGGATTTTCTCGCTGGTGGCGGGACCGGCTGTGCCCTGGGGCAGATCTGCCGGTGATTTGGCGGGTGCATTCGCAACCGCGCTGTTGGTATCAGCCAGAGTGATGTCCTCCATTTTGACGGGCCGCAACCGCGCGAGCCCTCCGGCGATGTCCCAAAGGTAGCACCAGAAGTGTGTCCGCTCAATGACGGCGACGACATTCGGCTGTTTCAGGAAAGAGATGGTGAATAATCGCGCTGATTGGGAAATTCAACGCCCAAATTCCGGTTGGCTTGGACGTTTTGGCATATGGCGCATCGTTCGTGACGATCCGGGCGCTGTCTTCGGTGGGTGTCTTCACCGTGGGGGGCGAGGGGCGATCGTGTCGCTTGCACGTCAGTAGTCACGTTCGAAAAACAGGCCAAGGCCGCTGTTGCCATCGGTTGACGTGCGCCCGCGTACGGTCAGCGCATCGGATAGATCGAGGTTCAGCTGCACTTCGGAATTGCCGTCTGTGTCCACTGTGAGGTCGGTATAGATGTTGTCGGAGATATAGGTGCCTGCGCGCACGGCTGCCCCGCCGCTGTCGGACGAGGTGACATCAAGGTCCGCCAGTCCCACCCCGGACCGCGCCCCGCCCAAGAGCCCATCACCTGATGAGCCCAGCGTGGCCACCGCAGCGGCCAGGCGCGCGATTTGCAAGGGCGATAGGTTGTCCAGACCCTGGCCGAACAACAACAAGGCCAGCACTTCGTCTTCGGGCAATTCGGGGCGCGAGGTCAGCGTGACAGTAGGGTCACTGGCGGACCCTTCGATGCGGATTTCGACATCGACGTCTTCGGCTTCGGTTTCCGCCACCAGTGAAATCTGGGGATCCAGCGCGCCGGTCAGTTCCACCCGGCCGGAGGTCATTTCAAGCCGTTGGCTCAGAATATCGAGCCGCCCCCGGATCAGGTCCAGCCGACCATCGGGGATGACGTTGGCGGTTGTGCCGCGGATGCGCAGGGCGCCGCCAAGTTCGGCGTCAAGCCCGCGACCGCGGACGAAAATCTGGTTGGGCGCGTTGATCGCAACATCCAACCCGTAGACCGCGGCGGCCTGCGACCCGGCGGTCGTGCCGATCAACCCCGCGCGCGACCTTGTGGCGCGCACGCCGGCAGGCTCGCCAATGTGCGTGATTTCGGGCAGACCTGCACTGCTAAGCCCGCCGCCCGATGGAATGCGGACTTCGGTGGTGCCGACATCGACGCGTCCGGCAATCGCCGCGCCACCGGCCAGCGGGCCACCAATGGTCAGATCGGCATTCAGGCGGGTTTGGTACAATTGCGGGTCCGTCAGCACCACGTCCGCCAGCGTCAGCGCCAAGTCGGCGTTTTGACTGCCGGTCAGGGCAACCGGCCCGCTGAGGCGCACCTGTCCGCCCCCTTCAAAACCGCTTTCGACCTCAACGGATGCGGCAGCGCCGTCCAACGCGATCCGCCCGGTGATATCTGTCAGTCCAAGACCTGCCACAGGGGCAATCAACCGCGCGCCGTTCAGGGTGATGTCCCCGCTGAGAGCGTCTAGGCTTGGGGCGCCGCGCACCGCCAGATCGAAGCCAGCGGTGCCCGACAGGGCGCGCGGTGCCAGGATCCGGTTCGCCAGACCCAAAGCCGCCTGTCCTGCAACGCGCAGGTTCACGTCCGACCCATCATCGGCCACATCGCCGGTGATCCGCGCCTGGGTTCCTGCCGGTGCGGTCACGGTAGCGTTGACCGCGGCGCGTCCATTGCCCAGGGTTTCGGCCCGACCGTCCGCCGTGACGACCCCAGACAGTCCCGGCACAAAGGGCGAAATATCGGCCAGCCGTCCATCAAACGTGAACGCGGTTTGCGCGCCGACTTGCCCGCTGGCATTTACCGACAGGCTGGGCGTCCGCGCCCGCGCCTGGGTTATCGTGATCGTGCCGTCAGCGCGGCTGGCATCAAGACGCAGCGTCCCTGCACCTGCGAGCAATTGGTCGAGATCGCGGATGCCGCTGCGCAGGTTCGTGCTGGCTAGGTCGGCGACCACATCGAAGGTTTCAAGATCTGCTGCAAGCCGGCCTTCGGCATCAACGGACAGCGCCCCACCAATTGCGCGCCCGGCAATCGTAGTAAAGGCCGACAGATCGTCGACATTGGCCGACAGCCTGCCTTCGGCAACCGGGGCATTGGCGAGATCGCGCAGCTGCCCATCGGCCGACATCGTCACCGGCCCCGAGGATACTGCGGCGGCAAAGGCTTGCGACCCTTCGATGGGTTCAGCGAGGGTGACCTGCGCAGATGCAGGACCCGACAGATCGGGAAAGAGCGTGGCGAGGTCGACAATCTCGACCTCTGCCGCGGCCCGTAGGGGAAGCTGGCCATTCACCAGGGCTGACGCTTCAAGACGCCCGGTTGGCGATGTGAGACTGAGGCGTGGTATATCATAAAGGGCGCCCTCGCGTGAGGCGGTGGCGGCAAACCGCGCCTGACCGGCCAATAGCGCGTCAACCGCGTCGATCCCGAGGCGGGCGTTTTGCAAAACCCCTTCGACATCGGCTGAAATCGCCGCACCGGGCAGACGAGCACTTGCCGAATAGATACCGCTGCCTGTCCCGGACAGTTCCGATCCGGCCAGCGCGCTGAAGCGGCTGAAATCATCGGCGCGGAAGTCACCAGAAGCCGTCAGGTCGGCGCTTTGGCGGTCTCCGCTCAGCGTGCCGTTTGCGGCGACGTCTGCGCCCATGGCCAGTGCCCTGGCCTGGTAGGTCCAGAGGGCATCTTCCTTGGTTGCCGTCATGGCCGCTTCTGCGGGTCCGGACAGACCCTCCCAAAGCGGTGCGATATCTGCCAGGTCTGCAGCAACGCTCAGGGCACCAGACCCAGTGGCGATATCGCCGCGCGCCTCGACGTTGACACCCGTGCCCGTCACACGAAACGTGTCTAGAAAAAGCCCACCGGTAGAGCGTCGAAGGGCAAGTTCGATGCTGGTCTCGCCCGCCAGGTAGGGGTCAAACCGGGCCTCACCCAATGCCAAATCACGCCCAAGCGCTGCGGCACGCAGGTCGAGCAGGCCTGTAAACACCTCGCCCGAACCTGTCACGGTCACATCGATGGCCCCGGCCAGGGGGCGGTCGGCCAACCCTGAAAAGGCCGCCAACCTGCCGGCTGACACAGACGCGCGACCCTCAAGATCGAGCGATGTGGTCAGGTTTGCTACTGTGCCCGAAACATCGGCTTTGTAGCTTTCGCCGGTGATCCTCAGCGCTGGAATGCGCAAGGGACCACCGTCCTGCCAGGACACATCAAGCCGACCTGTGACAGCTTCGCCAAAAGCATCGGCGGCATCGTCGTTGCCAAAGTCCAGATCGCGCGCGGCGAAATCGACCCCAAGGGTGATCCGGTTCGGGTTCGCAGCGATCAGGCCTGCACCCTCAAGGGACACAGTTTCGGCTGCCAACCCCGGTCGCTGTAGGCCCGAAATGGTGACAGTGCCGGTCCATTGGTCGCCTGCCGCAACATCGTAAGCGATATCAAGTGCGGCGGTCTCAAGCGTGGTGTCGCCGCCAGGTACGGGAAGGACGACCGGCCCGCCATCGGCGCTGGCAAGCGCACCGGCCAGGGCGATACGCCGGGGCAAACCATCTGTCGCCACCGCGCCGCGGCCTTGCAGGTCAAGCGCTTCGGTCTGCAGGCTGAGCTGGTCGATCTCAACAACCTCACCGACGATCCGGGCCTGCGCGGCAAGCCTTGCCGATGCGCCGAAGAACGGATGAAACGAAGGGTCGACTAAGGGGCGCAGATCGCCATTGGCAGACACGTCAAACAAGCGATTGTCATCGGTCGCTGTGGTTTCAAACCGTGCGGTCAAACGGTCTTCACCGTTCGTTTGCAACGTCAGATCGGCGCCAAATCCGTTAATCGGTCCGGTGCCCGCAAGTTCAAGCCGAAGCGCCGGCGCGCCGGGCAGGTTCAAAAGCCCTGCCGCGATGCCCCCGGGCCCTTCGTCGAACAACAGCCCAAGGTCAAGCTGTGTGGACGCATTGGAATAGCTGCCATCCAGGTCGATCCGGCCCGCTTCACCATCGGTCCGGACAAGAACAAGGCGCGCTGACCCTTCGCCGTTTTCAAGCGTCATGGACCCGTCGATGCGGGCCTGCAAGGGCTGGCCCAGCACCGAACCGCCAAGGGTGAGCGTTTCGGCCGACAGCGTGCCAATGTTCACCGCAACCGGCAAGTCAGGCAACGACAGCATGGTGCCAGACGCTTCTGGCGATGGCAGGCTCGCGGAGTCACCGGCAGGCAGTCGCGGCAGGTCAATTCGCGCCGCAGTGATCTCTTCGATTTCGAGGCGGCCCTGCAACAAGGCCGCGCGGTTCCAATCGAGGACGGCGTCAGTCAAGGTCAGCCAGTCACCGTTGCCGTCCGACAGGGTCAGGCTGTCAAGCTCTGCCCGCCCGGTCAGCGCCCCTCGAAACCCACGCACGGTGACGGTGCGCCCGTCGCCCGACAGGCTGTCTTCGAGGAACCGCTCAATCCGGCTGCCACCATCGTCTTGCGCGCCGGCAGGCGCCAAAAGGGCCAGCCCAAAGGCGCCCGCGTATAAAAAATTTCGCTTCAAAATGCCTGTCCGATGCCGACATAGAAAAAGAGCGAACTGCCCGAACTTTCGGTGACCGGCACCGCCACATCCAGACGGATCGGCCCTAGACCCGTAATATAGCGCAGCCCCAATCCGGCACCGGCCTGCACCTCGCCGGCCTCACCGGGCAGCGCGGTTTCGCCGACAAATCCCACATCGACAAACCCGACAAGGCCCAATTGGTCACCGACCCGGGCCCGAAGTTCTGCAGACAGGGCCGCAAAGCTGAGCCCCCCGGTGGTGTCACCGCCGACATCTATCCCAAGCGATTGGTACGGTTGGCCCCGGACAGTTCCGCCGCCGCCTGAAAAGAAACGCAGGTCGGCAGGAACCGCGCCCACGTCCGGCCCGACAATGCTGCCAAGCTGGCCGCGTGCAGCCAGGACAAACCGTGCGCCGTCGTCAAGGCTTCGGTACATGCGCCCATCCAATGTGATCCGCGCGCCGGATCCTGCATCGGCAAAGCCCAGAAACGGCATGACGTCTGCGTCGATGAAATGCCCTTCGGTCGCGTCCAACGCATCGTCGCGCGTCGACCATGTCAACCGCCCCGGCAAGGTGACCAGCCGGAAAGTGCCAGACCCGGTCGCATCCGTCACATCGCTGGAATAAAAGCCAAGACCGCCTTCCAGTGTCAGGTGATCATTCACGATCCGTTTGAGACCCACGCCGGCTTCGAACACATCAGAGGTGAAATCGGGCTCGTCCAGCCGCGTATAGCCGAGTTCGATAAAAAGGTCAGTATCGACAAAGAAGGTGCCCGGCCGTTCCAGCCGCGCCGACAGGTCGTAGTCGATCCCGCCGGTCTGGCCGCCGATGCCGGACACTTCGCCATCGAGGCGCAACCGCTCTGCCCCGCCTGTCAGGTTGCGGTGCAGCCAGAACGCCCCCAGCGTTAGACCTTCCTCGGTCGAGATTTCGGCCCCCAGTCCAAACCGTCGTGGCGCCTCTTCGACCATCAAGAGATCATGATCGAGCGTGCCATCGCGGTTGGGGGTCTCTGCTTCGCGCAGCGCGACCGAACGAAAGGCGCCGGTGCGGCGCAATCGGGCCGCGACCTGCGCTTGCGCTTCGGGCGTTACCAGTGTGCCGGCGGGCCAGCCAATGATGCGCGCAATCGCGCCGGGGCGAATGTTTTCGGTGCCCGGATTGTCGAGCGCTCCGAACCGCAGTTGCGGGCCCGGGGCCACGAAAATCTGCGCATTCATTTGCCCATCAGCGTGCCGCACGGCAAGGTCTTGGCCCAGGATATCGGCCTTGGGGAAACCGGCGTTTTCCCATCCTTCGACTGCGGCTGCCGCAGTATCAATCAACACGCCCGTCGTGGCTGTCTGGCCGGTGCGGAATGTGCCCGGCAAGTCCGTCCTGGGGGCCACAGGAGTGACGTCGGCCTGGCCAAAAGTGAACCGCTGGCCGGGCCGCACCAGAACCCGGATCACCGAGATGCGCGCGGGGTCTTCAAAGGTGGGGATCGACGCAGCCTCACGGCCGTCAACTGTAATGGAAATCTCGGGCCCGAAGTAGCCTTCGCCGTAGAGCGCTTCGAGCAATTGCCCATAGTCGGCGCGGGCCGCCGCCATCAATGCTGCGGTGTCAGTCTCGCCGTTTTGTTTGGCCTGCGCCAAAAGCGACGCGTCCGCCAGGGTGGCCCGCAACGGGCCCGACGCACCGATAGCGAACAGGTCGATCCGGTCCAGTGCCGCCGCCGGGCTGGCCAGAGCCAACCCCAAAACGACTGCAATCAATTTTTGCCGGATGCCTGGTGTCAGCATCGTACCCATAACCGCCACCGGGGAGCCTTCCCCTGCATTCAGACCTACGTGAAGCGGACGGGAAGCGAAACCTCGTTCCGACGGCGCCACGGCAGTGTGAACGGGTCATCAAACCAGGATGCGTCCGCTTCGCCGGTCGCGGTCAGATCCTGCATTTGCACCCATGTCCTAAGCTGCGCCTCGGCGGCCCTGAGCCGCGTTTGGCTGGCAAGGCCGGCAAACCGGTGCACCGCGCGGCGGCCGGGGGTCACCGTGTCAATGCGGATGTTGTCGTTCTTGGGCCGCGGCAGCGTCTCGGCGGAATAATCTGACGGCATCATAAAACGGACCGTCCAGGTGTCGCCCGCCCCTTCGCGGGTGACCGGCGACGTCATCGCAATCTTGGCAGGCTCGCGGGTGACGGGGGACGTCATTGCGACCTTTGCACCGCCATCGTTGTCGCCAAAGATAAACCCCGCAAGCGTCTGGAACCCCTGCCGCAAGGCGGTATCGGGATTGCCGCGAATGGTGACTTCCGCGGCCAAATAGGGCTGATACAGGCGCAGCTCGAAGGGGCCGTCGCGCTTTTCGACCTGCCAACTCGGCGTTTCATAGCCACGGTATTCGCTGGCCGCCGAAGGTGTGGCCGCGGTTGCAAGTGCCGCCATGATCAGGGTCCGCCGTGTCGTTTGGGTCATGAGCATTCTACGCCACGCGGCAGCTTTTGGATCACTTGAACCCTTGGGCACAAGGGCGTAGATGATCGCCGATGAACACGTTTTTCGATCTTGATGATCGCCGCCGCCTGCCTTGCAGATTTTATGCGGCGCGCCGGAATGGGCGGCCTCGGCTGGGCTGACACCTTGCCCCCTCGCCTCACCATTCCATATTCGAAGAAGGTAAAACGCTATGTCCGCACCTCGCACGCTTTACGACAAAATCTGGGACGACCACGTTGTCCGCGCCGCAGAAGATGGCACCACGCATCTCTATATCGACCGCCATCTGGTGCATGAGGTGACAAGCCCGCAGGCCTTTGAAGGTCTGCGCATGACAGGCCGCACCGTGCGCGCCCCTGAAAAGACGATCGCCGTGCCGGACCACAATGTGCCGACAACCCTGGGCCGGGAAAACCCTGATCAGATGCCCGAAGACAGCCGCATTCAAGTCGCCGCTTTGGACAAGAACGCCAAGGAATTCGGCATCCACTATTACCCTGTGTCCGACGTGCGCCAGGGGATCGTGCATATCGTCGGCCCCGAACAGGGCTGGACGCTTCCGGGCATGACGGTCGTGTGCGGGGATAGCCATACAGCGACCCATGGCGCATTCGGCGCACTGGCCCATGGCATCGGTACGTCGGAGGTTGAACACGTGCTGGCCACGCAAACCCTGATGCAGAAGAAGTCAAAGAACATGAAGGTCGAGATCGCCGGCAAACTGCGCCCGGGGGTCACGGCCAAAGACATCACGCTTTCGGTCATCGGCAAGACCGGCACGGCGGGTGGTACAGGTTACGTCATCGAATATTGCGGCGAAGCGATCCGCGAATTGTCGATGGAAGGCCGCATGACAGTTTGCAACATGGCCATCGAAGGCGGTGCGCGCGCTGGTCTGATCGCGCCGGATGAAAAGACGTTTGACTACGTCAAAGGCCGCCCGCAGGCGCCAAGTGGTGCCGATTGGGACGCGGCGATGGAATATTGGCAGACGCTTTACTCCGACGATGACGCCCATTGGGATGCGGTGGTCACGATTGCTGGCGAAGACATAGCACCGGTGGTCACCTGGGGCACCTCGCCCGAAGATGTGCTGCCGATCACCGATGCGGTGCCAGCACCCGACAGCTTCGAAGGCGGCAAGGTCGGCGCGGCCGAACGCTCGATCAACTATATGGGGCTGACGCCAGGCCAGAAGCTGACGGATATCGAGATCGATACGGTTTTCATCGGGTCCTGCACCAATGGGCGGATCGAAGACCTGCGCGCGGCCGCCGAAGTCGTGAAAGGCAAGAAGATCGGCGTGAAACGCGCGATGGTCGTGCCGGGTTCGGGTCTTGTGCGCGCACAGGCCGAACAAGAGGGGCTGGCGCAGATATTCCAGGATGCCGGATTTGAATGGCGCATGGCGGGCTGTTCGATGTGCCTGGCGATGAACCCGGATCAATTGGCGCCCGAAGAGCGTTGCGCGTCGACGTCCAACCGGAATTTTGAAGGTCGCCAGGGCTTCAAAGGCCGCACCCATCTGATGAGCCCGGCGATGGCCGCAGCGGCGGCGATCACCGGCAAACTCACCGACGTGCGCGATTTGATGTAGGCGGCAAAAACCCGCTTATACGAATCAACTTTCGGTTGAATCGAAGTTAACTGTTGCCAAAAAGCGATAAAGTTAGGGGCATTTTGGCTTGATTGTAGCCAAAAGCGCTCCTTACGTCGTGTCAACATTGTTTTTGCGCCCCAAAGCTGACACATTATTTCCATCGAGCGCATGTTGCGTTCGGTTGTGTTTGTTTGAGTGACGCGTGAGCCCAACAAAAACTGGTGACGCACGTTAGTCGGTAAAAAGGCAGGATTTGATATGCGTATGATCAAGATCGGCGCCGCTTCGGCCGCGCTTACCCTGATTGCCTCCACCGCATTCGCCGCAACGGTTTCAATCGAAAGCGTTACCGGGTCGTGGACAGCAGTCAGCCAAAACAACGCTTATGGCGTGACAACGAGCAATTCGGATACCTTTTCCGAGGTGACGTGGGGCCAGGCCCCGAAAAATGGTCCGCAAAGCAGCTACAGCTTTGAGCGGACCATTCCCCCGGCGGTTATCGCAGCTCCGGGCGAAGAGTTCGCCCTGGGCAAGTTCACCCACCACAACTGGCCGATCTACACGGTGCCGTCCAACGGCGCTGCAACAGCGATCGACTGGGCAGAGTTGCAGGTCGATTTCCAGGTGAAAATCGACAACGTGCTTTACGATTTCACGCGGAACTACCGCTTTGATCACAGCGAAACACCAAACGGCGGCACCAACGGTGCCTGTGCGTTTGGTGGCGCGAGCGGTGATGCGGGCGTCAACGAAAACGGCTGCGCTGACCGTGTGGTCGCGTCCCTGAACGAAGCGGGCAGCGAAACGCTGGTCGTGGATGGTCTGGTGTATACATTCGACATCAGCGGTTTTGAAGTTGGCGGCGAAACGATGGACTTTTTCCTCACCAAGGAAAACGCGATCAACGAAGCTATCCTTGTTGGCACATATGACGTCTCCGCCGTTCCGCTGCCTGCGGCCGGTTGGATGTTGATTGCCGGGCTGGGGGGCCTGGTTGCCATGAAGCGTCGCAAGGCGCGCGCCGAAGCCTAAACGTCTTTCCTTTCGCTACGGCACAAACCGCGTCCCGTCCCGGGGCGCGGTTTTCTTTTGGGCTTTTCCCCGGGGACAGATTTGCGATAGCTAACGCGTCCGCGGGTGCGCGAACCAGACAGGAGACGCTTGAGATGGAAAAGTTTCGGAAACTCACCGGGGTCGCGGCGCCGATGCCGCTTGTGAACATCGACACCGACATGATCATTCCCAAGCAGTTTTTGAAAACCATCAAGCGCACGGGCCTTGGTGTGAACCTGTTTGACGAAATGCGTTATGACCGCGACGGCAATGAGATTGCCGATTTCGTGCTGAACCAGCCGCAGTATCGGGACGCCGAAATACTGGTCGCCGGCGACAATTTCGGCTGCGGGTCGTCGCGCGAACATGCGCCCTGGGCGTTGTTGGATTTTGGGATCCGCGTCGTGGTCTCGACGTCCTTTGCCGACATCTTCTTCAACAATTGCTTCAAGAACGGGATCCTGCCAATCGTTCTGCCGCCTGAAGACGTCGCTAAGTTGATGGATGATGCCGAACGCGGCGCCAATGCCAAGATCACCGTCGACCTTCAAAGCCAGACAATCACCGGGCCGGACGGCGGCGAGATCCGGTTTGACGTTGATCCGTTCCGCAAGCACTGCCTTTTGAACGGTCTGGACGACATCGGCCTGACGTTGGAAGACGTCGGCGCCATTGATGCATTCGAAGCCAAGGATACTGTCGCACGTCCCTGGGTCTAACCACGCAGGGCATAGCCCGTTATGACCAGTGCCAGAAGCACGGTCAGCACAAGGCGTTGACCGTCAGCCCACGGATCATCAGGCGTCAGGCGCGCGACCTCAAGATGCAGCCCCGCTGCGATCGACGCTGGAAACGCCAGCACCAAAATCGCAATCAGCCAGGGCAACCCAAACATTGCGCCCGCCAGCAGGATCATCAGAACCATTGAAACGCCGGGCACGAAAACGCCCATAAGGCCGACGAAATGCCCGATATGGTCGCGCAGATCGGTTTGGGCGACCGCCCTGAACCACACATATGTCAGCACGATCACGTAGGCCCAGGCAAAGTTGCCGAGCACCAGCAAAGCCTCAAGCGACGTCATTTTAGGTCATTCCAGGTCATGGCAGTACAATTGGTGCGCGCGCAGCGTTGGGCAAATCAACTCTGTTTGCGCACGGTTTGGCTTAGGAACTTCGCACCAAAACTGGCGCGACGGGGCGGGTCCTGCCTGCTCTGTGAGCAATTAGATGCAATATCGCACCAGTTTTTCCACAAAAAAGCCGCAACCTGCCATCATGGTTAATCCCGAAGTTGCTGCGTTTTCCGAAAGATGGCAGAAATTGGGCGAAAATGAGGCACACCGCCACAAACGGCGGAAACTCAGTGGAACAAGGGCTGCGCATCGTACGTGGCCAGGCCATTTTGAGGAAATGGGGCAGTGATTGCTCGACTGACAGGCGCGGTTATCCGTGCAATTCTTGTGGTGATGGTGATCGCCACTCCGGCGCTGATGCTGCCTGGCACAACGGAAGACGTCGCACAGATTGTCACGTTGGTGGCACTTTTTGCGGCTGCTCTGACCATCTTTGAATATGCGTCGTCCTACCCCGGCCTCGTGGAATTCCGCGACGCCCCGCCCTTCAACCGCATTCGCTACTTTTCACTGTTCGTGACGGTGTTTTTGCTGGCGACAATGGCGCGCGGACAAGTTGAACCGACGAACCTGACAATGCTGGTCGAAGCCATAGGCCGCCTGATCGGCCATGTGATCGATTTCCCTTATAGCCCTGTGCGCCTGGTCGTCTTGATGCTGCCTGCCGATGCCACGGTCGCCCAGATCGAATTGGTGCGTGCCTCTGCCGGGCTGGCCTACCTGATCTCGCTGGTGACCCTTGCCCTGTTCTTGATTGTCCAACGGTTGATCCGCTGGCCCCTGGGCTCGGGCAGTTTCAACGTCTGGGTGAACCTGCCTACATTTGACCCGACCGCTGGCGGTGATGTGGTGGAACGCCTTGCCCGGGACGCGCGTTTTAACATTGCGTTAGGGTTTCTTCTGCCATTCGTCATGCCAGCTGTGGTGAACGCGGCCGCCTCGCTTTTCGGGGCGGTGTCGCTTGATAACCCCCACACGCTGATCTGGACGGTGGCGGCATGGGCCTTTCTTCCCGCTTCGCTTTTCATGCGGGGCATCGCGATGGGGCGGATCTCGGTGATGATCCGCGAAAAGCGCAAGCGCGCCGCCGACGCGCGCGATGGGGACTTGGTCTCAGTCTAGCCCTGGCCCTCGCCGGGACGGCTGCGGCGGACCCCATCCGGGTGGCAACCTACAATGTCGAATTGGCGCGTGAGGGCCCGGGGCTTTTGCTGCGCGATATCACAAGGGGCGAGGCGGAAGATATTTTGGCAGCCCTTGGGGTCATCGCCCATGTTGCCCCTGACGTTCTGGTCCTGACCGCCTTTGACTATGATCACGATGCAATTGCGCTGACGGCTTTTGCGGACGCATTGTCGGGTCTGGGCGCAGATTATCCTTACAGGTTTGCCGCCGCACCAAACACCGGGATCCAGACATCCCATGACCTTGATGGCGACGGCTATCTGGGCGGGCCCGCCGACGCTGTCGGCTATGGAGAGTTCCGCGGACAGGGTGGGATGGCCGTTCTGTCCCGCTGGCCCGTTGATGTGGCGGGCGTACAGGATTTATCCTCGGTCATCTGGTCGGATCTGCCGGGCGCGATCCCGCCTGATGGGCCCTATGGCGCGCTTTCACTATCCACGACCGCCCATTGGGATGTGCCAGTTCTGACGCCGGCCCATGGCACCCTGCGGGTTCTGTCGTTTCACGCCTCACCCCCCGTTTTTGATGGCCCTGAAGACCGCAACGGGCGGCGCAACCATGATGAAACAGCGCTTTGGCGCGCCTGGCTTGATGGCGCCCTGCCTGGGGCGCCGCCTGACGCGGGCTTTGTGATTGCAGGGGATGCCAATCTGGATGTGGCCGATGGTGACGGGCGCCCGGGCGCTCTGCGTGGGGTGTTGACCGACCCCCGCCTGCAAGACCCGATGCCCCGAAGCCCGGGCGGTGTCGCGGCGGCGGCTCAAGGGGGGGCCAACACAGCCCACCAAGGGGATCCGGCACTTGATACCGCCGATTGGCGCGACGACGGCCCGAATGATCCCGGTAACCTGCGCGTCGATTACGTGTTGCCATCTTCTGACTGGCAGGTGGTGGATGCAGGCGTCTTTTGGCCCGCGCCCGATGACCCTCTGGCACGCCTATTGGGCGAGCCCGGGGCGGCCAGTCGTCACTGGCTGGTCTGGGTGGATATCGACCGCCGCTAAAGCCGCCGCCAAGGCCGCCTCGACGGGGGTCGGCGCGAACTCCGGCAGCAGCCGGGCGAACTTGGTCCCATCCAGATGGTGCGGCTTCGACCAGAGATAGCGCATCTCCAAAATGCCTTTCGCGACCGGCCAGAAGGGGCGCGCGATGTGAATGGGCAACCAGTTCATGGGTTTCGCACGAACCTCGCGCCCAACTACCGTACTGATCGCTGCCGCCATCTCGCGGGCTGAAAGGGTGTAGCCTGGGAAAGGAACATCCTCGAACATCTCAAGCGTGTCGCGGCGTTCGGCGAGTGCGACGGCGGCCAGCGCCGCATTTGGCAAATAAGCCCAGGCACGAGGAACATCCGGCTCGCCCGGGCAGGTCAGATACCCCTTTGTCAGGCTCTTTGCCATGACCATGTCGAACCAGTTTCCACTGGCTTGCGTGTCGAGAAAATCGCCCGCGCGAAGGATGATCGTGGGGATGCCCGCCGCGCGGTAGGCCGCTTCCATGTCCACCCGAATCCGGCCCAGGGTATTGGCGGCGTGGTGGGGCGTGTCTTCGGCAAACCGCGCGGGTGCATCGGCGCCAAACACATAGACATTGCCGGGGATCATCACTGTGGCGCCCGAAGCGCGGGCAGCCTCAATCACCGCGTCGGTCTGGCCCGGCACGTCTTCTGCCCAGCGGTCATAGGTTGGGTTCCAGGCATTGACGATCACGTCGGCTCCCATCGCCGCGTCCGGCAACCGGTCGGATTGGCGATCAAAGCTGCGCACGCGCCATCCGGCATTTGCGAATGCTCTCGCGGCATGGCGGCCAAAGCGGCCCGAGGGGCCAAGAATGAGGACAGTGTGGGTCATGGGACATCTCCTTTGGTGGGTCAGCCCCGAGATGATCCAAACGCAAACGTTTTGAAATTGCTAAATTTCGCAGATTGGATATACGAATGCGTATGGATAAGGCTTTCCACACACTCGACTGGGCCCTGGTGCAGGCCTTCGTCGCGGTGGCCGAAACGGGGTCGCTGTCAGCTGCGGCGCGCCGTCTGGGCCTGACACAACCCACCATCGGCCGTCAGGTTGCCGCGATGGAGGCTGCCCTGAGCCTGGATTTGTTCCATCGCCAGCCTCGCGGCATGGCCCCCACCGAAACCGCTCTGGCGCTTTTGCCGGCCGCCAAAGCGATGGAGGTCGCAGCCCACGATCTGTCGCTGGCCGCAGCAGGCCAGGCCGCAACCCCCGGCGGGACGGTGCGGATCACCGCGTCGGTGTTCGCCGCACATCACATCCTGCCGCCGATCCTTGCCGGTTTGCGCGCACAGGTCCCCGAGATCGCGCTTGAACTGGTGCCCTCGGACACCACCGAGAACCTCCTGTTTCGGGAGGCGGATATCGCCGTGCGGATGTACCGCCCGACCCAATTGGATGTGGTCACGCGCCACATCGGGTCGCTGGAGCTGGGGCTTTTCGCGGCGACATCCTATCTGGACCGCGTCGGGCGGCATGTGGCGTTCGAGGCGCTGGATTTTGTCGGCTATGACCGGTCGGATTTGTTGATCGAAGGCTTTGCACAAGCTGGCGTCGCGCGCACCCGCGATGACTTCCCGGTCAGATGTGATCTGCAAACCACCTATTGGGAGTTGGTGCGCGCAGGTTGCGGGGCAGGGTTTTGCCAAAAGGGTGTCGCGCGGGCGGACCCCGGGGTGGAGGAAATCTCACTTGGCGTCGAGATCCCGCCGCTGGAGGTCTGGCTAACCTCGCCAGTGGCGATCCGGCACGGGCCTGCCGTCGCCCGGGTTTGGGACACTCTGGCGACCGCGTTGGAACAGGTCGTCGACCGCCGGCCCTAGCGCGAAGGGGACGGGGGCTCTGCCCCCGTCGCTGCGCGACCCCCCCGGAGTATTTTTGCCAGGATGAAGGGGGCCGGGCTGGCCCTTGACCCCGCGTGAGCCAGGGGCTAGGCGCGGCCCGTTAGCCAAGGAGAACCCCATGTCGAACCCATCCATTCTGATCCTGGCCGGAGACGGCATTGGCCCCGAGGTCATGGCCGAGGTTAAGAAAGTCATCGATTGGTTCGGCACCAAAGGCCACGGCTTTGACGTCAGCGAAGACCTTGTGGGTGGGGCGGCTTATGATGCGCATGGTACCCCTTTGACCGATGCGACCATGGCCCGCGCGCAGGACGCGGATGCGGTTCTTCTGGGCGCTGTGGGCGGGCCAAAATACGATGTGCTGGACTTTTCGGTGAAGCCCGAGCGGGGGTTGTTGCGGCTTCGAAAAGAAATGGATCTGTTTTCCAACCTGCGCCCCGCTCAATGCTTTGACGCGCTGGCCGATTTTTCGTCGCTTAAGCGCGATGTCGTGGCCGGTCTTGACATCATGATCGTGCGCGAGCTGACGTCAGGCGTCTATTTCGGTGAGCCGCGCGGCATCCACAAGGAAGGCAATGAACGTGTGGGCATCAACACCCAGCGCTATACGGAATCTGAGATCGCCCGCGTGGCCCGTTCGGCGTTCGAACTGGCACGGCGGCGGTCGAACAAGGTTTGTTCGATGGAAAAGGCCAACGTGATGGAATCGGGTATCCTGTGGCGCGATGTCGTCACAGAAGTCCACACGGCGGAATATTCCGAGGTTGAGCTGTCCCACATGTATGCTGACGCAGGTGCCATGCAGCTGTGCCGCTGGCCCAAGCAGTTTGACGTGATTGTCACCGACAATCTGTTCGGCGACCTGTTGTCGGATGCCGCCGCCATGCTGACGGGGTCGCTGGGTATGTTGCCGTCCGCATCGCTTGGCGCACCGATGGAAAACGGCCGCCCCAAGGCCCTTTATGAGCCCGTGCACGGGTCGGCGCCGGACATCACCGGCCAGGGCAAGGCCAACCCGATCGCCTGTATTCTGAGTTTTGCTATGGCGCTGCGCTACAGCTTTGACATGGGCGATGCGGCCGCCACACTTGAAGCGGCGGTCGAAACGGTGCTGGCCGATGGCGCGCGCACGGCGGACCTTTTGGGGCCCGAAGGCGGCAGCCCGATTTCAACGTCCGAGATGGGCGACCGGATCGTTGCGGCTCTGGCGGCGGCCTGAAGCCAATCGGGCCTTGTCAATGGTTTGGGAATGAGGTTGGGCTAGTGCGGTAGGGGTAAGCCCTCCAGGACACGTCATGATCGACATCCCAAAATCCAACACCAAAGGCGCGATGCTGGCACTGGCCGCATTTGGTCTGTTTGCCACCCATGATGTCGGTGTGAAGGCGCTGGGCCAATCCTATGCGCCGTTCCAGATCATCTTTTTCTCGGTCCTGTTTGGCTTTCCACTGGCCACGATCATGCTCATGCGGGACCAGACCCCCGGCACCCTGCAGCCCGTCCACCCCTGGTGGTCCAGCCTTCGGACAGCGGCAACTCTTCTGACCGGTGTTTCCGCCTTCTACGCGTTTTCGGTGCTGCCACTGGCCCAGGTTTACGCGTTTATCTTTGCCGCCCCTTTGCTGATCACGATCCTTTCCATCCCGATCTTGGGCGAAAAGGTGGGCATCCATCGCTGGGTCGCTGTCATCGTCGGGCTTGCGGGTGTGCTGTATGTGCTGCGACCAGGGTCGGAACCTTTGTCTTTGGGTCACATCGCGGGGCTGGGGGCCGCGGTAGGCTCTGCGCTGGCCTCGGTCATTGTGCGCAAGATCGGCAAGGATGAACGTTCCGCCGTGCTGATGCTTTACCCGATGATGGTGAACTTCATGATCATGGCCGCGATCATGCCATTTGTGTACCAGCCAATGCCACTTGAGGATTTGGGGTTGGTCGCGCTGGTGTCCATCCTGGCGTTTGGCGCAGCCTTACTGGTGATTGCGGCCTACAGGCGGGGCGATGCGGCGGTGGTTGCGCCCATGCAATATTCGCAGATCCTTTGGGCGGCGGTCTATGGGCTGGCGTTCTTCGACGAGCTGCCCGACACCGAGACGATCATCGGGGCCGGAATTGTGATCCTGTCGGGCCTGTATATCGTCCTGCGCGAGACCGTTCTCGGCAGTTCCTCTTCCGCGCCGGTCACACGCACCAAATCCCGCGCGGCCACTGTGGCGTCGCCGCGCATTTCAGCTCTTTTGCGCGCGCAAGCGACCCGGGTTCCCCCAGGTCACGAAGCCCTTGCAAAGACACCGCCGCCCAAGTAATTCGCCCGTCACGGTCGGAGTGTAGCTCAGCCTGGTAGAGCACTGCCTTCGGGAGGCAGGGGTCGTGAGTTCGATTCTCGCCACTCCGACCAATCGTCAGCCGAGCCCCTACCGGTGCAGCTTAGGCAAAGCGGTCAGCCCCGAGCTGGCTTTGCCGCCAGTGCCGCGGCGAGCGACCGAACAGGCGTTTGAAATCCCGACTGAATTGCGACGCGCTTTCATAGCCCACATCGTTCGCGGCATCGCTCACACGCGTTCCCGCCGCAATCCGTTTGGCCGCTTCGTTCAGCCGGATGGACTTCACAAACTGGATCGGCGACATCGTCGTGGCATCCTTGAACCGTCGATGAAAGACCGCCCGGCTCATGCCTGCGCGCCGTGCCAGCGCATCAACCGACATCGGCGCATCAAGGTTGGCAGACACATGTGCGATGGACCGCGCAATCGCATTGCCCGCCCCGAACGCCCGGCGCGCAAAGGCCCCCGCCTCTCCTTTCAGGATCGCATAATACAGCTCGCGCAAACGCGCCTCGCCCAACACCGCGGTGTCTATTTCACTTTCGCCCAATTGCAAAAGCCGCAACAAGGCGTCCGAAAACGGCTTGTCCCAGGGCGCCAGCTTGATCCCGCGCGCGGTGCGCGCGCCGCCGGGTTTGGGAACAAGGCCGTCGAGGGTTTCCATCTCAAGCGCCAGATCGGTCATCACACGGGATTTCAGCGAAACGAACACACCGAACAACGGGGTCTCTGGCGATGCTTTGGGTGTGCCCGCATTCACCGGCAGCGATGTCGGGCAGACGAGGTAGTGGCGCTTGTCATAGACAAATGTCTGCCCGTCGAGCACCGCTTCTTTCTCCCCGCTTGCGATCGCAACGACGCAGGGTTCATAGACAGCCGGCGCGCAGGGCATCGGCTGTGTCGCGCGAAAAAGCTGCACGCCGGGAAAGCCGGTTTTGGTCAGCCCATCGTGATCAACCCGGCCTGCGACAATCGCCTTGATCTGGTCTTGTATCATCCCTGCGGTTTAGTCCCTGAGAATGGGCAAAATCAATAGGTACGATACAATCAGGCAAATTTTTAAGACAAAAACGACTGATAATACGATCACATGATATGTATATGCTAGTCTATAGGCGCCTGATCAAATATAGACCCAACCGGGCCATAATCACGAAAGGACAACCGATGGAACACACTCGATTTGGCCCCAAAGGCTGGACGCCGGACCAACTTGGGTCTCAGGCGGGCAAGACCTTCGTGATCACCGGCGCCAATGCCGGGGCAGGCTATCAGGCCGCGCGCATCCTGCTGACCAAGGGCGCCAAAGTGGTCATGCTGAACCGCAGTGCCGAAAAATCCCAAGCCGCGATCAAGGACCTTACCGCGGACTTGGGCGATGGCGCCGACGTCAGTTTCATCCGAATGGATTTGGCCGACCTGGCAAGCGTGCGTGCCGCTGCCGACGAGGTGCAAAAGACCGTCCCCCAGATCGATGCACTGATCTGCAATGCCGCCATCGCGCAGGTGCCCATACAAAAGCTGACCGTCGACGGCTTTGAAAGCCAGCTTGGAACCAATCATTATGGTCACTTCCTGCTGTGCGGCCTGCTTTTTGACCGGATCGAGGCGTCCCAGGGTCGGATCGTGGTCGTGGCCAGCCTGGGGTATAGAATGGGGATCAAAACGATCCAGTTCGACGATATGAACTGGGACAAGAACTACAGCGCCAACCCGGTCTACAGCCAAAGCAAACTGGCGCAGATGATGTTCGCATACGAACTCCAGGACCGTCTTCAAACCGCCGGCAAGACCGTGGGTGTCTATGTCTGCCATCCCGGGGCATCGGCGACCTCGCTGATCAGCACCAGCGGCGGTGCGGTGACCCGCGCGCTCTGGTGGCTGATGAGCAAATCACCCCTGGTGCAAACCGCCCAGCAAGGCGCCTACCCAGAGGTTATGTGTGCCACCGAACATGGTTTGGAACAGCGCGCACTCTACGGGCCGACCGGCCTGATGCAGGTCCGCGGACCCGTCGGCAAAGGCACCTTGGACGCGCACGCCCATGACAAACCCGTTATGAGCAGGCTTTGGGAGCTGTCCGAACAAGCAACCGGGCTGACCTGGGGCCTGTGACCGGCGCCTGATGCGGTGACGTCTTACGCGTCGCGTTCCATGATCCATTCGACTTCCGGCGCTGGCACAAAGCGCCACTTGCGCAAGGGCCCCGCCATCACGTTGAGGTAGTACATCTCAAATCCGTAGGGCGCCCCGCAAGGGTGATGTCCGCGGGGCACCAGCACCACATCGCCGTCGGCCACCGCCATGGTTTCGTCAAGGCTGCCATCGTCGGTATAGACCCGCTGTATGCCAAAGCCCGAGGCCGGGTTCAGCCGGTGATAATAGGTCTCTTCAAGATAGGTGATGCGCGGGTAGTCATCCTCATCATGGCGGTGGCTGGGATAGGATGACCAATGCCCGGCGGGTGTGAAGACTTCCGTGACCAGCAGGCTGTCAGCGTAGTCTTCGGCCTCCATCGCAATGTTGTTGATATGGCGCGTGTTGGTGCCTTTGCCGCGCGCGGTCAGGGTGATCCCGTCCGGCCCGATCCGGCGCGCCGCGTGCCCGCCAACCCCGGGGGCCGAACACACCGCAATCACGCAATCGGTCCGGGCCGTCGCCGTCCAGTCGGTGCCGTTTGGCAGATACAAACAATGGGGCGGGGTTTTTTCAAAGACATCCATCCGGTCACCCAACACGCCCCAATCCTGGCCCGCACCGGTGATCGCGGTCTTGCCTTCGACCACCACCAAAATCACTTCGCGGTCGCCTGTTGCCTCGCTGGCCGTCTCGCCGGCTCGTAGCCGGTAAAGCGCAAAACCGACATAGCGCCAGCCTGCACTTTCCGGCGTGATCGCATGGACCTTGCCATGGGTCCCAAAGGGCTTGCGCAAAAGATCAGACATTGGCCAGCTCCACAGGTGCACCGATCTGGGCCGAACGCGTCGCCGCTTCAGCCATCGCAAGGGCTGTCACCCCATCGTTCAAATCCACCGGATAGGGCGTGCTGGCGGTCACAGCGTCCACAAAGGCTGCCCATTCCGCCCGGTAGGCGGCCATGTAGCGTTCAAGGAAAAAGTGCACGGGCTTGGCCCCGGTCACGCCATCGGCATTCGATCTCACGATCAGGTTCTCGGGCATGTTCTGGGCCTGCAACAGACCTTTTGAGCCCAAAAGCTCGACACGTTGGTCGTAGCCGTAGGCTGCACGGCGCGAGTTCTTGATGACCGCGATCTGCCCGCCTGCATAGGCCAGTGTGACCGCGGCGGTGTCAACGTCGCCCGCCGCACCAATCGCGGGGTCCACCAGCGACGATCCCACCGCCGACACGCGCACCGGTGCCTCGCCCATGATGAAATTCGCCATGTCGAAGTCATGGATCATCATGTCGCGGAACAAGCCCCCGGACACCTTGATGTACTCGACCGGCGGCGGCGCCGGGTCGAATGACGTTAGCGACAACAACTCCGGCGCGCCGATCTCGCCGGCCTCCAGCGCGGTTTTCAGCGCCGCAAAGTTCGGATCGAACCGCCGGTTGAACCCGATCATCACCGGCGTGCCCGACTTTGCCACCACCGCCTGACAGGCCCGCGCGCGCGCCAGGCTGAGGTCCACGGGCTTTTCGCACAAGACCGCCTTGCCAGCCGCCGCTGCGGCCTCAATCAGGTCGGAATGCGTATCGGTAGAGGTCGCGATCAACACCGCATCAATCGCAGGGTCGGCGATGATCTCCTCGGTGGTGCGCGCGGCACAGCCATAATCGCCTGCCAGCTTTTCGGCCGCCTCAGGGTAGTAATCTGACACTGCGACAAGCGTGCTGCCTTTGTGTTCAGTGATGGCCGTGGCGTGCACGCCCGCGATGCGTCCCGCACCCAAAATCCCGACTTTCAGCATTAGGTCCCTCCCACCTGACGTTGAAACCAAAGCGCTGCCGCACCCCGTGGCTGTCTTGCCAATAGGCCCAGTCTTAAGGACGCGCAAGGTAGATTTGCAACCGGTTGCAAGTCAGGCGCGCAGGCGGTCGAACCCCGGGTCATAGGGCGAATGCGCGATCACCTTGGCCGAAATCAAATCGCCCAGAAGGTCCAGTGTCACGGGCGTGCCCGGTGCAGCGAAGGCGGGATCGACAAAGGCATAGGCCAGGTTCAACCCCACCCGGTGGCCCCAATCGCCCGAGGTGACCGTGCCCACCACGCGGGGTCCGTCCATCAGCGATGACCCGGGATGTGCTGGCCGGTCGGTGCAATCGACCGCAAGGGTGACCAGTTTTTTGCGCGGGCCGTCCGCGATGCGCGCCTCCAGCGCCGCCTTGCCAATGAAATCGGGCTTGTCCATTTTCACGAACCGATCAAGGCCGGTCTCAAAAGGGTTGAACTCGGTCAGAATGTCCGATTTCCAATGCAAGAACCCTTTTTCCAGGCGCATCGCGTCGACCGCGCGCGATCCAAACAGGGTCAGCCCATGCGCCTTTCCTGCCGCGCGCAGCGCCGTGTAGCCCGCAAAAAGCTGCGCATTGGGCAGGTGGATCTCATAAGCCAGCTCGCCGGAAAAACTGACTGCCATGACCACCGCCGGCGCCACGCCGATATGGGCCTCTCGCACCGACAGCCAGGGGAAGGCGTCAGCCGACCAATCGCCGCGCGATGCAGCCGCCAGCACGTCACGCGACTTCGGTCCTGCCAGAACAAGGATCGTCCAGTCGTTGGTCAGCGACCTGATTTCTACGTCTTCATCCGCGGTCACATGGCCCGTCAGCCAGTCCATATCGTGGAATTCCGAGGCCGCCGCTGACCCGTACCACACGCGCCCATCGGGCAGGTTTGCCACCGTCGCTTCGGCTTTGACCATCCCGTGGTGGTTCAACAAATACCCGAGGCCCACGCGGCCTGGGCGTTTGGACACCCGCCCGCAGATCATCCGGTCGAGAAAGGCGTGCGTATCGGCACCGGTGATCTCAAACCGGTTGAAACCGTTGACCTCCGTCAGGCCCACACCGGTTTCAACCGCCTTGACCTCGGCCCCCACGACATCGTGCACTTCGTTGAAGCGGAACCCGAGCGTTTCGGTAAACTCCGGGGTTGGCTTGATGTAATCGACCCGCTCCCAGCCGTTTACGACGCTAAATTCGGCCCCTTCAGCCGCCAGCACCGGCGTCAAGGGCGTGGTCTTCATCGGGCGGCCCGCCGGGCGATGCTCATGCGGGAAATGGAAGCGAAACTCGTTTTGGTAATCTTCAATCGCCTTCAGCGCGGTCAGTTCCACCGTCGCATGGCCGGTGAACCTGCGCGGGTCGATCACCCAGGTGTCGTAACAGGCCTCACCATGGACAATCTGTTGCGCCAAGAGCCAGCCATGCCCGCCGCCTTCGCCAAGCCCCGCGCGCAGGCCGATGATGCAGAAGGCATTGCGTTTGCCCGGAATGGGTCCGACCAGCGGCGCGCCATCGATTGTATAGGTGATCGGCCCGTTGACGATGGTGTGAATGCCCACCTCCATCAGGGCAGGCATCCGTTCAAACGCGCCTTCCAGCACGTCCGTCACACGGTCCAGATCATCAGGACACAGCGCATTGGTGAATTTGGGGTCGATCCCGTCCATCCCCCAGGTTTTGCAGTCTTGCTCGTAAAACCCGACGAGAAGCCCGTTCTTTTCCTGGCGACTGTAGTAGTCGCTGATCGGGCAGCGCAGAAGTGGCATCCGGTGGCCGGCTTCCTTGATCGCGGGGATGTCTTCGGTGACGAAATACTGGTGCTCCATCGACGCGACGGGGTGTGTGACCCCCATCATCGCGCCGACTTCATTCACTCGGTAGCCGCAGGCGTTCACGACGATGTCTGCCGAAATCGTGCCCTTGGGGGTCTCAACCTCCCATGTGTCATCGGACAGTTGTCGCAGGCCGGTGACGGGCGTGTTGCGGTGCACTTCGGCCCCTGCTGCGCGTGCGCGCCGTGCGAGTGCCTGGCACAATTGTGCGGGGTCGATGTCGCCGTCGGTTGGGTCCCAAAGACCGCCCAGCAGATTGTCGGTTGAAATCAGCGGATGCCGCCGGGCGCATTCAGCCGCATCGATCACCTCGAATTCCACACCCATGCCGCGCGCCATCGACGCAAAATGCCGGTAACCATCCATTTGCGCCTCGGTGTTGGCCAGCCGGATGCCGCCATCGCCGTAGTGGTAGCCGACCGGATAATCTGGATCCGCCGCCAAGTCGCGGTAAAGCGCAATCGAATGGCTTTTCAGACCCACCATCGTCTGGGTCATGCCGAAGTTGGTGACCTGGGCCGCCGAATGCCACGTTGTGCCCGATGTCAGCTCGTCACGCTCCAACAGCATCACATCTGACCAGCCTTCGCGCGTCAGATGATACAAGGTCGAACACCCCGCGATCCCGCCACCGATCACGACGACCTTGGTGCGTGTTTTCATGTCATTTCCTTTTGTTCGGCGCCGGGGCGCAACAGCCGCGCAATGAGCGAGCGGGGCGAAACCTGCCCGATCACGCCATCGGCGTCCGTCACTCCAACCGGGCCACCATGATCGGCCACCGCTTGCATCACCTGCGCGATGGGTTCATCGGCACCCACCAGTTGCCGGGCCGTGTCGCCGGCCGGCTCCATCACATCGGCCGCCGTCAACACACCCAACGGGTTCATGTGCGCGACAAAATCAGCGACATAGGCGTTGACCGGGGCGGTGAAAATATCGCGCGGCGTGCCGCATTGCACGATCCGCCCGCCTTCCATGATCGCAATCCGGTTGCCGATCTTGAACGCCTCGTCCAGATCGTGGCTGACGAAAATGATCGTGCGTTTCAGCCGCGCCTGCAGTTCCAGAAGCTCGTCCTGCAGCTTCGCGCGGATCAATGGGTCAAGCGCCGAGAAAGGCTCATCCATCAGCAAGATCGGCGCCTCGGTCACAAAGGCCCGCGCCAGACCCACACGCTGTTGCATCCCGCCAGATAGTTCGCCCACCGCCCGGTCTGCCCAATCGGCCAGCCCCACCAGCGACAATTGCTCGTCCACCCGCGCGCGGCGCTGGGCCTTGGCGACACCTTCCAACTCTAACCCCAGGCCGACGTTGTCGCGCACGCTGCGCCAGGGCAGCAGACCAAACTGCTGAAACACCATCGACACCCGCTTGGTGCGGATCCGGCACAGCGTATCGGCGTTTGCGTGGGTCACATCGACCGGTTTTGTGCCGTCGTCGACCAGACAGCGCCCGCGCACCACCGGGTTCAACCCGTTGACCGCGCGCAGCAGCGTTGATTTGCCCGACCCCGATAGTCCCATCAGCACCAGGATCTCGCCCGGGGCCACATCAAGCGAGCAATCATGCACCCCCAGAACCTGCCCCGTTGCGGCCTGGATTTCGGCCCGGTTCTGGCCCGCATCCATCAACGCCAATGCAGTCTCTGGCGCGGGTCCGAACACAATCGACACAGTGTCAAACCGGACCGCCGGGCGCGGTGTGTCGGTCATGTCTTCCGCTCCACCCGCAGCATCCGGTCCAGCATGATCGCGACAACCACGATCACCAGCCCACTTTCAAAGCCTAGCGCGGTGTTCACCTGATTGAGCGCGCGCACCACTGGCACGCCCAAGCCATCTGCGCCGACAAGGGCCGCGATCACCACCATCGACAGCGACAGCATGATCGTCTGGTTGAGCCCCGCCATGATCTGCGGAAACGCATAGGGCAGTTCGACCTTCCACAGGACCTGCCAGGGGGAGGCGCCAAAGGCTTCTGCCGCCTCAAGCAATGCCTTCGGCGTGGCCGAGACCCCAAGATAGGTCAGCCTAATCGGCGCGGGCAAAACGAAAATCACCGTCGCCAGAAGCCCCGGCACCATGCCGATGCCGAAAAACACAATCGCCGGGATCAGGTACACAAAGGTTGGCAGGGTCTGCATCAGGTCCAGCACAGGGCGCATTACCGCATAGGCACGCGGGCGGTGGGCGGCAAAAATGCCAATGGGCACGCCCACGGCCATGCAGACCACACAAGCCGACAACACCAGCGTCAGGCTTTCGGTCGTTTCCTCCCAATAATCCTGGTTCAGGATGAACAAAAACCCGACGGCCACCAGCACACAGGTTTTCCAGTTGCGCTGCACCGCCCATGTCAGCGCGACGAAGGCGGCCACGATCACCAAAGGATGGGGCGTTTGCAGAACCCACAAAATCGCGTCGATCAGCGCCTCCATCGTGTCGGAAATCGCATCGAAGGCGAAGGCGAAATTGACCTCAATCCATTCAAACAGGGCGCGCGCCCATTGGCCCACAGGGATCTTGTTGTCTGTCAGCCAGTCCATCGCGCGCCCCCGAAATCAAATCGGGCCGGGGCGACCCGGCCCACAAAGCCTAGCCGTCGATCATTGCCTTGACGGCGGCCATGGCATCGCCGCCATCCTTGGTGGTGACCCCGGCCAACCACCCGTCCAGCACGCCCGTGTTGGCCGCCAGCCAGGCTTTGGCGGCGTCCGAAGGCTCGGCTGCGTCGTTCAGGATCGCGCCCATGATCTCGTTCTCCATCGCCAGCGAGAATTCGAGGTTTTTAAGTAGCATCCCCACATTCGGGCAGGCATCGACAAAGCCGGCAGCCGTGTTGGTGAACACCGTCGCACCGCCCAGATCGGGGCCGAAGAAATCATCGCCACCGGTCAGGTAGGACATCTCGAAATTGGCATTCATCGGGTGGGGTTCCCAACCGAGAAACACCACAGGCTCGCCCCGACGATCCGCGCGCGAAACCTGCGCCAGCATGCCCTGTTCGGAACTTTCGGCCACCTCAAACCCCGACAGGCCAAAAGCATCGGCATCGATCATGTCCTGGATCAGGCGGTTGCCGTCATTGCCTGGCTCAATCCCGTAGATCTTGCCATCGAGCGCATCGGCATTCGCGGCAATATCGGCAAAATCGGCGATCCCCAGATCGGCTGCCACCTTGTTGACCGCCAGCGTGTATTTCGCCCCTTCAAGGTTCGCGCGCACGGTGTCGACGGTGCCCGCCTCGCGGTAGGCGGCGATATCGCCTTCCATCGTCGGCATCCAGTTGCCCAGGAAGATGTCCACATCGCCTTCGGCCATCGAGGTATAAGTCACGGGCACCGACAAGACCTTGATGTCGGTGTCGTATCCCAGCGCGTCGAGGACAAGCGTCGTCGCTGCCGTCGTCGCGGTGATATCGGTCCAGCCCACGTCAGAAAATGTCACGGTCTCGCAATCGGCAAGGGCAGTGCCCGCGGCCAGAACAGCGGCCAGCGAAAGGGTGGTGGTCAGTTTCATGTGTTATCTCCCCGGTTTTTTGGCTTTGGGCTGAGTAAAGGCCCCGCCCGGCCCGGGTGCAAGGGCTTTCGGGCTTGTCACCGGCCCCGTTCGTGTGAACGCTACAGATATGAGCAAAGCAGAAATGCCACTGGCCGGTCTTCGCGTTCTCGATTTTGGCCATACCGTGATGGGGCCGACCGCTGGGCTGGTGCTGGCGGATCTGGGCGCGGATGTCACCCGAGTGGAGCCGCCCGGCGGCGACCCGACCCGCAAGCTCAAAGGGTTCGGCAACGGCTATTTCCAGTTTTACAATCGCAACAAGAAAAGCCTCGCGCTGGATTTGAAATCACCTGACGGTCTGGCGGTTGCCAAACGGCTCGCAGCACGGGCAGACGTCCTGATCGAAAACTTCGGCCCCGGCACCATGGCCCGTCTAGGCCTGTCCTATGACGATCTGAAAGACGCGGCCCCCCGCCTGATCTACCTGTCGCTCAAAGGCTATCTGCCCGGGCCCCACGAAGACCGCACCGCGTTGGACGAGGTCGTGCAAATGGCCTCGGGGCTGGCGTACATGACCGGTCCCCCGGGCCAGCCCCTGCGCGCGGGGGCGTCGGTGATCGACGTGATGGGCGGGGTCTTTGGCGTCATCGGCGTGTTGGCGGCCTTGCGCGAACGCGACGACACGGGCCAGGGCCAACAGGTGCGGGCATCGCTGTTTGAATCGGCCGCCTTCCTGATGGGCCAGCATCTGGCCTACGGCGCGATCACTGAAACCCAGGTACCGCCGATGACGGCGCGGGTGTCGGCCTGGAGCGTTTATGACCAATTCGACACCATCGATGGCCAGCGAGTCTTTTTGGGGGTCACGTCAGATGTGCAATGGTCCCGGTTCACCGGCACTTTTGGGCTGTTTGACCTTGAAACGCCCGAGCTTGCCACCAACAATGCCCGGATCGATGCGCGCTGGACCATCATACCGCGTATCACCCAGCGTCTGGCGGCCCTGACAGCGGCAGAGATCGAAACGCTGGCCACCGGGGCGCGCCTGCCCTTTGCCCTGGTCGCCCGGCCAGAAGACCTGTGGAACAATCCGCACTTGACGGGTCAAATGCTGCACACTGCCCTGCCTGATGGCCGCCGCACGCCCCTGCCGATCACGCCTGTCCAGATGGGTGACCGGCTGGCGCGCCTTAACCGCGACCCACCTGGCATTGGCGCCGACACAACCGACGTGTTGCTGGACCTCGGCCTGACCCCAAAAGACATCGCCGCTCTGCAAGACAAGGGCGTTGTGCGCGCCGCCCAGGAAGGACCCGCAAATGAGTGACGTCGCAAATTGGTGGTCCACCGCGATCATCGACATGGAACCGGGCCGGATCGCGATCCGCGGCCACGCCATCGAAACCCTCATCGGTCAGCTTTCCTTCCCGCAAATGATCTGGCTGATGCTGCGCGGCGAGGTGCCGAGCGACGGTCAAGCAAAGCTTTTGGAAGCCGCCCTGGTCGCGGCAGTCGATCACGGCCCTCAGGCCCCGTCGATCGCAGCCGCGCGCATGGCGGTCACCTGTGGGCTGCCCTTGAACGCGGCCATGGCCACGGCAGTCAACATGCTGGGCGATGTCCACGGCGGGGCGGGCGAACAGGCGGTCGAACTTTATGGCTGGGTCGTGGACGATGGGCTGTCTGTGGCCGAAGCGGTATACAAATGGCGCGCCGAACGGGGCAAATACCTGCCCGGGTTCGGCCACCGGTTCCATCCCATCGACCCCCGCGCCCCGAGGCTTCTGGCCCTTGTCGACGAAGCCGCCGCCGCAGGCACAATCAGCGGTGAGCACGCCGAAGTTGCGCGCGCGATCGAAGCGCATCTGGCCCGAAACGCATCCAAGCCGATCCCGATGAACATCGATGGCGCCACCGCCGTGATCTTCGCCGAACTGGGCTTTGACGCCCCCCTTGCGCGCGGGCTTTTCTGTCTGTCACGGTCAGTCGGGGCCCTGGCCCATGCCGCTGAACAGCAAAAACAGGGTGGGCGCAACAAGGGCCCAACGCCGCCGGGCTACCGCTGGACCTATACCGGAGAGTAGCCGCGCAGGCCGCGCAAAAACTGACGCAACTGCGCGCGTTGCACATAAGGCGTCCAGGTTTCGGGGCTGGTGACGCCGCCGGCCGATAGTCCGAACACAAAGGTCGTGACCGCCACGCGCAGGTCTTCAAACCGGCCATGCGGCAGATCGCGCGTCTCCGGCCATGCGGTGCGAATGGCTGCGGTGAAAATCTCCGCCCCCTCGCGGTGCAGCGCGGCATTCAGCGGGCGCAACTCCGGCTCAGCGGCCAGAAGCCCCCAGAAGCTGACCCAGGTGGCCGTCTCGATCAGCCCTTCCGGTGTCGCCGGGATCGCCGGGTCGAGGAGTTCGGCCAGATCCGTCTCGCCGTCATCGATCCGCGCCTTTATGCGCGCGCGCAACGTATCAAGAGGAACGCGCAGGGCGGCGGCGATAATGTCGTCCTTTCCGCCGAAATAGTTGGTGATCATGCCGGTGGTGACACCTGCGGCTTGCGCAATATCGACCATGCGCACCCGGTGGATGCCCCGCTGTGCAATCGCGTCACAGGCCGCGCGCGCGATATCAGCGCGGGCGGCATCTGCGTCAACGCGTTTTGGCATCTAGCTGCCGGGCCCAGGCATTCAGCGTTTTACCGGCACCCATATCGTGTTTGGCCAGCACCTTTTGCACTGCGACCATACATTCATCACGGATCGCTTCCAATTCGCGCACCGTTTTGCCGCCAGCTTGTTCGGCGGTGCCTTCGACAAACCGGTCGATGATCTCCGCGCTGAGATCGGGCGCCTTCAGATAGGTCCAGGGTTCGTCCAGACAGGGCCCGAATTGTTCCATGAAATGGCGCGCGCCGCCCTCGCCGCCGGCAATCATGTAGATCTGGTTCATCCCCATGATCGACCAGCGCAGGCCCGGGCCATAGACGATGCTGGCGTCCAATTCGCCGGTCGTGGCAATATCGTCGTTCAGGCTGTGCAGAATTTCGCGCCACATCGCTTCTTGCAGCCGGTCCGACAGATGGCCCGGCACCTCTTTGCGGACGCGCAGCACCTCCATCCCCATGGACTGATAAAATTGGCCCGCCGCCGCGACGGCCGCTTCAGACGTTGCCTTGCCGGCCACAACCTCAACCAGGGGACACAGGTAGACCGGGTTGAACGGGTGGCCGACCAACACCCGTTCGGGATGGGTCAGGCCCGCCTGCAGGTCCGACGGCATAAAGCCTGAGGTTGACGAAAAGATCAGCACATCCGGGTCAGTCACCTCGGCAACCGCACCAAGGGCCGATTGCTTGACCGCCATCACCTCCGGCACGTTCTCTTGGATGGCGTCGACGGCTTCAGCCATCTCGCGCGCATCGTTTGTGAACAACAACGCGCCGGGTTGGGGCATATCCATCCCCTCGGTCAGCTTTTCCAGCGCGGGACGCGCCGTTTCCACCGCACCCCAAAGCCAGTCTTCCATCGCGGGGTTCAGATCAGCGGCAATCACGTCATAGCCCGCATGCAGGGCGCGCGCGGCCCAGCCGCCCCCGATCACACCGGTACCCAGAAGCCCGAAGGTCTTGATATCTCTCATGTGCCAAACCCCAATTTGCGCGCCCGTTGGGGCAAAGCGGCGATTTCGCCTGTGTCGAGTTTCAGCGCGTCTAGGGTTGCGCGAATATCACCCGGCAGAGCTTCGGCGCGGGGTTCGGGGTGCTGGTTGACGTGCAATTCCATCCGTTCATTCACCGCGCGGACCTTGCCGTCCGAAAGCATCGTCATGTGGACCACGAACCGCTTGGAATCGACGTCAAGCACGCGGGCTTCAACCACCAGCGGGGCATCGACCTTAACTTCGGCCAGATAAAACGTGTGGCATTCGACCAAATAGACCGTCCCGCCCGTTGCCGCGCGGTAGTTTGCGGTCACACCGACACTGTCCAAAAACGCATCCGACGCCATGGAAAACACCAACCCGTAGTAAGCGTCGCGCATATGCCCGTTGTAGTCGATCCAGTCGGGATGAACGATAGCCTCAAAAGTGAACACGCTCACAGCTCCAGAACCTCGCGCGCATAGTCGGGCCCACGGACCGTTGCCCCCATCGCTTCGACGATGCCGCGCGCTTTTTCGACAAGTTGGGCGTTGGTCGCGTACACGCCTTTGGACAGATAAAGGTTGTCCTCCAGCCCCACGCGCACATGGCCGCCCATCAGCACCGCACCGGCCACCATCGGCATTTGCATCCGGCCAATCCCGAAGCACGACCAGAAAGTACCCTCAGGCATCATTGCGGCCAATCGCGATTGCAGCGCGATATCAAACGGCATGCCCCAGGGAATGCCAGAACACAGCTGGATCATCGCAGGCGCGTCGATCAGGCCTTCGCGGATCATGTCGAGGACAAACCAAAGGTTGCCGGTATCGAACACCTCCAGTTCCGGTTTCACGCCCAGATCACGGATCATCTGCGCCCCGCGCCGCAGATAGGCCGGCGGGCTTGCATACATCCGATTGCCATTGCCGAAGTTCAGCGTGCCGCAATCAAGCGTGGTGATATCGGGCCGATAGGTCTTTTCTTCGCAAAGGTCGATGATATGGGACAGCCGCGCTTCCTGAGCCACGAAATCGGTGCCGGGCGCGGGGCCAAGACCGTCATCTTCCACCTCAATATAGCCACCCATCCCGGCGGTGAGATTGATCAGCGGATCGACATCGCTTTCCCGGATCAGGCGCACGACCTCACGGTAAAGATGCGTCTCGCCGGAATAGTCGCCGGTTTCGGGGTCGCGCACATGGATATGCACGATCGCAGCGCCCGCCCGTGCGGCGTCAATGGCGCTGGCCGCAATCGCTTCAGGCGTGTTCGGGCAATGGGGGTTGCCGGTGACCTTGTTGTCGTCGCCAGTGACCGCGCAGGTGATCAGGACATTCGGGTTCATGTTTGTACTCTCTATTATATAACGTACATTATTTGAAAAATGTTGCGATGCAACCCTGCAATGCCGGGTGATTTCGCGTCTTCCCGTTGGGCCGGTTCTAGGCTAAAGCCCGACTTGGTTATCTTCAAAGGAGCCAGACCATGGGTTACCGGGTCGTCATCGCCGGTGCCACGGGCAACGTGGGCCGCGAAATGCTGAACATCCTGGCCGAGCGCCAGTTCCCCGTAGATGAGATTGCAGCACTTGCGTCGCGCAAATCTTTGGGCACGGAAGTCACGTTCGGCGAGACCACGATCAAGACCAAGGACCTGGCCACGTTCGACTTTTCAGGCTGGGATTTTGCGCTGTTTGCCATCGGGTCAGAGGCCACCAAAGACCACGCCCCCCGGGCGGCCAAGGCCGGTTGTGTGGTGATCGATAATTCCTCGCTTTATCGCTACGACCCTGAGATCCCCCTGATCGTGCCTGAAGTGAACCCGCAAGCCATCGAAGGCGTGCGGGCAAAAAACATCATCGCCAATCCCAATTGTTCGACCGCGCAGATGGTGGTGGCTTTAAAGCCCTTGCACGACCGCGCCCGCATCAAGCGGGTGGTAGTGTCGACTTATCAATCGGTGTCGGGGGCGGGCAAAGACGGGCTTGATGAGCTTTGGGATCAGACGAAATCGATCTACAATCCCACAACTGAGGTGCCGCCCACGGCTTTTCAAAAGCAGATTGCTTTTAACGTGATCCCGCAGATCGACGTCTTCATGGAAGACGGGTCGACCAAGGAAGAATGGAAGATGGTCGCCGAGACCAAAAAGATCGTGGACAAATCCATCAAGGTCACCGCGACATGCGTCCGCGTGCCGGTGTTTGTCGGCCATTCCGAAGCGATCAATATCGAGTTCGAGGATTTCCTGGATGAGGATGAAGCCCGCGACATCCTACGCCAGGCGCCCGGCATCATGGTCGTCGATAAGCGGGAACCGGGTGGCTACACCACACCGGTGGAATGCGTAGGTGACTTTGCCACTTTTATCAGCCGGATCCGGCAGGATTCGACGATTGAGAACGGGCTGAACCTGTGGTGCGTGTCAGACAACCTGCGCAAAGGCGCGGCGTTAAACGCCGTCCAGATCGCCGAGCTTCTGGGCAACCGGGTGCTGCAAAAGGCCTAAGACTGACCAAGCGGAGCGGGCCTTCGGCCCGCACGCCTTTTGTTTATGGGGGCTCTGCCCCCCTCGCTTCGCTCGTCCCCCGAGGTATTTTCGGCAAGAGGAAGAACAGGCGGTTAGCCCGCCTGTTGCATCGGCGACAAAATCATCGGTGCAGTGGTCACCAGGGTGTTGGGATGCGGTGGTTCGCCTGATCCAAGCTGCCGGATCAGTTGCGCATAGCTCAGCCCCAGATCCATGCTTTTGCAAACGAACTGATCGGAGGGCCAGGCGTAGATCGCCAACGCATAGCCGTCCGCCTTCAACGCGAACCCTTCGCGCACAAGGGCCGATTGCAGGCTCGTCCAATCCTTGGCCGTGAACAGGATATCAGAGACCATTTCGCGCATGGCATTGGTGTCGGACGCATCGGTGCGCGGCAACGGAATTTCTTCCAGAACGGGCGCCGCAGCGCCCGACTGTTCGGCGATATGATCGCGCAGATATTGTCCGGGTGTCACTCCGGACGCGGCCGCCAGCAACCTCAGATCGGTCAGCAGGTTTTCAGGCAGGCGCAGTATGACCCAGTCTTGTTCCATACCCGGACGCTAACGTGGTCATGGTTAAGGCTTTCCTAAAAACGCTCTGCGCGCAGGACTTCGGCTTCGGTGACTGAAACAACGCCGATGTGGCGCTCGACCACTGCAAATGCAGCATCCAGCAACTCATCCAGGCGATCTGGCCGGATCAGACAGACCACGGCCACCATGCCCCCTGCGGACGACACTTGTCCTGCCCGGCTCCAGGCGCCGGAGCGTCCCGAACCGCCCCGCACAGGCAAAACCGTGTAGCCGGTCACACCGGCGGCTTCCAACGCGTCCGTCAGGCGGCGCTCCATCGGGGCTTCGATGATGATCTCGACGCGTTTTGCGGCATGTGTTTTCATGAAGTCAGCCTCCTGTCGCCCAAAGAGCGACGCCAAGATACATTGGAATTCCGACCGTCAGGTTGAACGGAAATGTCACGCCCAGCGACAGGGTCAGGTAGATTGACGGATTTGCTTCAGGCAGGGCGACACGCATGGCCGCGGGCACCGCGATGTAACTTGCAGACGCCGAAAGCACCATCATCAGCATCACACCGCCCGTTGAAAGACCCAGCAAAAGGGCCATTGCAAGGCCCATCGCGGCTCCGACGGGGGGCATGAGACAGCCGAAAACGATGGCACCGACACCCAAGACCCCGCGCGATTGCCGCAAGCCCCGGCCCGCCACCAGCCCCATATCCAGCAAGAACAGGCACAAAACCCCTTGGAACGGGGCCACAATGAAGCTGGCGATTTGTTCCAGCCCGTCTTCGCCGGTGATCCAACCGATGAAGAACGATCCCACCAGCAAAACGATAGACCCGTTCAGAAGGATCTCTCGGATCAGGGTGCTGTCCATCCCACCGTCAGCTTTGCTTGCCCCGGCTTTACCGGTACCGGTGCGCGCAATGATCCATAGCGCTGACAGGATGGCGGGGGCTTCCATCACCGCAGCAACGGCCACCATATAACCTTCAGCGTCGATCCCGCGGCCTTCCAGAACAGAGGTGGCTGCGACGAATGTCACAATGCTGATCGACCCGTAGTGCCCGGCGACCGCAGCCGCATCGACCGTCGATAGCGACGAGAGCACCCGCAAGAGCCCAAACGCCACAAAGGGGATGGCAAACGACAAGATCGCGCCGCCCAGCAAGGCGCCGACAAGCGTGGCATCCAGCCCATGGGCGGCCACACCAACCCCGCCTTTGAACCCGATTGCAAAGAGAAGATAGATCGACAAAGCCTTGGCGGCAGCTTCAGGCACCGACAGGTCCGACCGCGCCAAGGCGGCGCCAAGCCCAAGCGCAAACGACAAGATGATCGGGGAAATCAGATTGGCTGCCGCCAGTTCAAGAAGTCCCATCAACGCGCCTCGCCGTTACCTGCCCGGGCAATAGACAACATCAAAGCGGAGCAAAAGCCTTGTCTGCCGCATCAAACACATCAAGGCCCCCACGCGCGATGTCCGCCACCGCCCCGTGAATGGACAGCCGGCCTTCATTCATCGCCTTGTCCACGAATGGAAAAGTGATCAGGTTTTCCAGCGACGTGATCACGGCAGCGCGTTCCAACGCCCCCACCCGTGTCGCTTCGTCCCCATCCGGCAGGCCACCGTAGGCCGGAGCCAGAATGTCGATCCAGCGCCCGATGTAGCTTTCTTTGTTTTCAAGGTCCGGGGCATGGCCCGAACACATGTCATAGCAGGCCTTCACCCCGCCGCATTGGGTGTGCCCAATCACCACGATATGCGCCACCTGAAGCCCGTTCACAGCATATTCGACCGCCGCTGACGTGCCATGATGCTCGCCGTCCGGCTCATGGGGCGGGACCAGATTGGCCACATTGCGGTGAATGAACGCCTCTCCAATGTCGGCCGCAAAGATCGCGTTCAGATTGATCCGGCTGTCGCAGCAGCCGATGATCATTGTGCGCGGTCGCTGACCTTCATTGGCCAGGCGGCTGAACCACGCCTGATTTTCAGCATATGTCGTGGCTTTCCAGCCGCGATATCGCTCGACCAGAAAGCTTGGCAATGGTTTGACCCGGTGCATGCGCGTCCCCTCGTTTGCGTTGTCTTTACGAAGGATTTTACGGGTTTTCGAGCGATTTTTCCCGCCAGCGTTAGGGCTGTAGAAGTCTGTGCGCGATAGACCCAGACCCATTGTCCGTGGGAGTGGGCCGTGAAAGCTGTGTCAAACCTCAATCTTGCCGAAAGCGTCCAAATTGACCCTGATCGGCTGATGCTTCTGCTGCGCGAGCTTGGCGCGGCGGGCGCAGAACGCGTGGTTGATCGCGCGGTGGATGAAATTTCAGGCCGGCTGTTGCTTATTGAAACCTCATGGGCTTCGGCAGATTTCAGAACGCTGGGTCGCACGGCGCGATCGTTGATCGCGGTTGCCGACCAGATCGGGATGCACCTTTTGGCCCATGTGTCCTGCGATGTCGCGGGTCTTGCCGAGACCGACGATGACACGGCTTTGGCGGCCGCAGTCGCACGGCTGCAGCGTGTGGGCGAAAGCTCGCTTCTGGCTGTCTGGAACGCCCAAGCCTTTAGGATCTAGCGCCTTTCGGCTTTAGGCCCTTGCGGTGGTCCCTTTGCGCGTTAGGCTCTGGTCCAACCAGGACGGAGAGGCCACATGCCCGCACTTACCTTTGTTCCCGCAGATCCCTCTGCCCGACCATTATACGCTGTTGGGCACGGCGGTGTTGGCGACTGGCGCGCCACGCTGGACCCGGCGCAAGCCGCCTATGTCGAAGCCTGCGGATTCTTGGGCAAATCCGGTCAGATCGTGCTTTTGCCGGGGGCTGACGGCGCGGTCATCGGCGCGGCCGTTGGACTTGGCACGCCCAAACAGCAAAAGCGCGGCCGGTTCCTGATGGCCACGGCGCGCGCCAAACTGCCCGAAGGCACCTGGACCCTTACCAGCGATCTCTCTGGTGCGGCCCTCGACGAAGCCGCCCTTGGCTGGCTTTTGGCGGGCTACGCCTTTGGCCGCTACAACAAGGCCAAACCGCCCAAGGCTGATCTCGTGGCACCTGACGGCGTCGACGCGCCGCGCCTCGAAGCGATCGCAGCCGGCGAAGCGCTGACCCGCGACCTGATCAACACGCCGGCCTCGGACATGGGCCCGGCAGAGTTGGAAGCGGCCTGCCGCGATCTGGCCGCGGCTTTCGACGCCGACATCACCGTGACCACCGGCGACGATCTTCTCGGCGCCAACCACCCGATGATCCACACCGTGGGCCGGGCCTCGACCCGCGCGCCGCGATTGATCGATTTCACCTGGGGGACGGCATCCGATCCCAAACTGACGCTGGTCGGCAAAGGGGTGTGCTTTGACACCGGCGGGCTGAACCTCAAGCCGGGGTCCTCAATGGGCTTGATGAAAAAGGACATGGGCGGGGCGGCCACTGTTCTGGGTCTGGCCCATATGATCATGGCGACGGGGGCCAAGGTCCGCCTGCGCGTGCTGATCCCGGCGGTGGAAAACTCGGTCGCGGGCGATGCCTTCCGCCCCGGCGATATCCTGACGTCTCGCAAGGGCCTGACGGTGGAAATCAACAACACCGATGCCGAAGGCCGTCTGGTCCTGGCCGATGCGCTGGCCCTGGCCAGCGAGGAGGATCCCGACCTGATCGTGTCGATGGCCACGCTCACGGGGGCCGCTCGGGTGGCCGTTGGCCCCGATCTGGCGCCTTATTTCACCGACGACGACGCGGTCGCGGCCGCCCTTGAAACCGCGGCTGTCCAGGCCCGCGACCCGGTCTGGCGCCTGCCGTTTTGGGACCCCTATGAAGCCAGGATCGAACCGGGCATTGCCGACCTTGATAATGCGCCCGCCGGTGGCATGGCCGGCACAATCACAGCGGCTTTGTTCCTGCGCCGGTTCGTCGAAGACAAAGACCGCTATTGCCACTTTGATGTCTATGGCTGGAACCCCGCGGCGGCGCCAGCGCGGCCCAAAGGCGGGGTGGGCATGGGCGCGCGGGCCTTGTTCGATGCGCTGCCCGATCTGTTCTGATGGATGCCAAGTTCGACCGGCGCGAGACACCGTTCAATGGCCGCGTGGCGCATGTGTCGCTGAAAGGGAAGGTGGAAGCGGAGGAGTTCGTTGAGGGCGACGCGATGGAGGTCGGCGTCCCGAGCACGGCAATTTGCGACCAAGCTGGCGGGACGCGAGAACGCGAGCTTATCCTTGGAGTCGGGTTTCTCACGCTCGAAAAAGTCGACTGTTGGACATTCGGAATGGCCGCACACGACGGGTATGTGGGCTACGTCCGAACCAGCGATCTCAAACCAAAATCCAGCACCGAAACGGTTGTGCGTGCAGTACGCACATATGCCAAGGCGACCCCACATCTCAAAACAACCGAGCCAGAAGTGCGCCTGTCCTTCGGTGCGCGCCTACACACGGGCCGGTCTGAGGGTGATTGGGTTTCAACCTCGGTCGGAAACGAGACGCTTTGGGTTCCAAGAAAACATCTTGGAAACCGGAACGCGCCTTTTGAAGACCCCGCCGCCGTGGCCGAACTTTTCCTCCACACCCCCTACCTTTGGGGCGGCAATACTGCCTTTGGCATCGATTGTTCGGGCCTGGTCCAGGCCGCCCTTCTGGCCTGCGGCATGCCTTGCCCTGGTGATAGCGACCAGCAGGAAGCCCGTGTCGGAACGGCCCTGCCGGATGATGCTCCGCTCCAACGGGGCGATCTCATCTTCTGGAAAGGCCATGTGGCCATGGCGCTTGATGGCGCAACGATCATCCACGCCAACGCGCATCACATGGCGGTGGCCATCGAACCTTTCGAGGTGGCCCGAAAACGCATCGAAGTCACTGGTGGCGGGCTGGTCACGTCCATCAGGCGCCCCTGAGACCTCAAGGCTCAGTGGCTTGGCGTGTCATACGCTTCGCATACACTCCGAAATCGGCTTTTCATCCTGGCAAAAATACTCTGGGGGCGGAGCCCCGGGTGCGGGGGCAGCGCCCCAGCCGTTGCCCCGCTTAATCCTCAACCGCGCGGATCAGCTTTTTGTCAAAGACCCGAAGCACCGTGCGCAGGTCAGACCCCCGCTTCAGAATCTGTCCGTCCATCCCGATGACCGAATACATTCCCTGCTTTCCCCGTAGCTTAGGGCGTTTTTCAACCCGGTAGATCGGGTATTCCGCAGCGCGCCGAAAGATCGAGAAGATCGCCACATCCTTCAAAAAGGACATCCCGTAGTCGCGCCACTCTCCGGCCGCAACAAACCGGCCATAAACGCCGAGAATCACCTGCAGTTCCGTGCGGTGAAACGCGACGTGTTCCGGGATTTGCGGGTGCTGGCGCGAAACTTCGTGAAACATCATTGCGCGAGCCTGCCCGCCAAGTCCTTGTAAATCAAGCCCTGCCATTGTTCTGACAAAGAAATGCCCCGCCCTAGACCAACACCTGTCGCGCTCGCGCCGCGATTGCGCGCGACGGTTATGTCGTAGCGAAAGACGCTCACCCCGGTGCCGTGGATTTTTACAGCCCCCACCCAGCCTGCGGCACCGGGGGTCTTCGCCAAACCCGCTTCGGCGGGTTTTCCTTTTGGGCAACACCTTTTTGCTTCGTTTGTAATTTTCTTGACTTGTCGCGCCCGGTGGCCCACTTGCCACCCAAGCGATCAGCGTTCTGCCGCGTGAGCAGACGCCCCACACCACCGGGGCCCACGCCCGCCAACCGTTTCCGACATCACGCGAGGAGGCAGCGCCGCCATTCGGGCCGGCGCACTCTGACCGTTTCCCCCGGCCCGCCCGTCAGGCGTTGCCGGGCCCAACCTCTGCAGGGTTCATCCCCTGCGGAAAGGACATGATGACATTTGATGACTTCGGGCTTCAGCCCGGCATTCTGAAACAGCTCGAAGCCCAGGGGCTGACCGAGCCTACGCCGATCCAGGCCAAAGCGATCCCGATTGCTCTGCAGGGCCGTGACGTGATGGGGCTGGCGCAAACCGGCACCGGAAAAACAGCCGCCTTTGGCTTGCCGCTTTTGAACGCGCTGATCTCTGCGGGCACGCCGCCCGTGGCGAAATCCGCCACCGGGCTTGTGCTGGCGCCCACGCGCGAGCTTGCAAAGCAAATCTCTGAAGCGCTGGCGGGGTTCACCCGGGGCGGCCACCTGAAAGTCGTGGTCGTCGTGGGCGGGGTCTCGATGAACCGCCAGATCAACGCGATGCGCAAAGGGGCCGATCTTCTGATCGCAACACCCGGGCGCCTGATGGACCATGTTGAACAAAAGACCATCCGCCTGGACCAAACCCGCTTTTTGGTCCTCGATGAGGCCGACCAGATGCTCGATATGGGCTTTATCCACGCCCTGCGGAAGATCGCGCCATTGTTGCCGCGTGAGCGTCAGACGATGATGTTCTCGGCCACCATGCCAAAGCTGATGGCAGATCTTTCAAAGCAGTTTTTGACCGATCCCACCCGGGTCGAAGTGGCGCGCCCTGGTGTGGCGGCTGATAAAATCACCCAATCGGTGCACTTTGTCGGCCAGCCTGCCAAGACCGGACTTCTGACCCGCCTTCTGGGCGAGCATGTGGGCGAACGCGCGGTGGTGTTTGCGCGCACCAAACACGGGTCAGAACGGCTGATGAAGAAGCTGGTGCAAGCCGGTTTCGCCGCCGCATCTATCCACGGCAACAAAAGTCAGGGCCAGCGGGACCGCGCGCTTGCCGGGTTCAAATCGGGCGAGGTTACGGTTCTGGTGGCAACGGATGTCGCGGCCCGCGGGATCGACATCCCGGATGTGAAATACGTCTACAACTTCGATCTGCCCAACGTGGCGGAAAACTATATCCACCGGATCGGGCGCACGGCCCGGGCGGGGGCGTCGGGCCAGGCTGTGGCCTTTTGTTCGCCCGAAGAGTTGTCGGAATTCCGCGCGATTGAAATGGTGCTGAAGACCACCATTCCTGTGGCCGGGGGCGTTGTTCCTGAACCTGCATCGCGTCCCGCCCGCCAGGGTCGTAAGCCAGGCGGTAAGCCCGGGGGACATTCTGGTGGCAAGCCAGCTGCAAATGCAGGTGGCAAGGCCCGCGCGCGTCCGCGCCGCGGCCGCCGCCGGGGCAAGGGTGCCAAACAAGCTGCTTAGGTCTGGCGTGTTTATCCGCACCTGATGCGCGACAAGGGCAGCAAGAGTTACCTTTGTCGGGCCCGCATCCAAAGGGGTCTCACCTCATCGTGCGACCGGCCAGATTTCGTTTGAAAGAGCCTGACAGGATGAGTGTTCCCTTGACGGCAAGGCGCAGAAGCACGCGCGCGCGGATGATGGCCAAGAAGCCTTGCCGCGATCTTTTCGAACATGTCTTTTGCGTTCAAGCAAACCGACCCTGACAAAACCAACCCGCTGACATTGCCGCCCCATGTGCAAAGTAAAGCCATAGCACCTCGCCCGCGTCCGTCGTCACCCGCCAGTAATCACGCAACCCCGTGCGCCAGTCGGGCTCATCGAGCCACCATTCGGGCGCGATCCGTTCGGGCCCCACGGCGGCCACCACCGACAGGTCCCGCCGACGCCAGCGAAACTGCATGGGCAGCGCAGGGACATCAGGCGCGGTCACCATTTCGGGCCGCCACAACAGCACCGGACGCGGTCCTGGCGGGTCCGGCCAGCCTTGCGCAGGTTCTGACCATGCCGCGCCCAGGGTCAGCGCGGTTTTCTCAGGAATATGGCTGTCTGCTGGGTGCAGCCGGGTGATCGCCTCAAGCCCCAGCCGGGCGCCAAGCTTGCCGATCAGATCGTCCAGCGGCGCGCCGCCGGTCACCCGGTCTGCCCCATCGCGCGCCGCGTCCAGATGGCCGCGATGCTGATGGGCGTGCACCGGCTCGGTGCGGGTTGCCACCAGCCGGATCCGGTCGATGCCAAAACCGGCATCAATATCACCGATCTTCATCGCCAGCAGGGGCCGGATCCGGTCGGGATTGGCCGAAGGGCGCGCCAGCCCCACCTCGATCACGGCGGTGCCTTGATCAACGCGCTGGGCCTCCAGCCGGACCTCACGTGCGCCGCGGCCCTTGTCTTCAAGCGCCTGGGTCAGCCGCGGCAGCAGCCGGTCGAGGGCCGCCAGCATGTCGTCTTCAAGACCAACCGGCTCGGGCAGGGTCAGGCGCACCGCGAAATGGTCAGGCGGCTTGGCTGGTGTGATCGGTTCGGGTTCGGTTCCCATCGCCTGATCCAGACGCCGCACCAGCATCGCACCGAACCGACGTGCAAGCGCCGCACGCGGCTGCCCGGCAAGGTCTTCAACCCGCCTCAGACCCAGGCGCACCAGATCGGTGACAGCCTGATCTTCCAGTCGCAGTGCTGCCACCGGCAGGGGCCCGATCGCGGCGCGTGTCCCACCGATGGGGGCAATCCGCGCCGCACTTGCCGCCAGGGGCGCGGTTTGCGGCGCCGGTCCACCCTTTTCCCAATGCCGCCGCCGGGCTGCGCGGGACCGCGTGGCCCGCGCTTCCTGATCAATATCATCACCAGAGCGCGCTGCCCCACCGCTGGCGCGTCCCGCATAGCGCGCCAACGCCCAGGCCGCCCCGGGTGTGTCGGCGATGCCTGCGCGCACTGTCAGGCCAAGCCCCGCGCAATCGGCCTCAACCTCAGTCAAAAGACCCGCTTCGCCGCCGAACAAATGCGCGCAGCCCGTCAGATCCACCATCAATCCTTCGGGCGGTTCTTCGGCCACCCAGGGGCTGAACTTGCCCGCCCAGCGGCGCAGGTTTTGCAAAAAAGCGGCCTCGGCCAGCGGGTTCTGCAGCCTTGTGATCAATTCGGGACACATCGCTTGGGCATCGCGCAAAGGCTGGCCCGGGGTCAGACCAGCCTCAGACGCGGTCACCGACAGCGACACCAGCACCTGGGCATTGCCGATATTGGCCGCCACTGCCAGAGGCGCTTCGGTCAACCCGCGATCAACACGCAAAACGCGTTCCGCCCCAAGGCGCGGAAACCAAAGCGATAGGATGCGGCGGTGGTGCATGGGCGGGCAGCAATGCATGTTCCTGATTTGTTCCTATCTAGAACGCCACCTGTTCAGAGTCGAGTCCGCCCCCTTCCTCTTGCCAAAAAATACCTCCGCCGGAGGCCCCGATTTTTCAAAAAATCGGTCCGCGATCCTTCCTTCAAGGATCGCGCAGGGCCTAGAAATTGGCCATCTTCTCGCCGCGCGCCACCGTGTCTGCCGCCTTGGCGATGCGTTTGGCCCGTGTGGGGGCCGTCTTGGCCAGTTTGATCCAGCGCAGCACATTGCGCCGGTAAGACGGGGCAAAGGCCTCAAAATCCGCACCGGCTTCTGCCAGGGCCGCGGCGAAATCCTCTGGCACAATCAGCGCGTCCACATCCGCCATGAAATCCCACAGGCCCGAGGCTTTGCCGCGCTCCACCGATGCCCGGCCCGGGGGCGCCATCCGCCCTTCGGCCTCAAGCTGCGCCGCGCGGTTCTTGTAGCTTTGCGCCCAGTACTCTGCCTTGCGCGGGCTGATCATCTGCATCGTGCGTTCTGCATCAAGCTTCCGGCGGATCCCGTCGATCCAGCCAAAAGCCACCAGTTCATCCAGCACTGCGTCGCGAGAGACATACTTTTCCCGCGTTGCGGCCAGATAGGTCACCAACCAGACCGATGCCTGCTGCCCATGATTGGCCTCAAGCCAGGCGCGCAATTGCGGCGCGGACGTCACTTCAATCTGCTCAAACTGTTCCGTCTTGATCATTCGCCACACCCATCATCGCTGCGACATCTGACATAGTTCGCGCAATGGGCACGCCCAGCGGGGCCAGCAACGCCTCGGGCGTGCGTTCGGCGTAGGCAATCACCTTGCAGCCCGCCGCAAGACCCCCCTTGGCGCCAGACGGGCTGTCATCAACGACCACGCAGCGCGCAGGATCCGCGCCCAAAAGGCTGGCCAACTTCAGATAGATGTCAGGCGCAGGCTTGGCCGGGACCCCGTCATGGGCCGAGACCATTTTGTCTTTGCACCGCTCCCACAGGCCGTTCTGGCCAAGGGTGATCTCCATCTTGGCGCGCGGCCCGTTCGACCCCACACCAAACGGGATGCCCAAAGCATCCAGCCGGTCCAGAAGGTCGGGCACACCCTTGATCAAGGGCGTGCCACGCCGCAGCGCGTCAAAGGTTTCCGCGTAGATCTCATCGACCCAACCCTTGGGCAGGTCCGCGCCTTGGGCCCGGGCCTTTTCCCCGACCCCGGCCAATGTGCCGCCCAGGAAATACTCGGTCACCTCAGCCGCGCTGACGGCAATGCCGTAGCGTGCCAGATTGGCGATAATCACCCTGTCGGTCACAGGCTCGCTGTCCACCAGCACCCCGTCACAATCAAACAGCACCGCATCAGGTCGCATGGGCATACTCCAAAATGTGAATGTGAGCCGCGCCGTAGCGGCGCATGTCGCGCAAGGTGAACCCGGCAGGCGGGGTTTGCGCTGCGGCCTCTTCCCAGATCACGGTCGCACCTGGTGCCAGCCAACCGTCATTGGCAACCGCGCCAAGGGCGCGCGCGCCGAGCCCTTTGCCGTAAGGCGGGTCGAGAAACACCAGCGCCGCCGGTGCGCCCGGGGCCGGGCCGGGCCGTGTCGCGTCGCGGTGCAACAGCGTCGTCTCACCCTTGGCCTTGGCTTTTGCGATATTTGCCCGCAGCAGCGCCTGCGCCTTGGCCCCGTTGTCGATGAAGGTCACATGGGCTGCCCCGCGCGACAAAGCCTCCAGCCCCAAGGCACCCGTACCCGCAAAAAGGTCAAGCACATGCGCGCCGCCGGGCAGCCCGTGGCTCATCAGGATGTTGAACAGGTTCTCGCGCACCCGGTCGCCTGTTGGTCTGAGGTGGGCTGCCGCATCCCCTTTGCCCAAGAGGGTCAGTTGTAGTCCTTTAAAGCGCCCGGCCACGATCCTCATCGCGGGGTCATTTCAAAAGCGCCTTCAGATCAATGGCAGGGTCCACCACAGCGGCGGGGTCGGCGGATTTGCCCGTCTCAATCAGGCGCTTGCCGACCATATAAGCGCGCGGGTCGTTCATCGCGTCGATCGCCAGAAGCGTGTCGCCCGCGTAGTACCAATGGGACCGCGCCGCGCCACTGTCGCGCACCACGACCCGGTCATAGCCGCTGTTCAGCCCCGCGATCTGCAGTTTGACGTCGTATTGATCCGACCAGAACCAGGGTTTTGGCACATTGGGCGTGTCGGCCCCGGTGATATTGGCGGCCACCGCCTCGGCCATGTCGATGGCATTGCCCACGCTTTCAAGTCGGATGCGCCCGGACCCATAGGTAAAAGACGCGCAATCGCCCGCAGCCCAGATGTTGGGGTCTGACGTGCGGCCCATCGCGTCGCAGGCAATCCCGTTGTCCAGGGTCAAGCCGGCGGCCTCTGCCAAGCGTGTATCCGGCACGATGCCAATCCCGACGATGGCGAAGTCTACGTCTAGGCGCGATCTATCGGCAAACTCCGCGCCTGTCACCCGAGTGTTGCCGACAAGGCGCGCAAGGTCGGCACCTTCGCGGATGTCCACCCCATGGGCGCGGTGCAAATCGCGGAAATAATCGGCCGTTTCTTCTGCCGCGACACGGCCCAATATGCGGGCGTCACGTTCCACCAAGGTCGTCGTCACGCCACGTTTGGCCGCCACGGCTGCGGCCTCAAGGCCGATGTAGCCTCCGCCGATGATCAGCGCGCGTGCGCCTTTGCGGAACTCAACCGCCATGGCGTCGATATCCGCCAGCGTCCGCACGGTATAAACGCCGTCCAAGTCACCGCCAACGGTGCCGGGCAGCTTTCGGGGAGTGGCTCCGGTCGTCAGGACAAGATCGTCATAGGATAGCACTTCGGTGTGGGTGGTCACGGTTTTTGCGACCGGATCGATCGTGCTGACGGTAGTTCCCGTCAAAAGCGTGATCCCATTTTCGCCGTAAGCGGGTGTGGGGCGCAAAAACAGCCGCTCGCGGTCCATCTCACCCAGAAGATAGGCTTTCGACAGCGGCGGGCGCTGATAGGGCGGGTGCGGTTCAGCGCCGATCAACGTGATGTCAGCGTCATATCCAAGCGCACGCAGCTTGAACGCGGCCGATGATCCTGCCTGGCCTGCGCCAATGATGATCGTGCCGCTCATCTGGTTCCCTCTGGCCTCTGCGCTCAGGGGCGTTATATCGCGGGTGCAGAGACGTGCAATCGGAAGGACGATGCGAGATGGCAATTCAGGTTGGCGACAAGGTGCCCGGTGCAACGCTGGGTCAAATGGGCAAAGACGGGGCTGAGGCGGTCGATCTGATCGACAAGCTGAAGGGCCGCAAGGTTGTGCTTTTCGGTTTGCCGGGGGCGTTCACCGGGACCTGCAGTTCGGCGCATCTGCCGAGCTTTGTGCGCACCGCCGACGATATCCGCGCCAAAGGTGTGGACGAGATCATTTGCGTGTCGGTGAACGATTTGTTCGTGATGGCCGAATGGGCAAAAACCACAGGTGCCAATGACGCGGGCCTGACCATGCTGGCTGATCCCAAGGGCGATTACGCCCGCGCGCTGGGCCTGCAGTTCGATGCGCCCCCGGTGGGCCTTTACGGGCGGCTCGAACGCCATGCGATGATCGTCGAGGATGGTGTGATCACATCGCTGGATGTGGAGGAACCCGGTGTGTGTACCGCCACGGCTGGTGAGGCTGTTCTGGCGAAGCTCTAAAGCGCAATCCGAAAAGTGGGCACCGGTTTTCGGGTCAATTGCGCGGTATAGTTTCAGACAGCGCAATCCGAAAAGTGGGCACCGGTTTTCGGACTAGATTGCGCCGCGCCTTCGCGCAACGCCAGGAAGGGGGGCTCTGCCCCCCGGCCGTTCGGCCCGCCGAAGGTATTTATGGGCCGATGAAACGGTGTTGCGTGCAGGGTTCGCGCTAAGGGGCGGGATTGGCGATCTTGTCCATAATCTGGGCGAGTTTCAAATCGAGATCGCTTAACCCGCTGACATCATGGGTGGTCAGCGTGACTTCCACACGGTTGTAGACGTTGAACCATTCAGGATGGTGGTTCATCTTCTCGGCCCGGATCGCGGCCTGGCTCATAAACCCCCAGGCGGCGACGAAATTGGCAAAGCGAAACTCCTTATACAGTGCGTCGCGGGCCGGATCATGGGCCCAGCCGGCATCCAACAGAATCTGCAATGCCGTTTCGCGCGCGTCCCCTTCGAGTTTCTCGGCCATCATTCACTCTCCTCTTGTTGGGCCTGTCGAAACGGCCCGTAGCTTGTCAGCACTTCGATGTCTTCGCCCACAGCTTCGCGTTCGGACCGAAGATAGTGTTCAACCGCGCCGGAGAACCCTTTGTCGGCCAGCCAATGCAGCGAATGGGTCTGCACCGGCATATAGCCCCGCGCGAGCTTGTGGTCCCCCTGCGCACCAGCTTCCACCGCACCCAAACCATGGGCGATCGCCCAGTCGATGGCCTGGTAGTAGCACGCCTCAAAATGCAGGCAGGGGTGATGTTCGATCGACCCCCAGTACCGGCCAAAAAGCGCATCCTGCCCGATGAAGTTCAGGGCTCCGGCCACCGGGCGACCATCCCGCTGGGCCAGCACCAAAAGCATGTCACCGCGCAGCGTGTCCTGCGCGATGTCAAAAAACGCCCGCGTCAGATAGGGTGTGCCCCACTTTCGCGCGCCGGTGTCCTGGTAGAAAATCCAGAACGCGTCCCAATGCTCGGGCCGGATGTCATCGCCAGTCAGCGCGGTGATCTCGCCGCCGAAGTCCTGGGCCGTGCGGCGTTCTTTGCGAATGGCCTTCCTTTTGCGCGATGAGAGATCGGCCAGAAAGGCATCGAAATCAGCGTAGTCGCGGTTTTTCCAGTGATATTGCTGAGTGATCCGGTGCAGCAACCCGATCTCGGCGCCCCGCTGGGCTTCTGCTTCGGTACAGAACGTCACGTGTAACGAGGACAGACGGTTTTCATCTGCAAGGGTCACGGCCCCCTGGATCAGAGCGGCTGTCGCGCGCATCTCGTCGCCCGGTCGGGTCAGAAAGCGCCGCCCCGTCGCGGGCGTAAACGGCACGGCCATCTGCAGCTTGGGATAATACCGCCCGCCTGCGCGTTCCCAGGCATGGGCCCAGTTGTGATCGAAGATATACTCGCCCTGACTGTGGGACTTGGCATAAAGCGGTGCGACACCAATCACCGCTCCACCGGCGCGCGCAACAAGATGCTGCGGCTGCCAACCTGTGCCGGTGCCAACCGAGCCTGACGCTTCGAGTGCAGACAAGAACCGGTGCGTCGTGAAGGGATCGACAGGGCGGCCTTCGGCGGCTTCAGGACAGGCGCACAGGTCCCATTCGGCGGCAGCGATGTCGCCAATCCGGCCGAGCACGGTGATTTCGATGGGGTCGGTTGCTGGATCGGTCATGTTTGGCTGGGGCAAGGTCACCTGCTGGAACGTGGGCCGGGGCCGGGCAAGGTCAACCCGGGCTGTAGCCTTCGAAGGTGATGTTGTCGGCAATTGCGCGCGCGGCGGCTTCTTGCCCAGCACTTCGGATCGTCCAGGTGAAAATCGGGACACCCTTGGCTTTCAGGCGCGCGACCGATGCCACATCAAGGCTGGCGCGATCATGGCTGACAAAGCTGCAAGCGGCCCTGTCGAAGGCTGCGTAATCGGTCAGCGCCGCGTTTTGCGCATCCGTCAGACGCGCGTCGTCGAACACCATACCCACCAATCCGCGCGGGACGATGTCGCCAAGCCAGGACAGGGCCGCGACATACTCGGGGTTGAACGACATGATCGCCGCGCGCACCCCATGGCTGTCCACCGCGTTTTTGACGACCCATCCTGTCACCTGATCGAGCGCTGCGATGTCCGCGCCGGGCAAATGGGTCTGATCCTTGATCTCAACAAGGACCGGTACCGCATCGCCAATGCGTTCCAAAACGGCCTGAAGCGTCTCGATTGTGTCGTTACTGCCTGTAAGGGGAATGCCCGAAAGCTCTTGCGCCGAGCGTTCGCGCACCGGGCCCGACAATGCCGTCAACCGATCAAGTGTTTCGTCGTGAAAGACCACCGGAACGCCGTCGCGGCTCATCTGCACGTCAAGTTCAATCCCGTAACCCGATTGGGTGGCCGCATCGAAAGAGGCGCGCGCATTCTCGATCCGGCCCCGCGCCTTGTCGTGCAGACCCCTGTGCGACATCGGCCGATCGAGGAAGACCTGCGGCAAGGGCGTCATGCGATTTCGAAGACCGCTTCGATTTCGACCGCCACGCCGAAGGGCAGGGATCCGGCACTGACCGCAGACCGTGCATGGCGACCCTTGTCGCCAAGCGCGTCGACCAAGAAGTGCGACGCGCCATTGATCACTTTGGGCTGGTCGGTGAAATCGGGGGTGGAATTGACAAACCCCAACAGTTTCACGACCCGCACCAGCCGGTCCAAGTCGCCGCCCGTGGCCGCCTTCAGCTGCGCCAAAAGCGCGATGGCACAGGTTTTTGCGGCCCCAGCGCCCTGTTCGGCGGTCAAATCAGCTCCCAGCTTGCCGGTGATAAACCCTGTTTCATCCTGGCTGATCTGGCCGGACACCCAGACGTGATTGCCCGTGATCACAAACGGCACATAGTTGGCCGCGGGCGCCGGTGGGGTCTCAAGCACAACCCCCAATTCCGCCAAACGGCTCTCAATCTCAGACATTTCGCGCTCCTGCCAGGTTTGGGCAAGGCTAGCGTTGATATGCATGAACGAAAACCCAATCCGGGCGAGATTTCACACGTTCGCGTAAAAATCGAGGGTGCTGGGTTTCCGCTACGTCGCGCCTATGTCATGTGTTCGTAGAGATTTGAGATGATGGACATTCGCATGACACGCTGGATTAGGCGGTTCGCATCTGCGTTGGCTTTGGGCGCTCTGGCGGCCTGTTCAACGCCGGATACGCCAGTCGACATCTATGATCCCTATGAAGCAGACAACCGCGGCGTTCACAATTTTAACCGCGGCGTCGACGCTCTTGCCCTGCGCCCTGCCGCGACAGGCTATGGTAGCTTTGTGCCAGAACCGCTGCGCATGGGTGTTGCGAACTTCTCGTCGAACCTGGCGACGCCATCCGATGTGGTGAACGACCTTTTGCAGGGTAATCTGGGCGATGCGGCGCACAACACGTTCCGCTTTGTCCTGAATTCGTTTCTTGGCTTTGGTGGGCTTTTTGATGTGGCCACCCAGGGTGGTTTCGAAGAACGCGGGACCGATTTCGGCCAAACCCTTGCGGTATGGGGCGCACCCGAAGGGGCCTACATCGAGGTTCCGTTCTTTGGCCCGCGCACCGAACGCGCCTTTGCAGGCAATGTTGTCGATCTGGTGCTGAACCCGGTCAATTACGTCTTTGGCCCGGAATATGCTGTCATCGTTTACGGCGCGGCGGCGGGCACGGTGCTTGATAACCGATTTGTGCTTGGCGACACACTTGATGATATTCTTTACAATAGCGCGGATAGCTATGTGCTGCTGCGCTCCCTATATTTACAGAACCGGCGGTTCGAGCTGTCTGAAAGCGGCGCCACTGCCGGGGAGGAGGCATTCGATATCTATGAGGACCTCTATGGCGATCTATTTGAGGAATAATATGACCCGGCGTACCGTGCTGGCGGGACTTCTGGCGAGTGTGGCTGCGGCTGGCTTGCCAAACCGGGCCCTGGCCCTGACCAACAGTGAGGCTGCGGCCCTCGTGAACCGGGTGGTGGCTGACATCAACTCGATTATCAATTCCGGGAAGTCCAGAAGCGCGATGTTCCGCGATTTCGAAGGGATCTTTTCGCGGTACGGCGATGTGCCAACAATCTCGCGGTCGGCCCTTGGGCCTGCGGCGCGCTCGGCCTCGCCTGCGCAGCTGTCGGCGTTTTCCGATGCTTTTGGTGGCTATCTGGCGCGCAAGTATGGTGCCCGCTTCCGCGAATTCATCGGTGGCGAGATCAAAGTGCGCGATGCGCGCGCGGTGAAAAACTTCTTTGAGGTTCGTTCAACCGTCGCGTTGCGGGGGCAATCGCCCTTCAATGTCAGCTTTATGGTGTCGGACCGGTCTGGCCGCGACAAGTTTTTCGATATCGTGATCGAAGGCATTTCGCTGCTGAAGACCGAACGCGTGGAAATCGGCTCGATGCTCGATCGGCGTCGCGGCAACATTGATGCCCTCGTGCAGGACCTGCGCTCCGCCTGAGCCCCGGCAATCTTCGTTTGAAGGATCGCGACACGGGGTTTCGCAAAGCGATTGGCGTCCTAGTTGAAGATCGAATTCAACAGCTGCTCGATCGCGCGTTCCAGATCGTTGGCCGGTGGCGGGCCGCGCCGGTCCGGCCTGGTTGGCTGGCGCTGAGGCTGGCGATCAACGGCTTGAACCGGTTCTGGCGGCACGATCATCGGCAGCGATACCGGCGGCAGCCCGTCATGGACCCTCATCATCGTTTCGCGCCAAATCTCGGCAGGCAGCCCGCCGCCGGTCACGCCGGTCAACGGTGTGTTGTCGTCATAGCCCATCCAAACGCCGGCCACGTAATTCGCCGTGAACCCCAAAAACCAGGCATCGCGGGCTTCCTGTGTGGTCCCGGTCTTGCCGGCCGATTGCCAGCCGGGCACTTTGGCGCGTGTGCCCGTGCCGCGTTCGACAACCTGGCTCATCATCCAGACAAGTTGGCGGGCGGCGTCTTCGGAAATCACCCGTACGCCCAAACCGCCGGTCTGATCGATCAGCGACGCGGTTTCGCCCTTCAGCTTCAGCTCGATCAACCCGTAAGGCTCGACCGCCGATCCGCCATTGAGGATGCCCGCATAGGCCGCTGTCATCTCTAACAGGGTGGATTCTGATACGCCCAAGGCGACGGCGGGCACATCCGCCAGATCGCCGCCCACACCAAACCCGTCCGCAATCGCGCGAACCCGGTCGCGCCCGACAAATTCCGACACCCGCACGGCCGGGATGTTCAGCGATTGCGCCAGCGCATCCGTCAGCGTCACCCGGCCCTTGTAGTCGTTTGTGTAGTTCCGCGGCGTCCAGGGACCCGATCCCGGCACATCAAGCGTGATCGGTTCATCGACCACCCAGTCGCGCGGGCTGTAGCCTTCATCCAACGCGGCGGCAAAGATAAACGGTTTGAACGCCGAGCCGGTCTGCCGTTTGGCCTGGATCGCACGGTTGAACTGGCCCGTCACACCGCGCAGCTTGCGCCCGCCCACCATGGCGCGCACGGCCCCATCGGCTGACATCACGACGATCGCGGCCTGGGCTTGCGACCCTTCGCGGACCTTGTATTCAAAAATCCATTCTAGCGCATCTTCGGCCGCCTGCTGAATGCGCGGATCAAACGTGGTGCGGATCACGACGTCTTCGGTGGTCTGTTCGGTCAGGAACGACGGGCCCTGATCCATCACCCAATCGGCGTAGTACCCGCCGGCCCGTGCCTCAGCGGCCGGGCTCAGCCGCGCCGGATTGGCCTTGGCGGCTGCGGCATCTGTTGGCGACAAATAGCCCTGGTCCTGCATCAGCCCCAGGATCAGGTTCGCCCGATCCTGGCTGCGCTGCAGGTTCGCGGTTGGCGCAAAGCGCGTGGGCGCCACCAAAAGCCCCGCCAGCATCGCAGCCTCAGAGGCATTCACCTCGGCCGCGGATTTCCCGAAATATCGCTGCGACGCAGCTTCAAACCCGCGCGACCCGGCCCCCAGATAGGCCCGGTTGAGGTAAATCGTCAGGATATCATCCTTCGAATACCGCAATTCCATCGCCAGCGCGTAAACGGCTTCCTTGGCTTTGCGGCTGATCGTGGTGCGGCGGCAATCGGCTTCGTATTCGGCTTCGGTCATGCCGGCTTCGGGGTCAAATGGCACCCCAAGGCACAACAGCTTGGCGGTTTGCTGCGTCAACGTGGACCCGCCGTGGCCCTGTAATGGCCCGCGCCCTTCGCGCAGATTGATCCGCACCGCTGACGCGATCCCGCGCGGATCGATCCCGGGATGCCAGTAAAAGCGCTTATCTTCGGTCGCGACCACCGCATTTCGGAGCGCTGGCGACACGGTGGTCGCGTCGATTCGCCCGCCAAATTGCTCGCCCCGCCAAGCATAGATCTCAGCGTCTCGGTCCAGAAGCGTGACGGAACCACGCGCGCGTCCATCAAGCATGTCTTCCGGCGCCGGTAGGCCCAGGGCCGTGACCACAACCCAGCCACCCAAAGCCAGGCCACCGACCAGCCCAATCCGCAGGCCGAACCACCAGATCACCCTTAAAACAAGGCGAAACGGCCACATCATCCAGCCCAGAAGTCCTTTGGGCGCCACCTTTTTCGTAGGCGCGCTCCGGCGCCGCGGGGCGCGAGGTTTTTTCGGTTTTGCGTTGCTCGTACGCCGTTCGGCCACCAGTGGCCTACGGGGTTTACCCGAATTACTCATGCTCTTTTGAGCCTCGCTCAGCCTGCTCGTTTTGCGGCAAGATAGCGTTCCCTTCCGCACTTGTAGAGTAGGGATACGTAAATAAGACGTAACGACCAGCGTTTCAGAACTGATCAAAAATTAAGCGTTAGTATCAATTTGTGCAAAAATTGTGCAATTGCCCTCAGATTCTGCCACTGAAAGGGGCGCCCATTTCTTGTCGCGGGCCAAGTTGCAGGCTCCTTGTCGCGTCATGAAACGCGGGGGGCGAGGGCCGTCCCGTTTAATGGAAGGGGATGCAAGTGAAACTCATCATTGCAGCAATCAAACCGTTCAAGCTCGAGGAGGTGCGCGAAGCGCTCACCGCAATCGGCGTGCGCGGAATGATGGTGACCGAAATCAAAGGCTTTGGGTCGCAGTCGGGGCACACTGAAATTTATCGCGGCGCAGAATACGCCGTGAACTTCGTGCCGAAGGTAAAGCTGGAAATAGTCGTGGCCGCATCAATGGTCGATCAAGTTGTCGAGACGATCTCGACCACTGCCAAAACCGACAAGATCGGCGACGGCAAGATCTTCGTTCTTGATGTGCAAAGTGCTGTCCGCGTGCGGACCGGCGAGACCAACGAAGACGCAATCTAGGCGTCCGGGACAGGAGAAATACCGAAATGAAGCTAACTACTCTTATTCCCGTCGCTGCGGCCGCTATGCTTGCGCCGACGCTGGGCTTTGCCCAGGACGGGCCCGTGCCGGGGACCAATCCGTCCACCGATACAGTGTTCATTCTGAACTCGCTGCTGTTCTTGATCGGCGGCTTTCTGGTGTTCTTTATGGCTGCGGGCTTTGCCATGCTCGAAGCAGGGCTTGTTCGGTCCAAAAACGTCACCATGCAGCTGACAAAGAACGTCGCGCTGTTTTCGTTGGCAGCCATTGCCTACTACATCATCGGCTACAACCTGATGTACCCGCTGGGTGATTGGATGATCGGTTCGGACGAAACCGGGGGCTACCTGTCCGCACTTTGGGGTCCGGGCGTTTTGGAAGCCGTTGGTGTCACAGCTGAAGGCGCAGACGACTACGGCTATGCCTCAACCGGTTCGGACTTCTTCTTTCAGTTGATGTTCTGTGCGGCGACTGCCTCGATCGTTTCGGGCGCATTGGCCGAACGCATCAAGCTTTGGTCCTTCCTTGTGTTTGTCATCATCCTGACCGGCCTGATCTACCCGATTTCGGCGTCTTGGACCTGGGGCGGTGGCTTTGTTGGCACCAACTTCGGCTTCTCGGACTTTGCGGGTTCAACGATCGTGCACTCGGTGGGTGGCTGGGCCGCTCTGACCGGCGCAATCATCCTCGGGCCGCGTCTTGGCAAGTACAAAGACGGTGCCGTACAGCCGATGCCGGGTTCAAACCTGGCGCTGGCAACACTGGGTATGTTCATCCTGTGGCTCGGTTGGTTCGGCTTCAACGGTGGTTCGCAGCTGGCCATGGGCAGCGTCGGTGATGTCGCTGATGTCAGCCGGATCTTCTCGAACACCAATGCCGCCGCCGCTGGTGGTGCTGTTGCCGCGCTGATCCTGACCAACGTCCTCTATGGCAAGGCCGACCTGACAATGATCCTGAACGGCGCACTTGCCGGTCTGGTGTCGATCACAGCCGAACCTCTGGCGCCGTCGCTTGGTGCAGCAACTCTGATCGGTGCTGTGGGTGGCGTGATCGTGGTCTTCACGGTTCCGATGCTCGACAAGCTGAAGATCGACGATGTTGTCGGTGCTGTTCCGGTTCACCTGTTCGCAGGCATCTGGGGCACGCTCGCTGTTGTCCTGAGCGGCAACGGTACGTTCGGCGGTCAGATCGCCGGTATCGTGATCATCGGTGGCTTCACGATCGTCACATCGGCGGTGGTGTGGATCATCATCAAAGGGATCATGGGCCTTCGTGTCAGCGAAGAGGCCGAGCTGACCGGGCTCGATGTCTCCGAGTTGGGCATGGAAGCCTACCCAGACTTTTCCAAGGGCTGATCTCCCTTCCAATTGGCCATTGGTCAACTGTCCCGGGCATGAAAATGCCCGGGATTTTTCCTTTTCCAGAACTGACCCAATTGCGCGCCTGCGGCGCATTCGATTTTTTATTTTGCGTATTTGCCAAAGCGAAGAAGGCCCCGAGCGTGCACCTCGGGGCCTTGCGTTTCGATACTCAATCTGTGCGCGGTCGGGTCGCCCTAGGCGCTGACCTTGGCAATCGCTGCAGCCAGGATCGGCACTGTTTTGGTGTTGAGCCCGGCAATATTCATCCGGCTGTCGGCGACCATATAGATGCCGAACTCATCACGCAGGCGCGCCACCTGATCGGGACCCAGACCCACCCGCGAAAACATCCCCCGATGCCGTGCGATGAAGTCAAACCGGTCTGAATTCGTGCGTTGGCGCAATTCGTCGGCCAAGGACTGACGCAAGTCGAGCATACCCAGTCGCACGGCTTCCAATTCATCCGCCCAGTCTTTGCGCAACGCAGGATCGGTCAGGATCATCTGCACCAGCCGCGCCCCGTGGTCGGGCGGGAAGGAATAGTTCTGCCGGTTAAGGTAGAACAGGTTCGCTTGCAGTCGGTCACGGCCTGCCACGTCGCCGAGCGCCAAAAGCATCCCGGCACGCTCGCGGTAGATACCGAAGTTCTTTGAACATGACGCGGCGATGATGACTTCTGGAACCTCGCCCACCAGATGGCGCAGGCCTTGCGCATCCTGCTCAAGCCCGTCGCCGAACCCCTGGTAAGCGATGTCAACGAAGGGCAAGGCCCCGGTCTTGTTCAGATGTGCCGTCAGCGCGGCCCAGTTTTCGCCGGTGAGGTTCGCACCCGTGGGGTTGTGGCAACACCCGTGCAGCAAGATCACGTCGCCGGGCCCGATGTCGGCAAGGTCCGCCATCATCGCGTCGAAATCCGTCTCGCCCGTGGCGGGGTCGAAATAGTGATAGGTCCGGGTTGTGATCCCCAGATGCTTCAGGATCGAGACATGATTGGGCCAGGTCGGATCCGACACCCAAACAGTGGCATCGGGCCGCGCGAGCATCACCAGTTCCAACCCCTGACGCACCGCGCCGGTTCCGCCTGGCGTGGCCGCTGTTGCCCGACGATCGCTGTGGGCGCCAGGGCCCAGGATCAAATCGCCCAAAGCCTCACGGTAGACCGGGTCGCCCAGCATTCCGGTGTAGGATTTCGTGGTCTCGCTGGCCAACAGCTGGGTTCCCGCCGATTTGACCGCCCGCATGATTGGCGTCACGCCATCGGCATTCTTGTAAACCCCCACACCAAGGTCGATCTTCGTCTCGCGGGGGTCGGCCCGGTAGGCCTGGCCAAGGGCGATTATCTTGTCGGGGGGCTGATCGGTCAAACGGTCGAACATCACGTCTCTCCAATGGCAATTTTCAGATCGGCATAGCTGCCCCATTCCGCCCAGGACCCGTCGTAGAGCGACACATCCGATTTACCCAAGCGGGCGAGGGCGAGAAACAAGATCGCGGCTGTAACACCCGACCCACAGGTCGTGATCGCGGGCTTTGTCAGATCGACACCTGCGCCCACGAAGGCCGCGCGCAAAGAATCTGGGTCCTTCATCGTGCCGTCGGCGTTCAAAAGTGCCGCATAGTGGACGTTCTTTGATCCCGGGATATGCCCCGCGCGCAGCCCCTCACGCGGTTCGGGCGCCTCGCCCCGAAATCGTGCCGGCGACCGTGCATCGATAATCTGGTGATCCCCGAGCTTTGAAGCGGCAGCAACCTGGGTCACATCGCGCACAAGGGCCGCGTTGCGCTGGACGGTGATATGACGGTCTCGCATCACCGGTTCCAGATCCTCAACAGGGCGACCTTCCGCGATCCATTTGGGCAATCCACCATCCAGCACCGCCACATCGGTCTTGCCCATCAACCGGAATGTCCACCAGACGCGCGCGGCAGAAAACAAACCCGCACCATCATAGACCACCACCTGATGGCCATCGCCAACGCCCATCGCACGCATGCGGGACACGAATTTTTCGACCGGCGGGGCCATATGCGGCATCTGGCGGGCGGTATCTGCAATCTCATTTATGTCGAAGAACCGCGCGCCGGGGATATGCCGGGCGTCGTATTCGGCGCGCCCGTCGCGGCCAGCGTCGGGAAGGTAGAAGCTCGCATCGATGATGCGCAAATCCGGATCATTAAGGTGATCCGCCAACCATGCGGTTGATACCAGCTGTGTTGGATCGTCGGCCATGGCGCGCCCCAGCAGTCGTGAACCCGTATGGGCGTACGCCTCTGGCGCGATTGCTGCAAGGGGATGCACAAAAATCACCCCCCGCGCCGGGGCGCGGAGGGTGATTGGCGCGGGGTGACGCGCCGGGGGCAATTTCTGCGCTTAGTTCAGGACCGAGAAGATCGCGGCCTGGATTTCTGCGCGGGTGCGGTCGCTGTCGTTGTCAGCGGCATTGATGGCCACGCGCTGGGTGCTCGACAGGCCGCCTGCGTCGACCGAGAAGCCGTATTTGTTCAGCGTGTTCTGCGCTTCGATGGTGACCTGGCTGGGCGCCATTGCAGAAGCTGTGGTGGCAAGGGCGACGGTTGCGGCGGCGGCGTATGCGAAGAGTTTCATGTGATAGTCCTTTCATCTCTCTTTTGAGTGGAGCGGTGGGCGCTCCGGGTTTGATTTGAAGCGCTGTGCGCTCCGGGGGTTGGTGTTGTGATGGCGGCGAGTGTCGCTGCCGATGAGTTGAAATTGAGGATGCGGCCGGGGTGTTTCAAATCACGGCCTGCTCGCGCGGGCTCACGGGAATTTGGGCTTGAAATGAGCGTGTTACGGCCCCACGGGCGGCCAGGCCCAAGGAATTAAGGGCGCGGCGGTGTCACATCGCTCACGCCGCGGCGAGGGCTCACGCGGATGCGAGCGCTCCGGCCGCCCCAACAAGAATGCACAGACTTCTGTGCAAAGGCCGGTCGATCTGTGCAGGAGCGATTTGGCGGACATTGCGAAAGGATGCAGCGCGACCAGGCCAGCAAAAAGGGCCGCGATCGAGCCCCAAGCAACAGATGACGAAGCCGCCTAGCGCGTCCGGTCTATTCGAAACGGTGCCTGAAACATGACATCATCGGCGTTTAGACTGATCGCACGTCGGTTTGGAGCGCCGGGAAAATGATGCTTTTCTTCAATCGCAAGCTTGGAGCGATAAGCTACCTTATCGCTGGCTTTGTGGCCATCGTTGTCCCCATGGGTCTGGGGTACAGTATCTACCGCTTGGATCCGGGGGCGTGCTATGACGGACCCTGCCTGCTGCCATTGTTGCTTGTCATTACGCCGCCCTATGTCGCACCTGTCTTGACGGGTCTTTTCGCACTCAATCGAAGACGCAAAAGATCACTTCCGGATGGATGGCTGCCCACCATTCTGGCATCTGGTGTCGTTGGACAAGCCGGCATGTCAGCCTTCAGTGTTGTGATGGCCCCTGCCCACATCAGGGAGATCTTCTTTTCGGATGTCTTGCTTGTCCCGCAGGGCCTTTACGTCGGTTTCGCGGTCGGGGCGGTCTTTTGGGTTGTCTTGTTTGCCTGCGGACGCGGTGGGGCTGACGATTAGGCGCCGAGATTGCTGGGATCGGTCTGGCAACAAGGGGGCACCTTTGTTGATGACTTTCAGAACGCAAAAACCCGCCAGCTTGCCGCAATGGCTTTCAGCCGACACCTCCGGCGTATGGACTGTCAGTTCCAGGCCCTGACGCATGTTAAGGTCGCGCATCAGGCTATCGGCGGCGGTGACGTGCCCGGCGTAGAGCTGACCGATGACGAGGGCGCGACCAGCTGTGGCGGCGCCTGCCCTCCGCCCGGCGAAGTCCAACGCGATGCGTTCATCCTACATGCTTTGAGAACCACGCTGGAGATTGACGGCTCGATCAGCAACGCGCCTTAGCCATGTTCCTTCATCAGGCGGGCCTTCTGGCGGTCCCAATCGCGCTTGGCGGAGGTTTCGCGTTTGTCGGCATTCTTTTTGCCCTTCGCGATACCAAGCTTCAGTTTCACCAGCCCGCGATGGTTGAAGTACATCACCAGCGGCACAATGGTCATGCCTTTGCGCTGCGTCGCATTCCACAGATCCGACAGTTCCTTGCGCGACACCAAAAGCTTCCGGCGGCGGCGTTCTTCGTGGCCAAACGTGCGGCCCGCGTCATAGGGCGCGATGTAGGAATTCACCAGCCACAACTCGCCTTCGGACACCTCAGCATAGCTTTCGGCGATATTGGACGAGGCCACGCGCAGTGATTTCACCTCAGACCCCATCAGCTGGATGCCAACTTCGATGTCGCTGTCGATCGCAAAATCGTAGCGCGCGCGCCGGTTCTCGGCGATCACCTTGTAATTTGGATTATCCTTGGGTTTGGCCATAGCCGGGTGGAGATAGGCGTTCGAATGCGCTGTGTCCAGCGCTTGACGCGCGCGGTCGGACGCGTTTCATCACCCTATGGCTGCGCAAATCATCATCGGTGCCGGGCTCATCATCGCTTCGATCCTTGTGGGGGCGCTGTTCTGGCTGATCATCGAAACCGCATTCGTGCGGCTGCATGACTGGCTGATGCGCCCGCCCCACCGGGCAAAACTTGTCGCGGCGCTGGTGATCTCACTTTTTGGGACCTTGTCGATGATTTCAATCTCGGTCTGGATCTGGACAGCGGCCTTCGTGGCGCTGGATATCTTCGATACGACCGAAGCCGCGCTATATTTCGCGATTGTGTCCTTCACGACGCTGGGCTTCGGTGATGTGTTGTTGCCGCAGGATTGGCGGCTTTTGGGGGGCATGATCGCGACCAACGGATTTATCAGCTTTGGCCTGGTCACAGCCCTTCTGGTCGAGACGATGCGCAACATCAGGCTGGGCCAGCGGGACGCCGCCTGATCGCTTCATGGTTGCGCGCGGGACCGGTTTGGGGCATCAAGCGTGTGGGTGGGGCGTCAGTTCAGGAGACCGGCGTGCTCCATCGCAGCCCGTATTTCAGCCTCAACCGGCGCCGTTATTGTCGTCAGCGGCAAGCGCACTTCGTTTTGGCAGCGTCCCAAAAGCGACAGCCCGTATTTGGCCCCAGCCAGCCCCGGCTCGCGGAAAATCGCTTCGTGCAGGGGCATCAGCCGGTCCTGCAGCGTCAGCGCGGCGGCATAATCGCCCGCCAGGGTCGCGGCCTGGAATTCAGCGCAAAGGGCGGGGGCCACATTGGCCGTGACCGAAATACAGCCTACACCGCCATGGGCGTTGAACCCCAGGGCAGAGGCGTCTTCGCCGGAAAGTTGCACAAAATCGGGCCCGCAGGCAGCGCGCGTCTGGCTGACGCGGGTGATGTCGCCGGTGGCGTCTTTCACGCCGATGATGCGCGGCAGTTTGGCCAGTTCGGCCATGGTTGCCACCGACATGTCGACAATGGAGCGGCCGGGAATGTTGTAGATGATGATCGGGATTTCAGCCGCATCGTGCATCGCGGTGTAATGGGCGATCAGCCCCGCCTGCGTGGGCTTGTTGTAATAGGGCGTCACCACCAGGGCGGCGTCCGCCCCGACCGAAGCGGCATGCCGGATCAGGCCTTTGCCCTCTTCGGTGTTGTTCGACCCGGCCCCTGCAATCACGGGCACACGGCCGGCGGCGGCTTTGACCACAGATTCAACAACCGCTTCGTGTTCGGAATGGCTCAGCGTCGGGCTTTCACCGGTCGTGCCCACCGGCACCAGGCCGGACGACCCCGCCTCGATATGCCACTCGACCAGCGCTTCGAGCGCTGCAAAATCGACCGCACCATCTTTCAGCGGCGTGACAAGCGCCGGGATAGACCCCTCAAACATGATGCGACCCCTTTTGGTTTTAGCGTCGCGGACACTAACTTTGAGGCGCGCGAATGCCAAGCGCGTCTATTGCGCGTTTACCGTTCCGCACTAGGCTGTGTCCAATGAAGGTGATTCCCCTTATTGCGATCTTTGTCGGACTGGCCGGTTTTGCCGCGCCTTCTCTCGTGCGTGCGCAGGACGCTGCCGCCGTTGGCGCCGAGGTGTCAGCGCAGGTCCCGCGCGTTCGACCCCGCGCGCGGCCCGAGGTTGACCTGCCCGCCGAACACTTCGGCCGCGCGATGGATCTGATGCGCGACGGTGATTTCACCGCGGCCCTGGCGGCGGCTGAAAAGGCCGGAACTATTGGGCATGACATCATAGAATGGCACCGGTTGCGCGCGGGCGGTGGCCGCTTTGATGAAGTGGTGGATTTTCTGGACCGGCGGCCCGATTGGCCGGGTCTGCCCTATCTGCGGCGGCGGTCCGAAGGCGCCGTGCCCTTTGCCGCGCGCGCGCGCGATGTCGTGGATTTCTTCCGTGAGACCCCGCCGCAGACCGGTCAGGGGTCGATCGCGCTGGTCTCCGCGCTGGCGCAGCTGGATGATCGCGCAGGTGCCGAAGCCGCCGCGATCCGGGCCTGGCGCGAACAGGTGATCGGGGCGGCGGGCGAGAAGGTGCTGCTGCAAGGCTACGGCGCGCTGTTGGAAGATCACCATGAGGCGCGGATCGACAATTTGTTGTGGTCGGGGCGCGAAGACGCGGCCCTGCGAATGCTACCCCTGGTTGATGAGGATTGGGCGCCCCTGGCCAAGGCGCGGCTGGCCCTGCGCGACGACAAAAGCGGGGTCGATGCGCTGGTCGATGCCGTGCCCCAGCGATTTCAGGATCACCCTGGCCTGTTGTTCGAACGGTTCCAGTGGCGCACGCGCAAGGGCCGCAACGCCGAAGCGCTTGAGATTGTCTTGCCCCTTGAAGGCACCGCCGAGGCGCTTGGCCAACCCCAACCCTGGTCGGGCTGGCGTCGCAGTCTGGCGCGCCGGTTGATGCGCGACGGCAACGCGGAAGACGCCTATCGCCTTGCGTCGGCCCATGGGCTGACAGCGGGCCGGAATTACGCTGATCTGGAATGGCTGTCGGGGTATCTGGCCCTGACCTATCTGGATGATCCCGAAACAGCCCTTGGCCATTTCCAGCACTTCCGGGCGGATGTGGAAACCCCGATCTCGCTGGGCCGTGCGGGCTATTGGGAAGGCCGGGCCTGGGCGGCGATGGGCAACCTTGAGGCCGCCCAGACCGCCTATACCTTCGGGGCGGAATGGCAGACGAGTTTTTATGGGCTTTTGGCCGCCGAAGCCGCAGGCCTGCCCGTCGATCCCGCCTTGGCCGGGCAAACGCTCTATCCCGACATTGAAGACACCAGCGTCGCAGGCAGTTCGGTTCTGGCCGCCGCACGCCTGATGCTCAAAGCGCGCGAACGCAATCTGGCCGAACGGTTTTTGACCCATCTCGTCGAAACACTGCCCGAAGACGAAGCGGGCGCCGTGGGCCAATACGCGCTTGGGCGCGGCGAGCCGCATATCGCGGTGATGATCGGTAAACGCGCCGCGAACCGTGCCCAGGTCATCCACAAAGCCTATTTCCCCCTGGTCGACATCGGCGCAGGCGCAGACAGCGTTGACCCCGCCATGGCGCTGGCGATTGCGCGGCGCGAAAGCGAATTTGACCCCGGCGTGCAATCAGGCGTAGGCGCGCGTGGGCTGATGCAATTGATGCCCGCCACCGCGCGCGAGGTCGCAGGCGCGCTCGATCTGCCCTATTCGCGCCGCCGCCTGATCGAGGACCCCGTTTACAACGCGACCCTCGGCACCACCTATCTGGCCTGGATGTCGTCTGAATTCGATGCCAACCCGATCTTCATGGCAGGGGCCTATAACGCCGGGCCCAGCCGCATTCACCGCTGGGTGCGCGACCGGGGCGATCCGCGGATGGGCTCGGTGGAAGGCATGGTTGACTGGATTGAACACATCCCGTTTCGCGAAACCCGCAACTATGTGATGCGCGTGGCCGAAAGCCTGCCGATCTATTCGGCGCAATTGAATGGCACGGTATCCGATGCCAGTTTCGCGGCCCTGATCCTCAGGCGCGAGACGGGCGCGTCCAACTAGCCAGACCTGGCTTGCCGGCGGATGGTGAAAATCCCCGCGCCGACAATCAGCGCCCCGCCAAGCAACAACGGCCATTCGAGCAATTCGCCAAAGACCAACACGCCGATGGCCGTGGCAAAGACCAGTTGCAGATAGGCAAAGGGCTGCACTTCTGACGCCGGTGAAAGGTCATAGGCGCGGATCAACAGCCAGTGGCCCGAAACGCCGGTGACACAAAGCGTCGCCATCCAGGCGTAATTGGCCGGGCTCATCACCTCCCAATGCCAGATGCCCACCGCCGTTGTCAGAACGGCCCCTGCCACCCCGGTCCAGAAGAACGACACGCTGACGGGATCATGGCGCGACACAAGTCGGGTCAACAGCCCATAGACGGCAAACATCGCCGCCGAAAGCAGGGCAACAAGGGCCCCGGGCGAGATGGCCTCCGCCCCCGGCCGCAGGATGATCAACACGCCCGCGAACCCGACTGCGACAGCCGCCCACCGGCGCCAGCCTGCATGTTCACCCAAGACCGGACCGGCAAACGCCGTGATCAGCAGCGGGTAAATCGCGAAAATTGCATGGCTTGCGGCAAGGCCCAGCATCACAAACGCCGTGATCATCACGCAAATCTCGCCCGCCAGCAGCAGCCCGCGCGTGATCTGCAACAGTGGGACATTGCTGCGCGTGGCCACTCGCAGCCCACCAGGCTGGCGCGCCGCCAGCGCGATGACGAAGGCCGCAAAGAACCAATAACGGATCATCACCACCAGCCAGACCGAATAGGCATCCGCAAGGTGGCGCGACAACCCGTCCTGAACGGCAAACACAATGGTCGCCGCGATCATCAATGCGATCCCGCGGTTCACCTGACAACCGCGCGTGTCATATGGCGTTTGCGCCCGTAACCGGGGCTTCGCGTCACCTCAAACCCGGCCGCATCAAGACCCCGGCGCACGAAACCGGCCGCGGTATAGGTCGCCGCCGTGCCGCCCGGGGCGGTGGCCGCCGCGATATGGCCCATAAGCTCGGCCCCCCAAAGTTCGGGGTTTTTCGCCGGCGAGAACCCGTCCAGAAACCAGGCGTCCGCCTTGCCGGGCCAAATGGGCAATGTCTGACGCGCGTCCCCCTCGATCAGTGTCAGATCAAGGTCAGGAAGTGCGGCGCGGTCCCCTTGAAGATATGCGACAAATGCCGCGCGCAGCGGCGCGGTCTGGGGGATATTGTCCAGCGCGGCCCGGGTGGTGGCCGGGTCCAGCGGGAATGCTTCAAATGAGGTGAAGCGCAATGGGCCTGCCAAACCGGTCGCGCGCCAGGCCGCAAGGCTCACCAGGACGTTCAGCCCGGTGCCGAAGCCCAATTCGGCGATGTGAAACCCGGGCCTGAACCGCGCGGGAAGATCGTTGCCGCCCAAAAACACATGGGTTGTTTCGGCCCAACCATCGTTAAGCGAATAGTAAGGGTCATCAAACCGGCGCGAGACGGGCACACCATCGTGCCAGTCCACACCGCTCTGGTCGGTTGCGCTGTCTTCGCTTACATCCATGGGCCATCGCTATGACGGAAGGGGCGGGCTTGGCAACGATAGACCTGACGGTTCGGGGCGCTGGAATGTTCGGCCTGACTGCCGCGTGGGATGCCGTGCGGCGCGGGGCACGCGTACGGGTGATCGACCCGCGCGGCCCAGGCGGTGGTGCGTCAGGTGGGGTCGTCGGGGCATTGGCCCCCCATGCGCCCGAAAACTGGAATGATGTGAAGGCCTTTCAACGCGACTGTCTGTTGGCGGCGCGCACCTATTGGCCCGAGGTTGCAGCGGCGGCAGGCAAGGACCCGGGGTTCCGGGCGACGGGGCGGTTGCAGCCCATCGCCGATGCCGCCGCCGAAGCCCGCGCGCGCGCTCGGGCGACCAGCGCCCATGAGCTTTGGCAGGGACACGCAGAGTGGCAGGTGACGGATGCGCCGGGCGCCTTTGCACCAACCTCGCCCACCGGACTTTGGGTCTATGACACCTTGTCGGCCCAGCTTGATCCACCCCGCACGATGGCGGCTTTGGCGCAAGCGATCCGGGCGGCGGGCGGTGAGGTTATGACCGAAGGCGTCGAAGCGGGTGCGGTTCTTCATGCTACGGGATGGGAAGGGTTGATCGACTTCGCGCAGGCCATTGGTCAGCCCATCGCACGCGGTGTGAAAGGTCAGGCCGCGGTGCTAAAGGCCGACCTTGGCCGCGTGCCACAGGTCTTTGTCGATGGCTTGCACATCGTGGCCCATGGCCCGGGCCGGGTGGCCATAGGGTCGACGTCGGAAAACGCGTTTGAGGCGCCAGAGACGGTGGATGATCAGCTCGACGGCGTGATCGCCCAGGCCCGGGCGGCGATGCCAGTCCTTGCCGATGCGCCCGTCATTGCCCGCTGGGCGGGGGTGCGGGCGCGGGCGCGCTCAAGGGCGCCGGTCGTGGGGGAATGGCCCGGACGGCCCGGGCATGTCGTGGCGAATGGTGGCTTCAAGATCGGCTTCGCCCTCGCCCCCGGTTTGGCGCCCTTCGCGGTTGATCTGGCACTTGAGGGTCGCGACAGCGTTCCAAAAGCCTTCCGGTTGGACGGAATTGTCAGCTAGCCCGCCCGCGCCGTCATCACCACCTGACCTTCGCCGTCCTCAATCCAATAATCCCGGCCCTGGGCGCAGAAGATCACGGGCTCATCCTGCAACACCGGCGCGAAGGCGCGAAAATCGAACGCATTGACCGCACCATGTGTCTGTTCGGCCATGGCTGCGAGATGCTGCGCCATCAGCCGGGCATCGACCACCGGTGCGCTAAACCCGGCCGCCTGGGCCACGGCAGGTTCAAAATGTACCCGGTTTGGTGACATCGTCAGCGCGGCATAGGCAAAAAGCGCGTCGGCGCTGAAGGTGCAGTCGCGGCGGACATCCGGGGCCTGACTGCGCGACGGGGCCGTGTCGCGAAATCCGGCGTCCGACAGCGCCAGCTCTTCGGTCAGCGCAAGCGCGCCGCGTTGCAGGACCGTGCGCTTCTGGCCCGACCCAACGCTCATCTCGGCGGCAATGCCAAACCTCAGCGGGGCATGAACGCGCAGCTTTCCAGCGGTTATGACGGGGCCAACGGCTGCCCCCCACATGCGCCAGAAGTAGGCGTGATGAAACAGCACTGGCACATGCTGGCCGTGGTCTGGCGCGCGCCGGTCCATCCCAAGAACCGCCCAAAGCATCGCTGCGCGCGCGGGATCAAGACGGTCAGCGATCGGCGCATCGTTCTCCTCCATCCCGGCATGCTAAATCCCGGGCTGGGGGTCTGCAATCAATCGCTTGCTGCGGCTTTCAGATCGTCCATCAACTCGGTCAGGGTTTTGATGTAACGCTCGCCGGTCAAGCGACCCTCGGCGTTGAACTCGCCCGCCGCGCCAGCGATCAAAACCTCTGGCCCCATCAGCAGCCGGGGACGAAAGGGTGTCATCGCCAGCCGCAGCGCATATTGCGCGCGAGCCCCGCCCGTGCGCCCTGCCGCCGCCGACAACAGCGCGACCGGTTTGTCACGCCACGGCCCGCCTTTGGTGCGGCTGACCCAGTCGAGTGCGTTTTTCAACACGCCGGAAAACGACTGGTTGTATTCAGGTGTGACGACCAGCACGGCTTCGGCCGACGTGATCTGATCTGATAGCGTGGTGACCAGCGGGGGCAGCCCTTCGGCGTCTTCAAGATCGCCGTCATAAAGCGGCAGGCGCAGGTTTGCCTCTTCAAAGGGGCCCCCGTAGATCCGCGCGGCCTCGCGCATGAGTTTGGCGTTCACACTGTTTCTGCGCAGTGACCCGCAAAGCCCCAAAAGCATCGTCGATCGTCCTTTGTTCCTTGTCACGACTTAACGCAGCTATACCCGACGGCAACACCGAAGAACCCCGCAATATCTTGTGGAAAACGCTGCCGAACCCGCCAGATCGTGGGAAGCGGCGTTGACTTGGGCTGTCGGCGGCGAGAGGATACCGCACTCGGAATCACCCCAAGGACCGCCCATTTGCGTTTCACCCGCCTGCGGCTTAACGGCTTTAAAAGCTTTGTGGACCCGACCGATCTGATCATCTCGGACGGGCTGACAGGTGTCGTTGGCCCGAATGGGTGTGGCAAGTCGAACCTTCTGGAAGCGCTGCGCTGGGTGATGGGCGAAACGCGCCCCTCGGCGATGCGGGGCGGCGGGATGGAAGACGTGATCTTTGCCGGGACCGCCAGCCGCCCGGCGCGGAACTTTGCCGAAGTCAGCCTGACCATAGACAATTCCGAACGCCTGGCCCCGCAGGGCTTCAACGAAGCCGACACGCTGGATGTGATCCGCCGGATCACCCGCGATGCGGGCTCGGCTTACAAGGCAAACACCCGCGACATCCGGGCGCGCGACGCGCAGATGCTCTTTGCCGATGCGTCGACCGGGGCGCATTCGCCCGCGCTTGTGCGTCAAGGCCAGATATCGGAACTGATCAATGCCAAGCCGAAGGACCGCCGGCGCATTCTGGAAGAAGCGGCGGGAATTTCGGGGCTGTACCAGCGCCGCCATGAGGCGGAGTTGAAGCTGAAAGGGGCCGAGACCAATCTGACCCGCGTCGAAGACGTGATCGACAAGCTGGCCCAGCAATTGCAGACGCTGGCCCGGCAGGCGCGCCAGGCGGCACGCTACCGCGAAATCGGCACGGCCCTGCGGCGATCCGAAGGGGTGCTTTTGTATCGCCGCTGGCGCGACGCCGAAGATGGCCGGATCGCTGCCGAGGCGGCCTTGGCGGATGCTGTGCGCGCCGCGTCTGAAGCCGAGCGCGCAGCGCGCGATGCAGCCAGCCACCGGGGCGAAACCGAAGCCGCCCTGCCGCCCCTGCGCGAAGAAGAAGCGATCGCCGCGGCCGTCTTGCAGCGGCTTTTGGTGCGCCAGGGGGCCTTGGATGACGATGCCGCCCGCGCGGTCAAAGACATCGCTCAACTGGAAGACGCGGTCGCCCGGATCACGGCTGATATTGAACGCGAAACCGGCCTGAATGCTGATGCGCTGGCCACGCTTGACCGGCTGACCCAAGAGGGCGCGACGCTTGAGGCTGAAAGCGATGGGTTCGACGCCGCGCTCGCCGACGCGGCAGAAGCGGCCGATGCCGCGCGCGGTGTTCTTGACGAACAAGAAACCGTGCTGGGCGAGTTTACCGAAGAGGTCGCGCGCCTGTCGGCCCGCCATCAGGCGGCTGAACGCACCGTCGAAGACGCGCAGACAATGCTTCAAAAGGCCGAAACGGCAACGACTGAGGCCGCGGAAATGGCGCAAACGTCGGCGGGGGACTTGAAGGCCGCCGATACTGCGTTGAGCGCCGCCCAGGCCGCGCTGTCTGACGCCACTGCAAAGGCCGAAGCCGCCGAAACCGCATTGGCCAGGGCCGATGAGGCGCGCGGTCAGGCGCAGGCGAAGGAAGCCGAAGGCCGCGCGGAACGCTCCGCCGCGGAAGGCGAAGTGTCAGCTCTGAACGCCGAGGTTGCTGCCCTTGCGCGGCTCTTGGACCGCGACACGGCCGAAGGCGGGCAGGTGATGGACCTCGTGCGGATTGCGCCGGGGTACGAAAAGGCACTTGGCGCGGCTCTGGCAGATGATCTGCGCGCGCCCGTGGTCGGCGAAGACGGCACCTCAGGTTGGGTGGGCTTGGCGGAATATGCCACAGTTACGCCCCTGCCCGGCGGGGCGCAGCCCTTGTCGCTTCATGCTGAGGTGCCTGGTGTGTTGCGCCGACGCCTTGATCAGGTCGGGCTGGTGGATGCGGCGGATGGACCCCGTCTGCAAGGGACGCTGATGCCCGGCCAGCGGCTGGTATCGCGGGCGGGCGACCTGTGGCGCTGGGACGGGTTCCGCGCCGGGGCCGAGGACGCACCGTCCACCTCCGCGCTCCGGCTGCAACAGATTAACCGGCTCGAAGAGCTGAAGCAGGACCTTGCGCGCGCTGAGGCCCGGGCAAGCGGGGCGGTGCGTGCCCATGAACACCTCAGGGGTGAACTTGAGGCCCTGTCGACAGCCGACCGTGATGCGCGGGCGGCCCGTCAGGCGGCCGATCAGGCCTCTACCATCGCCCGGCGGGCAGAAAGCCGGGCCGAGGCCGACCGGAATATCGCCGCTGGCAAGCTGGAGACTGCGCAGTTGGCTGAAAAACGCTACGGCGCGGAGGCTGAGACCGCACGCGCAGCGCGCGCCAAAGCGCTGGAGGCGCGCGAAGGATTGCCGGACCTCGAAGCCAAGCGTGGCGAAGCCGAGGATGTTCGGCTGGGCGTGGAAGCGGCGCGCATCGCGATGCTGTCGCGCCGGGCCGCGCATGACGAGTTAAAGCGCGACGGCGAGACGCGGGTCGAACGGCTGGCCGCCATCGCACGCGAGCGCGCCACCTGGTCGGACCGGCTGGAAAACGCAGGCGCGCGGGTGGCTGAGCTTGATGCGCGGCGCGGCGACACCGAAGCCCGCTTGGTCGAAGCCCAGAGCGCGCCCGAAAAAATCGCAGCCGAGAAAGACGCTTTGTCAGGCGAAATCCAGACCGCCGAAGCCCGTAAGGCCGAGGCGGCGAATGCTCTGTCGGCGGGTGAGGCAGCAGACCGTCAGGCCCGCGATGCAGAACGCGACACCGAGCGCAAAGCGTCCGATGCCCGCGAGGCCCGCGCGCGGGCCGAGACACGCGCCGAAGCGGCGGTCACGGCTGTGAGCGCTGCGGCCGACCGGATTGCCGAAGACCAGGACACCACACCAGACGCGCTTTTGGAAACGCTTGATCTTGATCCTGACACCATGCCTGCCGCAGAAGCCGCCGAGGCTGAGGTCCTGCGCCTGCGCCGTCAGCGTGACGCCCTGGGGGCGGTGAACCTGCGCGCTGAGGAAGACGCCCGCGAGGTCGAGGAGGAGCACAGCACGCTGGTCTCTGAACAGGCCGATCTGACCCAGGCCATCGGTGAATTGCGCGCAGGGATCGCGGGTCTGAACAAGGAAGGTCGCGAGCGGCTGTTGACGGCCTTTGATGAGGTGAACCGGAATTTTGGCACGCTGTTTACCCATCTGTTTGGTGGTGGTGAGGCGCGGCTGATGTTGGTGGAATCCGAAGACCCCTTGGATGCGGGGCTTGAGATTATGTGCCAACCACCGGGCAAGAAACTCGCCACCCTGTCGTTGTTGTCGGGCGGCGAGCAGACGCTGACAGCCTTGGCGCTGATTTTCGCGGTGTTTTTGGCGAACCCGGCGCCGATCTGTGTTCTTGATGAGGTTGATGCGCCGCTTGACGATGCCAACGTGGGCCGGTTTTGCGATTTGCTCGACGAGATGACCCGCCAGACC
>JBCBCY010000010.1:0-145661 GCA_038530285.1 Pseudomonadota bacterium
GTGCAGATCGCCCACTGGCTGGGGGCCAATGTAACGGCGGTGGCCTCGGCGGGCAATCTTGAACTGATGCGCAGGCTCGGCGCCGATGAGGTGCTTGATTACCGCGTGGACGATCCCCTGGCCGGTCGGCGCTATGATGTGATCCTCGATACCTTCGGGGCGGTCACTTGGCGCCAGGCGCGGCGGTCGTTGAAACGCAAGGGCCGCTTTGTGCCCCTGAATTTCGCGATCTGGCACGTGGTGCCGGCTCTGATGACCCGCTTGGGCGGTCGGCGTTGGGTCTTGGGCATCAGTGGCGACGAAAAGAGCGATCTTCTCGCGTTGGAGCCTACATTGACCTCAGGTGACATCGTGCCCGTGATCGATCGGGTTTATCCGTTTGACGAGATCCGCGCGGCCTATGGGCATGTCGAAACGCGCCGCCGCAAGGGGGCTGTTGTGCTCGATATGGCGCGGGCCATCGCACAGGCGGCCTGAGACACAGCTTGCGGGCCGCCGCCGACCCACGTAGCCATGAGCCATGCGTATTCTCTTTCTTGGCGATGTAGTGGGCCGGTCTGGCCGGGACGCTTTGGCGGCCCGGCTTCCGGCGTTGCGGACAGATTGGAAGCTCGATTTCGTGGTGGTCAACGGCGAGAATGCCACCAACGGGGTCGGTCTGTCGCCCGATCACGCGGCTGGGTTCTTTGACGCCGGGGCCGATGTGGTCACCCTGGGCGATCACGCGTTTGATCAAAAGGATATGCTTGGCCATATCGACAAAGAGCCGCGCATCATCCGCCCGATCAACTTTGCCAAGACCGCACCGGGCGTGGGCGCACGCGTGTTCGACGCGCCCGGGCGGCGCAAGGTTCTGGTTGCGCAGGTTCTGGGCCAGGTGTTCATGAAGCGGCCCTTCGATGATCCGTTTTCGGCGATTGATACGGTGTTGAAGACCCATCCGCGCGGCGGCGTGGTGGCAGCCAGCCTTGTCGATGTGCATTGCGAAGCCACGTCCGAGAAAATGGCGATGGGTCATTGGTGCACGGGTCGTGCAAGCCTTGTGGTGGGCACCCACACCCATGTGCCCACATCCGACGCGATGATCCTGGCGGGCGGTACCGCCTATCTGACCGATGCCGGCATGTGCGGGGATTACAACTCGGTCATCGGAATGGAAAAGGACGAGCCGATGCGCCGCTTCCTGACCGGTATGGGCAAGGGCCGGTTCACGCCCGCCGCCGGGGAAGCAACGCTTTCCGGCGTGTTCGTGGAAACGGACGACAAAACCGGTGCCGCGGTCGCGGTCGCCCCCGTACGCCAGGGTGGTCGGTTGGCACAAGCCGGCCCTGCACTGCACGATTGACAGCGCGCCCGGACGAGGCGGGCGGCAAATCGATCTTGCCCAGACCCCGCCAGCGCGAGACAATGGCGTCGAACCACAGGGGCAAGCCAATGATTCCGCTTGATCTTTCTGCCACGACTGAGGCGATCATGACCCTTGGCGTGGTCGTGGCGATGTTCGTGTTGTTTGTGCGCGAAGCCTATCCGACCGAAGTGGTTGCCATTGGCGGTGTCGCGCTGCTGCTGATCCTGGGGCTTTTGCCGTATGAAGCGGCGCTGGGCGTATTGTCGAACCCCGCCCCCTGGACCATCGCGGCGATGTTCATCGTAATGGGGTCTTTGGTCCGCACCGGCGCGCTTGTGGCCTTCACCCAACGGGCCGAACGTCTGTCAGACGGACGCCCGGGGCTGGCGATCGCAGCACTTTTGGGCTTTGTCGTGCTGTCGTCGGCGATTGTGTCCAACACGCCGGTCGTAGTGGTGATGATCCCTGTTTTCGTACAATTGGCGCGCAAAATGGGGATTTCGGCCTCGAAACTTCTGATCCCGCTGTCTTACGCGGCGATCTTGGGGGGCACGCTGACACTGATCGGCACGTCAACGAACCTGCTGGTCGACGGGGTGGCGCGGGCCGAAGGGCTGGACCCTTTCACGATATTCGAGGTGACCCCGCTGGCGATCGTTCTGGTCGCTTGGGGGATGCTCTATTTGCGCTTTGTTGCCCCCCGCCTGCTTCGGGACCGCGAAAGCATGGCAGCATTGCTGTCGGACCGCGCGCAGATGAAGTTTCTTACCGAGCTTGCCGTGCCTGATGACAGTGAGCTTGTGGGCCAGCACGCCTTGTCGGTTGCGATGTTCCAACGCGACGGGGTGCGCCTTATCGATGTGCTGCGCGGTGATGCCTCGCTCAGGCGCGATCTGAAATCGGTGACGCTGGAAGCGGGCGACCGGGTGGTGCTGCGGTCAGCCATGACAGAACTTCTGGGCCTTCGCGGCGACAAGAACCTGCGCGTGGTCGACAAGCTATCGTCAGTGGCGACCCGCACGGTTGAGGTGCTGATCACGCCGGGCGCGCGCATGGTGGGCCGTTCGCTGGGCGCGTTGCGGTTGCGGCGGCGCTACGGGGTTTATCCCTTGGCGGTGCACCGGCGATCCGAAAACATCGGTCGCCAACTTGACGATCTGGTGGTGCGCGTGGGCGACACGCTTTTGTTGGAAGGTGCCCCCGAAGACATCCAGAGGTTGGCCGCTGATATGGGGCTGGTCGATGTCTCTCAACCCAGCGAACAGGCGTTTCGACGCGGCAAGGCGCCATTGGCGCTGATCGTACTTTTGGGGCTTGTTGGACTTGCCGCCCTCGGGGTCGCGCCGATCTTCTTTCTGGCCATCCTTGCCGTGGCGGTGGTCTTTTTCACCCGGTGCATTGACGCAGATGAAGCGTTCCAGATGATCGACGGACGCCTGTTGGCGCTGATTTTTTCGATGCTGGCGGTGGGTGCGGCCTTGGAAGCGTCTGGGGCTGTTGTGCTTATCGTCGAAACCCTTGCACCCGCGCTGGCCCAGCTGCCGCCGTTCTTTCTGGTCTGGGCGGTCTACCTGATGACCTCAGTGCTGACCGAGATGGTGTCCAACAACGCGGTCGCGGTTGTGGTGACTCCGATCACGATCGGGCTTGCGGCGTCTTTGGGCATTGATCCGCGCCCCTTGGTGATTGCCGTGATGGTGGCGGCCTCGGCGAGTTTTGCGACCCCGATTGGGTATCAGACCAACATGCTGGTCTATGGCCCGGGGGGCTACAAGTTTTCGGATTTTCTGCGCGCCGGCATCCCCTTGAACCTAAGTGTCGGTCTGTTGGCGTCGGCGCTTATTCCGCTGATCTGGCCGCTGTAGATGCGACGGGTCTGGCTGTTTTTTGCAATGGCGGCCTGTACCGCGGTGCCGCCGGTGTCTGCACCTGAAGTGGAGCGTGTCATCTTATACCGCGACACGGTCAATGTGCTGATGTCGGACGGCTCGCTTTGTGCGGTGGATCGGCCCGGTCGGGCGCGGCAATGGTCGGGGGTGACCGGCGGCTGCCCCCATGCGCTTGAGGTTCAGGTGTTCGCCCTGCCGGAAGATCCGCGCAGGGAGCTCCACCGCGGCGGAGATCTTGTGACCATCGCCGGGCAGGGTTGGGGGTAACGGAGGGTGCGTCTGGTATGCGGCACGAAGCGGACCTACGACAACATCATCCAGATCGCCACTGCCGCTAAGATCATTCCGAAAGCCACGTTGAGTTTTCGGGCGCTGTCCACTGATCTGAAAGAGCCAGCGATGGTATCGCCGACCAATGCCCAGATCGAAAAAGCGAGGAGATTGTTAAATGTAAACACGGTAGTGATCAGTATGACCGAAGCGAACATGCTTGAGTTCGGTTGGCCCAGGAACTGTGTAAACATGAGGGCAATGATCACATAGGCCTTGGGGTTGAGCAGGAGCAAGATCACACCATCCAAGAAGGTTGCGGGCTTCGCGTCTTGTGCGCCCTTCAACGCCCCAGCTTTGAATATTTTCCATGCAAGCCAAAGGACGTACAGCGACCCAGCCGCCTTCAAGAAGGCAAAAACTTGAGGAAACCTCTCGATCGCAGCGAGAAACCCCAAGCCGATTGCAGCAGTGACGATCCAAGTCGCGACGTGATACCCAACGTTGGCCGGTACTGTCGCACGAAAACCGAACCTCGCCCCATTGGACGCAAAAAACATGTTTCCAGGACCCGGACTGAAGGCAAGAGGAAACAAAAACAATAGCACTGCGAGCGTTGTTTGAAGCATTTTGATGATCCAATGAAAGATAGATCATTGGATCACTCCATGAGGCACCTAAGCCACCCGTATCTTGCGCAAAACACTGGAACTGACTTAGGAAACTCTGGGCTCAATCCCGCCCTTCGCTGCAAAACGTCCCCAATGCCTCACAGCGGCCAGAACACCAATATGGCGGGGATCGACACAGCGACGATCAATATCTCCAACGGCAGGCCCATCCGCCAGTAGTCCGAAAAGCCATAGCCGCCCGGCCCAAGGATAAGCGTGTTGTTCTTGTGCCCGATCGGGGTGAGGAACGCGCAAGACGCCGCCACGGCCACGGCCATCAAAAACGGGTCGGCATCCACGCCCAACGTCTGCGCCATGCCGATGGCCACCGGGGCCGCGACGATGGTGGTCGCGGTGTTGTTTAATACATCCGACAGCGTCATCGTGACCACCATCAAAACCGTCAGAACCGCCCAGGCAGGCAATCCATCCGTCAGGGTAAGAAGGGCGCTGGCAATCATCTCGGTCCCGCCGGAGGTTTCCAGCGCCGCACCCAGGGGGATCATCGATCCCAAAAGTACCACGACAGGCCATTCGATGTGGCGGTAAATCTCTTCGACCGACAAGACGCCCGTCAGGATGTAGCCGATCACCACCAGGCCCAGGGCCACCGGAAGATACACCAGCCCGAAGGCCGCTGCCGCCACCGCTCCGCCAAAGAGCGCAATCGCTAGCCAGGTCTTGCTGTCTTCGGTCACCGCAAGGCCCCGGTCGGCCAGGGGCAGGCACCCAAGCCAGTCCGTCACCTCGCTCGCCTGGTCCTTGGGAGTCAGCATCAACAGGATATCGCCAGGGCGGATCACGGTCTTGCGCACACGCGATGTGATCCGGCGGCCCTGGCGCGAGATCCCCATCAGCACTGTGCGCCTGCGCCACGACAGCCCCACCGATTGCGCGGTCTTGCCGGCAATCCGCGCGCCAATGGGCACCACCGCTTCAACAACCGCAACCCCGTCGCCTTCCGCCCTTAGCCGTTCCTCGCGGTCGGTTTCGGCCACCGCCAGCTTGGTGGCGGTGCGAAACTCGTCGAGGGCTGCGGGCTGGGCTTCCAGCCTGATGATATCGCCTGCGCGCAGCCGCGACGTGCGCCCTGTGCCGTAAATTCGGCGCCCGCCCCGCATCAGCCCCAGGATCGCGACATCGGCACTTTCGGCCTTTTCGGACAACTCGCCCAGAAGCTGGCCTTCCAGGTCAGACCCCTCGGGCACGGCCAATTCGGCCATGTAGCCGGTGATTTCCGACAGCGCTTCGGACCCCGCATCAAGCTTTGCGGTGGGGATCAGCCGCCAGCCGATGAGGGCCACAAAGGCCATCCCGGCGATGGCGGCCACACCGCCCACGGGGGCGAAATCGAACATCGCGAAGGGTTCGCCAAAGGTATCCTCGCGGATGCCAGCAATGATGATGTTGGGCGGCGTCCCGATCAGCGTCACCATCCCGCCAAGAATGGTGGCAAAAGACAATGGCATCAGCGACAGCCCCGGTGGCCGCCCGGCCTTTCTGGCGGTCTGAATGTCGACCGGCATCAATAGCGCAAGAGCCGCGACGTTGTTCATGAACGCCGACAAGACACCGCCCACCGCCCCCATCACCGCGATATGCGCGCCCAGCCCGCGCGAGGCATCCACAAGCGTCCGGGTGATCAGAAACACAGCGCCCGATCGCACCAGCCCGGCCGAAACCACCAGCACCAGCGCCACGATGATCGTGGCGGGATGACCAAAGCCCGCAAAGGCATCTGCCCCGGGCACCACGCCCAAGACAACCGCGATCATCAACGCCCCAAAGGCGATCAAATCATAGCGAAACCGCCCCCAAAGGAGCATTCCAAAGACGGCTCCGAAAAGCGCGAAGAGAAGGATCTGGTCAGTGCTCATGGCGCGACCCTATCCGCCCAATCGCCCGGTTGCACCCCTCAACGGTGCGGCGGCTCTCAGCTGAGTGTTTCCAACAGCGCCTCGATCTCGGCAGGGCCTGCAGGGGTCACAAGAACCGGGTGGCGGCTGTCGGTGATCGGTGCGTCGGACGCATAAGCGGTCCGGCCCAGTTGGGCGGGCGTCATCGCGGGCAAGACCTGGTCAACGAGTGCATGTTCGATAAGGATCAACGCCAACAGCGGCGCTTGGGGATCGCTCAGGATATCGCGCGCGGTTTCAATGCTTTCGGCCGACAACACCACCGAGAAAAGCCCGGTCTGGCGGATCGCACGCCGCAAAAGCAGATGTTGTTCGATATCGGAATGGACGACAAGGGCAGCTTGCAAGGCAAGCGGGCGGGCACCGTTTCCGGCACCCGAAGAAGGGGTCTGGGACATTTGAATACTCATTACTGATACGGAGGAACACGCACCGTTCTGGTGCCAGCCGGCTCTCTAAAGAAAGAGACTCAAATTTTCATCACATTTCGGTTGCTGAGGTTAACGCTCAGGCGGTCACACCAGGATCGGTAGGGTTGAAAGCACCAACACGCCCGCCATGGTCCAGTTGAACACGCGCAGCCGCCCCGGCACGGCAAGCCATCCGCGAATGGCCGTGCCCGCGCCGGCCCAAAGTGAGACAGACGGCAGGGAAACGGCAATGAAGACAGCCGCGCAAAGAGCCACTGCGATCACGCCACTGCCCGGCAAATAAGCGGTTACGGCCGTCAGGGCCACGGCCCAGGCTTTCGGATTGACCCATTGGAAGGCTGCGGCCTCAAAAAAGGTCAGGGGTTTGCCGCTTGCCTCGGCCTCGCCCGGCGGTGCGGCATTTGCAATCCGCCACGCAAGATAAAGAAGGTAGGCAAGGCAAACCATTTTCAGCACTGTCTCGATCACGGGATAGGCCCGGAACACCTGCGCCAACCCCAGCCCAAGGATGACCACCATGGCCGAATGGCCGACCGTGATGCCCAGCATATGAGGCAGCGTCCGGCGCAGTCCGAAATTGGCGCCCGAGGCCAAAAGCATCATGTTGTTGGGCCCCGGCGTGAAGATCGCGACGAGCACAAAAAGAAACAGGGGCGGAAGAAGGTCCAAGCTCATACGCAAGGTTTAATGGAAGTTTGACCGAATGGGATTGCAAATTTAGCAATTATGTCGCTTTCATTGCAACTAATGACCAAGATCGATCAGATAAACGACCGGATATTGCAGGTTTTAGCGGCGGATGGCCGGATCGCCAACACCGAGCTTGCTGACCGCGTGGGCCTGTCGCCATCGGCCTGCCTGCGCCGGGTGCAAGACCTGGAACGTGCCGGCATCATCAAAGGTTACCGTGCCGTGATTGACCGCGCGGCCACGGGCGGCGGGTTTTTGTCCTATGTCACGGTCGGGCTGTCGGAACACACCAAAGGCGCGCAAGAAGCGTTTGAACGTGCCGTGGCCCGGTTTGCGCAAGTGCGCGAGTGTCACAACATCACCGGCAATGTGGAATACCTGTTGCGTGTCGAATGTGCGGACCTGGCGGCGTACAAGGAATTTCATACCGAACAGCTCGGCGCACTGCCTCAGGTCCGCCAGATCGTAAGCCATATCGTCATGGGCAGCCCAAAGGATGAGCGCGCCTGACTTGCCCCCGGGGCCAAGGCTTCGGTATAAGCCCGCGACACCTCATGCGCGACGGAGAGACCCATGGCAGGCCATTCAAAATGGGCGAACATCCAACACCGGAAGGGGCGCCAAGACGCGGCCCGGTCAAAACTGTTCTCAAAACTTTCAAAAGAGATCACCGTGGCCGCCAAGATGGGCGATCCGGACCCTGAAAAAAACCCGCGTCTGCGTCTGGCCGTGAAAGAAGCCAAGTCGCAATCGGTCCCGAAAGATGTGATCGACCGCGCGATTTCAAAGTCGCAGGCCGGCGACGGCGATGACTTCGAAGAAATCCGCTACGAAGGCTATGGCCCGGGCGGCGTCGCGGTCATTGTCGAGGCGATGACCGACAACCGCAACCGCACCGCGTCCACCGTGCGGTCGACCTTCGGCAAGCATGGCGGCAACCTGGGCGAGACCGGATCGGTGTCTTTCATGTTCGATCGCAAGGGCGAAATTCTTTATGCCGCAGACGCAGGCGATGAGGATACCGTCATGGAGGCCGCGATAGAGGCGGGCGCCGAGGATGTTGAAAGTTCGGAAGATGGCCATGCGATCTACACGGCCGACACTGACCTCAACGAGGTATCGACCGCGCTTGAAGCCGCGCTGGGCGAGGCGCAATCGACAAAGTTGATCTGGAAGCCCACCACCACCACCGAACTGGATCTTGAAGGCGCACAAAAGCTGATGAAGCTGATGGAAGTCCTTGAAGACGATGACGATGTCCAACGCGTGACGGCGAATTTTGAAGTCTCAGACGACGTGATGGAGGCGTTGTCTGCCTAGGGCCGCACGCATTGAGGCTTGATTGACCGTTCGGCCATCGCGGGCGGGATCGGCGGACATCTTGGTTAATTACCGCCCTCGGCGGGCATTAACCAAAATTTATCAACAATGCCGCAGTGTTTTTCGTGAATGTGCACCGCGCCGCGAAATTGCCCGAATCCCTTGTGTTTAAGAACGCAACCCGGGGCATATCCATCCGGCCTGTGACTTGACTTGAAGAGTGAGCGAACATGAAACTGACCAACGTGACCTTGGCCCTCGCGCTCGTACTGGGCGCGCCTGCCGCTTCCGCGGCCACCGTCAGCATCACCGAAGGCAAGCGGGACACCATTCTGGGGTCGACCAAGATCGGCGACGCAAAAGGGGCCGCACGCCGCGCCCATGATGCCGGGACATTGAATGGCGGCGACAGTCTGAACCTGCATGGCCGGATGGTCGGCGCGGTGGATACCTTTGCCATCACGTCCCTGACCGAGATCGCGGTGTCGTTCATATTCAACGGGTATGAAACCGATGCCGGGCGCTCGCGCTTTTCGGGCTTTGTGGGCACGGGGGCGAATGAAAACACCTCGGTCTTCCGGCTGCTGAATGCAGCGGACCCCAATCAGGTTGTGGCCGAACGCACCTTCACAAGCGACATCCTGTCAGAGGCGTCCAACGGGGATACCGCGGTGATCTTCAAGGTCGCAGCCGGGGCATACCTTTTCCAGATAGACGGATCGGGTCAGGGCAATGGTCGCAATGCTGCCCTTTATGACATTGAATTTGCCGCCGCAGATGTGTCGCCGGTGCCGCTGCCTGCGTCCTCTTTTCTGCTTTTGGCCGGTGTCGGTGCCTTGGGTGCGATGCGCCGGAAATCAAAACGGACCTGACCACCACAACACGACCATCAAGGGCCCGGTTGCTGCGTGACCGGGCCTTTTTTCTGCGCAAGGCTTCGGCAGCGCGCGCGCATCACGTAAGCCTTTCGCGTGCGACCTGCCGGACCGCCTTGGTCAAAGGCAACAGCGCAGACTTAACGGCGCGGGCCGACTGCCAGAACAACGGCGTTTCAAACCGGGTGCCCTGTCCAAGATCGACAAGCGCGCCGCAAGACAGCGCCGGCTCGACCAGTGTCTCAGGGTTCAGCCCCCAGCCCAAACCAAGACGGGCCGCTTCGACAAAAGCAGTGGTTGAGGGCATATGGTGGTGGGGCCCGAGTGCAGCGCTGCCGGTCATAGATCGCGCCCAGGCGTGCTGCAGGCCGTCCTTTTCATTGTAGACCAGCACCGGGGCGCGGGCCAACGCATCTGCAGTCACGGCGCCCGGAAACCACAGTCTGGCGAAGTCCGGGCTGGCGGTCGGCACGTATCTGAGCGCACCCAGTGCCACCCGGTCACACCCTTGCACGGGGTCACCGTCGGCAGTGACGGCGGCCACGACCTCGCCTTTACGCAGCAGGGTTGCGGAATGGTCCTGATCATCGACCTCGATGTCGAACCGTGCATCGATCCCAACCAGCGCTGGCAAGAACCAGGTCGCAAGGCTGTCGGCATTCACCGCGATCCGCAGGCGAGGTTTGGCGTCGTCCAACCCAAGTTCGGCGATCAGGCTGCGTTCCATCAGCACGACCTGCTCGGCATGTGCGGCCAGGCGCGCGCCCAATTCGGTCGGCTCACAGGGTTGGGCCCGCACCACCAGAATCCCGCCTGCGCGTTCTTCAAGGTTCTGCAAACGTTGCGAAATCGCCGATTGTGTGACGCCAAGTTCTGACGCGGCTGCCTCGAACGAACCACCGCGCAGGATCGCAATAAGAGCTTGCAGTTGGGGGGTGGGGAAAGTCGCATTAGACATTTTAATGAGACTATAGAAAATTTAGCTTTTGTAATAAAGGTCTTCTCGCCTAGATGCCCGCATGACCCATTTCGCATCTGGCTATCTTCTGGGATTTTCGCTGATCCTCGCCATTGGCGCGCAGAACGCTTTTGTGCTGCGCCAGGGTCTTCGTCGCGCGCATGTGTTCTGGATTTGCCTTTTCTGCGCGGTCTCGGACGTGATTTTGATTATGGCCGGTGTCGCCGGGATGGGTGTGATCACCCAAGAAGTACCGATCCTGGGCCAAATCTTTCTCTGGGGGGGCGTGGCGTTCTTGATCGGCTATGGGCTGTTGGCGTTGCGGTCTGCCTGGCGCGGCGGGGCAGCAATGGATCTAGAAGGCGAGACGGTGCAAAGCCTGCGCGCGGCCTTGATTGCGTGCTTTGCCTTCACCTGGCTGAACCCGCATCTTTATCTCGACATCGTCATGATCGGCTCACTGGCGGCCGCGCGGGACACAGCGCGCTGGGTCTACGGGGCCGGGGTGGCCACGGCTTCGGTGATGTTTTTCTTCATTTTGGGCTATGGCGCGCGGCTTCTGGCGCCCGTCTTTGCGCGACCTGCCGCCTGGCGGGTGCTCGACGGCGTTGTGGGACTGACGATGTTGGTGATCGCGGCCAACCTGGTGCGGGGCCATTAACCCGTTGTTCATGCCCCGCTTGCTGGCGAACCGGGTTTCAGTGCAAGATCGTGCGCGTGAGATGGGTGAAAACAGCGTGGGTCGCGCTGGCGCTTGCGGTGGTCCCGCAAGTGTCGGCGGCCGGGCCGAACGGACAGATCCGGGTCAGCGACGGCGACAGCTTTGTCGTGGGCGGCCAGCGTGTGCGCCTGTTTGGCATCGATGCCCATGAGCTGGACCAAAGTTGCACCCGCGCAGATGGGGTGGACATTGCCTGTGGCGACTGGGCGCGCGACTGGGCCGAGGCCCGTTTTGAAGGCCAGTTCGCGACCTGCCGCACCTTGAAATTTGACCAGTACAAGCGCGCATTGGCCACCTGCCGGGTCAACGGCGCGGATGTGGGCGAAACGCTTCTGCGCGCAGGCGTCGTGGCGACCTATCCACGCGAGACCCTGCGTGACTACCTTGATTACGAAAAGGAAGCGCAGCTTCTGGGGCGTGGCATCTGGGCCTGGGACAGTGACAGCCCGTTTGATCACCGTGCCGCCCAACGCGCCCCTGCCAGCAACGCGGCCGTGACGGGCGCAAACGGGTGTTCGATCAAGGGCAATATCTCGAGCGGTGGGCGGATCTACCATCTGCCCTGGCAGGAGAATTACGCGCGCACCCAGATCAACACGGCCAAGGGCGAGCGGTGGTTTTGTTCGGAATCCGACGCGCAATCGGCCGGATGGCGGCGCGCGCGACGCTAGTGCTTTCGCCCGGCGGCGCGACCGGCTAAGGGCCGGGGAATGATCAAAGCGCTTATCTTCGACAAAGACGGAACACTGACCGATTTCACGGCGACCTGGGGGGCGGGTGCGCGGCATATCTTTGAAGCACTCGTGGGGGACGACACCGACCGAAAGCGCCAGTTGGGCGCGGCGATTGGCTTCAACTGGGACGAAGGTACGTTTGTTCCAGGCAGTGTCGGTGTGACGGGGCCGGAAACGGCAGTGCTTGAGCGGCTGGCGCCGTTGCTGCCGGACTACAACCGCGATGCCCTGGAAATTACGTATTACGGTGCGGCACGCCAGGTTGTGCAGCGCCCGGTTGTTGAGCTTGGGCCCTATTTCGCACGGCTCGCGGCGGCAGGGTACCGGCTGGGTGTGGTGACCAACGATGCCGAAGCCCCTGCGCGGGTGCATATGCAACAACACGGCGTCCTGGCGCATCTTGATTTTCTGGCTGGGTTCGACAGCGGGCATGGCGCCAAGCCGAACCCGGGCCCCTTGCTGGCCTTTGCCGCCCAAACCGGGGTCGCGCCGGAAGACACCTTGATGATCGGCGACAGCCACTTTGATCTTCAGGCCGCGCGGGCCGCTGGCATGGGGGCCATCGGGGTGTTGACGGGCGCGGCGAGCGACACCGAACTTGGCGCGCTGGCAGACGTGGTTTTGCCCGACATCAGCCACCTTCCAGGCTGGTTGGCGCGCGACTGAACCTTCCGCGACATTTCGTGTCGGTTTTTGGCGGCGGGCCAGGGCGGCCTCGGGGGATCATCGGACCCAATCGGGAGGTCCGGCAATGAATGACCAATCTGCGCGACGAGGACGGCGAAGCGGCGGACGAAACGGAGGGGCGGGCAGGCGCGCGCGCGCCGGCGGCCTTTCCCAGCCGCCATGGTCGGTGCCCGTCATCACCGACGCGCCAGTCGAACCTTTGGACGGCGACGGGGTCGCGGCGATCCACGACGGCGCGATGCGGATCCTTGAAGAGATCGGCATCGAGTTTCTGAAAGAAGAAGCGCTGGATCTGTTTCGGCGTGCCGGTGCTCGGGTGGAAGACCAGCGCGTCTGGTTGGGCCGCGACTTTGTGATGGAGATGGTCGCAAAGGCGCCTGATCACTTCACGATTACCCCGCGCAACCCCGACCGGACCCTTACGATGGGGGCAGGGCATCTGAACTTCGCAGCCGTCGCCTCGCCGCCCAATTACTGGGACATGGAGACCGGCAAGGTCGCGGGAACGCGCGCGCAGTGCCAGGACCTGCTGCGCCTGACCCAGGCGATGAACTGTCTGCATTTCAACGGCGGCTACCCGGTCGAGCCGGTCGATGTGCATGCCAGCGTGCGCCACCTTGATGTGGTCCATGACATGCTGACGCTGACCGACAAGGTGGTGCACGCCTATTCGCTGGGCCCGGAACGGGTCGAAGACGTGATGGAGATGGTCAAGATCGCGGCCGGGCTCGATGAGGATGCGTTTCGCGCCAAGCCCCATATGTTCACCAACATCAACTCGACCTCGCCCCTGAAGCACGATCAGCCCATGATCGATGGCTGCTTGCGTGCCGTTCGGCGGGGTCAGGCGGTGGTCGTCACACCCTTCACCCTGGCCGGGGCCATGGCGCCGGTGACTTTGTCCGGTGCCGTGGCGCAATCGATCGCCGAGGCGCTTGCGGCGATCGCGTTGTTTCAGTGGGTGGCCCCGGGGTCAGCCTGCATGATCGGGACGTTTACCTCAAACGTGGATATGAAATCGGGCGCGCCCGCCTTCGGGACGCCTGAGTATATGCGCGCCACCCAGATGACCGGCCAGATGGCGCGGTTTTACGGGTTGCCCCTGCGCGCATCGGGGTCATGCGCGGCCAATGTGCCTGATGGCCAGGCCATGTGGGAAACCTCGCAAGCGTTGTGGTCGGCGGTCCAATCGGGCACGACGATGGTGTACCACGCGGCGGGATGGCTCGAAGGCGGGCTGATCGCCAGCCCCGAAAAGCTGTTGATGGATTGCGAAATCCTGCACCAGATCACCCGGTATTTTGAGCCGGCCCTGACCGCAACGGGCCCGGGCGACATCGCCTTCGACGCCATTGCCGAGGTCGACGGCCTTCCCGCAAGCGAGCGGCACTTCTTCGGCGTTGAACACACACAAAGCCGTTATGAAACAGCTTTTTACCAGCCCTTCTTAAGCGATTGGCAAAACTATGAAGGTTGGGATTTGGCGGGCGGTGTCTGGACCCATGAGCGGGCCCACAGAATGTTCAAAGAGATCGTTGCGAATTTTGAAGCCCCCGCGATGAACGATGACCGCGCCGAAGCCCTTGGCGCATTCGTGGAACGGCGCAAAGCCGAGGGGGGTGCTCCGACCGATTTCTAGGGGCCGCATTTGCAGTTTTTTAACGCGCAGGTCTTAGCGTTGGCCCCCGAAACGAGGGACCCGCATGCACGGATTGGTGAACAAGGGCCTAGAAAGGTTCTTGGCGGATACATACGGCCAAGCAACCTGGGCAGAAATTGCAGCGGCTGCAGGCTTGCCGCCGGATGGGTTCGAAGCCCTTTTGACCTATGATCTGGCGTTGACCTCGAATGTCCTCGGCGTTGCCTCCTCTCGGCTTGGCAAATCCGAGCATGCGCTGTTGGAGGATTTGGGAACCTATCTGGTGTCTGACCCCAAGATGGATTCCGTGCGGCGCCTTTTGCGATTTGGCGGCATCGACTTTGCAGACTTTGTAAGTTCGCTAGACGAATTGCCCGAACGCGCCCGGCTGGCTGTGCCGAATTTGAACATCCCCGAAGTCCTGGTCCAAGAGCTGGGAACTGATGAGTACCGGATCGAAGTGGTGTCGGATTTTGGGCACTTTGGGGTGATCCTTGCCGGGATCCTGCGCGCCATGGCCGATGATTATGGGTGTCTGTCGCTGATCGAATGGTCGTCGGACGCGCCGGCACATGAAACGATACACGTGCAGCTTCTCGATGGGACCTATGCCGAAGGGAAAGCCTTTGTCTTGTCGGCCGAGGCGGCCCCATGACGGACGCCATACCGACCTTGCGGCTGACCCCGCAGACCTTGGACGCTGTGATGCCGATGCACATGGTCATCGGCGTGGACGGTTTGATCCGTCACGTGGGACCGACCCTTCGCAAGGTTTTGGTGGGCGGCGACCTGGTCGGCACGTCGTTTTGGGATGGGTTTGAGGTCGTTCGCCCCAGCATCAAAACACGCGCGCGCGGCCTTGATGGGTATGTGAACACCAGGATGCGACTTCAATACCGTCACGACGCCGGTTTGGGGCTTCGCGCCAGCCTTTATCCATTGGGCGAGGATCAGGGCTTCTTGATGACGGTATCGTTCGGCATATCCGTGGTGGCAGCGGTCGCAGAACACGAACTGACGGGGGCTGATTTTTCGCGCAATGATCCCACGGTTGAGATGCTGTACCTGGCCGAGGCCAATGCCGCGGCCATGCGCGAGGCGCGGCGCCTGATCGGTCGGCTGCAAATTGCCCGTGACACCGCAGAAGACGCGTCTTTGACGGACCCGCTGACGGGGTTGCGCAATCGGCGCGGGCTCGAAAGCGAGGCGGCCGAACGGTTGCGGTCGGGTCAGCTGTTTACGCTATTGCTGCTGGATCTGGACTATTTCAAGTCGGTCAATGACGTCCATGGGCATGCCGCGGGGGACGCGGTGCTGATTGAAGTGGCCGAACGGCTCAAAAATTGCGTCCGACCAGGTGACGTCATCGCCCGGATCGGAGGCGATGAATTTGTTCTGCTCGTAAATCCACCGCTTAGAAATGCGCAAACGCTTGCCTTGGCAAAGCGGATCATTAGCGCGATTGAGGCGCCCGTCTTGTTTGAAGGGGCGACCTGCCGCGTGTCGGCCTCGGCCGGATTTGTGGTGTCGAACGGCTATGAAGCACCCCTTTTGGAAGAGATGCTGAGAGACGCTGACGCAGCCTTGTACGATGCGAAGATGCAGGGACGGGGTCGGGCCATCGTTGGCACGCCAGCCGGGACCGGCGCACAGGCCCCAGTCCAGAATTGATTGCAGTCCCATTGCAGGGTCGCCAGCCGGATGCGCCAGGGATAACTTCTGATTGACGTACCTCAGAAAAAGCCGTCCAGTGTGACGGCGAGGTTCGGTGATGGGAAAACCCACGGTTCATGACATAGCCAAAGAGGCCGGCGTCTCTTTGGCGACGGTTGACAGGGTTCTCAACCAGCGCCCCGGTGTGCGGCGCGTGACGGTCGAGCGTGTCCAGGCTGCCATCGACAAGCTTGGCTATGTCCGCGACATCTATGCCGCCAATCTCGCCCGCCAGAGATTGTACCGGTTGGCATTTCTGTTGCCGACCGGACAAAGCCAGTTTCTGGCCTCGCTCGAAGATGCCGTGGGTGAAGCCAGCAGGGGATTGCGCGCCGAACGCAACGACTTGCAGACCATCCGCTTGCCCGTGGACGATCCGGTGGCGGTTCGGCGCGGTTTCGAACGGCTGATCTCGCAGGGCGTGGACGGGGTGGCGCTGATGGCCAATGCAACCCCGATGGTCCGCGATATGATCGCACGACTGAAAGCCGAAGGCGTTGCGGTCGCCGCCATGGTGACCGACCAGCCTGATACCGAACGCGACCACTTCGTCGGGATCGACAATGTCGCCGCCGGTCGGACGGCAGGGGCCTTGATGGGCCGGTTTCTGGCCGGGCGCAGCGGTGCGGTTCTGGTGGTGGTGAATTCCACCCAGGCCCGCGACATGGTCGAACGGCGCCTGGGATTTGACGAAGTGATCACCCGCGAGTTTCCGGCTCTTCGCGCCTTGCCTTCGCTCGAAGGTCATGACGATTTCGAAGAAACCTACCGGATCGTCAGTAAAGCCCTCAAGGACCGCGACGACATCATCGGCGTGTACAGCGGGGGGGCTGGATTGCGCGGGGTGACGCGGGCGATCGAAGAAGGCGATGGTCGCGATCTGGCGATGATCGGGCACGAACTAACGCCGCATTCGCGCAAGGCGCTGGAAGACGGCGTGGTCGATGTGATCATCACCCAGAATGTGGGCCATATCGTGCGCTCTGCCGCGCGCGTGCTGCGGGCCCATCTTGACGGGATCGGCGTGATCGCCAGTCAGGAATTGATCCGAATAGAGATCGTGATGAAGGAAAACCTGCACTAGCGCAGGTCAAGGGAGGACACCAATGAAGACGATTAAGGGCCCCGCATTGTTTTTGGCGCAGTTTGCCGGAGATGACGCGCCGTTCAATTCGCTTGATGCGATCACCAAATGGGCCGCAGATTGCGGGTATGTTGGGGTGCAGATGCCAAGCTGGGACGGCCGGCTGTTCGATCTGGACAAGGCAGCGGCGTCAAAAGACTACTGCGATGAGGTCAAAGGGGTCGCCGCGGCAAACGGGGTGGAAATCACCGAGTTATCGACCCACCTGCAAGGTCAACTGGTCGCGGTTCACCCTGCCTATGATGCCGCATTTGATGGCTTTGCCGCTGAGGCCGTGCGCGGCAATCCAACCGCGCGGCAGGAATGGGCCGTGGATCAGGTCAAAAAAGCCCTGACGGCATCTAAGCACATGGGAATAGGGGCGCATGCGACCTTTTCGGGCGCCTTGGCCTGGCCGTATGTGTATCCTTGGCCGCAGCGACCTGCGGGTCTGGTCGAAGCCGCGTTTGATGAACTGGCCGCGCGTTGGCGCCCGATCCTTGATCACGCCGAAGACTGCGGTGTCGATGTTTGCTACGAAATTCACCCCGGCGAAGATCTGCATGATGGCGTGACGTATGAGATGTTTCTTGAACGCACCGGCAACCATGCGCGGGCGTGCATGCTTTATGATCCGTCACATTACGTGCTGCAGTGCCTAGATTATCTGGACAACATCGACATCTACCAGGACCGTATTCGAATGTTCCACGTCAAAGACGCGGAATTCAATCCAACCGGGCGGCAAGGCGTGTATGGCGGCTATCAGCCTTGGGTCGACCGGGCCGGGCGGTTCCGGTCGCTGGGCGATGGGCAGGTGGATTTTGGCGCCGTCTTTTCCAAACTGACGGCGGCCGGTTTTGATGGCTGGGCCGTGGTCGAGTGGGAATGCGCGATCAAACACCCCGAAGACGGCGCCCGCGAAGGCGCGGCTTTCGTGCGCGATCACATCATCCGCCCGACCGAGGTCGCCTTTGATGATTTCGCCGATGGCGGCACGGATGACGCGGCCAATAAGAAAATGCTGGGCATCGGCTAGGGCCGGACGGCCAGGGAAGGGGAGACAGATATGGAACGACAAGGCACTGCGCGCATCCGGCTTGGTATGGTCGGCGGCGGTCGCGACGCGTTTATCGGCGGGGTCCACCGGATCGCCAGCCGGATTGACGATCGGTTTGAATTGGTTGCGGGCTGCTTCAGCTCTACGGCGGAGAAATCCCAGGCCTCAGGCGCGGATCTGGGGCTGGATCCGGGGCGCGTCTACGACGATTTCACCGCGATGGCCCAACGCGAAGCGCGGCTGAAAACCGGGATCGAGGCGGTCGCGATCGTGACCCCCAACCACATGCATTACCCGGTCGCGCGCGAGTTTCTCAAACGCGGCATTCATGTCATTTGCGACAAGCCACTGACGTCGACCCTGGCAGACGCCAAAAAGCTGGTGAAAGCTGCCGAAAAGTCGGACGCCTTGTTTGTGCTGACCCACAATTACACCGGTTACCCGATGATCCGGCAAGCCCGCGCAATGGTCGCCGCCGGCGAGATCGGCAAAGTGCGCGTGGTGCAGGTAGAATATCCCCAAGACTGGTTGACGGTCGAACAGGATTTCAAGCAGGCCGAGTGGCGCACGGACCCCGCGCGGTCGGGTGCCGGTGGGTCCACAGGGGACATTGGCACCCATGCCTTTAACCTGGCGTCTTTCGTAACAGACCTGAAGCTGGAGGCTTTGGCGGCCGATCTGCAGGCCTTCGTGCCGGGCCGTCAGGTGGATGACAACGCCCATGTGATGCTGCGGTTTGAAGGCGGCGCGCGTGGGATGCTGTGGTCAAGCCAGGTGGCACCGGGCAATGAAAATGCCCTGCGGTTACGGGTCTATGGCGAAAAGGGCGGGCTGGAATGGGCCCAGGAAGACCCGAATTATCTGTGGCACACACCCTTTGGCGAGCCCAAGCGCAAGCTGACCCGCGGCAATGCCGGAACGGGCGAGGCTGCCGCCCGGGTGAGCCGCATTCCGCCCGGTCATCCCGAAGGCTATCTTGAAGGTTTCGCGACCATCTACTCGGAAGCCGCGATCGCGATTCGGGCGCATCAGGCGGGCGAAGCGGCCCCGGCAGCGGTAACATATCCGACGATTTCAGATGGACTTGACGGTGTGGCCTTCGTTGATGCCTGTGTTCGCTCATCGGCACGCGATGCGGCATGGGTGAAGTTAAACAATTGAAGTAAAACGATGAATATAGCTTAGCCAAAGGAGGTCATAACGGCGCAATACAAAATGAGGTACGCCCCTCAAAAATTTTTCTTTACTTGAGGTACGCCCCTCAAATAGCGTTTCAACAGGCCCCGGCGAGTGTACCGATCGGGGTGATATGGGAGGACACCATGAAAATCACCACAACCGCCTTGATGGCGGCCACTGCGCTATCGGGGGCGACGCTCCTGTCGGCGAACGCGGCCCAGGCCGAAGATCTGACATTGTGCTGGGCGGCTTGGGACCCGGCGAATGCGCTGGTTGAGCTGTCAAAAGAGTTCGAAGCGCAATCCGGCCACACCATGAATTTCGAGTTCATTCCCTGGCCCAATTTCGCGGACCGGATGCTGAACGAATTGAACTCCGGCGGGCAGCTGTGCGACCTGCTGATCGGCGACAGCCAATGGATTGGCGGCGGCGCTGAGAACGGCCACTACGTGAAGTTGAACGACTTCTTCGATGGCGAAGGCATCAGCATGGACGACTTCGCACCTGCGACCGTCTACGCCTATTCGACCTGGCCCAAGGGCACGCCGAACTACTACGCGCTGCCTGCGATGGGCGATGCAAACGGCTGGTTCTACCGGGCAGATTGGTTTGCTGATCCTGACATTCAGGCCGCCTACAGGGAGGCCACCGGCGAAGACCTGCGCGAGCCACAATCGCAGACCGAACTTCTGCAAATCGCACAATTCTTCCAGGAACGCGAAATCGACGGCCAAACCGTCTACGGTGCTGCGATCTTCACCGAACGTGGGTCCGAAGGCATCACGATGGGGGCGACAAGTGCTTTGTACCCTTGGGGCTTCAAGTATGAAAACACCCCCGGGTCCTATGACATGGAAGGCGCTGTAAACTCGCCTGAGGCTGTCGAAGCGCTGGAATTCTACAAAGAACTCTACCAGACCGCCACACCGCCGGGCTACACCAACAGCTACATGGGCGAGAGCCTTGATGCGTTCAAATCCGGTCAGGTCGCCATGGCGATGAACTGGTTCGCCTTCTTCCCGGGGCTTTATGCCGATCCCAACACCGGTGGCGACAAGATCGACTTCTTCGTCAATCCGCCGCAAAACCAGGCCGGGTCCACCCTTGGTGGCCAGGGCATTTCGGTGGTCGCTTATTCCGACAAGCAGGATGCAGCGCTTGAGTACATCAAGTGGTTTGCAAACCCGGATGTTCAGGCCAAGTGGTGGGAACTCGGCGGCTATTCGGCCCACAATTCGGTGCTGGGTGCAGACGACTTCCCAGACTCCGCACCGTTTGCGGGCGACTTCCTTGTGGCCATGGATGGGGTTCAGGATTTCTGGCAAGAGCCGGCTTATGCCGAACTTCTTCTGGCGATGCAGAAGCGTCTGCATGACTACATCGTGGCCGATGTGGGCACAGCCCAGGAAGCGCTCGATAAGCTGATCGAAGACTGGACCGAAACCTTCGAAGACGAAGGCAAGCTGTAAAGCCTCCGGCGGGCGGGGTTCGCCCCGCCCATCGGTACCCTTTGACGGTTGGGCATGGATCTGCCCCGCCGAACAAGAAAGTTCCGCCATGACAGATAGTCCCATCACCCGCGCCGCGAATGCGACGCCGCCCTCGGTGGCCCGCCGCGTCAAGGGCCTGTCGGATCGCGCAATCGCCTGGATCTTTATCGCCCCGACGGTATTCTTGCTTCTGGCGATCAATATTTTCCCGCTGATCTGGACGATCAATCTGTCGTTCACCAACTTCCGGGCCAACCGGCCGAACCGGGAAGTCGAATATGTCGGCCTGCGCAACTACGAGCGTATTCTGACCGACAGCGACATCTGGCTGACGATGCAAGCCACCGCGCATTTCCTGGTCTGGACGATTGTGCTTCAGGTGCTGATCGGGTTCGCGCTGGCCTATCTGATCAACAAGAAATTCAAGGGCAACGACCTTTGGACGACCATCATTGTCTTGCCGATGATGCTGTCGCCGGCCGTTGTCGGGAACTTCTGGAAATTCCTCTATCAACCGCAGATCGGGTTATTCAATTACGTGGTCACCTGGTTCACCGGCGCTGACCCATCGAGTTTTGAAATGGTGGGGTCGGTCAATCTTGCGCCCTGGGCGATCGTGATTGTCGACACCTGGATGTGGACGCCCTTTGTGATGCTGATCTGCCTTGCCGGGCTGCGGTCGATCCCCGACTACATCTATGAAGCCGCCGAGATTGACCGGGCGTCGAAGCTCCGACAATTCTTCACGATCACAGTGCCCATGGTCCTGCCGTTCTTGATGCTGGCGGTGCTGTTTCGCGGGATCGAAAACTTCAAGATGTTCGATCTGGTCGTCCAACTGACGGGCGGGGGTCCGGGGTCGGTGACCGAACTGACCTCGATCAACCTCAAGCGCGAGGCGTTTGAGAAATGGCGCACAGGCTATGCGTCGGCCTATGCGATCATCCTCTTCGTCACGGTCTTCGGGCTGGCCTCGATCTACGTCAAAGCGCTGAACAAGGTGAAAGAGAGATGAGCAGTTTTTCGATCACCGAGCCATCCAATCGCCAAAAGTGGATCGCGGGCACGCTGGTGGTGGCCTATGCGTTGATCACGATGGTCCCGCTGTTGTGGATCCTCGCGACCGGGTTCAAATCGCCTGCCGATGCCATCAGCTACCCGCCGAAGGTTGTGTTTGAACCCACACTCGAAGGGTATGTGAACCTCTTTACCCAGCGGACCCGGCAAACGGACGAGTTTCTCGATGCCAACCCGCCCGAAAACTGGGCCGATGAGATCGTGCGCCAATACGACATGGTCATCGTGGGCCCGTCGAAATTCGGCGAGCGGTTCTTGAACTCGGTCATCATCGGGTTCGGCTCGACGTTTCTGTCGATCTTTCTGGGCACGCTGGCGGCCTATGCCTTTAGCCGGTTCAAGATCCCGCTGGCCGATGATCTGCTGTTTTTCATCCTGTCCACGCGGATGATGCCGCCCATCGCGGTCGCGATCCCGATTTTCCTGATGTACCGCAATCTTGGCCTGTCAGACACGCATCTGGGTATGATCCTTTTGTACACAGCGGTGAATATCTCGCTCGCGGTCTGGCTCTTGAAAGGCTTCATCGATGAGATCCCCCGCGAATACGAAGAGGCCGCCCTGATCGACGGCTACACGCGGTTTCAGGCGTTTTACAAAATCGTCTTGCCACAGGCGGCCACCGGCATCGCGTCCACCGCGATCTTCTGTCTGATCTTTGCCTGGAACGAATACGCCTTTGCCGTCCTTCTCACGTCGGGCACGGCCCAGACCGCGCCGCCCTTTATCCCCACGATCATCGGGGTGGGTGGGCTTGACTGGCCCGCGGTTGCCGCAGGCGCGTCGATCTTCCTTTTGCCGGTGATGATCTTCACCATCATGCTGAGAAAGCACCTGTTGCGCGGCATCACATTCGGAGCGGTGCGGAAATGAGCAAGTTCTTCAATGGTCTCGCCCGGTTTCGCCGCGGCCCCTGGGAAATGGTGGCAACCATTCTCATCGCGGTGGGGGTCTTCATGCTGATGCAGCCCTTCGTGCTGGTGGCCTATACCTATTCCTTCATCGTCACGCTGGTGGGAACGGTCATGTTCATCATCGTCAGCCACTTCCCGGAGGATGAATGAATGGCCGAAATCGTAATCAAAAACCTCCGCAAGGAATTTGGCGCATTCGTCGCCGTGCAGGAAAGTTCCTTCACCATCGAAGACGGCGAGTTCTTCATGCTCTTGGGCCCGTCGGGCTGCGGCAAGACCACGACCTTGCGGATGATCGCGGGGCTGGAACTGCCGACCTCGGGTGAGATTTTTATCGACGGCGACGAGGTCGGCCAGCGCCCGGCATCTGAACGCGATATTGCCTTCGTGTTCCAGATGTTCGCGCTTTACCCGCATATGAATGTGCGCCGGAACATCTCTTACCCGCTGATCAGCCAGGGGATGCCGGGCGCTCAGGTCAAGGCCAAGGTGGCCGAAGTTGCAAAGATCTTGGGGATCGAAGACATCCTCAATCGGCCGGTGGGTGGCTTGTCGGGCGGTGACCGTCAACGCGTCGCTCTGGGCCGGGCCATCGTGCGCGATCCCAAGGCGTTCATGATGGACGAGCCTTTGGGCGCGCTTGATGCGGAGTTCCGCGAACATATGGCCGAAGAATTGCGCGCGCTTCATGACCGAATGGGGGCGACCACGGTCTACGTCACCCACGACCAGTTGGAAGCCATGCAGATGGGCGACAAGATCGTGGTGATGAACCACGGCGTGATCGAACAATTCGGCGCGCCGCAAGATATCTACGACAAGCCTGCCACGATGTTTGTGGCCGAGTTTATTGGCTCGCCGCCGATGAATTTCCTAAAACACCACGGCGCAGTGGCCGGCGGGGCAGGGGACGTCACCCTTGGCCAGCACCGGTTTGGTGTGCCGCAAGTGCAAGAAGCGTTCGAAGGCGATCTGGCCCTTGGCGTGCGGCCCGAACACATCCGCTTTGGCGATGACGGCGCTTTCCGGGGCGAGGTTTTGGCGACCGAATACCTCGGCACCACCCAGATCGTCACGCTGGACACGCCCCTGGGCGAGTTGAAGGCGCGCACGCCATCAGGGCAGATCGCGACGCCGGGTGAGAAGATCGCGCTTGATCTGAATGCCGACACGATCACCCTGTTTGATCGCCAATCGGGCCGGGCACTGAAATCCAACCTGAACGCGGGGGTGCTTCATGGCTGATGTGTCATTGCATGGGGTGTCAAAGATGTTCGGGCGCGAAACGGCCGTCGAAGACATTTCGATGGAAATCGCCGACGGCGCCTTTGTCGTCCTTCTTGGCCCCACGGGGGCGGGAAAAACCACAACGCTGCGGCTGATTTCGGGCCTCGAAAAACCCGACACGGGCGACATCAGGATCGCCGGGCGGTCGGTGCTGGACGACACGCCTGCACAGCGCGACGTCGCAATGGTGTTTCAGCAATATTCGCTCTATCCGCATATGTCAGTGCGCGAAAACCTCGCCTTTCCGCTGAAATCGCCGATCCTCCAGACGCCGGAGGCCGAAATCACGCGCAAGGTTGGCGAGGTGGCGGAGGTTCTGCAGATTTCCCACAAGCTGAACAACAAGGCGACCGAACTGTCGGGTGGTGAGATGCAGCGCGTGTCCATTGGCCGGGCGCTGGTGCGCGACCCCGCGATCTATCTGATGGACGAGCCTTTGTCGTCGCTTGATGCCAAGTTGCGCTCGGAACTGCGCATTGAGTTGAAGCGGGTGCAATCAAGCCTTGGCGCGACGCTTCTTTACGTCACCCACGACCAGATCGAAGCCATGACCATGGCCACCCATGTGGGTGTGCTGGACGAAGGCAAGCTGGTGCAATTCGGCACCCCGCGTGAGATTTACGAAAACCCGGTCAGCCTTTACGTGGCCGGGCGTCTGGGCCTGCCACGGATCAACACGGTGCCGGCTGATCTCTTTCCCGGGGCGCCAACCACAGCCAAGACCATGGGGCTTCGGCCAGAACATATCGCGCAGGGCGACGGCAAGCCATCGCAGGTCGTGCGGGTCGAACATCTGGGCGACCAGACCCGGCTTCACCTGAAGGTCGACGGCCATGACATTGTCACGCTGACAGATGTGCACACCACGCTGACAGCGGGCGATACCCTGACCATCCGCCCTGAGAACCCGCTTTATTTTGACGCCGCTGGCGCCCGTGTCGCCTGAGGAGGACACTCACATGCAGCAGTTTATCAATTCCAAAGAGACGCTGGTCACCGAAGCGATCGATGCGGCCATGCGCACCGGGGGCGGGCGGCTGGCGCGGCTGGATGGCTATCCGCATATCAAGGTGGTTGTGCGCACCGATTGGGACAAATCCAAGGTGGCGCTGGTTTCGGGCGGCGGGTCGGGCCATGAGCCGTCTCACGCGGGTTTTGTGGGCCAAGGCATGTTGACCGCAGCCGTGTGCGGCGATGTCTTCGCCTCGCCTTCGGTAGATGCGGTGCTGGCGGGCATTCTGGCGGTTACAGGCGACAAAGGCTGTCTGTTGATCGTCAAGAACTACACCGGCGACCGGTTGAACTTCGGCCTTGCAGCCGAACGCGCGCGCGCCTTCGGCAAAAAGGTCGAAATGGTGATCGTGGATGATGATATCGCCTTGCCTGATCTGCCGCAGGCGCGCGGCGTGGCCGGCACGCTCTTTGTTCACAAGATCGCAGGTGCGATGGCCGAACAGGGATCCGACCTTGCGGCCGTCAAGGCGGCCGCCGACCGGGTCAATGCGGGGGCTGTGTCAATCGGGATGTCGCTTGACACCTGCACCGTGCCCGGCTCGCCCAAAGAAGACCGGATCGCGCCCGGCAAGGCCGAGTTGGGTCTTGGCATTCACGGCGAAGCGGGCATTGAACAGGTGGATTTCGCAGGCGCCAAAGCCGCGATGGACATGGTGGTCGACAAGCTTGCCACCCATGTCGGCCCGGGACCCCATGTCGCGCTGTTAAACAACCTGGGTTCGGCAACGCCGCTTGAAATGTCGGTCCTGGCAGAAGAGCTTGCCCGTTCGCGCCTGGGCGAGCAGGTGCGTTGGCTCATTGGCCCCGCGCCCATGATGACCAGCCTTGATATGAAGGGTTTTTCGGTTTCGCTTATGCCTGTGTCAAAGGCAGATGAAGCCGCCTTGATGGCACCGGTGTCGCCCTGGGCCTGGCCGGGCTGTTTGCCCATAGGGGCTGTCACGGTGCTGCCGTTGCCCGACGGGCTGACGCCCACGCAGCCTGCGCCGTCGTCCAACGAAGAGGCCGCCGAGTTGATCCGCCATTGCTGCGGCATCCTGATCGCAGCCGAAACCGACCTGAATGCGCTGGATGCAAAATCCGGCGACGGCGATACCGGCTCGACGCTTGCCACCGCCGCGCGTGCGCTTCTGGGCGCGATGGACCGTTTGCCACTGGCCGATGCGACCCAACTTTACCGCGCGATCGGCATTGAACTCAGCCAGACCATGGGGGGCTCGTCGGGCGTTCTGTTGGCGATCTTCTTTGCCGCAGCAGGCGATGCGTCGGCCAGCGGGGCGGGGATGGTCGGCGCGCTGAAGGCCGGACTTGACCGGATCCAACAGGTCGGCGGGGCAAAAGCAGGCGATCGCACAATGATCGACGCGCTCGCACCGGCCCTTGATGCCTTGCCGCAAGGCCTTGAAGCGGCCGCCGCAGCCGCCCGCAAAGGCGCAGATGTCACCGCAACGATCACCCGCGCCAAGGCCGGCCGGGCGAGCTACATCGCGGAAGACAAACTGGCGGGCCACAATGATCCCGGCGCGGAAGCCGTGGCACGCCTTTTGGAAAAACTCGCCGCCGGGGTTGAGGTTGCCTGACCTGCGTTGAGCCGACCCGCCTTGCGTGTTACGCCGCCCGCGTCACCCGCGGAGCGAGCCAGTGTTTTTCAAACGTGATCTGTCGCATGTGCTGTCGCTTGATCCGACCGATCTTGGTCTGACCCGGGCAGGCATGTGCTGGTACGCCGCGACATCGGGCCGACCCCTCGACCGCCGAAAGGTCTGGGGAGAGCGTTGTTCGGGCACCAATTTCGCCGGGGCATTGTTGCACCGTCACTTCCCGGACTTGGCCCGCAAAGGCGGCCAGATCGAATGGAAACACGGGCTGGCCCGGCCTGGATGGTCGGCATCCACGCGTTTGAACCTTTTTGTGGTGCGTGATCCGTTCACTTGGGCGCAGAGCTTTTATCGCAACCCCTGGCATTTGCCGCAGCGCTTGCGTGACCGCGATTTTGCCGCCTTCATTCGTGACGAATGGGTGGGCGTCTTCTACGATCAGGGCAAAAACACGCCCGAACGGCCCGCCGACCGCCACCCGGTCGAACATCGGCGCTTCCGCGACATTTGGGAAATGCGCGCGGTCAAGTTGCGTCACGCGCTGGTCGCGGCGGCCGAGATCCCCAATGGGGTTTTCGTGCGGTATGAGGATCTGTCGTCTGATCCCGAAACCTTCATTGCCGAAATCGCCGCGCAGTTCGGCTTGCCGGCCCCCGTTTACCAACCGATTACGGATTACAAAGGCGAAGCGCGCAAAGCCTACGATGCAACGCGTTATGCGCCAATGGACCCAAGCGACCACGCCCATATTCTGTCCCGGCTGGATCCTGCGCTCGAAGGGTTCTTTGACTATCTGCCGCACAATTGAATTGATGGTTTGCGACATATCATGTCGCTTGACGCCAAGTCTGATGTCCAACCCCGGACAACCCTCATTCCATCAGCAATAGGGGAGAGCGGGGATGAAATCGGACTACCGTGTGGTCATCATCGGGGGCGGGGTGGTTGGCGCCTCGGTTGCGTATCATCTGACCAAATTCGGCTGGTCGGATGTCGCCATCATCGAACGCAACGTGTTGACGGCGGGGTCGTCCTGGCATGCCGCAGGCGGGATTCACGCGCTGAACGCAGACCCCAACATGGCCACGCTTCAGGGCTACACGATTGATCTGCTCGAAGAGATCGAAAAGGAAAGCGGCCAGTCCATCGGGCTGCACATGACCGGCGGGGTCAACATCGCCTGCACGCAGGACCGCTGGGAATGGCTGCAATCGTCCTATCGCACGTTTCAATCCATCGGCATCGAAGACGTGCATCTGATGACCCCCGATGAGGTCAAAAAATCCTGCCCGATCATGGACACCACCGGGGTCATCGGCGGGATGTGGGCCGACCGCGAAGGCTATATCGACACCACCGGCACGGTCCATGCCTATGCCAAATGTGCCCGGATGCGCGGCGCGGATGTGATCGAACACAACCGCGTCCTGGAACTTCATTGGAAGGGCGATCACTGGCAGGTCGTGACCGAAAAAGGCACCATCAAAGCCGAACATGTGGTCAATGCCGGCGGGCTTTGGGCCAAGCAATGCGGCCGCATGGTGGGGCTGGATCTGCCCGTCTCGCCACTGGCACATCACTATTTTCTGACCGAGACCATCCCCGAAGTCGTGGCGATGGATTTCGAATTGCCGATGACCGTGGACCTCGAAGGGTTCACATACATGCGCCAGGACAAACAGGGCATCCTGGTGGGCATCTACGAGATTGACCACCAGCACTGGATGATGGACGGCGCGCCGTGGAATTACGGGATCGAGCTTTTACAAGAAGACACCGACCGGATCGAGCGCGAGTTGACCATGGCCTTTGAACGCTATCCCTGCCTGAACGAGGTCGGGATCGAAAACTGGGTGAATGGGGCCTTCACGTTTTCGCCCGACGGCAATCCATTGGTCGGCCCCGTCGAAGGCGTGCCGAATTACTGGTTGTCCTGCGGGGTCATGGCGGGGTTCCTGCAAGGGGGCGGGGTCGGCAAAACGCTGGCCGAATGGATGATCCACGGCGACACCGAAACCGACGCCTGGTCGATGGACATCGCGCGCTACGGGCCGCAGCACACGACCCGGGAATACATCAAGCAGACCACGGGGCAGTTTTATTCGCGCCGGTTTGTGATGACCTATCCGAATGAACAATTGCCCGCAGGCCGGCCCCTGCGGATGGCGCCGGCCTATTCCGAAATGACCGCGGCCGGGGCCCATTGGGGCGAAAGCTGGGGGCTGGAAGTGCCGCTTTACTTCGCGCCAGAGGGTTTTGAAGAAACCCCGTCGCTGAAACGGTCCAACGCCCACGACATCGTGGCGGGGGAATGCAAAGCCGTACGCGAGGCCGCAGGGCTTTTGGACATCACCGGGTTTTCCCGGTTTGAGGTTTATGGCCCAGGCGCCGAGGCCTGGTTGGAAAAGACATTCGCAACACGCCTGCCCAAACCGGGCCGGGCACGGCTGGCGGTGATGCTCGCACCTGAAGGCAAGCTGAAGGGTGATCTGACGCTGTTCAATTGGGGCGATGGCACCTGGTGGATCATGGGCAGCTACTACCTGCGCGCCTGGCACAAGCGCTGGTTCAACGACCACGAAATGCCAAACATGGTGCTGCGCGATATATCTGATGATGTCTGCGGGTTCTCGCTTTCGGGGCCGAAATCGCGCGAGGTCCTGCAAAAGCTTGTCGACGATGATCTTGCGCCGATGCCGTTCATGGGCTGTGCGACGTTCTCGGTCGGGATGGCGCGCGCGCGCGTCGCGCGGCTGTCTGTGACGGGTGAGCTGGGCTACGAAATCAGCGTCCGCGCGTCCGAGCATATCGCGCTCAGGCGGGCGCTGCTGGCAGCCGGTGGCGATCTCGGCTTGAAGGAAATCGGCTATAACGCATTGAATTCCTTGCGGTTGGAAAAATCCTTTGGCATCTGGAGCCGGGAATTCACCCAAGATCGCACGCCAGCCATGACCGGCATGGCCCGCTGGATCGCCTGGGACAAGGGCGACTTTATCGGGCGCGAAGCGGCCATCGCTGAACGCGATGGAAACGGTCCCGCCCAGGTCCTTGTGACCCTTGGAATTGCGGCCGCAGATGCCGATGCCAGTGGCTATGAACCGGTCTGGAAAGACGGCAAGCGCGTCGGCTTTGTCACCTCCGGGGGCTACGGCCACACCATCGGTCAATCATTGGCGATGGCGATGGTGGATACAGATCAGGCGAGCCCGGGCAACGATCTGGCCGTCCATGTGGTGGGGGTTGAACGCGCCGCATCGGTCCTTGACCCCTCGCCCTATGACCCGACAGGGCAGGCGATGCGGGCGTGAGGCGCGGCCGGCGCGCGGACACGTCGGATGCGCCCGCGCGCAGGGTCAATTACCGCAACCTGAAAAATCCCTTCCCCCCGATGGAGGTGTTTTCCGCCGATGAAATAGCCGCCATGCATCAGGCGGCGTTGACCGTGCTGGAGGATCTCGGCGTTGCGGTGCTTCTGCCCGAGGCGCGCACGCTGTTCAAAGCGGGCGGGGCCACGGTCAAAGACGAGATGGTCTTTATCGGCCGCGACATGGTCGAAGCGGCTTTGGCCTCGGCGCCCCGCTCAATCCACTGCCGGGCAGGCGCCGTACACCGCGATGTCACCCTGGAACTGGGCAACCTTGTGTTCCAGCCCGGTGCGGGATGCCCCCATGCCACCGACCTTAAACGCGGGCGGCGGCCGGGAACGCAAGCCGACTACCGCGAGCTGGTGACCCTGACCCAGGCCTTTGACGTGTTGCACATGCTGCCGCCCCTGGTCGAAGCCCAGGATGTGCCCACGCATTTGCGCCACTACGCGTTTCTTGATGCCGAACTCAGCTTGTCAGACAAGTTTCCCTTCATCTTTTCGCGCGGCACGCCCCAGGTCGCAGACGCCTTCGAGATGATCCGCCTGGCGCGCGGTCTGTCGGATGCAGATTTTGACCGCGATGTCTGGTGCTACACGATCATCAACACCAACTCGCCGCGCACGATTGACATCCCCATGGCTCAGGGGCTGATCGATTTCGCCCGCGCAGGCCAGGTCAGCATCGTGACGCCGTTCACGCTGATGGGGGCGATGGCGCCGATCACGGTGGCGGGCGCGATAACCTTGTCGCACGCCGAGGCGCTGGCGGGCATCGTGCTAACCCAGCTTGCGCGGCCCGGCGCGCCGGTCTGCTACGGCACGTTCACCTCAAACGTGGATATGAAATCGGGCTCGCCTGCGTTTGGCACGCCCTCGCATTTTCAGGCCTCGCTTGCGGCGGGACAACTGGCGCGCATGATCGGGCTGCCCTGGCGGTCCGCGGCAGGCACCGCGTCCAACGCGCCCGACGTGCAAGGGGCCAATGAGACCCAAATGGGCCTTTGGGGGTGCTTGCTGGCGGGATCGACAGTGGTGATCCATGCGGCCGGCTGGCTCGAAGGTGGGCTTACTATTTCTTACGAAAAGCTGATCACGGACGTGGAAGTCCTGCAGATTGTGGCCGAGCTTTGTGCCGGCGCCAAAGCGGGCCCGGATGAGATTGGGTTCGATGCGCTGGCTGAAGTCGCCCCATCAGGCCATTTCTTCGCCGCAGGCCAAACCATGGCGCGCTACAAGACCGAGTTTTACAACCCCCTGGTGGCCGAAATGAAGACCTTCGGCACGTGGGAGCATGAGGGCGCCCGCGATGCCACGACCAGGGCGACCGGCATCTGGGACGCCATCCTGGCCGACCCGCCAAAGCCCGATCTGAACGCGGATGGGGTTGCAGCCATGCGCGACTTTGCCGCCCGCCGTACTGAGGCAGGCGGCGCACCCCCCGAAAGCTGAAAGACCGCCGCCCTCCACGCCTTACGGCTGGCCGAACCGCGCCCCGTGAAACAGGTACCTTGGCACCGCAGAGCCAACCCGGACTGCGCGCCCGGGTTCGGGTTTGCAAAGCGCTTCAAACGCACCCAGAAACTGCTGGAGCTTCACGTCGCTTGCCGATCTGCGGTCAGCGTTCGGGTGCTTGCGCGAAAACACCAGCGTGGGGTTGGTATTCAACTCGTAGATTTGCGGGCGTCCCCCGACCAATCCGTAGTCAATTCGCCCGTAGGTCATCCCTGCAATGTCGAAACATGTCGCAACAAGATCGGCGCGTGGATAGTCGCGGTGCTCTGCAAGGTCTTGGGCATAATCTGCGTCACTGGCCGCGCCTTTCTTGCCCATCTTCGCCACCCAGTCGTCGTCCGTCACGGTCAGGGCGCGGACCACGCGGTCGCCAATCCGGTAGGCGGCGAACTTTCGGTACCGGTTTCCGTCCGCGCTCGGCTCAGCGGCATATTCCACGAAGACAAGGTCATTCAGCGTCAAACCCCGCCCCAGCGCGTCTTCCAGGGCTGCCCTTGCGGCGTCTTCGTCCTGCAAAAGCCCACTGTCGACACTGCGGTGGGCATGGACGGTGCGCAAAAAGGCCGGGTAGCGGTCGGGCCATTCGCCAAGCATCGGAAGCCAGCAGGTAAAGTCGTTGATACCGGCCGCGTGAAGGCGCCGAAGGTAGGCCCATCTGGGGACATATTGGCGCGGATCGTTCAAGACGGTCAGGCCCGCGTCCTTCAGGCGGAGATAGATGCGCGCGGCCAGTTCGATGTGCCACGGCATAAGCCGGTCAAAATCCGTAAAGACGTAGGTTGCGCGCGGCAGGCGGCGTTTTGAAAATAACTGGGTGTAGGTCCATAGATCGTGGCGAATGCCGATTTTGGCCAGCTGCCGCTGCAGCGGTCGCACCGTCCATATGTTGTGGCCGGTGGTGACGGTGATCAGTCGCCGCGACCCGGCACCAAACCGCGCAGACGCACCGTTGTGTTTGTGCGAATTGACAGACGTGCCCTGTGGTGGTCCCATGCGCTTACAACATGGGAGATTGATTATCATGGCAAGCGTTGAATTGGACCTTAAGAAATTGATGGGATTTCGGATTCTGGAAGAGACCGGCGTCGACAAGGGCGGCATGAAGGCTGGGGCGAAGACCGGCGCTAAAACCGGCGCGAAAACTGATAGTAAAGCAACTGCTCCCGCTGGCATTCGCATCGGCTTGAAGGACGGCGTAAAAACCGACTAGAGCACATTATGGGCGCTTGCCTTTGGCAGCGTCCCGACGTGAAACCTATGGCAGCGACACCATCTGAGAAAATTGAGGGTTTTTTGCCCTCAATAGGTCGCGGCGCGGCCCTTGATGCGCGCATGCACGTTGATCTTGCGGATAGCCTTGACCACATTTCTGCGCAAACCGCTGTGCCTTTGCCAGATGTCAGCGCGCGGTTGAAAACGATTGAGGCCGCGCTCCGGGCCGGGCGCCGCGTGCCGCCCATGGCGTTTCGGAAATACTACAGTCTCGTCCAGGCGTTGCTGGCGGAGAACGCAACCGATGTCGAAGCCGCGCTCACCGCGATTGAGACGCTGGGCGCGCGGGCCGGGGCGCGCACCTTCATGCGGTTTGGCGAACCCAAAGCCGATCAGATCAGCCTTGAATTGCTCACCGATGGGTTCCGCATGGCGCCTATTGACGCCGAAGAGGCGGCAGAGTTCACCGCGCTTTGCCACGAAGGTCTTGACCTGATGCAGCGCGCCTTGCCCGCGCTTTTTTCAGACGTCGATGCGATGGTGCGCGAGGTGCTTTTGGCGCGTGCCCCGGCCGGGGATGCAATAGAATTCGATGGCGCGTCACATTTCCAGTTCTGGGGTCTTTTGCTTTTGAACCCCAAGCACCAAAAGACGCCGCTGGCCGTGGTTGAAGTCCTGGCCCATGAGGCATCCCATTCGTTGCTCTTTGGGCTGACGCGGCATGAACCGTTGGTCCACAATCCTGATGATGAGCTTTATGCGTCGCCGTTGCGGAAAGATCCCCGGCCAATGGACGGGATATATCATGCGGCCTTTGTGTCGGCCCGGATGTGGTGGGCCATGGATCAGATGAGCCGGTCGGAGTTTTTATCGCCCACCGAACGGGCCGAGGCGCGCGACGCGGCCGAAACAGATCGCGCGAACTGGGAAATGGGCCTGTCAGTGATCGATGCACATGCCCGCATGAGTGAGACCGGCGCGCGCATTCTTGAAGATGCGCGCCATGTGATGTCCGCCCAAACCTGACACTAGGTCAGGCTTATCCACAGACCCGTCATGTTTCTTTGATAAATCGTTGAATTGGCCGTCATACTTAAACTCTAAGGAGCGGGAGGTCTGCTTAACCTCTTCAGGGAGAATTCAATGATCCGCAGCACAATGATTGCGGCAGCAGGCAGCTTGATGCTGTCGACCGCTGCCTATGCTCAAACCGAGATTACATGGTGGCACGCCATGGGTGGCCAGCTTGGTGAAACCACCAACGCGATCGCGACAATGTTCAACGAAAGCCAGTCGGACTATGTGATCACACCGGTCTACAAAGGCGGCTACGAAGACACGCTGACCGCGACCATCGCCGCCTTCCGTGCGGGCGAGCAGCCCAACATCGTGCAGGTGTTTGATGCAGGGGCCGCCACGATCATTGGTGCCGAAGGCGCCGTCATCCCGGCCGCTGATCTGATCACCGAGGCGGGCATCGATTTTGACGCCAACGAATACATCTCGGGCGTGCGCTACTTCTACGCCGACAGCGACGGCAAAATGGTTGGCATGCCGTTCAATTCTTCAACGCCGATCCTGTACTACAACGTCGAAGCGCTGGCCGTCGCCGGTGTTGAGCCACCAAAGACCTGGGAAGAGTTTGAAACCATCGCACCTGCGCTGGTTGATGCAGGCTACATCCCGTTTGCACAGTCTCACAGCCCCTGGATCATGACCGAGAATTTCCACTCGCGTCACAACCTGCCCTTTGCCACCAACAACAACGGCTTTGACGGCTCCGACGGCACCGAGATCCTGGTGAACAACGACGCCATCAAGACCCATTTCTCCAAGATGAAGGAATGGCTCGACAAAGGCTGGTACGGCTACTACGGCGCAGGCTGGGGCGACAACCAAAGCCCGTTTGAAAACGGCGAAGTCGCCATGTGGCTGGGCTCGTCAGGGTCATTTGGTGGTCTGAAAAACTCGGCTGATTTCGAGTTTTCGGCAACCTTCCTGCCCTATTGGGAAGCGATCAACCCGAACCCGACCCAGACCTTCATCGGGGGTGCAGCCTTGTTCGCGATGTCTGGCCATTCGGACGAAGAGAACAAAGCAGCGGCTGAATTCTTCAAGTTCCTGTCCAGCGCAGATGTGCAGTTCTTCTGGCACAAGGAAACGGGCTACGTTCCGATCACCAACGCGGCCTATGACCTGGCCAAGACCGAAGGCTACTACACCGAAAGCCCCCAGGCTGAAGTTGGCATCCAGCAGCTGTCGCTGGACAGCGGCGACTTCTCCAAAGGCTACCGGATGGGCTTCTACGTTCAGATCCGCGACGTGATGAACCGTGAATACGGCCGCATCTTTGCGGGCGAAACGGATGTCGAAAGCGCCTTTGCCGTGATCGAAGACGAGGGCAACAAGCTGCTCGACCGCTTCGCACAGACCACCAACTAAGGTCTGCTACACTTCTAAGCGGGGGCGCATTATGCGCCCTCGTTTTGCCGTTTCGACGTGAGGGGCCATGGAGAAGGCGCAATTCAACAACCGGTGGATGCCGTATCTGCTGCTCGCACCGCAGATGATCATTATCGCGATCTTCTTTCTATGGCCCGCGGCGGAAGCGATAAGGTCCTCGTTCTATCTTGAAGACCCGTTTTTCGGGAATGCCACCTTCGTCGGGATGGACAATTATACCAACGCGTTGAGTGCATCGGACTACAAGCGCACCGCCTGGTTCACGGCTCTTTTCACACTTGTGGTATCGCTCGCCTCGCTCGCGCTGGGCATGCTTCTGGCGGTGTCCGCTGACCGCGTGCTGCGTGGCAAATCCACCTATAAGACCTTGCTGATGTGGGTTTATGCCATCGCGCCGCCGGTGGGCGGGCTGATCGGCGTGATGCTGTTTGATCAACACATCGGCCCGTTGGTCGACTTCGCGGCCTTCTTTGGCTGGGAGATGCGCATCGGCGTGAATTACTGGGACACCGGGATCGCGATGATGATCGTGGCGACCTGGAAACAGGTGCCCTATTGCTTCATCTTCTTTTTGTCGGGGCTGCAATCGATCCCGGGGTCGGTGAAAGAAGCCGCCGCGATTGATTGCAAATCCGAAACCCGCCGCTTCTGGACCATCACCTTTCCGCTGCTGGCACCAACGACATTTTTCCTTTTGATCCTGAATATCACCTACGCGATGTTCGAAACCTTCGGGATGATTGACCAGATCGTCAAAGACCAGCCGGGCAACTCGCCGGTGACATTGGTCTACAAGGTCTTCCGCGACGGCTTCCGGGGCAACGACCTTGGCGGGTCGTCCGCGCAATCGGTGATCTTGATGATCTTCGTTCTTTTGCTGACCGTCGCTCAGTTCCGGCTGATCGAGCGGCGCATCCACTACACTTAGGAATCTTGATGGCTTCGCACTTAAACAACCAATCTCAGGCTGGTAGCGGTACAACTTTTGAAGTTCCAGACGGCCTTGTTGATGCGCTGAGTGCTGTTTCGTTGGTGCTACCAGCGATCGCTTTAGTCTTTGTGTTTTTGCAGTTTAGGCAGCAGCGAATACTCGCGCTTGAGCAAAACCTAGATATTCTCCAGCGCCTAAATGAAATCGCATTGGAGAGCCCAGAGAATCTCAAGGCGGCGGTGACTTCCGTGGCGCCAGACGCCGCCTACGACGAAGAAGAGTCGAGAAAGATATTCTTCCACTATCTTCGCATAAATAGGCTTTATCGTGCTTGGATCCTGCGGAGGAATTTCGTTCTTCGGGATCGAGATTATAGGGACATCATGGACAACTACGCTGGGACGCTCCGTGGAATCTTACCTTATTGGGATAGTCTGCAGAAGCGCGGCTATTCAGAAAAGTTCTTCAAAGACCTTCGCAAGGAAGTTGAGAAAGCTAACGTGGTGGGAAAGTTCGCAAAGATTTCCGACTCGTCAGGGAGCAATTCATGACAGTTGCAGATATCGATCAAACCGTGGCCGAAACCAAGAAGGTGGTGGTGACCAAGCGCAAGCGACCGAAGTCTGCCGTCCGTCTTTGGGATCATTTCATATTGCTTCTGGGCGTGTTTTTCATGATGGGCCCGCTTGTTGTGGCCTTCACCACCTCGTCGTTCGACTTTGTCACCATCCACCGCGAGGGGATGCAATTCGGCTGGGGCGACAATTTCCTGGAGACCTACAAGAACGTCATCTATCAGGAAGGCGGCTTCACCGGGGAGGTGACGGGCCTTTTGATGACCCAGAACTCGCTGATTTTGGGCATCGGCTTTGCCGTCGGCAAGATTGTCGTGTCGATGCTGGCGGCTTATGCCATCGTCTATTTCCGCTTCCCGCTGGCCACGTTTTCCTTCTGGGTCATCTTCACAACGCTTTTGTTGCCGCTCGAAGTGCGCATCCTGCCGTCTTATGAAGTCGTTCAAAAGCTGGGGATGCTCAACACTTACTCAGGGCTGATCATCCCGCTGATTGCGTCGGCCACGGGTACGTTCTTCTTCCGCCAGTTCTTCAAATCGATCCCCAACGAATTGATGGAGGCGGCGCGCATCGACGGGGCCAATGCCTGGCGGTTCTTCGTCGACATTCTGGTCCCATTGTCGAAAACCATGATGGCGGCGATCTTCATCATCATGTTCGTGGTCGGCTGGAACCAGTACCTCTGGCCTGCGCTGATGACGACCGAGGAAAGCTATTTCACGCTGGTGCGCGGCATCCGCAACATCATGCAACAGATGATCGGGGCCGATATCCCCGAATATAACGAGGCGCTCGCGATGGCGATGCTCGCGATGCTGCCGCCGGCACTGGTGATCATCATCTTCCAGCGCATGTTCATCAAAGGCCTTGTGGAGCAAGAAAAATGACGACGCTTCGGATCAAACAGGCGGTCAAACGCTACCCCAATGGCGCGCTGGCGGTCAAAGGCGTGTCGGTCGATGTTGAAGACGGCGAGCTGTGCGTCTTCGTGGGCCCCTCGGGCTGCGGGAAATCGACGCTTTTGCGCATGGTCGCGGGGCTCGAATCCGTGACCGAGGGCGATATTGAACTGGCAGGCCGCGTCGTCAACGACTTGGAACCTGCCGATCGCAACATCGCGATGGTGTTCCAGAACTACGCGCTTTATCCGCATATGTCGGTGCGCAAGAACCTCGCATACGGGCTGCAAAACCGTGGCACGCCCAAGGCTGAGATTGACCGCAAGGTTGAGGATGCCGGCAAGCTACTCCAGATCGGCGAGTTTCTGGACCGCAAGCCAAGCCAGCTTTCGGGCGGGCAGCGACAGCGCGTGGCCATGGGCCGCGCGATTGTGCGCGATCCGGATATCTTCCTCTTTGACGAGCCGCTGTCGAACCTTGATGCCAAGCTCAGGAACCAGATGCGGCTTGAGATCAAGAACCTCCAGCGGCGCCTCGGCACGGCGGCGATCTATGTGACCCACGACCAGGTCGAAGCGATGACATTGGCCGACAAGATCGTCGTCTTGAATGGCGGGCAGATCGAACAGATGGGCACCCCGGCAGAGGTCTATTCCAACCCCGCCTCCACCTTTGTGGCCAGCTTTATCGGCGCCCCGCCGATGAACCTTTTGCCCGCAGAGGTGACGGATGCCGGTATCACCGTGGGCGGCCAGACCCTGCCCGGGGCCACTCAGCACCGCGGGCCGGTGACGCTGGGCCTGCGCCCCGAGCGGGCGCGGATATCCAGTGGCGAGGGGTTCCGGCTTGATATTTCCGCCGTCGAAGAGCTTGGTGCGCAGCGGTTGATCCATGGCGCGCTGGGCGATGCTTCGATCACGGTTGCCCAGAACGCTGAAGACACCGCGCCGCAAGGCGAGATGATCATCGGATTTCACTCCGGCGATGCGCATTTCTTCGATGCTGACACTGGCCGGCGTCTTTAGCCCATGCCTGACCCCTCTGCGATGAAGGCGCGTCTGCGCGCGCCGCGCGACGATGTGTTGAACATCGCCCACCGGGGCGTTTGGGATCCATTGCCGGAAAACTCCGCTGCCGCGATCGAGGCTGCGGCGGAATATGACATCGCAGAGATCGACGTTCAGGTCGCCGCAGACGGCGGCTTGGTGGTCCACCACGACACTGGCCTGGGCCGGATGACCGGCAGGGCCGGGGCTTTGGCAGATATGACGGCGGCCGAATTGACCGCCCTGACGCTGCGCCAGGGCAAGGGCGGCGAGGCGGCCCTTATGACAGATCACTCGCTTCCCGATCTAGGTGCCGCGCTTTCTGCGGCCCCTGAGTTGATGTTCGATCTTGATGCCAAAAACGCCGAAGAGACCCGCGCAGTGGCCCTTGGCGCGGCGGCTCTGGGGGCCGCGGACCGGGTGCATGTCAAAGTCGATGTGGCCAATGCAGAAGATCTGGCAGCGCTTTTGCAGCTTGAACGCGACACCCACGTCATGGTGGCCGCCAAGATTACGCTGAGGGGGGCGCGGTCGCTTGATCTGATCGAAGCGGTCCGCGACGCCGATGTCGCCCTGGCCGAGGTCTGGTTTGACGATCTTGCGCTTTTGTCCCTCGCCGCCCGGCGCGCCGGCCCCACCTTGCGGCTGTCGACCTATACGCTCGATCCGGTCCATTGCTGCGGGCTGAACGACACGGCCGCGCGCCGCAACCCCTCTGCCGTTTGGGGTGTGCTGATCGATGCCGGGATCACTGCCATCATGACAGATGAACCCGCCGCCCTGCGGACCTATCTGGCAGCCCTTTAAGCCTTGCCGTAGCGATTGCTGGCCAAGGGCGACCGGTTCTCGCATATTGGCGCCATGACGCGAAGACCCGGCATCTTTGGGGCGCTCAACGGCGCAAGTCTTTGGTTCGTTGCCCTTGTGGCAGCGGTCTGCCTTCTGGCAGCGGCCGCCTTTGTCCCTTTGGAACGCTATTTGATGTCACGGATGGCGGCCGAGGGGGACGCGCGCCTGCGCATCGCGGTCGAAGGGCTGTCTGGCACCATCACCAGCTTTCAACCTTTGCCAAAGCTCATCGCCGAACGCCCCATCCTGGTCGAGACCCTGCGCGATCCCACCAATGCCGGTCTGGTCCCTTTCGTGAACGAGCAATTGCGCCTGACGGCCTTCAGCCTCGGTGTGTCAGATGTGTTCTTGATGGACCTGGCGGGCAACACGATCGCGGCGAGTTCCTACCGCAAAGACACGTCCTTTGTCGGCAAGAACTTTGGCTACCGTCCGTATTTTCAGCAAGCCGTGGAAGGCGGCCTTGGGCAGTTCTTTGCAAAAGGTGCCATCACCGGCGAGCGGGGGTATTTTCTGGCCGCACCGGTCCTCGATGGGACGCGGATCATTGGCGTTCTCGCCGTAAAACTGCCGGTGGATACATTTGAGCAATCCTGGCGCGGTGGCGTGGGCGAGGTTCTCGCGACCGATCTGTCTGGCGTGATTTTCATGTCCAGCCGCGAAGACTGGCAGTTTCGCACCCTTGCTCCGCTGTCTCCCGGCGATCTCGACCGGATCGCGCGCACCCGGCAATACCCCGTGGCGGACCTCGCACCTCTTGGCGCTGAAAGCACCCAAGTCCGACCCGGCCTGACGCTGTTTCGTGTGGGCGAGGAAACGATGTTGCGCTCGGATGCAACCATCCCCGAAGCGGGCCTTCGGGTGCTCGTCCTGACGCCCGCCGGTCCCGCCCGTACCCAGGCGCTGATCATCCTGGCGGCGGCGGGCTTGGTGGCCCTCAGTGCCGGGTTGGCCTTTCAGATCATCCACGATCGCCGGGCGCGGGCCCGCGAACGCCAGGTGGAAGCCGAAGAGGCCACGCTGGAACTCGAACGCCGCGTCGCACAGCGCACCGCCGATCTGGCCGTCGCCAACACCCGCCTGGTCGAAGAAATCGATGAACGCCGCGCCACCGAAGCGCGCCTGCGCGACACCCAGACCGAGCTGATCCAGGCGGGCAAACTCGCCGCTCTGGGACAGATGTCGGCCGCCTTGAGCCATGAGATCAACCAGCCCCTGGCGGCGGTGAAATCCTACGCCGACAACGCCGCGACGTTTCTTGATCGCGGCCGGGCGGACGACGCGCGCGACAATGTCAGCCGGATCTCGGTTATGGCAGACCGTATGGCCAGCATCTCGGGCCATTTGCGAAACTTTGCGCGCCGCCCACAAGAGGGCGTCGAACCGGTGGAGGTGCAGGGCATTCTGGCCGATGCCTTGGAATTGATGGCAGGCCGGGTGCGCGGGGCGGGGGCCCGTGCGGTGACCACATTGCCGGACCATCCGGTCTGGGCCTCTGGCGGGCGGTTGCGGCTGCAACAGGTGATCGTGAACCTGATCAGCAACGCGCTGGATGCCATGGAAGATGTCCCCAAAGCGGCCCGCGAATTGCACATTGTTTTAACAGACGGTGACCGGGTGGATGTCACCGTGACGGACCGTGGCCCCGGCCTGACAGAAGAGGTGGAGGCGCGCCTGTTTGATCCCTTTTTCACCACCAAGCGCCCGGGTCAGGGGTTGGGACTGGGCTTGTCGATTTCGTTTAACATCGTCGAAGACTTCGGCGGTCGGTTGTCGGCCAAAAACACCGATGGCGGGGCGTCCTTCACGGTGTCGCTTCTGCCTGCCGCCCCCGCCGCCCAGACCGAGGCTGCCGAATGACCCAACCGCGTGTTCTGTTCGTCGATGATGAAGAACATCTGCGTCTGGCCGCCCAGCAATCGCTGGAACTTGAAGGCATCGAGGTCGACTGCTTTGCGGCTGGCGCGCCGGCCCTGTCGAAGATCGACCGGGCCTTCAACGGCATTCTCGTGACCGATATTCGGATGTCGGGCATGGACGGGTTGGAATTGATGGCGCAAGCGCTGGCGCGCGACCCCGACCTGCCTGTCATCCTGATCACCGGGCACGGCGACGTGGCCCTTGCGGTCGCGTCCTTGCGTGATGGGGCCTATGATTTCATCGAAAAGCCCTTTGCCCCGGCCACATTGGTCGATTCCGTGCGCCGGGCGATGGACAAACGCCACCTCACGCTGGAAAACCGCGCGCTGCGCCAATCGCACACCGGCGGCGACGGGCTGCCTGCGCGCCTGATCGGGCGAAGTGCCGTGGTCCGAAAGCTCCGCGACGAGGTCCGCGCCGTCGCCGGCACCGATGCCGATGCCCTGATCCTGGGCGCGACAGGCACCGGAAAGGAAGTTGTCGCCCGGGTCCTTCATGATCTGTCTGACCGCGCCAAGGGCCCGTTTATCCAGATCAATTGCGCCGCTCTTCCCGACAGCCTTGTGGAAAGCGAATTGTTCGGCCACGAAGCCGGCGCCTTTCCCGGGGCCACGCGGGCGCGCTATGGCAAATTCGAACATGGCCGGGGGGGCACTGTTTTTCTCGATGAAATCGACAGTCTTGCCCCCGCTTTGCAGGCCAAACTTCTCAACGCGATCGAGAACCGCCAGATCACGCGCCTGGGCTCGAACGAGCAGATCCCGCTGAATGTCCGGTTTCTGGCCGCGTCAAAATCCGACCTCAAGACAGAAAGTGAAACCGGGCACTTTCGCAGCGATCTCTATTACCGCCTGAACGTCGTGACCTTGCACTTGCCCGGCCTTGATGAGCGCCGCGAAGATATCCCGCTTTTGTTCGCGCATTTTGCCGCCGAAGCGGCCGAGCGGGTCGGCCGCGCTGCCCCTGAGATCCCCGGCCGCGTCCTGCAGGACCTTGCAGCGCGCCCCTGGCCAGGCCACGTGCGCGAGTTGCGCAATGCCGCCGAGCGCTATGTCCTAGGACTGGAGTTCGATCGCGCCGGTCAGAGCGCGCAAGCGGGGCTCGCAGTACATATGGCGGCATTTGAAAAGAGCCTGATTGCGGCCAGCATCGCCGCCCATGGGGGCAGTCTCAAGGCGACCTATGAAGCCTTGGGGATCTCGCGCAAAGCGCTGTACGAGAAGATGCAGCGCCATGGCTTGACGCGCGAGGACTTCCGCGAAGACGTTTGATCCGGCTGAATGGGCAGGTTTTCACCCGCTGGCAGCGCCATCAGTCACGGGTTCGACCCATTCCGGCTATGTTTGCCTTTTCAATCATCAACTTTAGAACATATTGCATTGCATCGTCGGGGTTTCGGCCAGATGCCTAAGCGCGTCAGCGGGAACCCCGCTTGTTTGGAATTTGGCTGCCCTACCGCAGTCAGAGGGAGGAAGACATGAAGACACTTATGATGACGACGGCGCTGGCCGTCGGATTTGCTGCCTCGTCCGCGATCGCGGACGGTCACATCGACACCACCGGCTGGCCGGACAGCTTCACCGTCGGCACCGCATCCCAGGGCGGGACGTATTTTGCCTATGGGTCGGGCTGGGCGAACCTTGTCGCAGAAGAATTGGGCCTGTCGGGCGGCGGCGAAGTCACCGGTGGTCCGATGCAGAACATGGCGCTTGTGCACACAGGTGACGCGCAGTTCGGCATGACCACAATGGGTCCGGCAGCCGAGTCGCTTGCCGGCACCAACCCGATCGCGCCGGGCCTTCAGATGGACCAAGCTTGCGCGATGTTCCCGATGTATCAGACGCCGTTCTCTGTCACGGCCCTGTCGTCGTCGGGCATCACGTCAATCGCCGACATTCCGGCAGGCGCAAAGATCGGCTTTGGCCCGGCAGGCTCGACATCAGACACGTATTTTCCGCGCATGATGGAAACCCTCGGCGTCGATTTTGAGCGTCGCAATGGCGGCTGGACCGACCTTGGTGGTCAGTTGCAGGACGGTCTGTTGGACGTGATCGCATTTGCCGCCGGCGTGCCGGTGCCTGCCGTCAGCCAGTTGGAAGTGCAGACGGATGTGAACATCATCGAGTTCACCGAAGACGAGCAAGGCAAGATCCTTGAGGCCTTCCCGGTGTCGAACTTCGCAATTGCTGCAGACACTTACACCACGTTGGAAGCCGATGCGCGGTCCGTGTCGATGTGGAACTTCGCGATTGCAAACTGTGATCTGCCCGAGACCTTCGTGAACGCCGTCGTGGACATCGTGATGTCCGACAATGAGCGCATGGTGAACATTCACAAGGCGGCGCGGTCCACACTGCCCGAAAACTGGGACAAGAACGGCGTGTTGAAATGGCACCCCGGTGCCGCTGCCTGGTTCAAAGAAAACGCAGGTGCAGACATTTCCGACGACATGATCCACGGCATGTAAGCAATTGTTTCGGCGCGCCTTTCGCGCGCCGGCACGCGGGGGGACGCTGTCCCCCCGCACCCCCCTGGAGTATTTTTGCCAGGATGAAGAGACCACGCATCGCGCGTGCACAACCGGCCATCGGGAGGGGACACCATGGCACATCCGGACACGACCAGCGAAGATCAGGTGACCGACCAGGTTGTCGCCGAAGGGGTCGACGAAGAGCCTGTCGAGGCCAACCGACGTCTGTTCGAAGGCAACGCCTGGGTGTTGATTGCCAGTTTCGCGGCCCTTTACGCCGCGTTCCATATGGCTGCACTGAACGGTTTGTCGATTTCCGAATGGACCGGGGTTGAGGTTCCGCTTCTGCCGACCTTCCCTCTTGAGACATGGAATTTCCGCATCGTCCACATCGCCGGGGCGCTGGGGTTGGGGTTTTTGATGTTTGCTGCGCGCACGGATTTTCCCGATGAGGATCAAGGTCAGACCTGGGTTACCTATGCCGCCTACGCGCTCGGCGCTCTGGCTCTTTTGTCCTGCGGGGTCGGGCTGTGGTTTGCCAGCCTGATTGAGGGCGGTGTGATGTGGAACGGGATTGATGAGACGCTGAAGTTCCGCGAGACCTATCTGTTTGGCCTACCGCTGCTCGTCGCCACAGGCGGCGCGATCGCATTGTCGTGGTTTCACCGTCGGCACCGCGCGGGGTTTGCCGCCCCAGACGTGGTGCTGGCGCTCTGCGGCGTGTCGGTCGCGATCTACCTGATCACCATCTATGGCACGTTGATGCGCAATTCGACTGGTACGCCCTTCGCCCCTATCGGGATTTCGATCGCCGCCGTCGCAGGTACGGCCCTGATTATGGAATTGACACGGCGCGTTGCGGGCATGGCCCTGATCATCATCGCGGGCGTGTTTTTGGTGTATGTCTTCGCGGGACAATACCTGCCGGGCTTTTTGAACGCGCCTGCCGTGACCTGGCAGCGGTTCTTTTCCCAGGTTTACACCGATGCGGGCATCTTGGGGCCGACAACGGCGGTCTCGTCGACCTATATCATTCTGTTCATCATCTTCGCGGCGTTCCTTCAGGCGTCAAAGGTTGGCGACTATTTCGTGAACTTCGCCTTTGCGGCCGCGGGGCGTGCGCGCGGCGGCCCTGCCAAGGTGGCGATCTTTGCATCGGGCCTGATGGGCATGATCAATGGCACGTCGGCGGGCAATGTTGTGGCCACGGGCTCGCTCACGATCCCGCTGATGAAGAAGGTCGGCTACCACAAGAAAACGGCAGGTGCCGTGGAAGCGGCGGCTTCAACGGGCGGGCAGATCATGCCACCGATCATGGGGGCAGGGGCCTTCATCATGGCCGAAATCACCGGCATCCCCTATACCGAGATCGCGGTCGCGGCGATCATCCCGGCGGTGCTCTATTTCGTGTCGGTCTATTTCATGGTCGATTTCGAAGCCGCCAAGCTCGGGATGCGCGGAATGCGCGAAGACGAGCTTCCGAAGTTCAACAAGCTCGTGCGGCAGGTCTACCTGTTTGTGCCGATCATCATCCTGATTGTCGCCCTCTTCATGGGCTATTCGGTGATCCGGGCTGGCACGCTGGCCACGGTGGCCGCGGCTGCCGTGTCCTGGTTGACACCCTTCCGGATGGGGCCGCGGCGGATTGCCAAAGCGTTTGAGCTTGCCGGTACGATGTCGATCCAGATCATCGCGGTGTGCGCCTGCGCGGGTATCATCGTGGGCGTGATCAGCCTGACCGGGGTGGGGGCTCGGTTTTCTTCGCTGCTTTTGGGCATTGCTGAAAACTCGCAGCTTTTGGCGCTGTTTTTCGCCATGTGTATCTCGATTTTGCTGGGAATGGGGATGCCCACGACCGCGGCCTATGCCGTGGCGGCATCGGTTGTGGCACCCGGTCTTGTGCAGCTTGGTATCCCGCACCTGACCGCGCATTTCTTCGTCTTCTACTTTGCGGTGTTGTCGGCGATCACACCGCCTGTCGCGCTCGCCAGCTACGCCGCCGCGGGGATATCCGGCGCCAACCCGATGGAAACATCCGTGGCGTCGTTCAAGATCGGGATTGCGGCCTTCATCGTGCCCTTCATGTTCTTTTACAATGGGGCGCTGTTGATGGATGGAACATGGTTTGAAGTCGCGCGCGCAGCCTTGACGGCGGTGATCGGCGTGTTCTTCCTGTCCTCAGGCGTGCAGGGCTGGTTTCTCGGCGCGAAAGCAGGCTGGCTGGTGCGGCTCGGTGTCCTTGTGGCCGCCTTGTTCATGATCGAAGGCGGCGGCTGGACGGACCTGATCGGGCTGGCAGTGGCCGGTGGCATGCTCTTTGTCCAACGCGTGATCCGCCCGGATCCCGACCGCCCGATCCCGGTGCGAGGGACGGCAGATTAACCCGTAGAATTGCGCAAGCAGCGTAGGGGAACATTAAGGGTTGTGACTTAGCGTCTCGAACGTGAATTTTAGATCGGGACCACCCATGAAGGTGACATCGCTTCCAATTTCTTGGTCAATGGCTCTGTTGACCGCGCTTGGCCTGACCGCCGTGCTGACCTTTGCGGGGGTCGGTATTTCTGTTGACCTCGCCGAGCGGCGGCAGCTGCAAGAAGACGTGGTGTTAAGCGAGCTTGCCGCCAGTGTTGGCGGCCTGACCCACGAGTTGCAAAAAGAACGCGGCGCCAGTGCAGGTTTTCTTGCCAGTGGCGGGACGGCGTTCGTGGATCAATTGCCGCTCCAGCGGACCAAAAGTGACGAACAGCTTGCCAGCTTCAACGCTGCTGTGGCCGCCCTTCGATCAGAAGTGTCGATCCCGCCGGGGCTCAACCTCCTTCTGCGCGATGTCGCAGGGCAGATTGCCGATTTGGAGAATCTTCGCGCAGATGTGGATGCGCAGTCGATTGCGCTTCTGGATGCGGTTGGACAAATCACTGCCCTGAACCGGTCGGCAATCGCCCTTTTGCCTGAACTTGGCAAAAGCGTGTCTTACCCCAATGCAGCCCGAGCCATGCAGCGCCATGCCGTGTATATGGCCGCAAAGGACACAATGGGGCTTGAGCGCGCGACCGGCGCGGCTGGTTTTGCGCAGGCCCGCGACAATGAAGGACGCATTCCCGAAGCAACGCTTGGTCGGTTTTCAGCCCTGATCGATCAACAACAAACTCTGATCGATGTGTACCGCAGCCTCGCATCGAATACCCTTCTGGGGCGGATCGAAGACATGTTGGCCTCACCCGCGTCGCAGAATGTCACTTCAATGCGCGACATTGCCTTTTCAGGCGATGCGGCCCAGATCGCGTCGATTGAGCCTTCGGTTTGGTTCGATGCAATCACTGAAAAGATCAATATCGTCAAAGAGATTGAAGATGCCGGTGCGGCTGAAATTGCGACCTTTCTGAACAACGCGCAGCAACGTTTGAACAGTGAAATCACCCGGTCCCTTGCCGTTCTTCTGGCCGTTGTCGTGGTTCTGCTTGGCCTGTCTGCGGCGCTTATTGCTGTCGCATCGCGGTGGCTGAAACAAACCGCCAACCGGGTCGCCGATTTGTCCGATGGAGATATCGACAGCCCTGTCTTGCAAGCGCCCCAACGGGATCTCGCTCAGATCACAAGTGCGCTTGCTCAGTTTCGCGATGCTGAGCGCGCTCGTCGTGAAAACAAAGATCTGCAGTTGTCTCTCGAGGCGTCGTCGGCAGACGGAATCAAGCGCATTTTAGAGGCTGTGACCGAGGGCAACTTCGAATACCGTTTGCGTCTGAGAGATCTGCAAGGGGCCTCGTTGATCCTGGGCAAGGGGGTCAATGAAATCCTTCAAACAGCCGATGAATTTGTGCAGGGTCAAAAAGTAGCGGATGCGAAATTGCTGTCCAAACAACAGGCTGAGAATGAGGCCCAGGAACGCGCGGTAGCGGCCCTTGAAGAAGTGGTCATGGCATATTCGTCAGGCGATTTTTCGCAACGGATGGCGACCGATGATCTAAGCGGTGTCTGGCGCCGGGTGGCGGATGGCATCAATCAGATTGCGTCGATGACCGAGCGGGCACTCAACGACATTCGCACCATTATGTCGGCCCAGGCCGAAGGGTCGCTCTACGAGCGGATGAAGGATGATCACAAAGGCACATTTGCAGAAATCGCGCGCACGACGAATGCCTCGCTGGAGACTTTGCAATCCGTTTTCATAGGTATCTCAGAGGGGGTTGGGCGTGTCGGGTCCGCAACAAAGCAATTGCGAAACGGGTCGTCGGATCTGGCCTCGCGATCCAATGAACAAGCCGTCACGGTTGCAGAAGCATCTGAAGCCACCAGTGTGTTGTCCAAGACGATTGAGGGGAATGGACAGAACCTGGGAAAATGCAATGATCTTATGAAGGCGCTACAGGTCAAGACTGCAGAAGGGCAGAGCATCGTACAAGGCGCCATCTCAACGATGGGAACGATCGAGTCTGCGTCAGCCGAGATGGAAAAAATTGTCGCAACAATCGACGAAATTGCTTTTCAGACCAACCTCTTGGCCCTGAATGCGTCGGTTGAAGCGGCGCGTGCTGGTGACGCAGGCAAAGGGTTTGCCGTCGTTGCCGCCGAAGTCCGAGGATTGGCGAACCGATGTGCGGATGCATCTCGCCAGATTGGGCAACTCATATCGGATTCGGTTCGCGGCGTGACCGACGGCGCATCCGATGTACGGCGCACAGGCGATGCTATTTCGGATGTTGAGGCGACGCTAAAATCCGTCCAAGCCGTCATAGACGATGTGCTCGTTGCGGGCGAGGATCAAAGCCAAGGCGTATCGCAACTGTCCCAGGCCATTTCTCGGCTCGACAAGATCGCGCAATCGAATGTCGAGCTTGCGCGCGGAAACATGGGACTGACCGAAACGCTCGCAGATCAGGAAACACATCTTTCCGGTGCTGTGGGTCGGTTTCTCAAAACGGCAGACAATACACAGCTGGGCGCGGCTTAGAAACGCCCGACGGTAGAATGGAAGGGTGTTCGCCCGCGTCAGTCGAGACAAATTGTCTCGATGCGGCTCGCCGCTTTTCGCAACCCAGGCAAGCAATCAATCAGAGTGTCCGTCGTGTGGCGCTGGGTCGGGGCGTGAATGGAAAGCGTTGAGAGCAAGCGCCCGGCCGTGTCCTGGATCGGTACCGCGACGGCCGCCATGCCAAGCATGAATTCCTCGTTGTCGGTTGCATAGCCTTGCTGCCGAATGCGTGTCAGATCCGCCAGCAGCCGATCCTTTTCGGTGATGGTGTGTTCCGTGTGACGCTCAAGATCGAGCCAGGCTGTAATTCGGTTCAGCTTGTCCGAGCGGAGCGACGACAAATACATTTTCCCGCTCGCAGTGCAATGAAACGGAACTTGGGTGCCGACGGGAAATTGGATGCGGAAGGGCCAATGCGTTTCGACCCTGTCGAGGTAGACCATGCCGGATCGATCGGGTGCGGCAAGATTGCAGGTCTCGCCGACCTCTTCAGCCAAAGCATTCATGATCATCAACCGTTCGGTCCGCACGCGTTCGGCCGAAAGCGTATTTCCCGCAAGGCGCCGCAAACGCCGGCCCGGCCCGAACGAACGACCATCGACATCCCGCTGGAGATATCCTTCTTCTTCGGCCGTGGCCAACAGCCGGTGAACAGTCGGTTTGGGCAGCCCCAACACATCGACAAGTGCCGCCGGCGCCACAGGGACGCCGGCACGTGCAACTTCTTCGATGATCAGCAGCAACCTCAGATTGGTCGGTATCTGTCCCTTTTGATTGGGGTTTCTGTCTACCACCATCACCTGTCCCTAGCGATCTGGCAGCAAGAACAACGCCAGTTCAGGTGTCAGCGATACGATGATCCAAACGCTGATCAAAGCGAAAAGATAAAGTGTCGTGTACCGAAGCAACCGGAAGTACGGCACACCAGTGACCCCCGACGCCACGTAAAGGTTCAATCCGTAGGGTGGCGTAATAAACCCGATCGACGCACCAACAAGGAAGATGACCGAGAAGTGCACAGGATCCACGCCCACGCTTGCCGCGATCGGGGCAAGGATGGGCGCAAGAATGATCGTGACCGGAAGGCTCTCAAGGATCATGCCGGACACGAAAACAATCGCCATCGCAGTGAACAGAACCGCATGGTAACCGCCCATCGAGGTGACGAAATTCCCGATAACCTCCTGTGCGCCCAAAAGCGACAGAATCTGCTGCATCACAACCGAGACCGCGATCAGCGGCGCCAAAATGCCGGTAATCTGGGCCGAGCGCATGACAATTCCGGGGATCTGCGGGATCGTGAAGCCTTCAACCACCAGCATCGAAACGGCTGACTTTTCACTCCAGTCTTTGGTCTGATCCATTCGCAGGACCGTGCTGACCACCCAACTGACAAGACCGGCGATGACGCCAAAGCCAACAGTGACGCCCGCGGCCTCGGTCGGAGAGAACTTGCCGGTGTAGATGCCCCAGAGCACAAGCCCGATCGCGAAAAAACCAAGCCACGCCCCGATGGAGGTTTTGAGCACCCGCGCCAATTGAAGCGGGATCAGGAAGCCCCAGCCGTTGCGCCAGCAGATGATGAAACATGCCAGCATCATACCGCCAACCATCATCGCGCCCGGGATGATCCCGGCAACGAACAAATCGGAAATCGGAAGGTTCAGAAGGAAGCCGTAAACAATGAAGATGATCGACGGCGGGATAATGATCCCCACGGTGCCGCCGGCCGCTGCGGTGGCTGCCGAAAACCGTTCGTCGTAGCCGCCTTTCACCATTTCGGGGTGAAGCATCGACCCGATGGTGGCGGTGGTAGCTGAATTCGATCCCGAGATCGCCGCAAACAACCCGCAAGCGCCAAGCGATGCCATGGCCAGACCACCTCTGATCCAGCCGAGGCAGGAATAGGCAAAATCAGACAGGCGCCGCGCAATGCCCGACCGGTTGATCAGGTCGCCGGTCAGAATAAACAGCGGCATCGCAAGCAGGGCAAAGCCGTCTGTGAACACATCCTGGAGCGCAGCCCCGGTGTTCAAAAGCTGCAATTCCAGCACGAAAGACATCCCGATCACCCAATAGGCAATGACCAGAAACACCGGAACACCCAGCATGAACAGGATCGTCACGGCGATGGATATCAGGGTGATGATGGTTGGATCGCTCATCCTTCACCCCCGATCACGGCAGCTTCAATCATCTCGTCACCATCCCGGAATTTTCTTAAGTCCTGAAACACGTTTTCAATCACGCGCCCTGTCAGAAGAATGAAGGCAATCGGGACCGTGCCAAGGAACCACCATTGCATAACGTCGTCCGTCCCCAGCATGATGGCGAAGTTCGCCGCAGCCCGGACGGTTTCTTGCGTTGTCGTCACGACGACGATCCAGGCAAACCCAAGCCAAAGGACCGCGTCGAGCATAAGCATGACCAGTTGCCCGCCGCGCGGCATGTTCTTGCGAAACTCGGCAAAGGCCAGATGGGTGCGCAGCTTGACGTTGTAGCTGCACCCGACCCAGGTCATGACCAAAAACAGGAATGGCGGAATGGTCGTCGACCACGGCGGCTGCCCGTCGAGAAAGAAGCGTTGGAAAACGCCGGAAAAAATGATGTAGCCGATCGCCAGATACGACACGACCATGATGGCGGGTTCCAGGTTCCGTTCGATCCACGGAACGGCGCGGTAAATAAAGACCACAAGGGTCCCACCGACCAATGTTGCGATCAATCCAAGCGGCCAGATGCCCGGGTTGCCGCGCATCGCGCTTTGCAACATGAACGCATCGCCCGCGATCAGCGCTGAGATGACGTCTCCCATGCCCCCGATCATATCCATGATGGAACCTCCCTGATGTCCCCGAGGCCCGCATCCTTGTTTTTTATGGCGGTGGCGGACCGGTGTGTCGTGTTTGACAGTCACTCACGGTGACCCGGGCGGCAGGCGCCCGGGTCGATCGCATAGTCTAGCGGTTCAAAGAACCACTTGAATTTAGCCTTTCCACCAGCGGCGCGGCTCGACGTTCTCAGCAAGGCTGTGCGGATTGTTGCGCACCTCGGTGTAGATGTCCTGATAGGTGTCGATGCCACCGGACCAGCCGTTGATCCGCTCACGCCACTGCTCCCAGAGCTGCGGCTGGAACTCGGGCGAACACATCTCTTCGGCCTTGCGGACTTCTTCGTCCGACAGGGCGGCCACGCGCACGTCGTTTTGCGCAAAGATGGTGTCCGGACCCTGATGCGGATGCGAAAAGCCAACCGTGTTGACCAAAGCAGCCTCGTTGGCGGCCTGCACATGCACCTGCGTCAGATAGGACGCTTCCATGACAGCATCCTGCAACTCGCCGCCAAGCCCGTCGAAGGATTGTGCGTTCATCGCAGTATGCTCGGTGCCGCAGAAGAACCGCAGATCGACACATTGCGACACAACAGGCGACATGTTGGCGTAAGCCACAGCCGATGCCCAGGTTTCCGCGCCATCGATCAGGCCTTGCTTGAGACCATCAAGCGTTTCTTCCCACGCGACCGGAACCGGGTTGAGGTTCAGCGCGTTCATTGCGATCCGGCCAAGCTGCGTGCCAGTCACCCGGTTTTTCGTGCCCATGATGTCTTCAATCTTGGTCACGGTGGGTTTGTCGGCAAAGTTCTGGCCCATCATGAGCCCGCGCAGTTCCGCGTGGGTGAAAAGGAACTTCAGACCATGCATCTTTTCGAACGGGTCACGCAGGATGCGCTGCGATTCGGGGCTGTACATGAAGTAGTACTGGTCGGCCCGGCTGCGGAACATATAGGCGTAGTCGAGCACGTTAAGATACGGCGCCCCACCGGCAGAGTTCTGGGTCGAGGCTGCGTAGAGATCGATAATACCCTGCTGGGCCTTCTCGACACACGACAGCTGGCCGCAGATCTGGTTGTTGCCGATGAACTCGATCCGAATTTCACCATCGGTGCGTTCTTCAAGATCACGGGCAAACTCAAGGCAGCCTGCGCGTTCGATCAGAAGGTTCTGCTGGTTGAAACCCGCAGCACCAAACTTAAGAACGTGCTTTGGCTCGTTCGCGAAACGCTTGTTATAGGTCGATTCTGCGGCTTTCGCGAGATTGGCCGCTGTCATGGCCCCACCGAATGTGCCCGCCGCAAGCAGCGTTGAGCTCATCCCGTAAGTCCCTGCGATTCTGAAGAAGTCGCGCCGCGATACCCCGCGGACCCGGTCAAAAATTCCCATTGCATCCTCCCATTTCTGCAATTTTTGAGACGTTTTACCTCAAAAAAATGCTAGAATAGTATTTTCCATTTGTATAGTTTTTTAAGCATATCGTGAGGAAATTGATGTGGAAGCAGATTTTGTCATCGTCGGTGCGGGGTCTGCAGGCTGCGTGATCGCCAACCGTCTGACCGAGGATCCGAATTCAAAGGTGATCTTGTTGGAAGCGGGCGGGCGCGATTGGAACCCGTGGATCCACATCCCCGTGGGGTATTTCAAGACAATGCACAATCCGTCGGTCGACTGGTGCTACCGGACCGAACCCGACCCAGGGCTGAACGGACGCCAGCTGGATTGGCCGCGCGGCAAAGTGCTTGGCGGATCATCCTCGCTCAACGGTCTTCTCTATGTGCGCGGGCAGCCCCAGGATTACGACCGCTGGCAGCAAATGGGCAATCCCGGTTGGGGCTGGGACAATGTCCTGCCCCTGTTCAAGCGATCGGAAAACCAGGAACGCGGAGCCGATCATTTTCACGGGAACGAAGGCCCGCTGGCAGTGTCCAACATGCGCCTTCAACGCCCGATCTGCGATGCCTGGGTCGCGGCGGCGCAAGCGGCCGGTTACCCGTTCAATCCCGACTACAACGGCGCCGACCAGGAAGGCGTCGGCTATTTCCAACTGACGGCCCGCAACGGGCGGCGGTGTTCTGCGGCGGTGGCGTTTTTGAACCCCGCGCGGTCGCGGCCCAATCTCGATATTGTGACCGGGGCCGCCGCCAGCCGCATCGTCTTCGAAGGCCGCCGCGCCGTGGGTGTTGCCTACCGCGACCGGGCGGGGCGCGAACACATCGTGAAAGCGCGCCGAGAAGTGATCGTGTCGTCCGGGGCCATCGGCTCGCCGCAGCTGTTGATGGTGTCAGGCATCGGCGAGGCAGAGCAGTTGAAGGACCACGGGATTGACGTGGTGCGCGATTGCCATGCGGTGGGCAAGAACCTCCAGGACCACCTGCAGGCGCGCCTTGTGTTCAAATGCAATGAGCCGACGCTCAACGACGAGGTGCGCAGCCTGTTCAATCAGGCGCGCATCGCATTGAAATATGCGCTCTTCAGGGCCGGGCCGATGACCATGGCGGCCAGCCTGGCGACAGGGTTCATGCGCACCTCAGATCATATCGACACCCCCGATATTCAATTCCACGTCCAACCGTGGTCGGCAGATAGCCCGGGCGAGGGGGTGCACCCGTTTTCGGCCTTCACGATGTCGGTGTGCCAGTTGCGCCCTGAAAGCCGCGGCGAAATCCGCCTGGCGTCCGATGATGCCGCCGTCTACCCCAAGATCCACCCGAAGTACCTGTCGACCGAAACCGATTGTCGGACCATCGTCGCGGGGGTGAATGTGGCGCGGCGCATTGCCCGGCACGCGCCTTTGACCAGCAAGATTTCCGAAGAGTTCCGACCCACCTCAGCGCTTGATATCGACGATTACGACGCCACACTTGACTGGGCGCGCAGCAACTCGACCTCAATCTATCACCCTGCGGGAACCTGCAAGATGGGCCCCACCGATGACGCGGTCGTTGATCCGCGCCTGCGCGTGCACGGCATCGCAGGGCTGAGGGTGGCCGATTGCTCGATCATGCCCGAGATCGTGTCGGGCAACACCAATGCGCCCGCGATCATGATCGGCGAGCGGGCCTCCGACATGATCAAGGAAGACATGAAAGCCGACGTGGTCGTCCCGGCCTAGCCGACCGGCCAACGCGGCGCGCGCGGCTTTGGGTGTACCAACCGTTTGCGCATGTCAGAAATCCAGGGAAAAATGGTAGCCCGTAGGGGAATCGAACCCCTCTTTCCAGGTTGAAAACCTGGCGTCCTAACCGATAGACGAACGGGCCACTTGGGTCGGCGTTAGGTAGTGGCATGTGAAACAGAGGGCAAGAGAAAAATTGCGCTTTGCCCTAGGCCGGTGCCGCATCTTCCAGCCGAAGCTGTACCGTTTCGCGCCCGCCCCAATGATTAAGATCCAACCGCCCCACCAGATGGAACCGCGCACCGCCGTGGCGCAATAGCGCCTGACCCATCTCGGTCGCCAATGCGTTAAAGGCAATTGCGTCGCGTTTGGCGCCCAAACCATCGCCAAAACTGAGCTTCAGATGGCCCTCGCCCACCTCTTTGGCGAAAAGGATCGCCTGATCGGGAAAGGCGTAGCGTGGGGCAGGGGCGCCCATGCCGAACGGGCCTGCGGCCTCTATTTCGCGGAAAAGGTCCGGGGTCGCCGCGCCTGGCATCAGAACACCGGCCACCGACAAATCCGCCGGTCCGCCCTGGCCTGCGCCCTGTCTGGCCAAAAGCTCTGACAACCGCGCCATCGCCGCGTCCAAGTTTTCGCGCGTCACCGTCAGACCCGCGGCCATCTTGTGCCCGCCGCCCTTTTCCAAAAGGCCTTCCCTGGCAAGCCGCTGGACCGCGGCCCCCAGATCAACCCCGGGGACCGAGCGGCCGGACCCTTTGCCGATATCGCCGTCAAAACCAATCACGACCGACGGCCGGTCGGTGGCTTCCTTCACGCGGGCGGCCACAATGCCCACCACGCCCGGGTGCCAGCCATCGCCTGCGGCCCAGGCCAAAGCGCCATCTTCGCGCGCGGCCACATCGGCCAAAGCCGCATCGCGCACAGCCGCCTCAATCTCGCGGCGTTCGGTGTTCAGCTGATCAAGCCGGTCTGCCATGGCGCGCGCTTCATCGGGGTTGGTCGATGCCAGACAGCGCGCCCCCAGATCCGCCTTGCCGATCCGCCCGCCCGCGTTCACCCGGGGCCCGATCACATAGCCCAGGTGATAGGCGGATGGGGGCTGGTCCAGGCGTGCGACATCCGCCAGCGCCGCCAGCCCCGGGCGCGTCCGGCGCGCCATGACCTCAAGCCCCCGGCGCACGAAGGCACGGTTCACCCCGGTCAGGGGCGCGACATCGGCCACTGTGGCAAGCCCAACCAGATCAAGCATCGCCATCAGGTCAGGGCCCGTTTCACCCTTGGCCTTCAACCGGCGCCCGGCTTCCACCAAAAACAAAAACACCACCGCTGCGGCACACAGATGCCCCAGCGCGCCGTCTTCATCCTGCCGGTTGGGGTTCACCACAGCCAGGGCAGGGGGCAGGGTCTCGCCCCCCAGATGGTGGTCCAGCACGATCACATCCGCGCCCTGCGCTGCCGCCAAGGCCTCATGGCTGAGCGTGCCGCAATCCACGCAGATGATCAGATCATGGCCGCGCGCCAGGTCGGCCATCGCGGCCGGGTTCGGCCCATAGCCTTCATCGATCCTGTCGGGCACATAAAGCGTCGCCCTCAGCCCCATGCGTCGCAACCAATCGAGGATCAAAGCCGCAGATGACCCGCCGTCGACGTCATAATCGGCAAAGATCGCCATCGTCTGGCGCTGCGCGACAGCATCCAAAAACCGGTCCGCCGCCGGGCCCATATCCCGCAAACCCATCGGGTCGGGCAAAAGGTCCCGCAGCGAAGGGTTCAAAAACGCCGCCGTGTCATCGGGACCCACGCCGCGGCGCACCAAAACGCGGGCCACCGCGAGGGAAATTCCGGTCTGCTGAACCAGCGCTTCGCTCAGCCGGTCCTCTTCTGGGCCAGGTCCAACCCAGCGACGCCCGTTCAGGGACCGCTCAACGCCCAGAAACGCCGTATGCGCGTCCAGACCCGTCAGGCCATCGCCTCGATCGGGTTGCGGTAGGTCATGCGCCGGACCGATCCGGTTTTCGATCGCATCAGGATCGTCTCGGCGGTCAAATGCCCGACCTCGCGCTTGATGCCCGGCAGGATTGACCCGTCCGTGACACCCGTGGCGGCAAAAATAACATGTTCGGTCACCATGTCATCGCGGGTGTAAACGCGGTTGAGGTTGGTGATCCCGGCCGATTTTGCCCGGCCTTCCTCGTCTTTGTTGCGAAACAACAGCTTGCCGTAGATCTGCCCGCCCATGCATTTCAGCGCCGCTGCCGCCAGCACACCTTCCGGCGCGCCGCCCGATCCCATGTACATGTCGATGCCCGTGGTGGGTTCGGCGCAATGGATGACACCTGCAACGTCGCCATCCGTGATCAGCCGGATGGCACAATCGGTGGTCCGCAATTCTTCGATCATATCCTCATGGCGGGGCCGCTCCAGCACACACACCGTGATGTCATTGGTCGAACAGCCCTTGGCCGCGGCCAGAGCCGACACGCGTTCAGCCGGTGCCATGTCCAGCGTCACGACCCCGGGGCGAAATCCCGGCCCGATGGCAAGCTTGTCCATATAAACATCCGGCGCGTGCAGCATCGACCCGCGCGGGCCCATCGCGATCACGGCCAGGGCATTGGGCATGTCCTTGGCGGTCAAGGTGGTCCCCTCCAACGGGTCCAGCGCGATATCCACCTCGGGCCCTTTGCCCGAGCCGACCTCTTCGCCGATATACAGCATCGGGGCTTCGTCGCGTTCGCCCTCGCCGATGACCACGACGCCGCGAATGTCCAGGATGTTCAGCTGTGTCCGCATCGCGTCGACGGCGGCCTGATCTGCAGCTTTCTCGTCGCCGCGCCCAATCAGCGTGGCCGAGGCCAAAGCGGCCGCTTCAGACACCCGCGCCAGCCCAAGTGATAGCAAACGGTCATGAAAAATGGATTTATCGGCCATGGTACCCTCGTTGAAACATCGCAGAACCCCTATCCCGCGCGCTTTGGCCCCACAAGTCTGCGACCGCTAACAGTGTCCATTCGGGCAACGGCTTTTCCCCGGGCGCAACACTCGCTATGAACCGCGCGGGCTTTGAAAGGCAGATATCGTGGCAAATGTAGTGGTCGTGGGCGCACAATGGGGCGACGAGGGCAAAGGCAAGATCGTGGATTGGCTGTCGGAACGCGCAGATGTGATCGCGCGGTTCCAAGGCGGGCACAACGCGGGCCACACCCTGGTGATCGATGGCGCGGTCTACAAACTGCATGCGCTGCCGTCGGGTGTCGTGCGGCGCGGCAAGCTGTCGGTCATCGGCAACGGCGTGGTGCTGGACCCCTGGCACCTGATCGAAGAAATCGCGACGGTGCAGGCGCAAGGCGTCGAAATCACGCCTGAAACCTTGATGATAGCCGAGAATACACCGCTGATCCTGCCGATCCATGGCGAGTTGGACCGCGCCCGCGAAGCCCAGAATTCTGTAGCCAAGATTGGCACAACCGGGCGCGGCATCGGCCCGGCCTACGAAGACAAAGTCGGGCGACGCTCGGTGCGGGTGGCAGACCTTGCCGATCCCGCCACGCTGGAACGCCGTGTGGACCGCGCGCTGGTGCACCACGATGCGCTGCGGCGCGGGTTGGGGCTGGATCCGGTTGACCGCGACGCGCTGATCGCGGCCCTGAACGCGGTCGCACCGAAGATCCTGCCCTATGCCGGCCCGGTCTGGAAGGTGTTGAATGAAAAGCGAAAAGCCGGCCACCGCATCTTGTTTGAAGGCGCACAAGGCGCGCTTTTGGACATCGACTTTGGCACCTATCCGTTCGTGACGTCATCAAACGTCATCGCCGGTCAGGCCGCCACGGGCGTGGGCCTTGGCCCGGGGTCCATCGATTTCGTTCTTGGCATCGTGAAAGCCTATACCACGCGGGTCGGCGAAGGCCCGTTCCCGACCGAACTTCTCGACGAGGTGGGCGAACGCCTGGGCGTGCAGGGCCATGAATTCGGGACCACCACCGGGCGCAAACGCCGCTGTGGCTGGTTTGACGCGGTGCTTGTGCGCCAGACCTGTGCCACATCGGGTGTGTCGGGCATCGCACTAACAAAGCTCGATGTGCTCGACGGATTTGATGAATTGAACATCTGTACCGGCTACACGCTCGACGGCAAACCGCTTGATTACCTGCCGACCGCGTCTGAAGAGCAGGCCCGCGTTCAGCCGGTGTATGAAACCTTTCCCGGTTGGTCCGAAAGCACCAAAGGCGCGCGATCCTGGGGCGATCTTCCCGGCAATGCGGTCAAATATGTCCGCCGCATCGAAGAGTTGATCCAATGCCCGGTGGCGCTACTTTCCACCTCGCCGGAACGCGATGACACGATCCTGGTAACCGACCCCTTCTCGGATTAACCGAAAGACGACCTATGGCACTGACACACAAAGCAAAAAAGCGCTGGGCCCTTCTGATCCTGCTGGTGGGCCTGCCGGTGTACGTGGTCGCGGCCGTCACGATTGTCAATCTGCTGGACCGTCCCGCGCTGTGGGTTGAGTTTGGCGTTTACGTGGGCCTGGGCGTGGTCTGGGCGCTGCCTTTGAAAGCGATCTTCCGCGGGATCGGGCAGGCTGATCCCAACGATTCGGGCAAGTGACAAACCCCGCCCCGCACCAGGCTTTTGCAGCGCTGGTCGCGCAGTTTCAATCTGGCGCTTTTGACCAGGCCCGGCGCGCGGCCGACGATCTGTTGCAACACCACCCCGAAGACAGCCGATTGTGGAACCTGTTTGCAGCAATCGAAATGCAACGCGGCGACGCCGACGGTGCCTTGTCCGCTTTCGGGCGAAGTCTTGCACTTGATCCTGCCAATGCGCGCGCCCTGAACAATCGCGCGGGCCTGCTTCAAAAGCTCAATCGTCTTGACGAAGCGATGGCCGACGCGCGGGCTGGGCTGAAGCTCAGTCCCGGCGACCCTGAGCTTTTGAACACTCTGGCGGGGGCGCAAATTCTGCGCGGCGATCTGACGGATGCTGAAACGAACCTGCGCGCCTGCCTTTTGGCGCAGCCCGACTATGTCGAAGCGCTGACCAATCTTGGGGTTGTGCTGTCGGATCGCGCAGACCCGGCGGAGGCGATCGAGGTCTTGAACCGGGCGCTGGCGCTTCGCCCTTCCTATGACCGGGCGCGCGCAAACCTTGGGGTCGCGCTTGTGAATGCCGCGCGCCATGAGGCTGCGATCACGGTACTCAAAGCCGTGCCCGAGGGGTCGGCAGACTTTGGCACGGCCGCCCAGACACTCGCGCGCGCCTATGAAGAGCTTGGGGATCTCGACACGGCGGCAGCTTATGCCGAACGCGCGATTGCCGCGCGGGCCGACAGCGTTGCTGCGTATTTGCAGCTGGCGCGGATGGGGCGGCTTTCGGCTGGCGACAACAAGATTACCGAGATGGAAGCTTTGGCCGCCGACCCAACCCTGGGGGATGGCGCGCGGCACGATCTGTTGTTCGCAATCGCGCGCACCTATGATCGCGCGCCCGGCTCTGAAGATACTGCGTTTGGCATCCTTTCGCAGGCCAACAGCCTTTACAGGCAGGGGGTGAACTGGAACCTCGACGCGTCTTTTGAGCTTGCGCAAAGGCTGCGGGTCCAGCCCTTTTCCAGCCGTTCGCCCGGTCCGCTGGCGCCCAGGCCGATTTTCATCGTCGGGATGCCTCGGTCGGGGTCAACGCTGGTCGAACAGATCCTTGCAAGTCACCCGCAGGTGGACGGCGGCGGCGAACATGCCGCGCTGCACGATGTCCTTGCGCAGTTGGACCCCGACCAGCGCGTCGATCCCTCAGCAATCGCAGCGGCTTATCGCGACCGCCGCCCGGCCCCGGCTTTGGGAAAATCCCATGCGTCTGACAAAAACCTGTTCAACTTCAGATATATAGGGTCAATCGCACGCGCGTTCCCTGACGCGCCAATCATCCATATGCGCCGTCACCCCATGGCGGTCTGCTGGTCGATCTATCAAAACAAGTTTTCCGATGGCACCATGCCCTTCGGGTACGACCTGTTGGAAATTGCCGCCTATTACCGCCGCTACAATGCCCTGATGGACCATTGGGACGCGGCCCTGCCAGGCCGCCTATACCATCTCGATTACGCGACCCTGACAGAAAACCAGGAGGTCGAAACCCGACGGCTTCTCGATCATGTCGGTCTTCCATTCGATCCCGCGTGCCTTGCGTTTCAAGACACCAACCGCGTGGTCAAAACAGCGTCTTCGGTGCAGGTGCGCCAGAAGATGTTCAAAGGCAGTTCCGACGCCTGGCGCCGCTACGCGCGTCACCTTGGCCCACTGAAAGACGCCCTTGGCGATGCGCTCAACGGGTGGACCTGACAAAGGCCGCAGAGGTGCCGCGGCCCTTTTATGCAGTGCTGGTCGTGGTTTACTCGCCGGCGATGCGTTGTTCAGGCTTGAAGCGTGACCCATCGGCAATCGTGAACTGGCCACGCTGCAATTTGATGATCCGGCCCTGGCGCAAAAGCTGACCAAAAGCGCGCAACCCCGCCTCGCGGCTGTCTTCCACCGACGGATCAATCGTGGCGACACGGCGCATGATCTGCGGGCGCGAGAAATGCGGCTGGCCTTCCACATGCGCTGTATAGGCCGCTGCGGCCTCCATCAGGTCGGTCAGATCGCTGACACCCATGCGGTCCGCGAAGGCGCCAAAATCGGAATCATCCGCCGCATGTTTGCTTTTCGGCTCGTCGTCGCGCGCCACGCGGCGGGGCCGAAGATCTTCGCCCGATGCGTCATCTCCGACGCGCAGTTCCGACACCAGCATCAATGGCGACGGTTTTTCATCCTCCGGCTCGCTATGGGCCTCATCGGCTACGGCGTCCGCAAGTGTCTCGTCGGTTGCAGCGTCCGCAGGCGTCTCGTCGGTCACTTCAATGGGTGTGGACAAGGGCCGCGACGGTTTGACCACCTTTGACAGGTCTTCGCGGTAGTCCTTTTGTTCTTCCGGGTCGCCGGCATGGTCGCGGCCCACAACACGGCTGAGGATCTTGTCGGCCCGCGTGGCGGCCACGGCCGCCTTCAGATGCGCAATGGCGCTGCGCCGGCGCGAGCCTGCATCTTCCTTGAACGCGGTTTCCGTCTCGGTTTCAAGACGATCGCTCTCTTCGTCCGGGGCTTTGAGATGAACGCTCTTCGACGTGGTGCGGCCATCGCGTGCGGCGGCAACGGATGCGTCGTCCGCGACGCCCTCGATGTCCTCTTCGGCTTCGGCGTCAAAGTCGCGTTCCCAAAGATCGTCATCCGCATCGTCGTCCGCATCGTCGTCTTCGATGTCGTCGGTCTGTGCGGTGTCTGGCGCGTCCGTCTCTTCGGGCGCGGCTTCGGCCGCGTCGGTCTCTTCGGTCTCAAACACCATCTCGGGCACATCGTCTTCCACGTCCTGCGCTTCGTCTGATGGCAATTCGGCGCGCGCTTCGGCCTGTGCGGTGATCTCTTCGGGCGCAAACTCCGTCAGGATGCGTGTCACGGCATCTTCTGTTGCACGATCTTCTGCCGCGGCGCGGTCCTCTTCGGTTTCGTCCTCAAGGGTCTCCGCCCCCTCTTCGGCGGTCTCGAACGCGTCATCCAGCGCGATTTCCGGCTGGTCCCCATCTGCACCGTCCAGGGCCGCGAGATCGGCCAAATCCTCAGGGCTGGGGTCAGGCGATGCGGGTGCTGCGATGTCGTCAACGTCGGTCACGGCGTCTTCTTCGGCCATGACCTGCGTGATCAAAGCGGCATCAAGATCGCCGGCAAAACCCGGTGCCAATTCGGCGGCATCGGCCTCGTCATCGGCGTCTTCGGGCTCCATCGTCTGGGCATACGCGGCCGCACCCAAATCGCGCGATCGCGTCCGTTCGACCACCGCGCGGATGCGGTTCAGCTTGTCTTCGATCGTGTCTTCAACATCTTCGTCCGGTGCGTCACCCGCGTCTGCCTCGGCGACAGGGGCATCTTCTGCGCGCTCGGAAAGCTCTTCGGCGGCATCTGCCGGCGCGTCTTCAACCGGTGTGTCTTCAAGGGTCACATCGTCATCGGCGACGGCGTCGTCCGCCACGGTATCAAGACTGTCCTCTTCGAAGGTCTCGGCCTCGCCTTCGGCCTCAACCTCGGCGGCGTCGGCGTCCTTTGCGATGACGGCAGCCGGCGCTGCAGCGACGATTTCGGCGGCATCAGCCTGGGGGTCCTCGACCGCGATGTCGGCCATCTCGGCCATGGCTTCACTGGCGGGCAAATCGCTTTCATCTTCGACCAGACCCGAATCGATCTGGCGCAAAATCACGTCTTCGCCGTCCACGCGCGCTTCGACCCGGCGCTGGATTTCGCGTTCTGCAATGCGGTGCAGCATCTCCGCATCAGGGGTCGGAGGCTCGGCGCCGAAGTAACGGTCATCCGCCGCAAGGTCCCGGAAATATTCAGCAATCGACCGCATGGTCGAAAACGGATCGTCAAATCCCTCCAGCGTGCAGCTGAACGTACCGTAAGAAACCGTCAGGATCTTGCTCGAACCAACCATTGATTTTCGCTTTCTCTACATAGCAGCAACAGTGTGTTTACCACGCCATCGTTCACAAATAGGAACAGACTAATGGTTATCGCAGGATTTTTTTGGGTCAGAATTGTGGCACTTTTTCCGTGACAGAAACGACAGCGGTTGTTTGCGACGATCAGCCTGTGATCCTGATTGGCCCGGCAGACGCGCAAAAGGCTGATTTTGAGCGTGTCGCGCAGCCCGGCCGAAAGGTGGTTGCCGCCGATGGCGGAGCGGCCCGGGCACTCGCCTTTGGTGTGACCCCCGATGCGGTGATCGGCGACTTTGATTCCTTTGCCCCCGACGCCCGCATCGCGCCGGCAAAGCTGCACCGGATCGCCGAGCAAGACAGCACCGACTTTGAAAAATGCCTGGCCCGGATCGACGCGCCACGCGTCCTGGCGCTGGGCTTTCTTGGCGCGCGGATCGATCACGGGCTTGCGGTGCTGTCGGCTTTGGCGAAATCCCCCCCGGGCTGGTGTATCTTGATCAGCCCCCATGACATCGCGGTCCACTGCCCGCACCATATGGCGCTCGATCTCGCCCCGGGCACCCGTGTGTCGCTTTTCCCCATGACCGGGGTGACGGGGCGCTCGACCGGGTTGAACTGGCCAATCGACGGGCTGGCGTTTCACCCAATCGGCCAGATCGGCACATCGAACCTGTCCACCGGCCCGGTCACGCTTGAAGTGTCGGGCGACGGCATGCTTCTTATTTTGCCACCCAATGCACTGGGTCCGCTTCTGGCCGCGCTTGCCTCAGCATGACCGCCCGCTCGCGCCACAGGATATAAAGCCCCGCGCACAGGATAATCCCGATCCCCAACAGCGCCAGCCCGTTGGGAAACTCGCGGAAGATCCACCAGCTCACCAGTGCCGCCATGGGAATCTCCAGGTATTGGATGGGGGCCACCGTCGAAGACGGCGCATGGGCAAGGCTTTGCACCATCAACAGATGCGCCAACGTGCCGAAAAACCCGATCCCGGCCAGATAGGCCCAGCCAGCCCCGTGGGGCCAGACGAAGGTCAGGTCGTAAATGGCCAACGCACTTCCCAACCCCATCAGCGGCACCATCATGGCAATGCTCACCCAGCCTGACACCGCTTGCAGGGCCGTGGCATTCGCCTCTTGCGCCAGCACACGGGTGACAAGGATGAACACCGCAAAGCACACCGCGCCAACAACGGGCAGCAAGGCCGCCAGCCCTACCGCCGCAAAGCTCGGCTGGATCACCAGCACCGTGCCCACAAATCCGAACAAGGCGGCCACCACCCGGCGCCAGCCGACCACTTCGCCCATAAAGTAGTGGCCCAGAAAGAACAGAATGAACGGCATCACATAGGCAATCGCGATCGCATCGGCCAAGGGCAGAACGCGGAAAGCGCCAAAGATCGCGGCCAGACCCCCAAGGTTCAGCACCGAGCGGATCACCGTCAGCCAGAACGCGCGCCGCGTCAGCCGAAGACTGACCCCCTGTGCACGCGCCAGCGCCGTCATCGCAGCCCCTTGCGCGAGCATCCGCGCCAGGATCAGCACCGCCAATGGCAGGCTCGCCCCGGCCAGTTTGGCAAAGGCATCAGAAAACGGGATGGTCAGGCAAAACCCGATCATAAGCACAATGCCAAGGACCGGACGATCATGTGTCATGAGCCTACGTTAAGCACGTCCACCAAGCGCGTCCATCGGGTCATTGCACCGCTTGCAGACATCCGAATTTTAACGCTACCGTCCCGCAAAGTCCGGAGCGCCCCAATGTCGGTACAACAAGACCTCGCCAAGGCCAAAAGCCTGATGAAAAAAGGCAAGACGAGCCAGGCGCGCGAACACTTCCAGAAGATCCTCGCCCGGTTCCCGCACAACAGATCGGCGATTGAGGGTCTCAAAGCGCTTGCCGGCGCCCCGGCCGGCCCGGCCGATCAAAAGCGCATTGCCGAACTTTCCAGGATTGTCGCATTGTTTCGCGGCGGGGATGTCACCGGCGCCTATGCGCGTCTGGAACACGTCGAAGGCCAGCTTGACCCCCACCCCGAGACGTTCAACCTGAAGGGCGTGCTTTTATCGCGGCTGCAGCGCTCAAACGAGGCCATCGCGGCCTATACTGAATGTCTCGCACTCAACCCCGATCAACTTGAGGTTTTGGTGAACCTCGGCAAGTCACTCCTGAATGTGAACCGGCTCGACGAGGGGATCGCGGCCTATCAACGTGCCCTGAAACTGGCCCCGCACAATTACGCGGTCGCACTTCGTCTGGCCACGGCGTTGAATTCCGCAGGCGACAAGGACGATGCGATCAAGGTCCTCGACACCGCTATGAAACAGCACCCCGATAACCCGCGCCTGCTGATTGAGCGCGCCAATATTGACGCTTTGACCCTTGGCGACCCGCGCCTTGACGTGCTTGCGGGGTACCTGGCCTCTGACGAGGTTGAAGCACACGATAAAAGGACGATCCATTTCGTCTTGGGCCGCGCCCATGACAAGGCGGGCGACTACGCCCGCGCCTATGACCACTTCCAGCAAGGCAATGCCATCCGGCGGGCCGAATTCGATTATACGACCGACGACGACCGGACCCTGTTTGAAGACATCAAGTCGGCCTTTGCCGCGCCTTGGGCGCCCGCGCCCGCACCCGATGCCGGCCCGCATCCGATCTTCATCGTCGGGATGCCGCGGTCCGGCACCACGCTTCTGGAACAGATCATCGGCGCGCATCGCGCCGCACAAGGGGCCGGTGAGTTGCGCTTTTTCACGCAATACGTCCGGCCGGTGTTCCGCGAACATGGGGCCAGCGCGCGCGATCTCTTCACGCCTGAGCGTTTGGCGCAGGTCCAGTCGGACTACCGCCGCGTGATTGCCGATCTGTCCCACGGATCGGACCGGGTCGTTGACAAGATGCCCATCAACTTCAGCTTCGTGGGCGTTATGGCCGCAGCTTTCCCGGATGCCCCGATCTTGCACATCAAGCGCGACCCACGCGCCACCTGCTGGTCGATCTTCCGCCAGAACTTCGGGTCGACCGGCAATCGCTACGCCTTCGATCTGACGGAAACCGTGGCCATGCACGGGCTATACCAGGACCTCATGGCGTTCTGGCGCGATCTTTTGCCGGGCCGGATCCTGGACGTGAACTATGAAGCCCTCACCGCAGCGCCTGAGGATGAAGCCCGCCGCATCCTCACGCATTGCGGACTGGATTGGGACCCGGGCGTTCTGGCGTTTCACAAGAAAAAACGCGTGGTTCGAACCGCGAGTTCAGCCCAGGTGCGCAAGGCGATTTATACCGGCAGTTCAGACGAATGGCGCAACTATGCCCCCTTTGTCGGCGATGCCTTTGCGCCGTTGGGGTTGGATTAGGCCGCGTTCAGCAATTGGGCACGTTGACCGCCAACCCACCGAGTGCCGTTTCCTTGTACCGCTCTGACATATCTTCGCCGGTCTGGCGCATCGTCTCGATCGCGGCATCCAGCGGCACGAAATGCTCACCGTTCCCCCGCAAGCTGAGCGACGCCGCCGACACCGCCTTGATCGCGCCGAGCCCGTTGCGTTCAATGCACGGCACCTGCACCAACCCACGCACCGGGTCGCAGGTCATGCCCAGATGATGCTCAAGCGCAATTTCAGCCGCGTTTTCAACCTGTTCGGGCGTCCCCCCAAGAACGGCGGCCAAACCTGCGGCGGCCATCGCACTGGCCGATCCAACCTCTGCCTGACAGCCACATTCAGCGCCAGAGATTGAGGCATTGTGCTTCACCAACCCGCCGATCGCCGCGGCGGTCAACAAAAACTCAGGCACCCGCGTTCGCGTCGCCCCCGGCACATGGTCAAGGTAATACCGGATCGTGCCGGGGATCACGCCCGCCGCGCCGTTGGTCGGGGCCGTGACCACCTGACCGCCCGCGGCGTTTTCCTCGTTCACGGCCATGGCATAGACGCTGATCCAGTCGTTGATCGTATGGGGCGCGGTCAGATTGCGTCCGCGTTCGTCGATCAAGGCGGCGTGGATATCGGCCGCCCGCCGTTTGACGTTCAGACCGCCCGGCAAGACCCCGGGCGTCTCTAGCCCCCGGTCGATACACTGTGACATCACCGTCCAGATCCGCTCGATCCCGGCATCAAGATCAGCGCGCCCCATCCGCGACAGCTCATTTTCGCGCTTCAACTCCGCGATGGACCGGCCCGTCTGGGCACACATCGCCAGCATCTGATCGGCACTGGCAAAGGGAAAGGGCACCGGCGGGCCCATGTCGGTGTCGCGCCCCTGGGCCAGTTCCGCCTGGGTCAGAACAAACCCGCCGCCGATCGAATAGTAGATCTCATCGAGGATCACATCACCTTCGCCGTCCAGCGCAGACAGGCGCAGCCCATTGGCATGGCCGGGCAGGGGGGCCGAGCGATCAAAGATCAAATCCTTAGCGGGATCGAAAGCCAGACGCGCCAAGCCTTCCGGGCGAACCTCTTTTTCGCGCCCGATCCGGTCCATCGCGGCATCGGCCTCCGCCCGGTCATAGGTGTCAGGCCGAAACCCCGCCAACCCCAGGATCACCGCGCGGTCCGTCGCATGTCCGACGCCGGTGAACGCCAGCGACCCATGCAGATGCGCGCGCACGCCTTGCGCGGTGAACGCCGAAGCGCGCAGGGTGTCCAGAAACCGCGCGGCCGCCACCATCGGCCCCATCGTATGGGATGACGATGGGCCGACACCGATTTTGAACAGATCAAGCACCGAGATGAACATACCCGCCTGTCTAGCCGCCAAAGCCGCCCCGCGTAAGGGCAGGGGCGACCCCGGCTCGCCCGGTTACGACGCTGCGGCAGCAGGCATCTCGCCCATCCGGGCCTTCAGCCAGAACATCCGCGCCAGCATCGCCAAAACCGCAATACATCCCGTCAAACAGATCGCCACCAACCAAAGCGCCGGTTTCATGCCCAAACGTCTGGCCTCCGGCGCCATAAGCGTGAAAGCGATTGAGATCGCCAAAAGCAGATCCAGCCAGACCTGATTGCCGGTGATCGTGTTGGTGTGGTTGATCCAGAATTGGACAAGGCCTTCGACCGCGACGCCGTAAAGCGTGAAGGCCAAAAACCCGGCGGACAAAACAGCGGGAAGGATCCAGGAATTGGGCCCGGGCGTGCCATCAAATGTCGGATGCCCGACATTGTAGACGACAAAGCCAAGGGCTGCGAGGATGGGAATGAGTTGAAGCAGGGTCATGGGATTGGTCCAATTTGAAGTTGTAGCGACTGCTACGATAGTCGAAATGTAGCGATTGCTACAATAGGAAAATAATGAGCGATTCCAACGAAAAGAAACAAACCTGGCTGCTGTTGATGGCGGGCCATGTGGTCGAAAACGGCCTGGCGGGGGCGTCGTTGCGGCCTCTGGCCAAGGCGGCGGGGACGTCCGACCGGATGTTGATCTATCATTTCGGGTCAAAAGACGGGCTCATTGATGCCCTGCTGAGATGTCTCGCTGAACGCTTCACGCAAGCGCTCGATGCGGCCCTTCCACCCGGGCACGCGCCCAATCGCGCCGCTTGCCTGGCCGAGATCACGGCTCTTATGCGCCAACCTCAGGCAGCGGCATTTGCCCATGTCTGGCTAGATATTCTGGCCGAGGCGGCGCGCGGCACGACGGTGTTTCAAACCACGGCGGCGGCCATCATCGAAGGCTTTCTTGACTGGATTGTGGGACGGCTGCCCGAAGACGATCCTGACCCCGCCACGGGGGCCGCCGTCATTTTGGCGCATATCGAAGGGGCCCTTGTTCTAACCGCGGCGGGCCGTCCGGACGTGGCCGAACGGGTCGAGAACACTTTGTTCTGACGTTTTCCTCTCGCGCGCGCAGACCGTGCGTTCTATAACCCGGCAAGATTTGCGGGGGCGCCAATGTCTGAAAACCTGACACCGATGGATACAGCCAAATATGTCGCGGCCCGCCGCGCCACCGATTTTGTGGAATCGGGTATGACCATCGGGCTTGGCACGGGCTCTACCGCCGCCTGGCTTCTCAAATGCCTCGCTGAGCTTATTCGCGACGAAGACCTGAAAATCACCGGCGTGCCCACATCGGTGCGCACCGCCAACATGGCTCGCGAGTTGGGCATTCCGCTGACGACGCTGGACAAGGCGAAATGGCTTGACCTGACCATTGACGGGGCCGACGAATTTGACGGTGAAATGAACCTGATCAAGGGCGGCGGCGGTGCGCTATTGCACGAAAAGGTCGTGGCCGGCGCGTCAGATCAGATGATTGTGATCGCCGACAAATCGAAAGAGGTCGAAACCCTCGGCGCCTTTCCATTGCCGGTTGAGGTGATCGGTTTTGGCCGCGACACCACCCAGTCGCTGATCGAAGAAACCCTGCCGGGGCTGGATGTTCTGGCCCGCGACCTGACGCTCAGAATGGATGGGGACACGCCACTGCGCACCGATGAGGGCAACTTTATCCTCGACCTCAACCTCAAGCGGATCGGCAATGCCCGGCAACTGGCCCTGGTGCTGAACCAGATCCCCGGCGTGGTCGAAAACGGATTGTTTATCGACATGTGCGACGTGGTCGTCACCGGCCACGGCGACGGGCGTGTCGAAGTGCGTGACATCAACGCAGGCACCTTCGTCGAAGAACGTGTGGCGGTTGAACCAACGGCGAATATCTTCAAAGATCTGGGCACCTGACGTGGCATTTGACTACGATCTTTTTGTCATCGGCGGCGGCTCTGGCGGGGTGCGCGCGGCGCGTGTCGCGTCCCAGGGCGGGGCGAAAGTGGCCCTGGCCGAGGAAAGCCGCCTGGGCGGGACCTGCGTGATCCGCGGCTGTGTGCCCAAAAAGCTGATGGTCTTTGCCAGTGAATACCGCGAAACCGTGGCCGACGCCCAGGCCTACGGCTGGTCGCATGAGGCCGGCCGCTTCAACTGGCAGACCTTCCGGACCCGCATGCGGTCCGAGCTTGAGCGTCTCGAAGGCATCTATGGCACGCTTTTGTCGGGCGCGGGGGTCGAGGTGTTCGACCAGCGCGCGCGCCTCACTGACCCCCATTGCGTTGAACTCGCCGATGGCACGCAGGTCACCGCCAAGCACATCTTGATCGCCACCGGCGGGCACGCAGTGCGGCCCAACATGCCGGGCGCCGAACTGGGTCTGACGTCGAACGATATTTTCCTGATGGAAGACTTGCCAAAGTCGATCCTGATCATCGGCGGCGGCTATATCGCCTGCGAATTTGCCTGCATTCTGAATGGCTTGGGCGTTGAGGTGACGCAGCACTACCGGGGTGCCCAGGTCCTGCGCGGCTTTGACGAAGAAGCGCGCGGCCTGGTGTCGGATGCGATGATCACCCAAGGGATCGATCTGCATCTGGGCACCAACATTGTCGAAATGCGCGCCGCAGACACGGTCACCGATATGGACCACGCCAAGCCCGCCGAGATGATCCAGGGCGGCGCGGGGGAATTGGCGCCGGCCGATCCCGATGCGGGTGAGGCGCTCAAAGGTGGGCCCGTCTGGGTCAAATCCACCAATGGGCACGAACGCGTCTACGACCGGGTGATGTTTGCCACAGGCCGGGCGCCCAACACCGCCGATCTGGGGCTGGATGCCGCCGGCGTGGCGGTCGGTCGCCGCGGTGAGGTGACGGTCGACGACTACAGCCAGACGAATGTGCCGTCCGTCTATGCCATTGGCGATGTGACAAACCGCATCCAGCTGACCCCCGTCGCAATCCGCGAAGGCATGGCCTTTGTCGACACGGTTTTTCACGGCAAGCCGACCAAGGTGGACCACGACCTTGTCGCTTCGGCGGTGTTCACTCAGCCCGAACTGGGCACCGTGGGGCTGACCGAAGAACAGGCCCGCGACCTTGAAGAGATCGAGGTCTACTGCACCTCCTTCAGGCCCATGCGCACCGCCTTCATCGAAAAGCCGGGCCGGGTGCTCTTCAAACTGATCGTCAGCCGCGCCACCCGCAAGATTCTCGGGTGCCACATCGTCGCAGATGGGGCGGGCGAACTCATTCAAATGGTGGGCATCGCGGTGAAGATGGGCGCCACGAAAGAGGACTTTGACCGCACCTGCGCGGTCCACCCGACGATATCGGAAGAATTGGTAACAATGCGAGAACCTGTCAGAACGGCTTGAACTCGGGCTGAAAAAGCACAACTACCCCACAACACCTCAATCTGGACGGCACGAAGGACTTAACCACGTATGGCTGGTAACAACGGCGGACCATGGGGCGGCGGGAGCGGCAACCGAGGCAACGGATCAGGCAACGGCGATGACCGTGGCGGCCCACCCCGGCGCCCGGGCCAAGACGGCCCCCAAATCCCTGAGATCGATGAGATCATGAAAAAAGGCCAGGAGCAGCTGAAGGTGCTCATGGGCGGACGCGGCGGCGGCGCGAACGGCGGCGGCGGTGGTGGCGAAGGCCCCAAGCTGACCAAGGGAACCGTTGGCCTTGCAGCCCTGGCCGCGCTGGCTTTGTGGGCGTTTTCATCGTTTTACACGGTCCGGCCTGAAGAACAGTCGGTGGAATTGTTCCTTGGCGAATTTTCGTCCATCGGCAATCCGGGTCTGAACTTTGCGCCCTGGCCGCTGGTCACTTACGAAATCCTGCCGGTGACGCGCGAACAATCCGAAGCCATCGGCGTGGCGACCTCGGGGCGGGGGTCGTCCGGCCTGATGCTGACCACGGATGAGAACATCGTCGACATCGATTTCGAAGTGGTCTGGAACATCTCTGACCCCGCGAAATATCTGTTCAACCTGGCCGACGGTCCATCAACGGTTCGCGCTGTGTCCGAATCAGCCATGCGTGAGATTGTGGCCGAAAGCCAATTGGCCCCGCTTTTGAACCGCGACCGGGACCTGACGGCAGACCGCGCCCGCGAGCTGATCCAAACCACGCTCGACAGCTACGATGCAGGCATCAACATCGTGCGTCTCAACCTTGACCGGGCCGACCCGCCCAACCAGGTGATCGACGCCTTCCGCGAAGTGCAGGCGGCCGAACAGGAACGCGACCGGCTCGAACGCCAGGCCGATGCCTATGCCAACCGGGTGCTTGCAGGCGCACGTGGTGAAGCAGCCCAGCTTCTCGAACAGGCCGAAGGCTACCGCGCCCAGCAGGTCAACGAAGCCACCGGTGAAGCCTCGCGCTTCCTCGCGGTTCTGGGTGAATACGAACAGGCCCGCGAAGTGACCCGGCGGCGTCTTTACATCGAAACGCTCGAACGTGTGCTTGGGGATATCGACAAGATCATCCTCGACGAAGGAGCGGGCGGTTCAGGACAAGGTGTTGTGCCTTACCTGCCGCTGAACGAACTGGGTCGGCGCACGCCGACAACGGGAGGTAACTGAGATGAACCGCAACGTCTTCATCATTCCCGGGATCATCATCGTGATCGCGATCGCACTGTCCTCGATCTTTATCGTGGACGAGCGTGAAAAGGCGCTGGTGCTGCGCTTTGGCCAGATCCAGCAGGTCAAGGAAGACCCGGGCCTGGGCTTCAAACTGCCCCTGATCGAAGAAGTGGTGCGCTACGACGACCGCATCTTGTCGCTCGACACACCCGCGATCGAGGTGACACCCTCTGACGACCGCCGTCTGGTGGTCGACGCCTTTGCCCGCTACCGGATCGCGGATCTTGTCCAGTTCCGGCAGGCCGTGGGTGTGGGCGGTATCAGCTCTGCCCGCGACCGTCTGGAAAGCATCCTGAACCCGCAGATTCGCGCTGTTCTGGGTTCGGCAGGTGTCACTTCCAGCACCATCCTGTCGGAAGAACGCGCCGGTCTGGCCGTACGCATTCGCAATTCCAGCCAGGCCCGGGCGGCCGCCCTCGGGCTTGAAATCGTGGACGTTCGTCTCAAGCAGACGAACCTCCCCGAAACCAACCTCGATGCGACCTTCGCGCGGATGCGCGCAGAACGTGAACGCGAAGCCGCAGACGAAATCGCACGCGGTGAGGAAGCTGCCCAAAGGGTGCGCGCCCAGGCCGACCGGACGGTGGTTGAACTGGTGTCGGAATCCCAAAAGGAAGCTGACATCACCCGCGGTGAAGCGGATGCCGAACGCAACCGGATCTTCGCAGAAGCCTTCGGGCAGGACGCTGAGTTCTTTGAGTTCTACCGCTCACTGGCGGCCTATGAAAAGGCGCTGCAAGGGTCAAACTCGACCATGGTCATCACGCCGGACTCGGAATTTTTCGAGTTCCTGAAAGGCGATGGCCTGAACGATTGATGCAGATCCTGCTTTTGGGATTGGGCCTTGTGCTCGTGATTGAGGGGCTGGTGTTCGCACTGGCCCCTGGTCGTTTGGAAGAGCTTTTGGCGGCGATGTCGCAAATGCCCATCGAGACGCGCCGCGTCCTCGGCCTGGCCGCTGTCGCCGGCGGCGTCCTGCTGATCTGGCTGGCCGGCCCCATCTGATGGGCGGTGTTAACCAATCGCTAACGATCGTTCACCAAGAGGTGAGAAACCGAGACGGGGTTTGCGTTGCGCGCGATCAACACTATCTGAATGATCAGGTCAGGCGGCGCCCATGCCGCATATCGTGCTTCAAAAGGAGGACAGAGTGACACCACAGGCACTCACACTACGACAGTCCCAGCCCGCGCCCATGCGCCTGTTCTGGGTTTTCGTGACCGGTCTTGCGCTGTTGATCGCGCAGACCCTGTCAGCCGGGGCGCAGGACCGCCCCGCCACCTTCGCCGATCTCGCAGACCAGGTTTCGACCTCGGTTGTGAACATCACCACCTCAACCACCGTCGCCACCAACACCGGGCCCGCACCGCAAGTGCCCGAAGGCAGCCCGTTTGAAGATTTCTTCCGCGACTTTCTGGACCGCAACCAGGGCAACGGCGGGCCGACACCGCGGCGCTCGCAAGCGCTGGGGTCTGGCTTCGTGATTTCCGAAGACGGGTTCATCGTGACCAACAATCACGTGATTGCCGAAGCCGACGAGATCTTGATCGAGTTTTTCACCGGTGAAGAACGCGAAGCCACCGTCATCGGTCGCGACCCCAACACCGATCTGGCGTTGTTGAAGGTCGAAGCGGACGTGCCGTTGGACTTCGTGCCATGGGGCGCATCAGACGACATGCGCGTCGGCGACTGGGTCATGGCCATGGGCAACCCCCTGGGTCAGGGCTTTTCGGTTTCGGCCGGGATCGTCTCTGCCCGGGGCCGCGCGCTGTCTGGCACCTATGACGACTACATTCAGACCGATGCGGCGATCAACCGGGGCAACTCGGGCGGGCCGCTGTTCAACCTCGACGGTGAAGTCATCGGCGTGAACACCGCAATCTTGTCGCCCAACGGCGGCTCGATCGGCATCGGCTTTGCGATGTCGTCGCGCGTGGCCACCAATGTCATCGCACAGCTCAAGGAATTCGGCGAAACCCGTCGCGGCTGGCTGGGTGTGCGCATCCAGGACGTGACCGAAGACCTCGCCGAGGGTTTGGGGCTGCAGGATGCCAAAGGCGCGCTGGTCACCGACGTGCCGGATGGGCCGTCCAAGGACGCAGGCATCGAAGCCGGCGACGTGATCGTCGACTTCAACGGCACCGAAATCGCCGACACGCGCGAGCTTGTGAACACCGTCGCCAATTCACCGGTGGGGGCTGCGGTGCCCGTCAATGTGATGCGCGACGGTGACATGGTCACCCTGACGGTGACGCTGGGCCGCCGCGAGGAAGCCGAAGGCGCCGTGCCCGCCTCAGCACCTGCCGCGGAGCCGATTGAAAAGGACATCCTTGGTGTCACCGTTTCAACCATGACCGACGAGCTGCGCGCGGAACTTGGTCTGTCAGACAGTGCCGAAGGGCTCATCGTGACAAATGTCGCCGAAGACAGCGAAGCCTTTGAAAAGGGCCTTCGGGCGGGCGATGTGATCACCGAAGCCGGCCAGCAGAAGGTCGTCGCAGTGGGCGATCTTGAAGACCGGATCGCTGCGGCCACCGAAGCGGGGCGCAAATCGCTTCTGCTGCTGGTGCGCCGGGGCGGCGATCCGCGGTTCGTGGCTTTGACGCTCGACCAGGGGTAAACCCCAGGCCAAGCGATTTGAAAGGGCGCCTTCGGGCGCCCTTTTTCGCAAGGTGCCGGGTGCGCCGAAACCGCGCGCCATCTTCAATGGCGCCGCCGCCCGGACGCGAACACCCGGCATCCGCGCGCAGCTTTGCCCCCCGACGTTGCACCGCGCTGGCCCCGCCAAACACCTTGCCAATGGGCTGCATTTGCGCTCGGTTGCGCTTATGTCTCCGATGGATATTGCCTTTGCCTGTCTTGCGGTTGGACTGCTGGGCATCGCCAAGGGCGGGTTTGGCGGTGTCGGCACGCCCGCGGCCCTGCCGATCATGGCGCTTGGGGTCGAACCAGAGCTGGCCCTGGGCGCGCTTTTGCCGCTTTTGATCGCAATCGACGTCGTCAGCGTCAGCGCCCACCGCAAAAACGCCGATATGACGGCGGTCTCTTTCGGTCTTCCAGCCGCCGTTGTGGGCGTCCTGACGGGGGCGGCGCTTATTGCGATCATCTCATCTGATCTCACCGGCGGGGTCATCGGCGTTTTGTCGATCGTCTTCGCGTTGATCGGGCTGACCGGCTATCTCCCCCGGATCGATGGCTGGCCGGCCTGGACCAATTCGATCTTTGCCGCCCTGTCGGGATTGACAAGCACCATCGCCCATGCCGGCGGCCCGCCGATCCATATCTTTTATCTGGCCCGCGGCTATGACACGGCAAAATTCGTCGCGACCTCGGCGGTGTTCATGGCCGGGATGAACCTGATCAAGATCGTGCCCTTTATCGTCGTCGGCGCACTCAGCCTCGATGCGTTCTGGCTGGCGCTTTATCTGGCCCCGCTTGCGGTGATCATGGCCGCCCTTGGGGTCGCGCTGTCGCGGCGGATTTCGAAACGCGCCTTTTCGGTCACGGTCAATGTGTTGATGCTGATGGTGGGCGCAAAGCTCATCTTCGACGCCGTGACCTGACCCGACCTGACATGACGCTGATGCAGATGTGACGTGCCCGCGCGCGAAACCGCGCTAAACTGCCGCCACTATGAAACGTTTTGCGCTGATTTGTCTTCTGGCCCTGACCCAGGCGCTGCACCCCGGTGCGGCCCAGGCGGCGGGCGAGCCTGCGACCTTCGCCACCCCGCCGCCCGTGCCGGACGGGCCGCTGTCGGCACCCTTGTCTGAAGCCCTTGGGCGCGCGGTCGCCGCCAGCCTGTCCCAGGCCGATTGGGACGCGCGCGACACCGCCATGTTTGACGCGCTCGCCACCTCTGGCGATCCGCGCCTGGCTTGGGTGCTTGTGGACATGATGCGCTTTACCTGGCGGCCTGAGTTTCGCGCCACGCTCACCCAAACCACCGAGCGGCTTTTAAACCTCACGCCCGCCACCGCCTTCAAACGGGCCGTTTTCACCGATCACCTCATCGCGTGGGACGTGCCGTCATATCCCGGCTACCTGGCCCACAAACGCGCGATCTACACCACCTATCTGCCCGGTCTTGACCACCTGTTCGCGCCGGGTGACATCGCGTGGCACATGGTATCCTCAGGCGGGGTCAACATCGACGCGCGCCCCTTTGGCGCCCCGGCCGCGCCCTGCGACTGCATCCCCGCAATCGATACGCCTCAGGTCACCTTAGCGCCCGCCGCAACCTGGCTTGAAGACGACGCGGTTGTCTTCGGGGTCTCGGTCGGGGGCGCACACCGCGCCTATCCCCGCCGCATCATGGAAGTCCGCGAGATGGTGAACGACACGCTGGGCGGGCGCGATCTGGGCATCCCCTATTGCACGCTGTGTGGTGCCGCCCAGGCCTATTTCACCGACCAGATGCCGCCCGGTTTCAGCCGCCCCGTGCTGCGGACATCGGGCCTGCTGATCCGCTCGAACAAGGTGATGTATGACCTCAACACCTCTTCGGTGTTTGATACCTTCCGGGGCCGCGCCGTCACCGGCCCCCTGGCCGAAGCTGGCGTCAGGCTTGACCCCGTGACGGTGATCACCACGACCTGGGGGGCATGGAAAGCAGCCCACCCCGACACAACAGTGCTTGTCGAAGCTGACGCGTTGGGCCGCGATTATGACCTGCGCAACACCCGCGACGCCGATGGGCCGATCTTTCCCATCGGCGACGTAGATCCCCGCCTGGGCGTGCACGACGATGTGCTGGGCGTGATCGCGCCTTCGGGCCAACCGGTTGCCTTTGTGCGCGCGCCAGCCATGGCGGCTCTGCGCTCTAGTGGCGGGGTTGAAGCTGAAGGCATCCGTTTAAGCCTTGATGCGGGCGGCATCAAAGCGGTCGGCCCGGACGGTGCAGACCTTGGAAGCCACCAGGCCTTCTGGTTCGCCTGGTCGCAGTTTTATCCCGAAACCCTGGTCTGGCCCGCGCCCTGACGGGGGCGTTCAGGCCAAGATCTTCCCGCCCGTCTGGTTTCCTCTTGCTGAAAATACCTCGGGGTTTGGGGCAGCGCCCCAAGTGGACCTGCAAGCGCCCCTGAAGGAGATCGTCCATGCGCCCCTCTTTGCGCGCCACGGCTCACGGCTGATCGGCCGCCGTGCAGGGCTGATGGACGCTCGCGGCCACGGGGCGTTCGCGCAACAGATCATCCAGCATCCAGGAAATATCCTCAACGCTTTGCGCAATCACATGGGTGATCGGGCCTTCGCGCTGCAACCGCCCCGTGACCCGCAAACACCGCCCCGCGATCACCGCACGGCGAAACTCTTCGTATTTTGCCCGCCAGACGATGACATTCACAATGCCGGTCTCATCCTCCAGCGTAATGAAAATCACCCCCTTCGCGGTGCCCGGGCGTTGGCGCACCAGAACCAGCCCCGCCACCGCGATGCGCGCGCCATTGGGCACTTCGTCCAACCGGGCGTTGGGCACCACATGGGGCGGGCGCGGCCAGTTTTGGCTGCGTGCCGCGCCGTGATGTATCGCATTGGCCACTTGCATGGGAACAAAGATAGAACATTTGCGCTCACAGGCAAGTGATTTTGCCCCATTGCCACTGGCATCCTCCGTGCCATATCGATAGGACAGCGACGGACCAGAACGAGGCGCAGATGGCGAAGATCACCTATATCGAACACGGCGGCAAAGAACATGTCGTTGAGGTTGCAACCGGCATGAGTGTCATGGAAGGCGCGCGCGACAACGGCGTGCCGGGCATCGAAGCCGATTGCGGTGGCGCCTGCGCCTGCTCGACCTGCCATGTATACGTCCATCCCGACTGGGCCGACAAACTGCCCGGGATCGAAGCGATGGAAGAAGACATGCTCGATTTCGCCTATGAACCCAAGCCCGGCCAGTCGCGCCTGACCTGCCAGCTGACCGTGTCAGACGCGCTGGATGGTTTGGTCGTGCAGATGCCCGAAAAGCAGATCTGATGCGCTGGCTGGCGGTGCTCGTGGCGCTGGCCGCTCCGGCGTCCGCCCAAACCATCGCCGAGGCGCGCTACGACGATCCCACCACGCGCTACGCCCATGGGGTGCTCGGCGATGCGGTGGAATGGGGCGCATTGGTCCTCACGACGCGCGACGGGCGCCGGCTGAAATACGTCCTGCCCCGCGAACGGGTGTTTGAAGACCTCGCACCGCGTCTGGCCGATCTTGACGGGGACGGCGCGCCGGAAGTCATCACGGTCGAGGCGCACCAGAATTTCGGCGCCCGCCTGGCGATCTATGGCGCGGACGGTCTGATCACCGCCACCGATTGGATCGGACGGCGCAACCGCTGGCTCGCCCCCATCGGGGCGGCTGACTTCGACGGCGACGGCCAGGTCGATATCGCCTATGTGGACCGGCCGCATCTGGCCAAGACCCTCCGCGTCTTCGCCTATGACGGCACCCTGACAGAGGTTGGCCAGATCGCGGGGTATTCGAACCACCGCATCGGCGAAGACTTTATTTCGGGCGGGGTGCGCGACTGCGGGCAGGGGCCCGAAATGGTCCTCGCCCGGGGCGATTGGTCCGGCATGGTCGCCCTGCGCTTTACCGGCAGCGGCTTCACCGAGACCCCGCTTGGCCGCGACACCTCCCAACCTGCCTTTGCGGCGGCCTTGGGCTGCTAGGGTCTTCATCGGCCCAAAAATACCGCGGGGTTTGGGGCAGAGCCCCAATAAAACATGTCGTCGGGCACCAGCCCGCCCACCGGATCAGCCTTTCAGATCAGCCTTTGCCCAAAGCCCGCCAGCCGATGTCGCGCCGAACCTGCGCGCCGGGAAACTCAATCGCGTCGACCATCCCGTAAGCCCGCTCCGCCGCCGCCGCCAGGCTCGCCCCGCGCGCGGTGACGTTCAAAACCCGCCCGCCTGCCGCCACCATCGACCCGTCCACCACCGCAGTTCCGGCGTGGAACACCTGCCGGTGCGAATCCTCGACCAGCGCGTCCAGCCCCCCGATCGCAGCACCTGTCTGGGGCGTGCCGGGATAGCCCGGTGCGGCCATCACCACCGTCATCGCATGATCATCGGCCCAATCGATGCGCGCCTCCCCCAAACGCCCCTCGGCAGCGGCCTGAACCGCGTCTAGAACCTGCCCCCCCAGCCGCATCATCAGAACCTGACATTCAGGGTCGCCGAAGCGTACGTTGTATTCCACCAGGCGCGGCGCCCCGTCTTCGATCATCAGGCCCACATACAGCACACCCCGGTAGGGGGTGCCGCGCCGCGCCATCTCCGCCAGGGTCGGGCGCACGATCTCTGCCATGGCGCGCGCGGTCACGGTCTCGTCCATGACCGGCGCGGGGGAATAGGCCCCCATCCCGCCGGTGTTGGGCCCGGTGTCGCCTTCGCCGATGCGCTTGTGATCCTGTGCGGTCCCCATCGCCAAGACGTCTTCGCCGTCGGCCAGCACGAAGAAACTCGCTTCCTCGCCGGTCATGAAGTCTTCGATGACAATCTCTGCGCCGGGATCTGCCAGCAGATGATCGACCGCCGCGCGCGCCTCGTCCAGGGTCATCGCCACGACCACACCTTTGCCAGCCGCCAGCCCATCGGCCTTCACAACGATCGGCGCACCTTTTTCGTCAATGTAAGCATGGGCTTGTGCCGTGTCCTCAAACCGCGCCCAGCCGGCGGTCGGCACGCCTGCTGCATCGCAAATCTCTTTGGTGAACGCTTTGGAGGCTTCCAGCCGGGCCGCCGCACCTGACGGTCCGAACACCGCCAGACCAGCATCGCGCAACCGGTCGGCCACCCCGGCGGCCAGCGGCGCTTCGGGCCCCACCACCACCAGATCGACCGCATTGGCCTCGGCAAAAACCGCCACCGCGCCGCCATCCAAAATGTCCAGGGCTGCGTTTTCGGCAATCTGGGCCGTGCCCGGGTTGCCCGGGGCCACGATCAGCCGGTCGCATTTGGGGTTCTGCTTGATCGCCCAGGCCAGGGCATGTTCGCGCCCGCCACTGCCCAAAATCAGAATGTTCACGGCCGCGCCCCCAAGGTGTGTTGCCGCGCTGATACAAGACCAACGCCCGCGCCTTCAACCCTTGGCGCGTGCCATTGTCTGGTCAAATTGGCCGCTTAAAGGGTCCTCAGACGCTGAGATGAGACCGCACATGCGCGACCGAGACCTTTGGGACCGGGTGAACCGCACGCCCATCGCACCCTACGAGCCGCCGGGCCCGAAATGGCGCCAGGGCGAGGTCGCGCCGACCCGCCTTGGCCACATCTTGATGCGCGACCACCGCTGGACCCTGGCCTATGCCACCCGCGCGATCGCGGAATACCGCCGCTTTATCTACCTGTCGCGGATGTCAGACACCCATGTGACCCCGTCCGAAGTGGTCGACCAGGTGTGGCACGCGCATATGTCCGACACCGAAGACTATCAGGCCTTTTCGACCGCCGTCGCCGGCACCTTGATCCACCACGAACCCTGCGAAGGGCCCGAAGCCATGCCGCGGTATGCGCGGCAATTCATGGACACCGGCACGCTCTACCGGGCTGAGTTCGGCACCACACCACCGGCAGATATCTGGGACTTTCGCACCGCCCCCGAAATCGCGGGCGACCAAAGACAAGGCCGCCGCGCGCGCTGGATCGGGACGGCCGCCGGTTTTGCCACCGCGATAGGCTTGGCCGCCCTGGCCATTGCGCTGGGTCGTCATGGCTGGGCCACCTTTGGGCTGTTTGTCGGCGCCGTCACAGGCACAATCGTCACCATCGTTCTCGACCCCAAAGTCCCCGGTCCGCAGTACCAGTCTTCGGATGGTGGCGGCAGCGGCTGCGGAGACTGACGTCATGCGCACCAACCCCGGCCTTTGGAAACGCCTGTGTGCCCACCGGTTTGATGCCGCAAAAGGCACCGCACCTTACAGTGTGAAACTGGCCCAGACCGAAGGTTGGTCGGCGGGTGACACGACCCGCGTGATTGAGGAATACCGCCGGTTTTTGTACCTTGCCCGCGCCCGCGGCCTCGATCCGGTGGCGCCTTTGCCCATCGATGCGGCCTGGAAAGTGCACCTGACGTATACGCGCAACTATTGGGAGGTTTTGGTGCCCGACGTCCTGGGCCGGCCCTTGCACCGGCATGCCTTGGCCCAATCTGACACCGCCCGCCGCAAAACGGCCTTTGGCGCGCTCACATCTGCCTACGAAGAAGACTTCGGCGCGTCCCCACCGCCCGACATCTGGGTCGACCCGGCACGCAAGACATGGGGCCATTGGGTTGCCATCTTGATGTTCGGCGGGGTGGCGGGCGGTTTTGCCTCGTTTGGCTTGATGTTCCTGGTCGCGGCGCTGTTCGGGATCGACACAGGCGACGGCACGGTGGATACCTCGGTCGAACGCGCCGGGGCCGCGCTGTTCATGCTGTGTTGGGCAGCCGCGTTCTTCTCGCCGCTTTGGGCCTGGCTTTTGACGCGCGGGCACCCGCGCCTGAAATCCTCAAACCGCGTCAGGCCCGCAACCGAAATAGGGATCTCTTTCGGCGACAGTGACTAAGCCTGCTTGGCCTTCGCGCGCGGCCCCTTTAGGCTGGCCGCCATGGACCTGATCGACGACCCCACCCCCGGCTCGAACACGCCTGAATTCACCGTCTCCGAAATCGCGGGCACGGTGAAAAAGCTGGTGGAAACCGAACTGGGCTGGGTGCGCGTGAAAGGCGAGGTGGGCCGGGTCGTCCATGCCCGCTCTGGCCATCTGTACTTTGACCTCAAAGACGACCGTTCTGTCCTTTCGGCCATGACCTGGAAGGGCCAGATCAAAGACATCGGCATGATGCCCGAAGAAGGGATGGAAGTCGTCGCCGAAGGCCGTATGACCGCCTCGGGCTTCCAGTCAAAATTTGCCTTGAACGCTCTGCGCATCGCGGTGGCCGGTGAAGGCGCGCTGATGGCGCTTTTGGAAAAACGCAAAAAAGCGCTGGCCGCCGAAGGGCTGTTTGACGAGGCCCGCAAAACACCGCTGCCCTATCTGCCTGAAATCATCGGCGTCGTGACCTCGCCCCAGGGGGCGGTAATCCGCGACATCCTGCACCGGCTGCGCGACCGTTTCCCGCGCAAGGTGCTGGTCTGGCCCGTGGCCGTGCAGGGCGAGGCTTGCGCGCCCCAGGTGGCCGCGGCGATCAAAGGCTTCAACGCGATGACCCACGGCGGCGCCCTGCCGCGCCCCGATGTGCTTATCGTCGCGCGCGGTGGCGGGTCCATCGAAGACCTTTGGGGCTTCAACGAAGAGGTGGTCGCGCGGGCCGCGGCCGCCTCGGACATCCCGCTGATCTCGGCGGTGGGCCATGAAACCGACACCACGCTGATTGATTTTGTGTCCGACCGGCGCGCGCCGACACCCACAGCGGCGGCGGAAATGGCCGTGCCGGTGCGGTCTGAACTTCTGGCCTGGGTCGAAGCCGCAGGCGCGCGCGCAGCCGGCGGGCTGGAACGCGGCCTGTCCAACCGCCGCCAGCGTCTGGCCGATCTTGCGCGCGCCTTGCCGCGCCCCGAAGGGCTGACCGGCCCCGCGCGCCAGCGCCTCGATTTGGGCGAAGCGAAATTGCGCGGCGCCCTGGGCGCCATGGTTCAGGCCAAAGGTGCCCGGTTTGCCGGCATCTCAGGGGGGTTGCGGCCTGCCGCCCTGCGCAGCCGGCTGGCCGACCGCAAGGGCGCCTTGACAACCCTTGCCACACGGCTGCCGCCTGCTCTGCGCCGCACCGTCATCGACCGGCAACGCGGTCTGGCCCAACTCACGGCGCGTCTCAACACCGGCACCGCTGCCCGGGATATCGACCGCGCGCGCGGCGAGGTGGCGCGCCTGGGCGGCCGGCTGGATCGGGCCGCCAGCCTGGCCGCGCGCCGCGCCAACGACCGGATTACTGCGCTGTCGCGCACCCTTGGCACGCTGTCATATGAAAACACGCTGGCACGCGGCTACGCTGTGGTTTGGGACGCCGACCGTCTGGTCGCGCGGGCAGGGGACCTGGGGGCCGCGACCCATCTTGATATCCAGTTTGCCGATGGCCGCGAAACCGTCACCCGCGGCACCGCCGCTTCGGTCCCTCAGCCCCCCAAAAAGAAACCGAAATCCCCCCCGCCGCCTGAGGATCAAGGCAGCCTGTTCTAGGCGCTTCATCCTGGCAGAAATACTCCGGGGGGGAGCGAAGCGATGGGGGCAGAGCCCCCGCCAGCGCGGCACGCCAGGCGTGGCGCAAATCCTGAAGCCTAAACGCCCACCATCGGCCCGTTGCAGGTCATTTGCGCGTCCGACACCTGCGCCGAATAGGTCGACCCGGCGCCCGCCTCATCCACAAAGGTCGCCAGAAACCCGCCCGGTGCGGCCAGAAACTGCCAGCATTGCGGCCCGTCGAGGTTTTCGTACACAAAACAGATGTTATCGCCGTCCGGATACCACCGCCCCGCATGGCATTCACCATCCGCAAAGGCCCATTCCACGCGCCGGTCGCCCAGATGCCGCTCCATCCCGTGGAACTGACCCTCAATGTTGTAAATGACCGTCCGCCCCCGCGTCAGCGCATCGAAGGCGTCTGCACTCATGGTGTCCGCCACGGCCGGCGTTGCGCCAAGGCCCAGAATCAAAGCAAATCTCAACATGGCCGAAGTGTCGCATGGCATTGCGTGCGCTCATAGGTCGTTTTTGTCTCACCGGTACGGGCCGCAACCGCCTATGCTCGGGCAAACAGGGATTGGGTCATGGCACTGGACGACAAATCCTCCGGCAAGGGGGTCTGGAAAGACGGACGCGGACGCGGGCGGCGCACCCCCAAGGGCCGCCAGCTTGACGATGCCGCCCTGGCTGAGGTCCAAGCCCGTCTGGGCGACCGGCCCCGGCGCCGCGATCTTCTGATCGAGCATCTGCATCTGATCCAGGACGCTTACGGCCATCAATCGGCGGCCCATCTGCGCGCCCTGGCCGAAGAGATGCGCCTGTCCATGGCCGAGGTTTGGGAGGTCGCGACCTTTTATGCCCATTTCGACCCCCTGCGCGAAGACGACACGCCCCCGCCAGCGCTGACCATCCGGGTCTGTGACAGCCTGTCGTGCGAACTGGCCGGCGCCCAGGCACTGAAAGCCGCCCTTGAAGCGGGGTCCGACCCGTCGCAGGTCCGCGTGCTGCGCGCGCCCTGCATGGGCCGCTGCGACACCGCCCCCGTCGCCGAAGTCGGTCACCACCACATTGACCGTGCCACGCCAGAACGGGTCTTGGCCGCAGCCGCAGAAGGCGACACCGAGGCGCGCATCCCCGACTACGAAGGCTTTTTCCGCTACCGCGGGGCCGGGGGCTACCGGGTGCTGGCAGACCTGCGCGCCCATGGCGACTGGGAAAAGGTGCAAGCCGACATCAAAGCCTCCGGCCTGCGCGGCCTTGGCGGGGCGGGCTTCCCGTCGGGCACCAAATGGGGCTTTGTGCGCGCCCACGCCGGGCCCCGCTATCTGGCGGTGAACGGCGATGAAGGCGAACCGGGCACGTTCAAGGACCGCTACTACCTCGAACGCAGCCCGCATCTGTTTTTGGAAGGCATGTTGATCGCCGCCTGGGCCGTCGAAGCGGAACGCGTGTTCATTTACATGCGCGATGAATACCCTGCCGTGTTGCATATCCTGGCCGAAGAGATCGCCGCGCTGGAAACAGCAGGCATCGTCGCGCCGGGCTATATCGACCTGCGCCGGGGGGCGGGGGCGTATATCTGCGGCGAAGAAAGTGCCATGATCGAAAGCATCGAAGGCAAGCGGGGCCTGCCGCGCCACCGCCCGCCTTACGTGGCCGAGGTTGGCATTTTTGGCCGCCCGACGCTGGTGCACAATGTCGAAACCCTGCATTGGATCGCGCGCATCTGCCGCGAGGGGCCAGAGGTTCTGTCGCGCCACGAAAAGAACGGGCGGGTGGGGCTGCGCAGCTATTCGGTGTCAGGCCGCGTGGCCGATCCGGGCGTGTACCTTTTGCCAGCCGGGTCCACGATCACCGATATCATCGCGGCGGCAGGCGGCATGGCAGAGGGCCATGTGTTCAAAGCCTATCAGCCCGGCGGGCCATCCTCGGGGCTGTTGCCTGCCACATTGAACGACGTGCCCTTGGATTTCGACACGCTGCAACCTCATGGGTCCTTTATTGGCTCGGCGGCTGTGGTGGTTCTGTCCGACCAGGATTCGGCCCGCGACGCCGCCCTGAACATGCTGCGGTTTTTCGAAGATGAAAGCTGCGGGCAATGCACGCCCTGCCGGGTGGGCTGCGAAAAGGCGGTCAAGCTGATGCAGGCGGACCGCTGGGATCAGCCGCTTTTGGAAGACCTGTGCGAGGTGATGGTCGATGCCTCCATTTGCGGGCTGGGCCAAGCCGCCCCCAACCCGATCAAGCTGGTGATGAAGCACTTTCCAGACGAGGTTTAGGCCCCGCGCGGCGCGCGACCTCGCTGCACCGAAGGTCGGGTTTGAGCCCAAATTGACTGATGCTGCACGGCGCACGAATGGCAGAGGTGCGGGGACTTCGGCCACTCGCGGCGGTCACCGCGGCTGTCAACGACACGGAGAGAGCCGCCGAAGCCGTGTTTTGAAACGCGAGAGGGTGGCGCTGTCCCGCTCTGCGAAGGGACGGTACCTTGAGGAAAGGTGCCTTGGCTAAAGCGGTTTCGTCAGCAGGATCCAGTCGTTCCCCGGGCCGTCCCAGCCACCCTTTAGGATGGGGCGGCGGGCCATCTCGGTATAGCCATAGGCGGCGTAGAGCGCGCGCGCTGGCGCGTTGGCGTCGGCGACGACTAAGCAGATCAGATCGTGGCGCCCGGCGCGGGCAATGGCCTCGGCTGTGTCGAGCAGTCGGCGGGCGAGGCCCTGGCGGCGGGCGCTCTCGACAGTGGCGACGTCGTTTAGGTACCAGCTGCCGAGGACGAGGTTTTGAAGCTCAAGAACGGGGAGGTAGATGCCGGCCTCAGTGAGTCCCATGGGCTCCAGCCCAATAGGATTCCCCAACAATACCGCCTCGACGCCCTCGCCTCGATCCACGACGACCATGGTCTGTCCGTCTTCCATGCGGCCGATTTGGCGGAGGCGGCCGATTTCCCACGGATCGCCCTGAGCGCCAGCCTTCTCCTGCCAGTGGTGCAGCAGGAGGCCGCCCGAGGCTGCGTTGTTGAGCCGCGCGACGACCGCTGCATCCTCGCGCCGGAAGGGGCGAAGCGGCGGCGCGAGCAGGATCGGGCAAGCGGCTTCCGTGACCATGGGCGTGCTGGGCATGGGTGCTTTTCCCTCAATTTTGTTCAGCAGACAATAACAGGCATATCTGCACTGCCCTACGATTCGCCTCTTCAATCGACTGACAGGTCCTGCGGATCAGGCGTTCTACGCCCGTGCCGGCAGCGGCTGTCCTGTAGGCACGCGGATTTCAGCGTATCACCCCACCGTTCGCGAACGACCGCTCTGTGTGCGTTTCTGCCGCTCGTCGTCGGAACCCGAACGATAGCTTTGTCCGCAAACCTTCCATCCACTCCCCACCGCACGCTTGCCTCACCCGGCCTTAACCAAATCATACGACCTTCTCACCCGAACGTTCCGTGCTCCCCCAAGGGGGGCATGCACCAGACCTCCAGCCCGAAGATCACCGCCTCCCACGGTGTGAGGGCAGCCGTTTTCGAAAGGCCCCGCCGAGCGGCGGGTGTCAGGCGCCAGGAGTTCGCCCCCGTGGCGGGCCCGCTGCACCCAATCCCAGACGGACATGACCGGCCCCAACGTCAAACAGCGGGCCACACACCGCGACCTTCGATTTGAACCGGTCCCTGCTTTGGGACACCGGCCCCTTGGCCTGTGGCAGCACCCCCGTCGCAAAGCCCGGCGGGCGGGGCGACGCACCAAGGCGGTGGGCCAGGTCCAGGCGAAAAATCCAAAGATAATCAACCCGTGCCGCGTCACGCCTGGGCTTCCATCCGCCACCGGGTCTGCTTAGATGCAGCCCGACGGAGGTGCGCAGTGGCATTTTTCAAAAAACTGAAAGACCGGTTGTTCAAGTCGTCGTCGAAGCTCGACGAGGGGCTGGATGCGATTGTCGAAGACGGCGGCGCGATCGAAGAGGCTGCTGAGGCCATTCCCGAACCTGTTCGCGACCCCGAACCCGACCCCGTAGCTGCGCGCGAGCCTGAACCGGAACCCGAACCAAAGCCAGAACGCGAAGCGGAACCAGAACCGGCAATCGAAACGACGCCTGAACCTGACCCGGTTGCCGTCGCCCCCACCCCGGTCGATCCCCTTCCCGAGCCCGAGCCCGAGCCCGAGCCCGAGCCCGAGCCCGAGCCCGAGCCCGAGCCCGAGCCCGTCGCCGAAGCCAAAAAGCCCGGGTTCATCGGGCGGATGCTGGGCCGCCAGGCCCCCGACGCGCCAGTGATGCGCCGCGCGCTCGATGACGACATGCTGGAATCCCTCGAAGAGCTGTTGATCACCGCCGACATGGGCGTCGACACCGCCATGCGCGTGACAGCGAACCTGGCCGAAGGGCGCATGGGCCGCAAAGTCTCCACCGCCGAAATCAAAGGGTTCTTGTCGGACGAAATCGCGCGCATCATGGACCCCGTCGCCAAGCCCATGCCGCTGTATCAAAAGCGCCCCCAGGTGGTGCTGGTCGTCGGTGTGAACGGCTCGGGCAAGACCACGACCATCGGCAAGCTGGCCAGCCAGTTCAAGGCGGCGGGCAAATCGGTGGTGATTGCCGCAGGCGACACGTTCCGGGCCGCGGCGGTTGAACAATTGCAGGTCTGGGGCGACCGCGCGGGCGTGCCGGTGATGACCGCGCCCGAAGGGTCCGACCCCGCCAGCCTGGCGTTCGATGCGATGACCCGGGCCGAGGCCGACGGCGCCGATCTGTTGATGATCGACACCGCAGGCCGTTTGCAAAACCGCGCCGATCTGATGGAAGAGCTGCAAAAGATCGTTCGTGTCATTCGCAAAAAAGACCCCGAAGCGCCCCACAACACGCTGTTGGTTCTGGATGCGACCACGGGCCAGAACGCGCTGTCCCAGGTGGAGATTTTCCAGAAGATCGCAGATGTCTCCGGCCTGGTGATGACCAAGCTTGATGGCACCGCGCGCGGTGGCGTGCTGGTGGCGCTGGCCGACAAGTTCGGCCTGCCGATCCATGCCATCGGCGTGGGCGAACAAATCGACGATCTGGCTCCCTTCGATCCCGAAGACTTCGCCAAGGCGCTGACGGGGGCCGACGCGTGAGGCCCCTCTGCGCGTGTTGTGGTGCCGCCGTGCTTGCGGCCACCCCGATATTGGCCGACGCGTGCGACATCGAGCGCGATGTTCTTCTGGGCACGCTGGCCCGAAACGGGTTCGCCGTTGAGGCGGAAGGGTCGTTCACCGAAACATTTGGCGCCTGCCGGGTCCGGGATATGGTGCTGGCAGGCCCAACCCTGACGCTCGACATCGGGATGCTGGAATGGGACCTTGATGGTCTTGCGGCGCTTCAGGGTGGGTCGGGTTCGGCCAAGCTGTCCGCGACCCTCGACAACCTCCGGATGATCCCCAGCGTCGATGACCCCTGGATCGGCTACATGCTGCGCGAACAGAACCGCCGCAACACCATCGATGGGACGCTGTCGGTCAGCTGGGACATGGATGCCGCCCGGCTTGAGCTTGAGACGCTGACGCTCGATATGCCGGGTGACAACGCCCTGTCTGTTTCTCTGCGCGCCTCGGGGGTGTCGCCGGCGATCCTGACAGAGGGGCCCGCCAATGCAGCGACCGCCGCCATTGAGGGTCTGGAATTGGTGGTGACCAATCAAGGGTTCGCCGATGGGCTGATCCTAAGCGCTTTGGCGCGTGTAATGTCAGGCTTGCCCGGCACGCCCGAAAGCCAGATGAAGGCGACCCGCCGCGACGCCAAGGCCGTCGTGGCCGACTTGCCCGATACGATCGTCAATCCATCGAGCAAAGCCGCCTTGAGCGCCCTTGTCGATGAAGCCCCGACGCCTTGGGGCACGCTTGCGATCACCGTGGCGTCCTACCCGCCGTTGCCGCTGTTGCGCTTTCCCGCCCTTGCATTGTCATCCAACCCGTTTGACCCCGCCGCCCTGGGCTTTGCCTTGGACGGCGCGACCATCGATGTGACCTTCGACCCGGCCCCGGACACCGAGTGAGCGCTTGGCTCATTTCCCTGGAAGGCACCGACGCAGGACGCACGCTGGCGCTGTGTCTGGCGCTGCTGGCCGCCGTGCTGCACGCGGTCTTCGGCGCGATGCAGAAAGGCCGGGTCGACCCCTGGACCACGCGGGCGTCAATCGATGTGTCTTACGGGCTGATGGCGCTGCCCTTTGCGCTCTTTGTCGTGCCCTGGCCCGAACCCCATATGTGGCCGATTTTCGCGGGCGTCGTGGTGATCCATCTGGGCTACAAATACGCGCAAGCCAGCGCCTATGCGGCAGGTGCCTACACGGTGGTCTACCCCGTGGTGCGCGGGCTGGGGCCGTTTTTTACAATCATCGCGGCGGGGTTTTTCTTTGGGGAGACCTTCACCGGTGCCCAATGGGCGGGCGTGGCCACCCTGATGGCGGGCATCTTTGGCCTCGCGGTTTACAACCTGATCTTCCAGGACATCCAGCGCAACACCCTGCCGCGCGCGCTGACCTTCGCGGTGATCACCGGCGCCTTTGTCGCCCTGTACACAACCTATGACGCTTACGGCATCCGCTCAACCGCTGATCCCTTCACGTTCCTCGCGTGGTTCTTTCTGGTCGACAGTTTCACCATGCCGCTGTTGCGCTGGCTGGCCCCGCCTGCGGGCGCGCGGCCCGCGCCCTTGCGCGATATGGTCCGGGTGGGCGTGCCGGGGGCTTTGGTCGCGATTTTCTCCTTCGGGTCAATCCTTCTGGCCACGCGGCTTGATAAAGTGGGCGAGGCGGCGGTGCTGCGCGAAACATCCGTGGTGTTTGCCGCCTTGATCGGCTGGGTGTTTCTGGGCGAAAAGGTCGGACCCCGGCGATTGGCGCTGATGGGGCTGATCGGTGCCGGCGCGGTGATCGTGGAACTGGGTGGATGACAAATGGCGGAACGTGACGTGAACCCGGTTTTGAAACAGGTCCTGGAACTGGGCCCGCCGATCCTGTTTTTCTTCGCCTACCTGCGGCTGCGCGATCAGACCTTCACGATTGGCGGCACCGAGTACGAGGGCTTCATCGTCGCCGCGGCTGGCTTTATCCCGGTCTTGTTGATCGCAATGGGCATCCTGTGGGCCCTGACCGGCAAACTCAGCCGCATCCAGATTTTCACCGCCTTCATGGTGATCGTCTTTGGCGGCCTGACGGTCTGGTTCAATGACGAGCGGTTTTTCAAAATGAAAACCACCATCGTTTATGGGTTTTTCGCTGTCGTCCTGGGCATTGGGCTGCTGCAGGGCCGGTCCTATCTGGCCTGGGTCATGTCCGAGTTTCTGCCCCTGCGCGACGAAGGCTGGATGATCCTGACCCGGCGGCTTGCCGTCTTCTTTGCAGCCCTTGCCATCGCGAATGAGGTGATCTGGCGCACCATGTCCACCGATGCCTGGGTCAAGATCGAAACCTTTGCCTTCCCGGCGCTGATGTTCGTGTTCCTGATGGGTCAGATCATGGCGCTGCAAAAACACATGGATGAGCCCGAAGACGACGCGTCATAGACTGCGCGCCTTTCCATGCCGCGCACTTTGGCCCGAAAACCGCGGACCACTTTTCGGATTGCGCCTTTCCATGCCGCGCAATTTGGCCCGAAAACCGCGAACCACTTTTCGGATTGCGCTTGGGGGCGTTTTCATTGGCCCGAAAATACCTCGGGGGGGCCGAAGGCCGGGGGCAGAGCCCCCTCAGGTCTGACGGACTTTCCCAAACAAGATATCCTGGGCGGCCTTGTCGAAGGTGGCGGGGCCGACGCTTTCTTTGGTGATCGCGAGCGCGCGGATAACGGCGGGCCGCGCCGCGATCCGGTCGAACCAGGCCGCAAGGTTCGGTTTGTCTTGCAAAGTCTGTTCCTGGCCTTCCCAGCCCTTCACCCAGGGCCACAGCGCCATATCCGCGATGGAGTAATCCCCGGCCACGAAATCACGCCCCTCAAGCTGTTTGTCTAAGACCCCGTAAAGCCGGGCGACCTCGCGCCGGTAGCGGTCTTGCGCATAAGGCAGAACCTGGGGCGGCTCCATCGTGGGGGCGTATTTGATGAAATGGTGGTTTTGGCCCGCCATCGGGCCGACCCCGCCCATTTGCCACATCAGCCATTCTTCCACCGCGATCTGGGCGCGCGGATCGCCGCCGCCGTAGAACTGTCCGGTTTTGCGGGCGAGGTATTGCAGAATGGCACCCGATTCAAAGATCGACACCGGCGCGCCCCCCGGCCCGTCGGGATCGACAATCGCGGGCATCCGGTTGTTGGGCGAAATCTCAAGAAACGCTGGCTTGAACTGATCGCCCGCGCCGATGTTCACCAGCTTCACCTCATAAGGCAGGCCCATTTCCTCCAGGGCGATGGTGATTTTGTAGCCGTTGGGCGTGGGCCAGAAGTAAAGATCGATCGGCGATGCCATGGGATGTCCTTAACGAGGGTACGTTCAGGATGGCATATGGGTCGGGCGTGGCAAAGGGGCCAGGTCTGCTCGCGCGAATGTGCGGTCCAAAAGCCCCCGGCGCGCCCCGTCTGGCAGGGCGCTGGACAGCAGCGGCAGGGGCAGCGTTTCGGGCGCACGCAAGAGCGCGCGGTGCAGATCGAACATGCCCGCGCGCATATAGGCCGACCAATGGCAGACCCGGCCCACGGGGGCGGGAATGTCAAAGCCAAAGCCCTTCAGCGCGGCCCGGGTGGCGGGATCGTCGATGCGCATATCCAGCCAGTTCGTGCGCCTTGTGCCCAAGCCGGCCGACACCGCCGGGTCCAACGGGCGGTGGGGGGCGACAAAGCCGCGAAACAGCCCGTCGAAGAGGTCATTTTCCCGCGTGGTCACATTCACCACCTCTGCAGTCTGGCCAGCAGGACAGGCAAGGGCGGCGCGCGCGCGCGACCGAAACTCGGCCCCGTGGAGCAGCACCATGCGGCCCACCGAACCTGCGGTTGTGTGGCCCAGAGCGCCAAGAGCGACCCGCGCGCCCAGCGAATGGGCCAGCACCTGAGCTGGCCGGTCCGCGTGATCGGCGACCAGTGCCAAGACCTGCCCCAGCGCCACCGCGGCCCGTTCGGCGGACCGGGCCGCTTGCCAGATCGTGCCGGCGGCGTCCCAGCCCAACGCGATGCACAGCCCGTCGGCGGCCGCGTTGTCGGAAAACCCCATCGCGCGCGGCCAGGACAAACAGCGGCGCGGCTTTGTGGTGGGGCTTTGGGCAAAGATCGACCCGTGCGGGCAGCGCAAGGGATCGGCGGGTTTGTATTTGTAGCCGTGGATCATCACCACGATCGGCGCATCTGGCGCGGTGGCGGCCAGCGCGTCTTGCAGACCTTCGCTCAGGCCTGCGCCGCTTGCGTGGACGGGCGTGTCATCTACCGCGTTGATCCGAAAGATGGGCATGGGAACTCCACAACATCTTGTGGCAGGGGCGTAGCGAACCCATACGAAACCTTTGTGAAGCTTAGGTAACTGGTACGTGACGGTGCTTGACCGCATCACGCAACGCGCGTACCTCGCGATCCGTGGCGATTTGTACACCGGATTGCGGGCCACGTTAAACACACCGCTAAAGAGGTTGGGCGCTTTTAGATGGCCCCCAGCGTTCGTGGCGGTGGGGGTTTTTGTTTGGAAAGGAGCACCCCATGGCGAAGGACTTGAAGCCCAGAACCAAGGCGATCCACGCAGGGATCCGGCGGTCGGGCTATGGGGAGGTGTCAGAGGCGATCTTTCTGACCCAGGGGTTTGTCTATCCCACCGCTGAGGCCGCCGAAGCGCGGTTTCTCGACGCCGGTGAAGACGAGTTTATCTATGCCCGCTACGGCAACCCCACGGTGCGCATGTTTGAAGACCGGATCGCCGCGCTGGAAGGGGCCGAAGACGCTTTTGCCACGGCATCGGGTATGGCGGCGGTCAATGCCGCCCTGACCGCGATGCTGAAGGCGGGCGACCATGTGGTGTCTGCCCGCGCGCTCTTCGGGTCGTGTCTGTATATCCTTGAAGAGGTGCTGACCCGCTACGGCGTCGAAGTGACATTCGTCGACGGCACCGATCTGGACCAGTGGGCGGCGGCCATTCGCGACGACACCAAGGCGGTGTTTCTGGAAACGATTTCCAACCCCACGTTGGAGGTGATCGACCTGAAATCTGTGGCCGGGATGGCCCACGGCGTTGGGGCGAGCGTGATCGTCGACAACGTGTTTGCCACGCCGGTCTTCAGTCGCGCCTTTGACCATGGCGCAGACGTGGTGGTCTATTCCGCGACCAAACATATCGACGGGCAGGGCCGTGCACTGGGCGGGGTGGTCTTGGGCACCAAGGATTTCGTGCGCGGTGTGGCCGAACCCTACCTCAAGCACACGGGCGCCGCGATGAGCCCGTTTACGGCCTGGATGATGCTTAAAGGGCTTGAGACGCTGGATCTGCGCGTGCGCGCCCAGGCGGACACGGCGATGAGGCTTGCCAAGGGTCTGAAGGGCAACGGAAAACTGTCCCGTGTGCTTTACCCTGACCTGCCGGGCCATCCGTCACAGAAAATCCCTGAGCGGCCTTATTCACAGTCCGGGACGGTCATGGCGCTGGATGTCACCGGCGGGCAGGCGGGGGCATTTCGGTTTCTCAACGCGCTGAAGATCGCGACGATTTCGAACAATCTGGGTGACGCGAAAACCATCGTGACCCACCCCGCGACCACAACCCATCAGCGGCTGCCCGATGACCAGAAGGTGGCGCTTGGCATCACGCCGGGGCTGATCCGCCTGTCGGTCGGGCTGGAAGATGCCGATGATCTGATCGACGACGTGATGCAGGCCCTGGACGCGGTGTGAATGGCGCGGTTTTTGATCCTTCAGCTTCGGCCTGAGACCGAAGCCTCAGACGATGAGTTTGCCGCGTTTCTGCGCCAGGGCGGGCTGGCAGAGGCCGAGACCCACCGCATCCGGCTGGACCGCGCGCCTTTGCCCCGGGATTTGTCGCTTGACGATTACGCCGGGGTCATCGTTGGCGGTGGACCGGGCTGTGTCAGCGATGATGCCGCGCACAAAGACCCGGTCGAGGCGCGCATCGAGGCCGAGTGCCTGTCGTTGATGCCCGCGATCCTGGCCCGCGACATGCCGTTTATGGGTTGCTGTTACGGGATTGGCATTCTGGCCCATCATCTGGGGGCGGATGTGTCCAAAGCCCGCTACGGCGAGCCGGTGGGGCCGGTCGCGTGCCGCGTGACCCAAGCGGGGGCGGCGGACCCGTTGCTGGCGGGGCTTGAGCGTGAATTTGCCGCCCTGGTCGGCCACAAAGAGGCCCTGCAGCACCTGCCGGACGGCGCGGTGCATCTGGTCGCCTCGGACCCGTGCCCGTTTCAGATGATCCGCGTCGGGACCCACGTTTACGCCACCCAGTTTCACCCCGAAGCCGACGGCGATGTCTTCGCCGCGCGCATCCGCATCTATAAAGACCGCGGCTATTTCAACCCCGAAGATGCAGCCGCCTTGACCGAGGCGTCCCATGCCGCCCATGTGCGCGTCCCACCGATGATCCTTGAGCGGTTTGTGACCCGCTACCGCCAGCCTTAGGGTTAAGAAAAGCGATTTCAACGCTTTAAATCGCTTTGCGCTGCCCCATTTTGAGGCATCGACACGGTGAGGACCCTGATATGAACGTACATGCCCCCGAATTTGGAGCTGGGTTCGGTGCAGACCCCGAGCTTGAGACCGCCAAGGCGGCCCTGAATGTTCTCAGGCGCTGGGCCCAGACCGCCAGCGCGGATGACATCGCCGACTTGGACCCCGCCGCGGCCGCTCTTTTGCAGGGGCAGGCGGATTATCCGGCCCTGTCGCGCAGCTATCCGGGCGATTTTACGGTCGACGCGGCTTACAAGGCCAGCCTGCCGGACCTTCAGAACGGGCCCGAAAGCCTGATCAAGGGCGCGCGCCGGGCCATCCAGCATGTGGGGATTTCGAACTTCCGGCTGCCGCTGCGCTACGCCACACCGCGCGGTGAGGTCATGCTTGAAACCTCAGTCACCGGGTCGGTCAGCCTGGCGGCGGACAAAAAGGGCATCAACATGTCGCGGATCATGCGCAGCTTTTATGCCCATGCCGACGACGCCTTCGGGTTTGATGTGATCGAAGCCGCACTTGATGATTACAAAGCCGATCTGGGCAGCTTTGACGCGCGCATCGCCTTGTCGTTTTCGTACCCCTTAAGGGTCGAAAGCCTGCGCTCCGGCCTGTCGGGCTGGCAGTATTACGACATTTCGCTGGAACTTGTCGAAACGGCAGGACTGCGCCAGCGGATCGTGCACATGGACTATGTCTATTCGTCGACCTGCCCGTGTTCGCTGGAATTGTCCGAACATGCGCGCGCGACCCGTGGCCAGTTGGCCACACCGCATTCGCAACGGTCCGTGGCGCGGCTGTCGCTGGTTCTGGACCCCGCAGGCGGGGCGTTCTGGGTAGATGATCTGATTGAAGCCGCCCGCCGGGCCGTGCCGACCGAAACCCAGGTGATGGTCAAGCGCGAGGATGAACAGGCCTTCGCGGAATTGAACGCTGCGAACCCCATTTTCGTTGAAGATGCCGCCCGGCTTTTTGCGGCTGAGTTGCAGGCCGATGCCCGTGTGGGCGATTTTCGGGTGGCCGCAAGCCATCAAGAAAGCCTGCATTCCCATGATGCGGTGTCGATCCTGACGGAAGGTGACACTTTCGCGGGCGCCTCGCTTGATCCGCGGTTTTTCGAAACGCTCATCCATCGGGGCTAGGGGGGCTTGTTCACGCCCTACGAGCTGACAGCCAAGATCGAAGCACTTGATTTCGGGACGTTTTTCTATGAGGTCGTCTGGCTGACCCCAGACCTTGCCGCCGCACTTCCTTTGGAGGAGCACCCCCGCCTGCGCGTGGCAGGTGAGATTGCGGGCATGGATTTCAGCGGCGCCTGCATGCCGTCGGGCGGGCGGCATTACCTGATGGTGCCCAAGGCGATCCGGGTCAAACAGGGCCTTGGCCTTGGCGATGTGATCACGCTGCGCTTCGGGGTGGATGACCAGGACCGGGTAGATGTGCCGCCCGAGCTTGCCGAGGCATTGGCCGACGACGCGGATATCGCTGAGACCTGGGCCGCACTGACGCCGGGCAAACAGCGCGGGTTTGCGCACCGCGTGGCGTCGGCCAAAACCTTGCCGACACGGGCGCGGCGGGTGGAAGAGGTGATCGGGCATATGCTGGATGGCAAGGGCCCAGGCGGGCGCTAGCCACGCATAGGGTTGACCCTGGCTGCGCGGCCCCTCAAGCATCGGCCCCATGATCGATCTGAGACCTGTCGGCTATGTCATCGGGCTTTTGGTGACCTTTCTGGGCGTCGCGATGGTGGTGCCCATGGCGGTCGACCTTTGGGCCGGCAACGCTCAGGCGGGGGTCTTTTTCGAGGCCGCCGCGATCACGGTGCTGGTGGGCCTGTCGCTGACGTTGTCTTGCGCAAATTCCACGGGCGGTCGGCTGACGCTTCAGCAGACGTTTTTGATCACCACCGGGGTGTGGCTGGCGCTGCCGGTCTTTGGCGCGCTGCCGTTCTTTCTGGGCGTGGACGGCGAACCTTACGTCAACGCGTTTTTCGAGGCGATGTCGGGGCTGACAACCACAGGCTCGACGGTGCTGACCAATCTGGTGGCCAAGCCGCCGGGGCTGTTGTTGTGGCGGTCGATGCTGCAATGGTTCGGCGGGATCGGGATTATCGTTGTGGCGATGGTGTTCCTGCCCGAGCTTCGGATCGGCGGGATGCAGATTTTCCGCTCGGAAGGCTTTGATACCTTTGGCAAAATCCTGCCCCGCGCCCAGGCGATCGCCACCCGTATTTCGGTGATCTATATCGCGCTGACGGGGGCCTGTGCGGTGGCCTATGCCGGGTTCGGGATGTCCCCGTTTGATGCCATCACCCATGCGATGACCACCATCGCGACCGGGGGGTTTGGCAATTATGACCTATCGTTCGGCGCCTTCGGCCGTGGGGTGGAATATACCGCTGTGGTGTTCATGATCCTCGCCGCGTTACCCTTTGTCCGCTACGTCCAGATGCTGGGCGGGTCGGCGACCGCTGTGCTGATCGACCGGCAGGTGCGCGGGTTTTTCTGGGTGCTGGCGGTGGCGGTGGCCGCGATCACGGTCTGGCTGTGGTCGGAAACGGGCCTTCCGGCCGAAGCGGCGTTCCGCAAGGCGCTGTTCAACATCACATCGATTGTCACGGGCACAGGCTATGTGAGTGCCGATTACATGGTCTGGGGGGCGTTTCCGGTCGCGGCCATCTTCTTTCTGGGCCTGATCGGCGGCTGCGCGGGGTCTACCAGCTGTTCGATCAAGATTTTCCGCTACCAGCTTTTGTTCGCCTCGATCTGGACCCAGGTCAAAGCGATCCATTCGCCGCACGGGGTGTTCACGCCGCGCTATGACGGCCGGTCGGTGAGTGAGGATGTCTTGTCATCGGTCATGGCCTTTTTCGTGCTGTTCATCGTGAGCCTCGGGGTGATTGCGGTGCTGTTGGGGGCGACGGGGCTGGATTTTATCACATCGGTGTCCGGGGCGGCCGCCGCCCTGGCCAATATTGGCCCCGGGCTTGGGCCGATGATCGGGCCGACGGGGACCTTCGCGCCAATGCCCGACACCGCCAAATGGATCCTGGCGGCGGCGATGTTTATCGGGCGGCTGGAATTAATGGCCGTTTACGCGATTGTCACGGTGCGGTTCTGGCAGGCCTGACGGCCAGATCACCACCAAGACGAACTCAGCGTGAGCGCCAAAGCAAGGCCCACAACCGCGGCCCCCCCGATCAGCGACAAGACCAGCGGCGCGCCGTAGTAAAGGCAAATGCCTGCGCCCGCCAGCGTGCCAAAGCCAAAGCCGATCGCGTAGATCCCAAGGGTCTTGGCGAAGATCTTTACGATGTCTTTGAGCAAATCCAGAAGCATTTCGGCGCCTTAGCTATGTGTGGGCCGTACAGTCTCGCCAGCCTTGGCGATAGTATGGCCCGCCAACCTTGGCGATATTATGGCTGGTACCAGAGCCAAGGGCAGATGCCAAACGTCAGCCCCAGCAATTCACCAAAACGGTCATGTCGGCGGCCAAGCGGGTCAGATCCTCAGGCGCGATCGGCGCAGCTGGATCCGCCGCAGCCGCGGCCACGCCCGCGCCTGACAAAAACGTCGCAATGGCACTTGCATCGGCGGCCAGGCTGACATCGCCGGGAAGAACCCGCCCGCCACTTGTATCGCGCGGCTTCAAAAGCCCGATCACGGCACCTGAGCCATCAAACACCGGCCCGCCCGCGTCGCCCGGCTCTGCGGTGAGTTGCAGCCGGTCTATCTGAGCCTCACCACCCAAGCCTTCGATGTCTTCCAGCGTGCCATAGGTCAGGGTCGGCGCCCCAAGCGCGCCTTCAAAGGAATAGCCTGCGACGGCCACTTCGGACCCCAAACGCGGGGTCTGCGTGGCCAGGCGTGCCACCGCAATCGGGGCAAGCGCGCCAGAGGGGCGCAACAAGGCCAGACCAAGGCCCGTGTCATTTGCGGCAAGCGCCATCTCGGTGTCTTCGCCCAGAGTGATCCGCGCGCAATTGCCGACGGCTTGACTGGTGGTCAAAACCGCCCCGTCGCGGGAAATGAAAAAGCCAGAGCGCGCCGTTTCGGGCCGCCGAATTTCGAGCCCCGCCAGAAGATCAACGCTTTGGGATGTGTCGCCGAAGGTATCGGGCAGGACGCCATCGACTGGGGTAAAGCTGCGTTCCAGTGCGGCCAGCACCAGCCCCCGGCGCTTTTCATCGCCCGCAGGCCAAACGAGCGTATAGCCTTTGACAGCGTCGCCCACCACACGGGCCGAGGTGTAAGACGTGATCGCCTCATCCGCGCCGGCCAGCACAAAGGACGTGCGCCCGCGCTGGCGTTCGCCGTTCAGCGGGACAATCTCAAGCGTTTGCATCACGTCATAAAGCCCCGCCAGCGTCGTCTGGTTGCCGGTCTGGCTGATCAACAGGACCATCGCGCCTGACCCATCGGTCGCTTCGTAGCGCGCGAACGGCGGCGCGTAGGTGGGGCGGGCCGAAACCAGCCCCAGCGGCAGGTCGATCTGGATGCCGGCCTGGGTGTCGGCCACCGGGGCAAGCCCGAGACTGGCAATGTCGCGGCGCCACCCATCCAAGAGGGCAAGGCGTTGTTTTGTCGTCAGAAAACCGGTGGTCTCAAAATTGTTGGCCGCTTGCCAGCCTTCGATGGACCGCCGCGTGCCGGGACCGAACGCGCCATCGATGGTCGAGCGGTAGAACCCTTCGTATTGCAGGGCGGTCTGCAATTCGCGCTTTTCGTCGCGGGTCAGCCGGCGTTCTGCGGCGCGCGCTTCAGCCAGGGTTTCCTCAGCCGGGATCACCGGTTCTGGCGCGGGCAGGGGGGCGGCATCCGGCAGCGGCGTTGTGGTGATCGCACCTGCGGCACCCGCATAGATCTGCGCGCCAAAGGTGCGGCCTGACACCACGAAACTGTCGCGGGGGATCAGGCCCTGGCCGCGCAATTCCAGAAGCCGTGCCCGGGCCTGAAGCTCGGTAAACGGACCCAGAACGATCGCATTCCAGCGCCCGCCGGTGTTGAACCCGGCCACATCATCCAGCCGGGTGTCCCAATCGGCGGCCCGTGCTTCGGCTTGTGCACGGCCGGGCCTGGCCTCAATCTGGATCCAAAAGGTGTCTTGCGCGGCGGCAACACCGGCAGCGACACACAATGCCAACGCTGCAACTACGCGAACCAAACCAGTCATGACACGTCCCCCGGGCCTTTGTCCTGCGCCTTGCAACCGGATACCGGGCGCGCCGTCAAGGCTGCGCGGGGCTTGGCGGTCATCTGATTGACCCAGTGTGGCCCGTTCCCTATGGAAAGGGCGATTTCACGGGCGAGGCACCATGGCAGGCGCGGCAGAAAAACCGAAGAGCTTTCAGGACTTGATCCTGAGGCTGCAAACCTATTGGGCGGCGAAGGGCTGCGCGATCTTGCAGCCTTATGACATGGAAGTTGGGGCGGGCACGTTTCACCCCGCCACGACCCTGCGCGCGCTGGGGTCCCGGCCCTGGGCGGCGGCCTATGTGCAACCGTCGCGTCGCCCAACAGATGGGCGCTATGGCGACAGCCCCAACCGCTGGCAGCATTACTATCAATTCCAGGTGATCATCAAACCCTCGCCGCCGGATCTGCAAGAGCTGTATCTCGGCTCGCTCGATGCAATCGGAATCGACACCACGATGCATGATATCCGTTTTGTCGAAGACGATTGGGAAAGCCCGACGCTGGGCGCATGGGGCCTGGGCTGGGAGGTTTGGTGCGACGGCATGGAAGTCAGCCAGTTCACCTATTTCCAGCAGGTCGGTGGGCATGATTGCCGCCCCGTCTCGGGTGAATTGACCTATGGGCTGGAACGGCTTGCGATGTATGTTCTGGGCTATGACGACGGCAATGAAATGCCGTTCAACGATCCGCAAACCGAGATCCCGCTGACCTATGGCGACGTGTTTCGCGAGGCTGAAGCCCAATATGCGCGCTGGAATTTCGACGTGGCCAACACCGAAATGCTGATGCGCCATTTTGAGGATGCCGAAGCCGAATGCGAAGCGATCTTGTCGCAACCGGCCGTCGATCCTAAGACCGGGCGGCATATCGTGATGGCCCAGCCCGCCTATGACCAGACGATCAAGGCGTCGCATCTGTTCAACCTGCTGGATGCGCGCGGCGTGATCTCGGTCACCGAACGCCAGGCCTATATCGGGCGGGTGCGCAGCTTGGCGAAGGCCTGTGCGGATTCCTATCTGGCCGCCGAAGCCGGGGCAGACGCGCCATGAGGGGGCGCACCGTGGGGCTTGTCTTGATCGCATCGGCGCTTGCGGCCGGGGCGGGCATGTATTGGGCGCAGGTCTATGCGTTTTACGACCCCGTCGAGGCGAAAGTTGAAGATGTGCAACTGACAGGCCTTGTTTCGGGCGTTGGCGAGCCGATCCCGCATGAAAACTTCAAGGGGATTGATGCCGATTCGTCACCACTGCGCTACCGGGCGTGTTACGACATCGGGCTGTCATTGGCCGCGTTGAGCGAGGAATTCGTCGCCTATGCCGATCCGGTGCCGCTGGAAGCGCCCGGCTGGTTCGATTGCTATGACGCTGACGAAGTGGGGTCGGCACTGGAGAGCGGCGCAGCACTGGCATTTCTGGGCGAGGCCAATGTGACCTACGGGATCGACCGGGTGGTGGCGGTGTTCCGCGACGGGCGCGCGCGGGCCTGGCACCAGATCAACATCTGCGGTGAGGAGGTGTTTGATGGCCGTCCCCCGCCCGAAGGCTGCCCGCCAGCCCCTGAAAGGGAAGAGTGATGCCTGATCTGTTGATTGAGCTTTTGTCCGAAGAGATCCCTGCGCGGATGCAGGCCAAGGCGGCGGCCGATTTGCAAGCGATGGTGACCGATGGGCTGGTCGAGGCCGGGCTGACCTATGCCGGGGCCGGCGCGCATGCCACGCCGCGCCGGTTGTGTCTGGCGATTGAGGGGCTTGCTCGATCGGAGAGCTTGCAAAGGGCATTGACACGACAAGGGCCGCCAGTGGAGGCGCCGGACAAAGCAATTGCTGGTTTCATTCGCCAACTTCCGGAGTTTCCGTTGGATCAGTCCGATGCGGCAGTTACGTTTGTGAGGTCTGTATCGCCCGGAGAATTCCGAGAATTCGGCTCGATAGTGCTACAGGTCGGAGAGGCAAAGGGCCGCAGAACGATTATCGCGTCATGGACCCCGGTTGAGCGGGATCCCACTGAGATCATCGCGGAGGTTCTCGAAAAGACCGTTCGCACCTTTCCCTGGCCAAAATCCATGCGTTGGGGGGCCGGAAGCCTGAAATGGGTGCGGCCTTTGCAGGGGATCATTTGCGTTTTGTCGGATGAAGCTGGCGCGACCGTGGTGCCGCTGGACATTGACGGGCTGGTCGCGGGCGACACGACCGTGGGGCACAGGTTTCTGGCCCCTGCCGCGTTTTCGGTCACCGGGTTTGATGACTATGCCGCAAAACTGAAAGCCGCCCATGTGATCTTGTCGGCCGACGAACGCAGCCAGACGATCTGGGCGGATGTCACCAGCATGGCCTTTGCGCAAGGGCTGGAGCCTGTTGAAGACAAGGGACTTTTGGCGGAAGTCGCCGGGCTGGTGGAATGGCCTGTGGTGCTGGTCGGTGAGATCGGGGCGGAATTTCTGGACCTGCCGCCCGAGGTGCTGACGTCCTCGATGAAAGAGCACCAGAAGTTCTTTTCCCTGGGTAAGGGCGGCAAGGTCACCCATTTTGCGACCGTGGCCAATTCTGAGACGGCCGACAATGGGGCGACCATTTTGGCGGGCAATCAGAAAGTTCTTGCGGCCCGCCTGGCGGATGCAAAGTTCTTTTGGGACAACGACTTGCGGGTGGCCAAGGCGGGCATGTCCGATTGGACCGACGCCTTGGGATCGGTGACGTTTCACAACAAGCTGGGCTCGGTCGCTGACCGGGTCGCCCGCGTGGCCGCTTTGGCGCGCGAGATCGCCCCGGCGGTGGGGGCCGATGCGGATGCCGCCGAAACCGCAGCCAAGATTGCCAAGGCCGATCTAAGCTCTGAGATGGTCTATGAATTCCCGGACCTGCAAGGGGTTATGGGCGCCTATTACGCGCAGCACGCGGGCCATTCGGCTGAGGTGTCGGCCGTGGCGCGCGAGCATTATCAGCCCCTGGGTCCATCCGATGATGTCCCGTCTGCGCCGTTGTCAGTGACCGTGGCGCTGGCCGACAAGATCGACACGCTGACAGGCTTCTGGGCCATTGATGAAAAGCCCACGGGGTCAAAAGACCCCTTCGCGCTGCGGCGCGCGGCCCTGGGCGTGATCCGGTTGGTGCTGGAAAATGGGGTTCGGTTTCCGCTGTTGGGTTACTTTTCCACCGCCAATGATGTCGCAGGTCCGCGCGAGGATGCATTCGCCGATGTGAACGACCTCCTCTCTTTCTTCCACGACCGCCTAAAGGTCTATTTCCGCGACAAGGGTGTGCGCCATGACGTGGTCGATGCGGTGCTGGCGATGCCCGGCTCGGATGACCTGGTGCTGGTGGAAAAGCGGGCCACGGCCCTTGATGCCTTTTTGGCCAGTGAAGACGGCGAAAATCTGGTGCAGGGCTACAAGCGCGCCAACAACATCCTGAGCCAGGCGGAAGCCAACGACGGGGTCGAATATTCCTTTGGCGCCGATCTGAAGTTCGCTGAAACCGACGCAGAAAAGGCCATGTTCGCGGCCCTTGATTCTGCACGTGCGAAGGTGACACCCGCGATGCAGGCCGAGGATTTTGCAACCGCTATGGCTGAAATGGCGAAACTTCGCGCTCCGGTTGATGCGTTTTTCGAGGCTGTTCAGGTCAATGCGGACAGTGAAATTCTGCGCCGCAACAGGCTTAACCTTTTGTCTGACATCCGGAAAATTTGCGCGCAAGTGGCCGATCTGACACGGATCGAAGGGTAAATACCCCCATTTGGCGGCCTGAATGTCCGCTTTGCCGACCAGAAGGGTTGTCAGCTTACCGTTACACGGTATGCTCGACCTGGAAGGAATTGCCGCAGTGCAGAAACACGTTGATCAGCCCGACTTTATTGAGGTGACGCAAACCGCGGACATCTCAGCGGCCACCTATGGCGGGCGGGCGAAGTGTTTGCAGCGGCTGATCCGCATGGATTTGCCCGTGCCCAAAACGGTGGCGCTGTCGTTTGCAGGGGTGCGCAAGATCGCGGCCGGGCAGTTGATCGATATCGACGGTCTTCTGGACATCATTGGCGACACGTTGGTGTCGGTGCGCCCGTCAAGCCAGGTTGCGGACTGGGGGGGGCCGGGTGCGGTCTTGAACATCGGGATGAACGCGGCACGTCATGCGGCCATGTCGAACACGATTGGCCATGTGGCGGCCGATGCCCTCTTCCGGCGGTTCATTCAATGTTATGCCGTTGAGGTGGCGCATCTTGATCCTGAAATGTTTGCCGACGCCGGTGCCAGCGTGGCCGCGCTGCGCGACGCCTATGAGGCCGAAACCGATGAGCCGTTTCCCGATGACCCCGCACGCCAGCTGACGGATGTTCTGGCAGCGATGGCGCGGACCTGGGAAAGCACGTCGGCGCGGCTGTTGCGCGAAGCGCGCGGCGCGCCGCGCGATGCCGGTCTGGGGCTTGTGGTGCAGGAAATGGCGCTGGGCTTCGGGGCGCCCGAGAGCGGCGCGGGGGTCATTCAGTTTATTGACGCAACCACCGGCCAGGCGCAGGTCACGGGTCGCTACCGCAGTCAGGCCCAGGGCCGCGACGCGCTGGAGGACGGGGCCGGGTCCCTGTTTTTGACGAAAGATCCCCGCGGGGCGTCGTTGGAACAGCATTGCCCGAAGATTTTTGCCGACCTTCTGGCGATGGGGGCGGCCTGCCGGACCCGCCTGCGCGAGGAGATGCAGATCGAATTCACCATTGATGACGGTGAGTTGCGGGTGCTCGATGCCGTGCGCGTGCCGCGGACGTCGCGCGCGAATGTGCGCACGGCCGTCGCATTGGCCGAAGATGGTGTGATCGACCGCAAAGACGCCATTTTGCGCGTGCAACCCAATGCACTGATTGATCTTTTGCACCGGCAGGTGGATGACACCGCCGTGCGCGACACCTGCCTGACGGGCATTGCCGCCAGCCCGGGGGCTGCCACGGGCCGCATCGTGTTCACGGCCGCAGCGGCCCTGGCGGCCGAAGCGCGCGAAGAGGCGACAATCCTTGTGCGGCGCGAGACGAAACCCGAAGACATCCGCGGGATGCATGCGGCGGTCGGTGTGCTGACCGAGCGGGGCGGCATGACCAGTCATGCGGCCGTTATCGCGCGCGGGATCGGGTTGCCGTGCGTGGTCGGCGCCACGGGCCTGCGGATCAACCGGCGCGAAAAGACCATCGTTGTCGATGGGGGAAAGGTGATCAAGGAAGGCGACCTGATCACCATTGACGGAAGCCGGGGCCAGATCATCGAAGGTCAGGCGGCACTTTTGGAACCGGCCCTTGATGAGACGTTTCAGACCTTGTTGTCCTGGGCTGATGAGGTTCGCGATATCGGGGTGCGCGCCAATGCCGACACCCTGGCGGATGCGCGGATGGCCCGCGATTTCCGCGCCGAGGGGATCGGGCTGTGCCGCACCGAACACATGTTCTTCGACGAAGGCCGCATGAAGGTCATGCGCGAGATGATCTTTGCCGATACGCCCGAAGATCGCGCAGCCGTGCTGGAGCGTCTTTTGCCGATGCAGCGGGCCGATTTTGTCGCTTTGTTTGAGGTGATGCGGGGCCAACCTGTGTGCGTGCGCCTTCTCGATCCGCCGTTGCATGAATTCCTGCCCGACGGCACCGATGGATTGCGCGAGTTGGCGCAGGTTCTCAACGTGCCGCTGGCCAAAGCGATGCGCCGGGTCGAGGCCCTGACCGAGTATAACCCGATGCTGGGCATGCGCGGGGTCCGTCTGGGCATCAAGGTGCCGGAGATCTACGAAATTCAGGCGCGCGCGATTTTTGAAGCCGCCGTGATTGCCGGCGAAACCGGTCCCGCGGTCGTGCCTGAGGTGATGATCCCGCTGGTGTCGGCCAAGCGCGAGGTTGAGCTGGTCAAGTCACGCGTTGACGCGGTTGCCTCGGCGGTGCGCAACGAAAGCGGTCAGGATTTCAATTACCGGTTGGGGGTGATGATGGAAACCCCGCGGGCCTGCCTGCGGGCCGACGAGATTGCGCAACATGCTGAGTTTTTGTCATTTGGCACCAATGATTTGACCCAGATGACCTATGGGTTGTCGCGCGATGACGCGGGCCGTTTCATGACGGATTATGTGCAAGAGGGCGTCTATCCCGAAGACCCGTTTCACCGCCTGGACCTCGACGGGGTGGGCGAGCTTTTGATGATCGCGGCGGAACGCGGAAAGCAGGCCAAAGAGGGCGTGACCCTTGCGATTTGTGGCGAGCATGCCGGCGACCCTGAAGCGATTGCCTTTTGTCGTCGGTTTGGCTTCGACTATGTGTCGTGTTCGCCATTTCGCGTACCGGTTGCACGGCTCGCGGCGGCCCACCAGGCGATCAACGGCGGAAACAGCGGTTAACCAAATCGGCGGATTATCGCCTTTTTGTTTAGACTTAGACGCAGTTCCTTAGGCATCACTTTACGATTTTCGGCGAATCCGGTAGCCGAACAGTAGAGAGTATTATCGTGATTATTGATTGGTCCGGAGGGGGCTCCACCATGATTGTTGGCCTGAAGCGCTTGGGCGCCGCAGTTTGGTTTGCCGCAGTGTTAACCGTGTCGCCCGCTATGGCCGATACGGTTGTGAGCACGTCCAACAACCCGACATTGGCACTTGGCGAAAGCATAAACCGGCTGGTGTCGGTGGAAACACAATCGCTTTCGGGCCTGCGGTCGAACCGGCTCAAGCAGATGGTCACACCGCATGGAACGCTCCCGCCCACCGACAAACGGTTGAGCCGTGACTGGATTGATGCGCAGCCCGTCGCGACGGGTGGGGCGGAATGGGCCTGCCTGACCGAGGCGCTTTATTTCGAAGCGCGCGGCGAGAGCATTCGGGGCATGACGGCCGTGGCTGAGGTGATTTTGAACCGGGTCGACACGCGGGCGTACCCCGACACGGTCTGCGCGGTCGTCAATCAGGGCACCGGCGAGCGGTATCGCTGTCAGTTTACCTATACCTGTGATGGGCGGGCCGAGACCATCACCGAGCCGCGCGCCTACGACCGCGTCGGCAAGATCGCAAAGTTGATGCTAGACGGCGCGCCGCGCACCTTGACCGGTGGCGCCACGTATTATCACACCAAGGCTGTCAGCCCACGCTGGAGCCGGGTGTTCGACCGCACCGTCACCATCGACGACCACCATTTCTACGTGAACCCGGTCCATACAGCGGCGTTGAATTAAATTTAACGGGTCGTGTCGTATCTGGGCGCTTCTGGCGCGGTCAAAGTCATGTTAACCTCGTCGAAACAACAAGGACGGGGCGAGCAGACATGACCCGCAAGCTTTTTGGAACCGACGGCGTTCGCGGAACGGCAAACACCTTTCCCATGACGGCCGATATGGCGTTGAAACTGGGCGCTGCGGCGGGCCGGTATTTCCGCACCGACGGGCAGAACCGGCACCGGGTGGTGATCGGCAAGGACACGCGCCTGTCGGGCTACATGATCGAAAACGCGCTGACGGCGGGGTTGACCTCAACCGGTATGAACGTGCTGCTGCTGGGCCCGGTGCCGACACCCGGGGTGGGCCTTTTGACCCATTCGATGCGCGCGGACCTGGGGATTATGATCTCTGCCAGCCACAACCAGTTCCAGGACAACGGGATCAAGTTCTTCGGCCCCGATGGGTTCAAGCTGTCGGATGCCGCCGAAGAAGAGATCGAAGCGCTGGCCATGGGCGACATCATGCCCGCCCAGCCCGAAAATATCGGCCGCGCCAAGCGGATCGACGGGGCGGTCGGGCGCTATATCGAATATGCCAAGACCACGTTTCCCGCACCTGGGCGCTTGTCGGGGCTGAAGGTTGTGGTCGATGCCGCAAATGGCGCGGCCTACAAGGCGGCACCTGAAACCCTTTGGGAACTGGGGGCCGAAGTGATCCCGGTGGGGGTCAGCCCCGATGGCACGAACATCAACAAAAGCTGCGGATCGACCGATGTGGCGGCCGCTGCGGCCGCCGTGGTCGAGCACGGCGCCGATGTGGGGATTTGCCTCGATGGCGATGCTGACCGGGTGATGATCCTGGACGAAAACGGCCAGGTGGCCGACGGCGACCAGATCATGGCGCTGTTCGCGGCCCGCTGGGCACGCGCGGGCAAGCTGGCGAATGACACGCTGGTGGCCACGGTGATGTCAAACCTGGGGCTGGAACGCTTTCTGGCCGGGATGGACCTTGCGCTGCACCGCACCAAGGTCGGCGACCGCTACGTGGTTGAGGCGATGCGCCAGGGGGGCTTCAACCTGGGCGGTGAACAATCGGGTCACATCGTGATGACCGACTTTGCCACCACCGGCGACGGGCTGATCGCAGGGCTGCAGTTCTTGGGGGCCATGGTCGACGAAGGCAAATGCGCGTCGGAACTGTCGGCCACATTCGACCCGGTGCCGCAGATGCTGAAAAACGTCCGCTATGACGCAGGTGCCGATCCCCTGGCGGCGGCATCCGTGCAGGCCGCGATTGCCGAAGCCGAAGGGACGCTGAACGGGGCAGGCCGGCTGTTGATCCGCAAATCGGGCACGGAACCGCTGATAAGGGTGATGGCCGAATGCGAAGATGAGGGCCTGTTGTCGGCCACGGTGGACGGTGTCGTCGCGGCTGTGGAAGCTGCGGCCTGATGGGCAAACGCTTGCTGACGGAGTTCGGCATGGGCACCTCGCTCAGGCGCCAGGACTACACCGAAGCTGCTGTGCGCGCGCTGAAAGACGCGCTTTGGCGCAATTCGATCAATCTGGCCGAGCTCTTCGGGGTCGAAAAATCGGCGATGGTGCTGGATGTTGACATCGGCGTGCAGGACCCCGGCGCGGTGGATATTGCGGCCCTCGAAGCGGTCTTTCCCTATGGCCAGCCCCGGGTGGCGGTGGTCAAAGGCGGGCTGGATGTGCCGCGCGGGGACGGTGGCAAGCCCACGGTCATCGCCAATGCGGCGATCTCGGTCTCTTTGGATGGGGTGGCGTGATGCAGCGCTTCATCATCGAAATGGGGACGGGCACAAGCCTGCATCGGCGCGATTACACCGAAGCTGCTGCCCGCGCGATAGAAGATGCGATCCGCCATTCGACCATACCGATGCTGGCGGCGTTGGACATTGACCACCGCGAGATGCGCGTGGATGTGACCGTGGGCGTGCAAGAGCCGGCGAAGGTGGACACGGAGGTGCTGAAAGCGGGCCTGCCGCGCGGGTCGGTAAAGGTGACGGTCGTCCATGGCGGGTTGGATGTCACCAACCCCGACAGCGGTGAAGCAAACGTGGTTGCAACCGCCGCTGTGGAAGCGTTCTTGCCGACCGACTTGGTCCGCACCAAGGCAAAATAATCGCGTAAACGGCAGGCAATGATGCCCAGTGATTAGGCAACAGCCGCTGAGTTCGCGCGTCATGCCGCAGTGCAGCAATTCACCTTGCATCGAGGCCGCGCGCGCGATCTGGTTGCATCAGGGAGGGCCGCCAAACCTGAAGGAGGGTTTGATCATGTGCCTGACACTGGATGCGCTTGTGGCTTTCTTGGCCCTGTTGCCCATGGATATTATCGAAACCGATGTCGACAAAATCACGATCCACGCCGAACGCCAGGACGCGGTCTGGGTGGCCGAGGGTGACCTGTGGTGTGTGGACAGACCGCGCGTCGACATTGCCCGACTGGAGGCCGACAACCTGCTGACCCCGCGCCGTTAGGGCCCATCGGGCGGGCGTTGACGTTTTTGCCCGCACAGAACAGAGTTTGCGCGCCGCGATGAAGATCACCCGGCGGCGAAGGCGGGGCTTTGAACATGCGATATTTTCTTGCGGTTGCGGCGGTGGTTCTCGCGCCGGTGCTCGCAAACGCCCAGGAGGCGCCGACGCCGTCGCTGGTGCGGGTGGGGCCAATGCCCCAAAGCCAAGAGACGCTGGGCGAATTGATTGCTGCCATGCAGACCTATTCGCGCGACACCTGCGGGATCGCATTGCTTCTGCGCGCTGACCCCGCAGCGTTTCCAAATGAAACCTATGCGTCGGCGGATGCGCTGGCCGAACAGATGGGGCTGTACTTCGCGCGAAACGTCAGCGTTTCGACGCGGATTTATCTGGTGGAACGCGACCCGGGCCCCGTGACCGTCATGGCGCATATCAACGGCCATCTGTTTGCCCGGGCGCGCGCGTTTCAAAACTTCAATCTGCGTGATTTCACCGAAATGGGTGGTAACCTGGCGGTCGCCAATCACTCAATCAAGGCCATCCAGAAAGCGCTTTATGAGGATTTGTCAGGTCAAAACAGGCGCATTGTTGACCTGCTCGGCGAACGGATCCAGGTCGAAGAAAACATCCGCGATTTGGCAGAGACGCAGCTTCTTTTGTTGAAGACAACGCCGGACCGCGTTGCCTTGTCTGATGCCCAACGCGCCAATCCCGGCACTGAGGTCGAGCGGCAAATGGCGACCTACCTTAATGCAACCGAGGCGGTCGCGCGGTTTCGGGCAGAGCGTGAAACCGAAGAGGCGGCATTGGCGCGCAGTGAAGCCGGTGCCGCGCGCAACGATTGCGAATTTGCTGCCCCGGACCGGCTTTACGGCGCGGGTGACATTGCGACCCTTCGCGCGCGCGTGGCCCGCGACCATGGGCGCGCCGAAGCGGATGTGTTTGAGGCAGAAATCATGCGGTGGATCGTCGAGACGGGGTTTGGCACGCCGATCTCTGACAAGTAGGGAGGGCCGGAGCCCTCCCTTAGCGGTTTAGTTCTTCGCTTTGTCGACCATCTTGCCGTCGGAAATCCACGGCATCATGCCGCGCAGCTTCTCGCCAACCTCTTCGATCTGGTGGGCGTCGTTGATCCGCCGGGTCGATTTGAACATCGGCTGGCCGACCTGGTTTTCGGCCATGAAGTCGCGCACGAAACGGCCCGTCTGAATGTCGGTCAGGATGTCTTTCATGACCTTCTTGGTCTGCTCATAAGGCACGACCCGAGGGCCAGAGACATATTCGCCGTATTCCGCCGTGTTCGAGATTGAGTAGTTCATGTTCGCGATGCCGCCTTCGTAAATCAGGTCCACGATCAGCTTCACCTCGTGCAGGCATTCGAAATAGGCCATTTCAGGCGCGTAGCCGGCTTCGACCAGCGTTTCGAACCCGCAGCGGATCAGCTCGACCAGGCCGCCGCACAGCACGGCCTGTTCGCCGAACAGATCGGTTTCGCATTCTTCTTTGAAATTGGTTTCAATGATGCCGGACCGGCCGCCGCCGATGGCTGAGCAATACGACAAGCCGATTTCGAGCGCTTTGCCCGAGGCGTCGTTATCGACCGCCACCAGGCAGGGCACGCCGCCGCCTTTGGTGTATTCGCCGCGCACCGTGTGGCCGGGGCCCTTGGGCGCCATCATGATCACATCGACACCCGGCTTGGGTTCGATCAGGCCGAAATGCACGTTCAACCCGTGGGCAAATGCAATCGCGGCGCCCTCGCGGATGTTGTCGTGGACGTATTTTTTGTAGGTTTCCGCCTGCAATTCGTCGGGCATGGTGAACATCATCACGTCGCACCAGGCGGCCGCTTCGGCGATGCCCATCACGGTCAGGCCTTCGCCTGTCGCCTTGGCCGCCGAGGCAGACCCGTCGCGCAGCGCCACGCAGAGGTTCTTGGCGCCCGAATCGCGCAGGTTCAGCGCATGGGCATGGCCCTGGCTGCCATAGCCCAGGATCGCTACTTTTTTGTCTTTGATCAGATTGATGTCGCAGTCGCGATCGTAATAGACGCGCATGGCCGTCCCTTTCCGTCCCCGTTTTCGTGTTCCGGCGCTCATTGGCGCAAAATGGGGCGGTCTGCAAGGCATCTGCGACGTGGCGGGCGCTTTCAAAAGCAACACGACCGGTCTATGGCTGGGCCAACAAGGGAGACACGCCATGACTGCACTTAACCCCGATATCGATCCTGACGGATTGCTGGAATTCTCGGTCGTATTCACCGACCGGTCGCTGAACCACATGTCGGCGGCTTTTCAGGGCGTGATGCGCGATATCTCGGGCATGCTGCGCGAGGTCTACAGCGCCGACGCCGTGGCCCTTGTGCCCGGTGGCGGGACCTATGCGATGGAAGCCGTCGCGCGCCAGTTTGCCACCGGGGCCAATGTGATGGTGCTGCGCAATGGTTGGTTTTCCTATCGCTGGAGCCAGATTTTCGCCGCCGGTGACATCCCTGAGACGGAAACCGTGCTGATGGCGCGGCGCACCGGCAATGACGCCGAAGCCCCGTTCGCGCCTGCCCCGATCGAACAGGTCGAAGCCGCGATCGCCGAAACCGCCCCCGATGTGGTCTTCGCCCCCCATGTGGAAACAAGTGCGGGGATCATCCTGCCCGATGATTACATCGCCCGGGTTGCCAAGGCCGTTCACGACGTGGGCGGGTTGTTCGTTTTGGATTGCATCGCCTCGGGCTGTGTCTGGGTTGATATGCGCGCACTTGGCGTGGATGTGGTGATCTCGGCGCCGCAAAAAGGCTGGTCGGCGGCCCCGTCTGCGGGGCTTGTGATGCTGTCTGAGGCCGCACTGGCCCGCGCCAAGGCACGCCAGTCGACAAGCTTCGCGGTCGATCTGGGCAAGTGGCTGGCGATCATGGAAGCCTATGAAAACGGTGGTCATGCCTATCATGCGACGATGCCCACCGATGCGCTGCGCGGGTTCCGCGATGCGATGCTGGAAGCCAAGGCCCATGGGTTTGACGCGTTGAAAGCGGCACAGATCGATCAAGGTGCCAAGGTGCGCGCGCTGCTGGAAGGTCGGGGGTTCCGCTCGGTCGCGGGTGACGGCTTCAAGGCACCGGGCGTTGTGGTGTCTTACACCGATGATCCGGCCGTGAAGACCGGCAAGGTCTTTGCCGAAGCCGGCGTGCAGATCGCGGCTGGTGTGCCCTTGGAAGTGGGTGAGGGCGCGGATTTCAGCACCTTTCGGATCGGGCTGTTCGGGATCGACAAGTTGAAAGACGTCGATGCATCGGTCGCGCGCCTGGATGCTGCGTTTGACCGGGTGTTCGCGGCCTGACGCTTAGCGATTGGGCCCAAGCCCTGCCGTCATCACCGCGCGGCGCAGGGGCTTGATGTCATGGACAGCCTTCAATCCCGCTGACCGAAGGGTCTGAATGCCAGGGTTGTCCGACTGGCAGACCCGGTTGAACAGATCAATCGCACCCGCCCGCAGTTTGATATCTGCGCGCCTCGATTTGGCGAAGGCGTCCAGCACCGCCGGGGCACCGGGATCGCCGGGATGGGCCGTAACCGCGTCGATCAACGCGGCCACGTCCTGCAACGATGTATTCAAGCCCTGCGCCCCGATGGGCGGCATGACATGGGCGGCTTCGGCCATCAGCGCGGCGCGCGGTGCGGTCAGGTCTGTTGCGGTTTGGGTGATCACCGGCCATTGGCCGACACCGCCAATGCGGGTCAACGCCCCCAGCACGCCGGTGGAGCGTTCGGTCGCGCGGGCATTGAACTCAGCCGGGGGCAGGGCCGCGATATCAACCGCCGTGCGCGCATCATTCATCCACACCACGGCCGAGGCTGGTTTGGCGTCGATATCGGCCAGGGGCACCAAGGTGAAGGCGCCGCCGCGATTGTAAATCTCGGTCGAGATGTTGGCGTGGGGCAGCTCATGCGTGACACAGAAGGCCAGGGCCACCTGTCCGTAGCGCGTTGTTTTCACACCAATTCCAAGTGCATCGCGCAGGGGCGAGCTGCGCCCATCGGCGGCCAGGACCAGCCGCGCGCGCAGCCTTGCCCCATCGGTTAGGGTCACGCGGGCTTCGCGGTCGCGCTGCAGGATATCGGCAAATCCCACGCCAAGGCGCAGATCAACGCGCTTATCCAGCGCGCCGGCCAGCACCGCGCGCGCGCGCCAATTGGGAATGTTCCACCCAAACGGCGCATCCGAAATGTCGGTCGCTTCAAACGCCCGGGTGGTGCGGACCTTTGGCGGGGTGCCGGTGGTGTCGATGACCTGAAGCGTCTCAAGCGGGGTCGCGTGGGGGGCCAGATCGGCCCACAAGCCGGCCCGTTCAAACAGCGCGCGCGCGGGCTGAAGATAGGCGGTTGAGCGCAGGTCCGCCCCGGCCACAGCGCTTGTGTCCTGCGGTGGTGCGGGGTCGGCCAGAACCACCGAGAGCCCCAGATCGGCCAGCGCCCCTGCCGCCGCCAAGCCTGCAATCCCGCCACCTGAGATGAAGATGTCCGTTTCTACCGTCATGTTGGGGAACTTAGGTCCGGTCGTGGGCCAACCAACTGCGACAGGAAGTCCGTCAGATCATCCGTGTGGTGGTGGATGTGGTCGGCCGGCTCTGGGGCGGGGGCCACATGAACGGTCCGCATGCCGCGTTGGTGCGGGACTTCCAGATTGGCGACGGTGTCTTCGAACATTGCGGACCGGGTCGGATCGAGCCCATCTTTTTCAAACACCAAATCAAAGGCTTCTGCCTGGGGTTTCGGCAACAGGTTCGCATCTTCGACGGCATAGACCGCGTCAAACAGCCCCCCCAGCCCGCGCGCATCAATCACCTGCGCGGCATAACGCGTCGGCCCATTGGTGAAAACGATCCGGCGTCCGGGTAAATCGGCGATCCGCGCGCGCAGGGCCGGATCGGGGTCGAGGGTGTCAAAGGAAATATCATGCACCCAGCCCAGAAACGGGGCCGGATCGACGCCGTGTTCGGTCATCAGCCCGGCCAGCGTTGTCCCGTAGGTGGCCCAGTAGTGATCGCGCAACCGGGCCGCATGGTCCCGGCTGACCGACAGTTCCGCCATGATCCAGTCGCTCATCCGCGCTTCGATCTGGTCAAACAGCCGCGCCGAGGGCGGGTAAAGCGTGTGATCAAGGTCGAAGACCCAGGTTTCGACGTGAGAAAAGCGATCGCGTGGCATGGCCGGACGCTAGAGCGGCGGGGCGGCGGCTGCAACATGCGCTTGGCGCGGACGCGGCCGGGGGGTAAACTTCGCGTCGGAGGGACGCAATGGATGATGCAAAACCCGGGCAGCGGGATGCCTATGAGCTGATCCTGCATGCGATTGATGGCGGGACGTTTCGACCAGGCGACAGGCTGGTGGAATCAGAACTGGCGGACCGCTTCGGCGTGTCGCGCACCCCAATCCGCGAAGCCTTGCAGCGCCTTGAGACCCAGTCGCTTCTGGCGCGGGACGGGCGCAGCCTTGTTGTCGCCTCGCTTGATCACAACCAGATGGCAGAGCTTTATGTTGTGCGGTCTGAGCTGGAAGGCCTCGCCGCCCGGCTGGCCGCGCGCCATGCGACCGAGGAAGAAATCCGTGTGTTGCGGCGCCTGATCGAGGATGACCGCGCCCGCGTCGGTGACCCGGCCGCCCTGGCGCGCGCGAACCGACGGTTTCATCGCCAGATCCACCGGGCCTCGCACAACCGCTATCTGGTGCAGCAACTCGACCTTGTCTACCGGTCGATGGCGCTGATGGCGTCAACCTCGCTGGCGGCAGAAGGGCGCAGCGAGCGGGCAATGGCGGAACATGTGGCCATTGTCGACGCGATTGAAGCCGGCGACGGGGAGGGCGCTTTCGCCGCACTCAAGGCGCATATTTCAACCGCGTTCGAGACCCGTCTGACCCGGGATGCTGAGGCCGACTAGACGCTGACTGGTCGGGCGCTTCGGCGCCGTGGTCGGTCTTGTCCCAATAAAACGGGTGCCGCACGATTTCCCCGATACCTTTCCATGACGCAAGGGCGGCCAGAGGAAAGTACAGGTGCATCGTCGGCACCCATGGGATCAACCAGCGGTGTTTTTCCCGCCGGCACGCCCAGGCGCCGATGGTGATATTGGTCAGTTCGGCTGCGAAAAACAATGTGGCAAGCCCCAGGACAACCGCGCCGGGCAACGCGTCGGCCAGCGGGTGCGGCAGGCCCAGAAGCACCAGCCAGAAAGACCACAGCAACGGCGCGAGCACGAACTGGCTCAGCGCGCCCAGAAACACCACCTGAAAGCCGAAAAACCGCCAGGGCCCAAGGTCGGACCACAGCCGGCGGGGCTTTCGCATATGCACCGCCCAGGTCAGCGCATACCCCTTGATCCAGCGCGACCGCTGTTTGATCCAGGGCCAAAGGCGGCAATTGGCCTCTTCTTCGGTGGTGGTGGCGATCAGGCGGGTGCGCCATCCGTGCCGCGCCAGGCGAATGCCCAGATCAGCGTCTTCGGTCACGTTATGGGCATCCCATGCGCCCAGCTTTTCGAGCACATCGCGGCGAAAAAACAGGGTTGTGCCGCCCAGGGGAACCGGCAGGCCAAGGGCTGCGATCCCCGGCAGAATGGCCCGGAACCAGATGGCGTAATCAATGGTGAAACACCGCGCCAGCCAATTGGCACGCGGATTGTAAAAATCGAGCCGCCCCTGAAGGCAGGCCACATCGGGCGGGGCCGCGGCAAACTCTGCGGCGACAATGCGCAGCTGGTCGGGCGCGGGCGCGTCTTCGGCATCATAAATGCCGACGATATCACCGCGGGTGAAATCCAGCGTGTAATTCATCGCCCGGGGCTTGGTCTGCAAATTGCCGGGCGGCACAACGATTTGGCGCATATGGGGCGGCAACCGGGTCTCGCTCAGCGCGGCCCGCGTGATGGTGTCGTATTTCTCGACGATCAGGCAGATGTCCAGCCGGTCGGCCGGGTAATCAAGACTGCTCAGGCGTCGGACCAGCCGTTCGGCGATGTCCTTTTCGCGAAAAAGCGGCACGAGGATCGAAATGGTGGGCAGATCAGCTGTTGGAACCATCGCGGCCTGGGTTGGCTGGTCTTTTCCCGCGGCCACGGCGGCCGCGACGCGCAGAAGCGTTGAGAGAAACAGACACATGGCCGCCCAAGCGACGAGCACCCCAAAGAGTGCCACCGGAAAAGCAAGGGCTGCCAGGGTCACGGCCAGCCCGCCAAGGACCCAACCGTAGACGGCACGCTTGGTGCCAAGGTGGCGGCACGAAAATGCCGCCCGCGTGCGTTGTTCTGCCCGGTCTGCCACGGTGCTTTGGCGGGTTTGAACCAGGGCGCACTCAATCGCATCACGCGAGGCCTGGGCGATCGCCACCGATCCAAAAAGTGTTTCCAGCCTGCCGCGTGCAGCTTCGGCCGCCGCAGGGTCGACTGCTGCCACGACCGTAAGCGCGCCGGCGCGTCGCAGAGGCAGAATGCCCTCACGCAGGGCGGTGTCGGCGCCCAACTGGTCGACAAGGCGCACATCCACCGAATTGGGTGGGATCGCGATTGCGCCATGGGGCGGGGAGGCGGGCCAGACCGGCGGAGTGGAAAGGTTGTTCGGCGCTCTGGCCGGTGGGGGCGTCGTGTCCACTTCAGACCGTGGAGATTTCGCGATCTGAAGCGCGGTGTTGCCTTCTGCCATACTCATTAAATCCCGGTGCTGTCTGCCGGGACCATGCGCAGGCGTGGTTAATACGACGTTAAATCAGACGGGCGCCGCGTCAGGCCGTCGCCTTGGCGGCATCGATGGCGGCAACGAAGCGTTCAAACAGGTAGTAGCTGTCTTGCGGCCCGGGGCTGGCTTCGGGGTGATACTGCACCGAAAACACCGGCTTGTCGGACATCCGGATCCCGCAATTCGAGCCATCGAAAAGCGAGACATGGGTTTCGACCACGCCTTGCGGCAGGGTCTGGCTGTCGACCGTGAACCCGTGGTTCATCGACGTGATTTCAACCTTGCCGGTCTCAAGATCCTTGACCGGGTGATTTGCACCGTGGTGGCCGTGGTTCATCTTGATCGTGCGCGCGCCAAGGGCCAGCGCCAACATCTGGTGGCCAAGGCAAATCCCGAACACCGGCATTTCGCGGGCGGCCATGACGTCCTGGATCATCGGCACCGCATAGGTCCCGGTCGCGGCCGGGTCGCCAGGTCCGTTCGACAAAAAGAGCCCGTCGGGTTTTTGCGCCAGCACGTCATCGGCGGTGGCGGACGCGGGCAGGACCGTTACGTCGCAGCCCGCCGATGCCAGGCAACGAAGGATGTTGCGCTTGGCGCCATAATCAATCGCGACGACCTTGTGACCGGGTGTCTGGCGCTTGCCAAACCCGTCCGGCCAGGCCCAGCGGGTTTCATCCCACCGGTAGGACTGGGCGGTTGTGACGTCCTTTGCCAGATCGAGCCCTTCCAGGCCCGAAAACCCGCGCGCCGCCGCAACCAGGGCTTCGATGTCAAAATTGCCGGAAGGGTCATGGGCAAGTGCGACATGCGGCGCGCCTTGCTGGCGGATTGCCCGGGTCAGGCGACGCGTGTCGACGCCGCAGATGCCAATCCGGCCGCGCCGCGCCAGCCAGTCCGACAGCGGGTCCGTGGCGCGCCAGTTTGACGGCCCGGTCGGCAGCCACCGCGTGACCATACCAGCGGCATGGGGGTCGCTTGCTTCATCGTCTTCCAGATTGACGCCCACATTGCCGATATGCGGGAAAGTGAACGTCACGATCTGACCGGCATAAGACGGGTCGGTCATGATCTCCTGGTAGCCCGTCATGGCGGTGTTGAAACACAGTTCTGCCGTAACCTGACCCACCGCACCAATCCCGATCCCGTAGAACAGCGTCCCATCGGCCAAGGCAAGGCAGGCGGAAGGATTGGAAGGTGCGGACATGCGGCGATCCTCTGGCGTCTGGGTTGTTTTGCAGCTTTGGTCTCTATATGTAGCCAAGTTCCGATGGCCAAGGGGATAAAGGCGATGGACCTGCGTGCGCGCATTAATGCGAACCTCAAAGAAGCAATCAAATCGAGAGACAGCGTGCGGGTGTCGACGCTGCGGCTGATCAATGCTGCCATCAAGGACCGCGAAATCGCAGCACGCGGGGGGGATGAAGACCCCGGCGTGAGTGAGACCGATATTCTGACAATCCTTGGCAAGATGGTGAAGCAGCGCCAGGAAAGCGTGCGCGCCTATGAAGAAGGCGGGCGGCTTGAACTGGCCGAAAGCGAACAATCCGAGATCGCGGTTCTGGAAGACTTCCTGCCCAAGCAGCTTGACGAGGCCGAGGTCGAGGCCGCGATCGGTGCGGCGATTTCAGCGACCAAGGCCACAAGCATCCGCGATATGGGCAAGGTGATGGGCACTCTGAAAGAGAAATTCACCGGTCAGATCGACTTTGGTCGCGTCGGGCCGCTGGTGAAAGCGCGCTTGGGCGGATAAGCGTGGCGGCCGGCCCACCCGGACCAGCCGCCGGTCGGCAGAGGGAACACACGAAAGCACTAGCAAGCTGCCTTGATCGCACCCAGGTAGCGCGAACAACCTTAGTTTGCGAAGTTTGCTGCCATGCGGCAACTAGATGTGCCGCTTGTGGATAAGTCTGACCGCTAGCTGTGGTGTTTATGCCGCATTAATGCAACAGTTTTGTAAGCTCTTCAAAAAGTCCTTCGCGTTCTTGGGGACTTAGGAAGGATCCCAGTTCGACCTCGCGTCCGTTGCCACGCAGGGTCAAATATTTTTCCACCGGGCCATCGTCGCGCAAATGCACCGTGACCCAATAGGGATTCGCATCCCATTGCTTTGCGGGACCCTTGGGGGGCCTGTGCCGCAGCGTGAGCGTTTCATCCGTCAACGTGAGTTCTTCGCGTGTGGAGCGCGCCGTTTGATTGAGCCGGATGGCCGTCCAAACACCGGTCAGGGCAAGGACGAAAAACCCCAGAAGAACCCAAAGGACAGGCGTGCCAAGGACCGCGATCAATGGAAGGGCCAAAAGCGCGGCCGTGGCCCCGATGAACCACGAAAAACCGCGCGGCGTCATCGACTGATGCGGCCAGGCATCCAGGCGATGCGTGTCAGGTGTTTCGGTCCAGCGGTAGGGCATAGCGCGTTTGGTTTAAGTCCACGAGAAAACAGAGTAGCGGTTGGCAGGCAAACGGAAAGTGGGTGCGGCGATTGGTGCCCGCGTGGGGGTTGGACAGACGGCATGGCAGGTGAAGCTTTCAACGCAGTCAACACGGGCTTTGCAAGCTGTTTTCGCCCTGGCCGCCTGAGTGTGGGTCTGGTGGTGCCGCTGGAATCCTACCTCATGGATGACCTGCCGACCTTGAACCGCCACCTTGAACGCGCCCAACTGGCCGAAGAGCTGGGGTTTTCGGCCCTTTGGCTGCGCGATGTGCCCTTCAACGTCCCGGCCTTTGGGGACGTCGGCCAGATGCTGGACCCCTTTGTATATCTTGGCGCCTTGGCCCAGGCGACAGATCGGATCGCGCTGGGCGTGGCGTCTGTGATCTTGCCGCTGCGCCATCCGGCCCATGTGGCCAAGGCCGCGGCTACGGCGGATGTGCTTTCAGGCGGGCGGGTACTGCTTGGGGTGGCCTCGGGCGACCGGCCGGAAGAATACCCGGCCATGGGCGCGGAGTATGAAACCCGCGGTGCCCGGTTTCGCGACTCGCTGGCTTATATCAACGCCGCGTTCAGCGATTTTCCGGTGCTGGAGGCCGATCAGGGCCGTCTGAACGGGCGGATGGATATGTTGCCCAAACCCACCGCCGGGCGGGTGCCGCTGCTGATCACGGGCGGGGCGCAGCAAGCCCCAGATTGGGTGGCAGCCCATGGCGACGGCTGGATCACCTATCCGCGCAATCTGACCATGCAGGCGCAAACAGTCGCGGCCTACCGCGCGCGCGTTGCCGAAGCGGGGTTGCCCCTAAAACCGGTGGTCCAATCGCTTTATGTGGACCTTGCCGATGACGATGCGTGGCCTGCCCGCCCGATTGCGCTTGGGTATTCGGCCGGTGCGGCGTTCTTTCGCCAACATCTGCAGGATCTGCAGGCGATCAGCGTGAACCATGTCGCGGTCAACCTGCGCTACAACACCGCCGATATTGAAACGACGATGACGCGTCTGGCACGCGACGTTCTGCCTGCGCTGTTGGACTGAGCCGCAAGGCGCGGCGCTACAAAAAAGACCCCGGATCGCTCCGGGGCCTTTCGCATTTCTATTGGGTGTCGCTAGTCTATTGGGTGTCCCTAGGGTTTTTCTGGGGCAGCCGTGTCAGGGTGCGTGCCCTCGACCCATTCCTCAACCCGGGGGTAGTGGCCGTCCTGCCAGTCCCAGTCTTCCTGCTTCGGCAGCGTTTCAAACGTATGCTCTGGCGGCGGGTTTGACAGGGTCCATTCCAGCGTATCGGCATGGGGGTTCCAGTAGTTCGGCTCGGTCACGCGCGCGCCGCGCGTCAGCGTGTAGAACACGATGCCGATGAACAGCAGGAACGAGGCGAAGGCCAGGAAGGCACCCAATGAGGAGATGTAGTTCCAATAGGCATAGGCGTCGGGGTAATCGATATACCGGCGCGGCATGCCCTGGCGACCAAGGAAGTGCTGGGGGAAGAAGGTGATGTTCGACCCGATGAACATCATCCAGAAGTGCACCTTGCCCCAGAATTCCGGGTATTGGCGCCCCGACATCTTCCCGATCCAGTAGTAGATCGCCGCAAAGATCCCAAAGACCGCGCCCAGCGACATCACGTAGTGGAAGTGGGCCACCACATAGTAGGTGTCGTGGTACGCCCGGTCGACGCCCGCCTGGGACAGGACGATGCCGGTCACGCCACCCACGGTGAACAAAAACAGGAAGCCAAAGGCCCAGAGCATCGGCGTTTTGAACTCGATCGAGCCGCCCCACATCGTGGCGATCCACGAGAAGATCTTCACGCCTGTGGGCACCGCGATGACCATCGTCGCGACCATAAAATAGGTCTGTTGGCGCAGGCTCATCCCGACGGTGTACATGTGGTGCGCCCAGACGACGAAGCCCAGGGCGCCGATGGCGATCATCGCCCAGACCATCGGCAGGTAGCCAAAGACCGGCTTGCGGCTGAAGGTGGCCACGATGTGCGAGATCACGCCAAAGGCTGGCAGGATGATGATATACACCTCAGGGTGGCCGAAGAACCACAGAATGTGCTGGTACAAGATCGGGTCGCCGCCACCGGCGGGATCAAAGAAGGTCGTCCCGAAGTTGCGGTCGGTCAGCAGCATGGTGATCGCGCCGGCCAGAACCGGCAGGGCCAGAAGGATCAACCAGGCGGTGACGAAGATCGACCAGGCGAAAAGCGGTACTTTGAACAGCGTCATGCCTGGGGCGCGCATGTTCAAAAACGTGGTGATCATGTTGATCGCACCCAGGATTGATGAGGCGCCCGACAGGTGCACCGCGAAGATCGCCAGATCCATCGAGTAGCCGCCTTCGTTGGTCGACAGCGGCGGGTACAGCACCCAGCCCACGCCCGAGCCAAGCTGGCCATTGCCGCCCGGCGACAGGATCGAGGCGACGGCAAGGGACGTCCCCGCCACGTAAAGCCAGTACGACAGGTTGTTGAGCCGCGGGAACGCCATGTCCGGCGCACCGATGTGCAAGGGCATGAAATAATTGCCAAAACCGCCGAACAAGGCCGGGATCACGACAAAGAACATCATCAGGATGCCGTGGCCAGTGATCAGCACATTCCACAGGTGCCCGTTGGGGTCGGCACAATCACCATTGGCGATGAAACGCGCGCCCTCGGCACACATGTATTGCACGCCAGGCTCCATAAGCTCCATGCGCATGTAGACCGTGAAGGCCACCGCGATGAAGCCGACGATGCCGGAGGTGAAGAGATACAGGATCCCGATGTCTTTGTGGTTGGTCGACATGAACCAGCGGGTGAAGAACCCGCGGTTGTCTTCGTGTCCGTGACCGTGTGCGGCTGCGTCAGCCATTCGGCGCCTCCTGATTCCCAATACGGCACGGTTTACGCGCCACGTGTTGAGAACTGTCTAAAACGCAGAGTGTTAAGCGGCAACCAACGATGCGCGGTTTTGGGCGGGATAAAGTGACGCGGGGGTGGGGGTAGCCAAAGGGTTCCCCTCACATCCAATTGGTTTGTTCAGATCTTGTGGGGCGGGCGTGTTTTCCCGACGGACATACGGAGTTTTACCTGCTAAGGTTGTTCGAGGTAACGATACGCGATTTCATGATTGCCTCAGAGCTTGGCGCGCCACAGTTTCCAGTTGCTCAGAACGCCTTGAACGAAAGCTTAGAGCTGCTGGGAGACTGAGAATATCAACCACGGATCGGAGTATCAAAGGCCGAGGTGGAATTCTTGTTGTCGGATTTCAACCGCCTCTACGAAAGTGAGCCACGGAACCGCTAAATTCGAGGAATTGAACTTGCATGGCGCTTTAACACAAGTATCGGCACAGACACATATTTTAGGGATCAGTGTGCAACATGAGTGACTTGGAACTTCACGAGAAAATCGAATCTGTCCAATCGAGTGCTGACTTGTCCGAGTTTGTCGAAGAGCTGAGGCTCAGTTTGGCAAACTCAAACGAAGACTGGGAGAATGTCACTTTGGATCCTTATCTCGACGCTATTGGGAGATGGCTGGGTTCAGTTGAGCAGCTTTTCAAGAACACTGGTAGGGAGCTTCCCAGTGAAGTTCCCTGGGGCCTTTTTGCCGAGGTTCTCTTTGCGGCCTCGATTTACGAATAGAGAGGACGTCATCGTGCATCAACGGGATCGGGGTTGGCCCGTATGACGAGGGTTGGTTCTTCCAGATAACCCCCTAAAAAACGTCCCCAAACGTCTTTTTCAGCGCCACGTCCACATCCGCCAGGGTCACCGGCAGGCCGAGGTCCACCAGAGACGTCACGCCGTGGTCGTCAATCCCGCAAGGTACAATTCCGTCAAAGTGGCTTAGGTCCGGTTCCACATTGATCGACAGCCCGTGAAAGCTGACCCAGCGGCGCATCTGCACGCCGATGGCGGCGATCTTGTCCTCGCGCGGCGACCCATCAGGCATCGGCGGCTTGTCGGGGCGCACGACCCAGACGCCGACGCGGCCCGGGCGCACCTCCCCCACCACGTTGAATTCGGCCAGGGCCGCGATCACCCAAGCCTCCATCTGTTCGACAAAGCGGCGCACATCGCGGCCGCGCGCCCCGACATCCAGCATCACGTAGGCCACCCGCTGGCCGGGCCCGTGATAGGTGTATTGCCCGCCGCGCCGGGTCTGGTGGACCGCAAACCGGTCGGGGTCCTTCAGATCGGCCGGGTCCGCCGTGTTGCCCGCGGTGTAAAGGGGGGGATGTTCCAGCAGCCAGATCGCTTCGGCCGCGCGCCCCGCGGCGATGGCCGCAACGCGCGCCTCCATTTCGGCCACCGCAGGCGCATAGCCCACTGGCGCATCTGAGGTGATCCAATCGACCATTGGGCCAGAGCATTGGCCCCACGCGCCTGCGGGGTCAAGCTGACCCACCACCCTGCCGGGAATTTAGTCTTGGGACAGGCTTGCCTTGTGGTAATCTGCGCCAGACCGGAGATTCTTTTACGCATTGGAGGATTGTCATGATTGCCCGATTTTTAACGTCTGTCAGCCTGATGGGCGCAGTGGCCGTGATGCCGCTAAGCCAGGCCGAAGCCGACACCGGCGATTTCGTAGCCGGAGCGATCGTCGGGATTGCGGGGGCCGCGATCGTCAACGATATCAACCGCAACAACCAGCGCACACGCACGACAACCGTTCGCCGCGCCGCGCCGTCGGGCATTCCGCGCACCGAACGCGGCGCCCAGACCCAGACCGCCCTGAACTACTTCGGCTACAACGCCGGGCCGGTCGATGGTCAGATCGGCAGCGGCACGCGCGCCGCGATCGAGCGCTACCAGATCGCCATGGGCTATCCGGTCAACGGCCGGTCGTTCCCCGATTACCAGTTCGAAAACCTCATGGCGGCCTACTACTGGGCCGAAGGTGGCGGACAAAGTCAAACGGGTCTGTATGGCCAGCAGCTTTTGATGGCCTATAAAAACCAGCAGCAGCAACAGCAGCCCGTGGTGGTGGTCGCGCCGCAGCCGCAGCCGGTTGTTGTGCCGCAGCCACAGGCCGTGCCGGTGGTCGTCGCGCCGCAGGTGGTGCAGCCGCAGGTCGTCCAGCCTCAGCCTGCGCCCGAAACCATCATCGTGGCCGCCCCGGCCGAAGCCCCGAACGCGCTGCCGAATTTCCTCGGCACCGGTGAGGCGGTCTCGCTTGCGGGCCATTGCAACACGATCTCATTGCAAACCAACACCAACGGCGGGTTCACCAACGCAAGTTCGGTCACTGACCCTAACTTCGCCTTGTCCGAACAATTCTGCCTGGCGCGGACCTATGCGGTGGAAACCGGTCAGGACCTGGCCGGTGCTGTGACCGGCGTGTCGGCCAGCCAGATCGAAGCCAATTGCGGTGCCTTCGGCTCGCTCTTGTCGTCTCAGATCGCGTCGTTGACCACCAAGGACCGTGACGCGGTCGTGGCGGATGTGGCAAACTTCGTGGTGCAATCGGGTCAACAGCCGGCATCCCTGGCTGGAACGGCCAAAATCTGCCTTGGCGTTGGCTACCGGACCGACGACATGACCGTGGCCCTCGGGTCCGCCTTGATCCTGACTGCGGTGGGCGAAGGCGCTTACGGCGAATTGATGGGCCACCACCTGAGCCAGAGCTTCGGCGTTGGCAAGTCGGCCGAGCGTGCAAAGCCATGGTACGACATGGGCATCACCGCGGCTGAGGCGGGTGACGCGGTCTTTGCTCCGGGCCAGCCTGAGCGCACCGAGGTTATCCGGGCCGCGATGAACGGGGGCAGCGCGCCCACCACGTTGCCGGTCCTGGTGCCTGTCGCGGATGAAGGTGGCACCGCCCTGCCGACCTTCTCGGTCAATCAGTAAGTCACGTCCTTTGGGACATTGCGGCGTCGCCCCCCCGGGTGGCGCCGTTTTCGGTTTGGACCCGTCGACGCGGGTTTTCTGATTTCCTCGCCCATCCGCCCTTCACAAGGGGGCAAACTGTGGGTATACGCCCGCTGGTCTGCGGACATGGCGTGCGGTCGTGGCGGAATTGGTAGACGCGCAGCGTTGAGGTCGCTGTGAGGTAACACTCGTGAGGGTTCGAGTCCCTCCGACCGCACCAACATTTCCCTTGTTGCTTCGACGGTTGCGGCCGGGTCACGCTTATCTTCAGGCATGAGATGTGCACGCCTGGGGCGGCGCGATTTCAGGCCGGCCAGGGTGCCGATCTGCTGGACGCGCGTCCTTGGGGTTGCCCAATCCGCCGATCCCTTCCAATACGTGGTGACGTCTAGAACGAGGGGGCCCAAACATGGCGATGAGTGTGACATCGGGGGACGTGCAACTTCACGTCCGCAGCGATGGGCCAGAGACCGGGCGCGCGGTGCTGTTTGCCAATTCGCTTGGAACCGACATGCGGGTCTGGGACCCGGTGCTGCCCCATCTGCCCCAAGGTTTGCGGATTGTCCGATATGACAAACGTGGTCACGGTTTGTCGGATTGCCCGGCTGCACCCTACACGATGGACACCTTGGTTGACGACGCGCTGGCGGTGATCGACGCGTTTGATCTGGCCGACATCACGCTGGTGGGCCTGTCGATCGGCGGGCTTATCGGGCAGGGGCTGGCCGCGCGGCGCCCCGATCTGTTTCGCGGATTGGTCCTGATGGATACCGCCGCCAGGATCGGCACCGCCCAGATGTGGCAAGAGCGCATGGACGTGGTGAAAAGGCTGGGTCTGACAGGGCTTTCAGACAGCGTGATGGAACGCTGGTTTTCGCCTGAAATTCTTGCCGACGCCGCGCGCTTGGCGCCCTGGAAGAACATGCTGTCGCGGACCCCTGCCGACGGCTATCTGGGCTGTTGTGCGGCCATCGCCGGCGCGGACTACACCGAAACGACGCGGGCGCTGCGCCTGCCGGTCATGGCAATGGCAGGGGAATACGACGGGTCAACGCCGCCAGATGTGGTGGCGGCCACCGCAGCGCTGTGCGGTGGTGCGTTCCATCTGATCAAGAACGCGGGTCATATCCCGGGCGTCGAACGGCCAGACGTCGTTGGGGACCTTATCACGGGCTTTTTGGCTGCGACCTGACCCCGGGGCTAGGGCCGAGCCACGCAGTGAAGAACCGGCGTGGCGCGCTCAATACCCCAAAAGGCCTAGCCAGGCCCAGGCGGACACCATCGAAAACCCGGTGGCCGGAGGTACGGCCGATTGGAACGCGCCGGGGGGGCAGATCAAGGGCGCGGCCCATGCCCCAGACGATTGCGGGATGCACCAGCACGGACACCGCGCAGACATAAAGGATCGCGCGCAGGTCGCCTTCGGGTCGGTCGCGCACCAGCATTTTTACGGAAGGTTCGACAGGTGCGGTCGGGTCGCGTAGTTTCGCGGCCATGGGATGTGGTTGATTTTCAAGATGGTGGGGCGGATTTTGAGCGCGGATAGTGTGTGGGTGAGTGCTATGGCACGAGATTCGTCGCTATTGCAGCTTAATCTTGATTATGACGTAAAGGATCCTGCAAGGCTAGCAGCCCGGGAAAAGCGGATGCCACGCGATGATGAGCTCCCGGCTACCATCTTTGCACGGTACAAGGATGCGCCAATTACCGAACTTCCGGAATTTTTCGGTGGAGGAGCAATAGCGGTGTTCTCAGGTAAGTTGGCATCACCTTTTTTTCGACATGATTTGGGCGATACACACGTCGTTCCGGTACAAATCCTCGACTATGAGCGAGAAAATCAGTTATTCGCAGAGCGAAATTACCACTGCATCACACGCTTCACTGTCTTCGAGGCGCTCGCACCGGACGAAAGTCCTAGGATTGGAGAAAACGCACTGGGGACACCGCCACCTTGGAACTTTCCCATAAACCCAAAAGGTGGTGCGCCAAATCCTCGCGATGGCGACATAGCGGTCCATGCAAGAGCCCTTAAGGGGCCGCTCATTTGGTATGACGAGCAACTCAGCGGCGGAATATTCTTTCGCGGTGACCTTGTTGAGGAAATGGACGCCGCAGGCGTTGCCGAACACTGGCAACTGAAGAAGTGCAAAATCGTGGATTAGCGCAGTTCTACTCAGCGCGCCGCGCTCAATACCCCAGAAGGCTCAGCCAGGCCCAGGCGGACACCATTGAAAACCCGGTGGCCAGCAACACGGCCGAGGCGTTCACCCGCTTGGCGGTGCCGTACAAATTGGCAAAGATATAGGCGTTGACCCCGGGCGCCATGGCTGCCGTCAACACGGCGGACTGAAATGCGCCGGGGGGCAAGTCCAGTGCCCGGCCCATGCCCCAGACGATTGCCGGATGCACCAGCAAGGACACCGCACAGACATAAAGGATCGCGCGCAGGTCGCCTTCGGGTCGGTAGCGCACCAGCACGCCGCCCAGCCCGAACAGGGCCGCTGGCAGGGCGGCTTGCACCATCAGCCCAAGCGCGTCTTCGACAATCCCGGGGATCGGCGCCCCCGACAGGTTCACCGCAAAGCCCGCGACAATCCCGATCACCAGCGCATTGGCGAACATCGCTTTGACGACACGCCGCGCCGTGGCCAGCACGCCTGTTCCCGCCGAGCGCGCAATCTCCATCGCGGTCACACCGATGGCGTAGCACAAAGGCGCATGGATCGCGATGATGCCGAAGTTCGGACCCAGAGCGTCAGCGCCAAAGGCGCGTTCGGAAATCGGCAGGCCCAACAGGACGGAGTTTGAAAACAGACAGGCAAATCCAATCGCGACCGCGTCAGGCCAGGATCGTGCGAAAAACAGCCGCGCGCCGCCGACGCCAAGGGCAAAGCCCGCGATGGCGCCCGAATAAAACGCCAACAGGGTGGGGCCATCGAAATTCGCCGACAGATCCAGCGTTGCGATGGCCGAAAACAGCAAACACGGGATCGCGAAGTTCTGGGTGAAGGTCAAAAGCCCGTCGAGCGCGGGTTCGGAAAACCAGCGCATCCAGACCGCCAGATAGCCTAACCCGATGACCAGAAAAACCGGCAGAATAACGGTGGCAAGCGCTTCCACCTAGACCTCAAACGAAAGGGTCATGCCGTCATAGGCGGGGGTGATATGGGCCGGGGTTTCTGCGTCCAACGTCGCGTAGTCGAGGTCGAGGTGCATGTTGGTCAGGACCGCCTGTTTGGGGCGCATCTTTTCGATCCACGCAAGCGTTTTTTCCAGATGCGCATGGGTGGGATGGGGCGTGCGGCGCAAGGCATCGACGATCCAGCAATCGAGCCCTTCAAGCAGGGGCCAGGCGGCGTCGTAGATCTCGGCCACATCCGGAAGGTAAGCGACATCGCCAATCCGGAAGCCCAAAGCGTCGATCGACCCGTGATCGACGTCGAACGGGGTGAAGGTGATCGGCCCGCCGGCCCCATCGATGGTGACATCGCCGTCGATCGTGTGAAGATCGAGGATCGGCGGGTAGGGCGACCCGGCGGGCTGGACAAACACATAGCCAAACGACCCAAGCAGACGGTCCTGGGTGGGCCCATCGGCCCAGACCGGCAGGCGGGTGCGTTGGTTGAAGAAGATCTGGCGCAAATCATCGATCCCGTGGACGTGATCGGCATGGCCATGGGTGTAGATCACGGCGTCCAGCGTGCCGACGCCCGCGTCGAGAAGCTGGTTGCGCAGATCCGGCGAGGTGTCGATCAGCGCCCGCGTGGTGCCGTCCGGTCCGTCTTGTTCAACCAGTAAAGAACACCGCTGGCGGCGGTTTTTCGGGTTTTCGGGGTCGCAATCGCCCCAAAGCCCGCCCAGGCGCGGCACGCCCCCGGACGACCCGCAGCCCAGGATGGTGAAGCGCCGCTGCCCCATCACGCCGCCGCCACGTCAACGGCGGCTTTTGTGAACAGGCGTTCAAAATTGGCTTCAAGCTGGGCGGCGAAGGCCGGGTAGTCCATGCCGTAGACCTCTGCGCCGACCCGCGCGGTCAGGGCGGCATAGCCCGGCTCGTTGCCTTTACCGCGGTGGGGCGGTGGGGCCAGATAGGGGCTGTCGGTTTCCACCAGCACCCGGTCGGCGGGGGCGGCGGCGAAAATCGCGCGCAGCTCGGTCGATTTGGGAAAGGCGGCGATGCCCGACATCGACAGATAGAACCCCAGATCGAGCGCGGCTTCGGCCAGCGCGCGCCCCGATGAAAAGCAATGCATCACGCAAGCGTAGGCCCCCGCGCGGTGCTCTTCAGTCAGGATCCGGGCCATGTCGGCGTCCGCGTCGCGGGCGTGGATGATCAGGGGCAGGCCGGTCTGGCGGGCGGCTTCGATGTGAAGGCGCAGACTGTCCTGCTGGGCGGCTTTGCTTTCGGCGGTATAGTGATAATCGAGCCCCGTTTCACCGATGCCGACGAATTTCGGGTGCCGGGCCAGGGCGACCAGCGCCTCAACCGTGATCATCGGCACGTCCGCGACACTCATCGGGTGGGTGCCGGCGGCATAAAACACCGGGCCGTGGGCTTCGGCCAGGGCGCGCACGGCGGGCTCACGGTCCAGACGCGTGCAGATCGTCACCATCCGGTGGACGCCGGCGTCGGCCGCGCGCGCGATCACATCGCCGTGGATCCCGTCAAAGTCCGGGAAATCCAAGTGGCAATGGCTGTCTGTGATCAGCGGTTGGCGTGTCATGGTCCGGCGGGGTTAGGGCCGGGCAAGGCGCCCCGCCGTGTCATTCACTTTCAAGATCATATCGAGGATGACACCAGACGCGTCAAGGTTCACCGACACCGCGCGGCGCGCCTTTGCGGGCAGGGTTTCAGCCGCGTCCGCCCAGGCCCGCCCGGCAGCCGGGGTCGCGGCCAGCCTGAGGCACAGCGCTTCTTCCGCCGGACTGGCGAAATGCGCCGGCGGCGCGCCCACACCGGTGCGGGCCATGCGCGCAAGCAGGGTTTCAAACAAGCGCAGGGTCAGATCGCGCCGTGCCTCGGCCCCGCGCCCGGCGGTGGCATTAGCAAGCTTCAAGGCGGCGGCGCGGTCAAGCGTCGGGCAGGTCGCCACCACGTCGTTCAGTGCGGCGTAAAGCGCAAGCCCGTCCTGTTCCAAAAGCTGCACCGCCCGGCCCGCCGACCCGTCAGCCAGCGCGATCAATGTGTCGCGCCCCTGGGGGGGCACGTCGACCCCGGCGCGGGCCAGCACCGCGACCAGATCATCCGCACCAAGGGGATCGAACCGCAAGCTCCGGCAGCGCGATTTTATCGTCGGCAACAGCCCGCCCGGACGATGCGAGATCAGCAAAAACACCGTGTCGGCAGGCGGCTCTTCAAGGAGTTTCAAAACCGCATTGGCTGCGGTGACATTCATGTCGTCGGCGGCATCGATCAGAACCACACGGCGCCCGCCGTCGGGGGCCGACAGCCCCAGAAAGCCGTGAAGCTTGCGCACCTCATCGACCGTGATCTGGGTTTTCAACCGCTTGGCCTTGTCGTCATAGCCGCGCCGGATCAGCGACAACCGCGGCTCTGAAAGGGCTTCGAGCCGGGTGCGCACGGGGTGTTCGGGATCAAGACCCAGATGCGTAACGGGCGTGGCACCAAACAATCCACCGCTTGGCGGGGTAGCCAGAAGCGTGCCCGCCAGGGTCCAGGCGAAACTGGCTTTGCCGATGCCCGCGGGTCCCGTCAAAAGCCAGGCGTGATGCATGTCGCCGGCCAAAGCCTCAAGGCAGGTTGCATGGGCGCGCGCATGGCCGAAAATCTGCGTGGAAAAGCGCGGGTGTGGCGCGCCGGATGTCCGGTCGGGTTCTGGAAAGTCGTCGTCGCTCATGTCAGATGCGCGGTCGCGCGCGAAAGCACATCAGCCGCGACCACGTCTTCAGCCCGGTTCCCGTCGATCAATTGGCAGCGCGATGGCGCGTCTTCGGCAAGCGCCAGAAAGCCTGCCTGCAACCGGTGCTGGAAACCCTCGCCCATGTCTTCAAACCGGTCCTCGCCCGTGGCGCGCGCCAGGCCCCGGCGCAAAGCTTCGCCCGGGTCCATGTCGATCACGAAGGTCAGGTCCGGCTCGCGCGCGATCATCAGATCGTGGAGCGCGTCGACCATTTCGCGCAAGGCCCCGCGTGCGGCCCCCTGATAGACCCGCGTACTGTCGGCAAACCGGTCGGAGATCACGATCTTGCCCTGGGCCAGCGCGGGTTCGATGGTCTTTTCCAAGTGATCGCGGCGCGCGGCGGTGAACAAGAGGATCTCGGTCTCGGCCGACCAGCGGTCCGGGTCGCCTTCCACCAGCAGGCGCCGGATCAATTCAGCCCCGTCCGAGCCGCCGGGTTCGCGCGTCAAGACAACGTCATGTCCACCGGCCTCCAGCCTGTCAGCCAGACGGCGCGCCTGGGTGGATTTGCCGGACCCGTCGATCCCTTCGAACGTCAAGAACAGGCCCTGTGTCATGGGCGGGCTTATCCGCCGAATGCCGCCGCCTGTTCAAGGCCCTTACGCAACAGGATCGACACCGCAGAGCGCACGCGCGGCAGGAACCCGCCCCGGATCACGTCGCGGTCGGCCACGAGTGCGATGCGTTTTTCGGGCAGGTCTTCGACGTTGATCACCAGTTCCGCCACGTCCTGACCCGCAGAAATCGGCGCTTCAAGTGGCCCGCGGTATTCCACCCGCGCCGTCATGGCATCGCGGTTGGTGGCCGGGACCAGAAGCGAGATATCCTCATCCGCCACAAGATTGATCGACTGGACATCGCCCATCCAGACGCCGGCCTCGGCGATCACCTCACCTTTGTCGGCCACCTTGGTTTCAACGAACTGGCGAAACCCCCAGTTTACGATCTGGCGGCTTTCCTGGCTGCGGTCGGCGACCGAACCCAGACCGGTGACCACGAACACCACGCGCCGTTCGCCTTGAAGGGCGGAGCCCACCAAACCATAGCCGGCCTCTTCGGTGTGGCCGGTTTTCAGGCCATCGGCACCAATGTCCATTGCCAAAAGCGGGTTGCGGTTGAACCGGTTGGCGGGGCTGCGGTCTTTGTAGTCGAATTCCTGCTGGGCGAAGTAGCCGTAGTATTCGGGGAAATCCTCAATCAGGCGCACGGCCAGAACGCCGAGATCGCGCACAGACATTCGGTGGCCCGCATCCGGCCAGCCTGAGGCATTTGTGAAGGTCGAATTTTTCAGGCCAATCTCGGGCGCGCGCTGGTTCATCAGGCGGGCAAAGGCGTCTTCGGTGCCCGACAGACCTTCGGCGACCACAACCGTCGCGTCATTGCCCGATGACACCACAATACCCTGGATCAACTCCTCGACGGTGGGCTTGTCGAGTTCGTTCAGAAACATCGTCGAGCCGCCCATGTTCTTGGCGCGCGTCGAGACCGCGAATTCTTCGTCCAGCGTGACGCGGCCATCGGCAAGCGCTTCAAACAACATGTAAAGCGTCATCAGTTTGGACATCGACGCGGGCGGCAAAGGGGCTTCGGCGTTCTTTTCGAACAAGACCGTGCCGGTGGTTATGTCGTAAAGAAAGGCCGCCGTGGCCCGGGTTTCGAACGCCGCCTGGGCCCCCGACGCCCAGAGGCTGACGGCAAAAACAACAAGCACCCGTTGGACAAAGGACATCGCGAGATTTCCCTAGTTGGTGACGAAGTAGGCGTCGGAATAGCCCAGGCTTTTGACCCGGCTGAGAACTTCGGCTCGGTCTGATGTGGTGGTCGCGGGACCCACGATGACCCGCCAGAAGGTCTTGCCCTGGCTTTCCTGGCGCAGGATCGTGGGGATGATGCCCGCGTTGCGCAGGCTGGCACCTGTGTTGTTGGCATTCGCTTCGATGCTGAAGATGCCGATCTGGATGAACGGTTTTTCAAGGCTCGATGCGGCGGGCGCCGGGGCAGGGGCCGCGGCGGGGGCAGCGGCTGGGGCGGCTGCGGGTGTGATCACTGGCGCGCCTTCGGCTTCATCAATCGCGGCGGCCGCCGCGGCAAGCGGGTCCGCGTCAAGGGTTTCGGTCTCAATCGGTTCTGCGTCCGGCAGTGCAACGGGGGCAGGGCCCTCGACCACCTCGCGGCGCAGGGCCGTGACGGTCAATTGCTGGGGCTGGCCGGCCAGAAGGCCAAGTTCTGTCGCGGCGTCTGACGACACCTGAATACGCGGTCCCGGAGCGTCGCGTTCGCGGCGGAACAAGGCGCCGATCACGCTGGTCCCGTTTGCGTTGTTGACGATGATCACACGCTCGGGGTCAGTCACATCGGGGTGCGCCACCCAGACACCGCCCAGCGATGGGCGCCCATCCCACAGACCGGATTCGGCAGCGCGGAACACTTCGGGGGCTTCAACGTCGCGTTCTTCACCGGGTTGTGCGGCCGCCAGGCTGGCGGTTTCGGTCGACCCGGTCGATCCGCCGCCGAACGGCAACTCAAACCCGCCGTCGCAGCCCGCAAGAGCCACCAATGCTAAGGAGGGGGCGACTAATCCAAAAAGCCGCTGTTTCGCTCGTGCCATATGTGCCTCTCTGCCCGTGTGGCTGACCGGCCTTGTTTTCAAGGTCTTGGTCGTATGCCATGTGCCTATCTTGCCGACGCTGATCGCCGTTCTGTCAAGTGTAGCTTTTCTGGGCTGGCAAGGAAAGCCTTTGGCAACATTGGCGCGGTAATTTGATCAGACTGGCTGGCCAAAGGCGCGTGATAGCGCTAGAGGACCCGGGCCGTGGAGGTTTGGCAGAGTGGTCGAATGCACCGGTCTTGAAAACCGGCGGGCGTGAAAGCGTCCCCAGGGTTCGAATCCCTGAGCCTCCGCCACCGGCTAGCTTCTTTGATTTCTACCAAGGCCCCTTGAGTGCAAATCAGCCTATATTTTCAAGTCGATTGATCGCATTCGTCTTTGCATTGGATTTCTTTCGATAGTTCTCGTATGCTTTCCTTGCGTGGTATGGAAAGTGGTATTTTGGCACTTACTGGCAAGCTGACGAAGAAGCTCGTAGAGAACCTTGGGCCTGGCCGTCATGGCGATGGCGGCGGATTATACTTTGTGGTCGATTCCACTCGAAATCAGTCGCGCCGGTGGATTGTTCGGGTGACGGTGAAGGGGCAACGCAACAAAAGAGGTGCTCCTCTTCGGACGGATTTCGGATTGGGTGGCGCAGATGTCGTGACGCTAAGTCAGGCGCGAGACCGCGCGCTCGAATACCGACGCATGGCGAAGCAAGGACTCAATCCTCGCTACAATGCACGTCAGCAAATCCCAACGTTCGAAGAGATCGCCCAGCAAGTACATGTTGAGCGCCTTCCCACATGGAAGAATGCCAAGCATGGTCAGCAATGGATCAACACGTTGCGTGACTATGCCTTCCCCAAGATCGGGCGCATGCCGGTGGATAGCATTGGACAGCCTGAGGTGCTGATGTGCCTTTCGCCCATCTGGACTGAGAAGCACGAAACAGCCCGGCGTTTGGCGCAACGGATCAAGACCGTTTTGGATGTTGCGAAGTCAAAGGGCTTCCGATCAGGCGAAAACCCAGTCACGTCGATCAAAGACGCCCAGGTACTGCCAACCGTCCGGGCGCGGGTTCAGCATCACGACGCGATGCCCTGGCGCGATGTGCCGGCGTTCTACGCCCAGTTGGCAGATCGCAACGCGATGGCGGCGAAAGCTTTGAAGTTCACCATTCTGACGGCCAGCCGCACTTCTGAGGTGTTGGAGATGAAGTGGCAAGAGGTGAACTTTGAGACGCGGCTTTGGACGGTTCCGGCAGAACGGATGAAGGGTGGTAAGCAACATCGGGTACCGCTGACCGATGAGATGATCGCCATTCTGGAGCCATTGAGGACGATGGAGTCCGAATTTGTCTTTGAAGGGCAGAAGCGGCATCATCCCCTGTCCAATATGTCGATGCTTATGTTGCTCAGGCGCATGGATGCCAATGGGTTCACCGTACACGGCTTCCGCAGTAGTTTCCGGGATTGGGCGGCGGAGGCTGCCAATGCGCCGCGAGAGCTGGCTGAGGCGGCGTTGGCGCATCAGGTGGGGTCAGAAGTGGAGCGGGCCTATGCGCGGTCGGATTTGTTGGACAAAAGGCGGGAGTTGATGGCGGGTTGGGCAAAGTATGCCGTCGGCACAATGAATGCAGAGAGCGCGCGTTAGATGCCAAAACGTAAGCGCATGTTTCAAGGTGAAGGTCTGCCTGACCGTCTTGAGATTGCGCTTGGTATCAAGGCTGAAACTGGAACTGTAGACTTCGATGAAATATACGCTTCCTTACCAAGTCTTGACTGGGATGCCCTGGAACAAGCAGCAGGATTGGAGCTCGATCGCATTTCCCGCGACGAAGTAGAAGAAGCATTTAAGTTAGAGCTTCTTTGGCGCGACCCGCGGCATCCGTCGCAGCAAAACCCGGTAGACAATCGGATTGAGACCTTCTCGGAGTTTCAAGCATTTTTGAGAGAGATTGAGAAACATGCCAACTTCTTGAGGCAGTCCATCAATGAATTGGCAGAATTATCTCCTTCAATGCTTATGCCGCCGAAATCAGAAGGCTGGCTGACTGGTGAGGTCGAAAGGTCTCACGTATTAGATGTTTTCATACATCAAAGGCTCGAACCGAAAGACGAGGAGTTTTTTGACTATGTGGCATTTCGTAAACTTCTAGATCACTATTGCGAAATAGGCCAATTGCTAGATAGGTTTTCGGACTATTATGGCAGAGTCTATCAAACTCACGAAGAACGGCATTGGTTTGACTATTTCATGCGACGCGCGCTTCTTTCGATGATGCCGTCGTTTGCTGATTTCTCAGTGGCAATCCCTACTGATACCAACCCTCATCATGCCTCGCCTGTAGTTTTGTTCTTCTTAGAAACACAGAGGCAGTATTCAATTCATATCGACAAAAGTGCGAATCCTTCGCACCAAGTAGCCAACTATTCTTATCGGCAAATCGCCAGACGTGTTCTTTCGTTGCGTAGCGAATTTGAAGAGAGTGACATGGGGATGCTTCAGCTAGAGCTAAGATCCGCTTACAAACGTTAATCCGAATTCATTCGTCGTACGGCTTTCAATCCCGGATTATCTTTTTAAAATCTGTCTAAGTAGTGATCAGCCGTCGCAACCGAAAAGGAGCAAGCGATGGCAGACATCTTCGAGCAACACCGAACCTACGTGCTAGGCGATCCGGAACTGGACGTCCTGGGCACGCGTGAAAAACTTGCGCAATGGCGACACCGCCGGGTTGGCCCTCCATGGATCAAGATCGGCCGCAAGGTGGCCTATCTGGGCGCGGATCTGAACGCCTGGCTCTCGGCTCAACGCACCGATCCCAGCAGCGGGGCCGCCTAATGAAAAACCCCAGAGCCGAGCGCGGCACAGGGGCTTTTCGAGTGATATCAGATGCCACCCTCACAAGTCCATCTGATGCCACAGACGCCCTTACGCCGACAAGAAAAAATGAGCGCCGCTATTTTTGGTCAAAGGAAACCAATGCCTGTGAACCTCTTCGAACACGCAAGGGGGCGATCGAGCATGGGTAAGAGCAAACGAAAAACTGAGGGGCAATATGTGCCCCTCCCTTACAGCTTTCTCAAATCTCCGGCCTGGAGGTCTCTGTCGGGGCCAGCCGCCAAGATATGGTTGGAACTGCATACTCGGTTCCACGGCGGCAACAACGGGTCACTGACCTTGTCGCTCAATGAGGCCTGTTCATTGCTTGGACTGGGCAAAAGCACTGCACAACGTGCGTTCCAAGAGCTGGAACAGAAAGGGTTCCTCGTGCTGATGAGGCCTGGGAGTTGGTACCAACGACAGGCTCATGAATGGCGTCTGACAACGAAGCCTATGCAGCAGGTATCGGGCAAACAGCTGGCCACAAACGATTGGCACAAATGGGCACCGGGAAAAACAGACCACGGTCCTGAGGCGGACCCGTCACCTTCTAGCGTGGTCCCGTTCGGGGACCGAAGGCGTCATGCCGGGTCCGTCTGAGGACCCGTCAGCTCACTTTCTGCGCCCTCGTTCGGTTCTGAGGTGGGACACTAATAATAACCACTCCTCCTAAGTGAAACGAAGGGACCGGAGCATGACTGACAAGAAGAAGCTACCGAAGGCTATTGAGCATGAAGACAATGGTCTTGGACTTTCTATCAAAGGCTCGCCGGATATTGGACATAAAGTCGAACTCACGGAGGATGTGGCACTCAAGCGTATCTTTGGGTCTGAGTATCCCCAGATCAGCAGCGGTCTCATGCGCCACTGCTTGAAGGTACTCAAATCCGATGAAGCGAGCGACGACTATCCTGGAAATGATGAACGCGAATTCCTGTTGTCCGCTGTCGCCGAAATCAAGCCGCGAGACACATTCGAGCGGATGCTCTCGGTTCAGATGGCAGCAACACATGTAGCCATGGTTAGATCTGGCCGTTGGCTGGCCAGCTCTGACAACCTCAATCAAGTAAGTGCACACTACAACGGATACACCAAATTGGCTCGCGCCTATGTCTCGCAGATGGAGGCGCTGCGGAAACATCGGAACGGTGGCAAACAAACCGTGACGGTGCAGCACGTCAATGTGCAAGACGGTGGACAGGCGATCGTTGGCAACGTCAGTGACCGGGGGCGGGTCGATGAAGAAAAATGACGCCAACCCTATGCAAAGGGCGCACGCCGCACCGCGCTGCACCGCACGATCAAAGCGATCGGGCGAGCGCTGCAAGAACCCGGCTGTGAAAGGTTGGCGCGTCTGCCGTATGCATGGTGCAGGCGGCGGCCACGGGCCCGGCAAGGTGAACCCGGCCTACAAGCACGGAATGCGATCGCGCGAGTGGGTTGAGCTAAGGAAGGAGATCGGGGAAATGGGGACGGATCTGGGTGTTTGAGCGCGATCTGCGGAGTTGCAATCCGCTAGTCAATTATGTCATCTTATTGAAAGTAATTTATTATTCCAAAAATTGAATTCATTCTACCACATAAAATACCACGTTCGTGCAATTGTGCGCAACTTGCGGTCGTTCATTTTGCGTGCAGCGAACGACTGCAACGAGCCCAATCTGTGAATTTGATTGTCTCGCTGCGTGCGCTCGCAGCGTAGAAAATGCTGCGTCGGCGTAAAATCTGATGCTGCCGCGCAGCGAGAAAACCGGCCATTTGTGCAGAGTGCAGCAAGGATCAGAGGTCGAATACAAACAATGTGGGGCTTCACTGATTTTGGTCCGATCCGCAACAGGTCCAGCACAAAAATTCGACATCCGCGAAACCTCTGAGCGTTAAGGGCAACTGATCGGATGTTCGCAAGAAAGAGAGACATTCATTCAAGATTAGGGAGCACGTGGTACCCGCCAGCGCGGCTGAACAGGCAGCCATGTTTCAGAAGGAGACGCAAAATGAATGAAATCGGACCAATCTCGTCGAGCGGACCCAAAGCATTCGGAAATTCGCAACAGATGCACGATCGCCTTATGGCAAAAGTCGATGCGGATCAAAACGGCAACCTGAGCTTCGAGGAAATCGAAGCGACGGATCGGGGCGCGCAAATCGCCGATAAATTGCGTGCGTTTGACACCGATGAAAGCGGAGACTTGTCGATCGAAGAGTTGACAAAGATCCAAGAGCACGTTGCCGAGAAGATACGCGATAAAGTGCAGGCGTCGATGCCCTCTAGCGCTATGCCAGAGGCACTGTTCGATGCGCTCTATGCCGACAAGGATGACTGAGAGCGGGTCTTAGAGACTGGAATCGCATATTGAACAAGTATCTTGGCCGCTAAAAGGGCGGCGCAGACCTGCTCAACCCTGACCATGAACAGAGGGCGAAAACCTTGGCAGGTCCATGGTAATGCGCGCACCGCCCGTCGGCGCATCACCGATCGAGAGCGTGCCGTCATGCGCAGCCACTAAGATTTGAACGATTGCGAGCCCCAGCCCTGCGCCTCCGGTTTCACGAGACCGCGACGGTTCGAGCCGGGAAAACGGTTGCATCAGATCGCTACGATGCGCTTCAGGGATGCCGGGGCCTTCATCGTCGATGCAAAGGGTGACGACCCCTTCCTGCTCACACACGGTAAGATGCGCCGATGCGCCGTAACGCAGCGCATTGTCGATGAGATTGAAAAGCACCCGCCGGAGTGCCACCCGATCCCCAAGACTTTCAAAGCCCGCGTGCGAGGGCTCGATCGTGAGTGCGACGGCATGGCCCGACACCTGTCTGTCCTCCACTTCGCTGCGTACCAGATCCGCGACATCAATAAGTTCGAGATCGAGCCGGCCTGCTTCACCGCGTGTCGCCAGAAGCGCGCCGTCCATCAAGGACACAAGGTCGGCGATATCCGTCTCGGCCTGTCGCCGTTCCTCTCGATCAGATAGTTTCTCCATGCGAAGCCGCAGCCGCGTCGCGAAGGTGCGGACATCGTGTTGGATGCCGCCGATCAAAACCGTGCGGGCCTTCAAGAGCGAGGACATCTGCGATTGCTGCCGCCCAAACGCCTGTATCAAAAGGCGCACCTCCGGGCTGCCTGCGCGTATTTCGGGCAACGCGGCATTCGGGTCTGAGGGGTCCAGTGTTTCGACAGCACGCGCGAGCCGCAAGACCGAGCGGAACTCGCGATTGAGCAGCAGGAGGATGACAAAGGCGATGAGGACACCAAGAAATGCCGTCGGTAACCCTACTGGCACGCCCTTGCTTGTATACAACGCCGCGCTTTCATTCGCCACGATCAGGATCCCGCCTGTCGACAGGCCAACCCGGAATTCCACGGCCCGAAGTGGGCGCACAAACTGGTTGCGAAACAAAGAACGTGGCAAGGCATAAGCTGCAAATGCCCGGTCCCCGAGAAGCTCTTGGTAGGTGTCCATCGCAGCCGCACTGTCCGGCCATAAGGGGTCAAGCTCGGCTTCAACCGCAGCCTCAGGAGAGATCCGCACCGACATCTGGGCAGATCGCAGCGCCTCAAAAACGCGGATGCGCTCTATGGGCGAAGCTTCTTCTACGAGCGTGACAATCGCTGCCAATTGGGTCGGCTGGGTCAAGCCAACCGGCGTTTCCGAGGCGCGAAGAGCATAAAACAACGCAACGGGGATGGTCACAACGGCAAGAAAGCCGATCACAAAAATAGCGCCGATGCGCCAGCGAATGAGACGCCCGCGGATCACGAGACGTCCTTTACCGGCTGTGTCAGCAGGTAACCTGCATTCCGGACGGTACTTATCAGGTCCGCGTCAGCGCCATGGGCGGACAATTTGCGCCGCAGCCGGGACACAAGCATATCGACCGTCCGGTCGAACGGTTCTGCCCCTCGCCCCCGCAATGCGTCCAGGATCTGGTCACGCGACAGGACCCGGCGCGGACGATGGACGAAGCAGGCCAACAGATCGAACTCGCCACTGGTCAGCTCAATCCGCGTCTGATCCGCAGCAAAGAGATGGCGCGCGTCGATATCGATGACGAAGCGATCGAACGTGAACATTTGGTTGGTGTTTTCAGCCCGCCGCGTTGCCGTGCGCCGCAGCACAGCCCGGATGCGCGCAAGCAGCTCGCGCGGTGCGAAAGGTTTGGCGACATAGTCATCGGCCCCCATCTCAAGACCGAGGATCCGGTCAATCTCGTCGTTTTTGGCGGTCAGCATGATGATCGGCGGCGCACCGTCTCGCGCAAGTCGTCGACAAATTGAAACGCCATCTTCCCCCGGAAGCATAAGGTCCAGAACGATCAGGTCAGGATGCATGCGGGCGCGCTTTGCGTCCATCTCGGTGGCATCGGGCGCAGTTTCGACTGCAAAACCTTCCTTCTCAAGGAAGTCGGCCAGCAGGTCCCGTATGCCGGGGTCGTCGTCGACGAGCAGAACAAGGGGCTGAGACAGTGTCATGGCACCTTTATTTGCTGACTGGCATTTCGCGGCAAGGGATGACCGCATTCGTTACACACTGTTACACGCGGTCGACAAACCGAGACACATGGTTTCGTGCCATCGATATCGGTGAGACATCGCTCCGCTATCCCTTCACCGTCAAAACGAATGGCCGAAGAAAGCGGAGCTGAAATGAAAATGCAAGACAGGGCAGATTGGCATTCTTCGGAGCCGTTTAAGGCTCGTGAAGATGAGACGGACGCATCGGTGCCTCCATTGTCCAGGCAGGACGCGAACCGGCTTCTCAGAGAATGGGCGGACGCCAACATGCGGGGCGACGTCGAGGCCCGCCGCCTTGTCGAAGACGAGATACTCGGGCGACCTTCACCCCGCAACGCGCCGGACGCTCACGACGGGTAAGCTTCCCTGCACGCGCCGCGGCTCCCCTCCCCAATAAATGAACAAACAAAAAGGAAAGCAGTATGAAACGAACTCTCATCGTTGCCACTTTCATGGGTGGCCTGACTATGGGCACCGCCGCCACCGCGCATCCGGGTGGCCCGGGTCATCGGCATTTTGCCGTTGCCCCGACGCCGCATACCCTTGTCACCCCAGCGCCGCGTGCCGTTCGACCCGCTTCTCCCTATTGCGCCACCTACGGCTGCTCGGGCTCGGTGACCAAAACCGGGCCCCAGGAAAACACCGTCACCGGATCGGGCAGCGCATCCTGTACCGATGGGACGTGTACGCGTTTGGGCTCTGTGACGGGCCCGAACGGTGAAACCGCCACCTTCGATCGGTCGATCTCTCGCTAAGCATAATTCCAAGGAGAAACCCAATGATCCGTACTCCCCACTTGATTTTGGCACCCCTCGTGGCTGCGTCCCTCACCATGGCTCTGCCCGCAGCTGCGCAAAATGCTGAGCTTGGCGCCGAAAACTACAGGCAAGCAGATGCCAATGGAGATGGCGTGCTCGTCTACGCCGAGTTCGCCACCTTTATCGATCTGAACGCCGCTGATGGGCTCGGCAATGCAGCGATGGTCAGTTCACGCGGCTTGCATGCACGGGCATTTGACCGCGTCGACGCGAATGGCGATGGCATTGTCTCACCGCAAGAGCTGCAGGCCTTCCAGTAGTTGCCGCGCCTTTAAGCGCGACACCACCGTCGCCGCACCTTGCCCCCACTCACGAAAGGCGACGGCCACTGCGCTGCACCAGAGGGATTTTTTGTCCCCTTCCCCCAGTACCTTCTGGTGCAGCGCCCTTTCTTGCCATCCCAAAGACGGAAACTCTCCGATGAACTCTACCTTTCTGATTATCGCGGCGATTTCTGCCGTGACCCTTGGCATCATTGCTGTCGGCGCTGATGGGCGCGAGGTATGTGTCCCACGCGCCCCGGAAACAGCCGGGCGGGACGTCGGGTACGAGTTGATCGACCTCATGCGACGCGAAGCATGGGTCACAACTGATTGGACTGTTGATGCCTATGCCGCGTTCTCGCCCGGGATCACCGCACCCCATTGGCTCAAGAATGATGCGCGCCAGGGATTTGCGGCGCGCGCAATTGTCCTTCGGTCGCCTGGCTGTGCAGCAGATGGTGAATTCACCTATCAAACCATGTTCGGCCGCACTTTCTTTCATATTGCCGACCTCATAAGTCTTCGAGGCGGAGGGCTGACGAACGACGCTTTGACGGAAGCCGGCGTCGCAAAGCACCACAGGCTCGAATTCGACGCGGGCCAGAAAGTGTCGTTCCTGTTGTCGCCAAGCGGTGAGCGGTTCGTGCGTGTGAACCGACCTATCGACGCCAGCCAAGGCGAACAGGAACTGCCGGAGGGATGGGTCCTTCAGGATGTAAATTTGCGCACCCCATGGCGGGCGGACCTGATCGGAGAGGTTCGCGTCCTGAGACTTGGCGATGGCACGTCCTACCAGGGGCCGATTGGCGCAATCCCAGCAGTTCCGGAGCAAGCCTCCGCCCTGTCAACCGAGAAAACGCAATGATCCGCCTGACGCGCATCTCAAAACTCTGGATCGGGCTTGCCATGGTCTACGCCGCCCTCATCGCATGGCACCAGCCGCTGCGCGGCCCGCTTAGTGAAGCCGAGGTACGCGCGGCCTTTGGTGGTCAGTACGCGCAAATTCGCGAAAGCGAAGATGCGCAGGCCCGGGCCTTTCTCGACTTCTTTCTGACCGATGACGGACGGCCGTTCTTCATGGTCAACCTGAACGCGCTGCCGGAGCAAACGCCGGACGTCGAAGATGCCGCCCGACAGTACGGCTCCTTCATGATGCTCCGGTTGCTGCCACGTGCCAGCTACCCCGTCATGTCCACGGATGTGATCGCGGGTCTGACCAATTCTCTCGGTGTTGATCTGGCGCCATTCGACCGTCTCGTCGTGGTACGTTACCGAAGCCGCCGGGATTTTCTGGAAATCGTGGCAACGTCCGAGTTTCGTCAAGAAGTCGGGAACAAGGGTGCGTCGCTTGACGGTTGGTACTCGGCTCCCTCGACCATCGGGCCGACACTGTCGCTTCCTGTCGTGACGTTCTGCTTTTTGATGCTCATCGGTCTAATCGGGACCTTGCGTGCACGAAATGCAGCGCACGCGCGAAGCCGGCGCAGCGTTTTCAATCCTGCCGCCAGGTCGTGACATGACGCCCATGTCTCGCTCCTTTTCGTCGCTTCTGGGCGCCGTTCTTTTGTCCGCCTGCGCGATCACCGCCGATCCGGTGCAAACGCCCAATGCGGGGTTGACGCAGCAAGCGGTCTTTTCGGCGGGCGTACCTCAGACCAGTCTGCCGATGGTCACATCCGGTTGGTGGCGTAGCCTTGGAAGCTCGGAACTGGATGCGCTGATCGAGGCCCTCGCGGAGTCAAACCCAGATCTAGCGGCAGCCTCCTTGCGGGTTCTTCAATCAGAACTGGAACTTGGCACCACGCGCGCGCAAGGTAGGCCAACGGTGACGGCTGGGCTTGCCCGTACGACGACATCCGCGACCGATTTCACCGGTGACCGCGAGACCAACAGCTCTGTCGATCTCAGCGCCAGCGTCCGATGGGAGTCCGACCTCTGGGGGCGGATTGCCAGTGAGGGAGATGCCTCGGCCGCGCGGCTCTTGGCGACAGGTTATGACAGGGACGCCCTTGCCAACTCGCTGATCGCGTCCGCGGTCCGCACTTACGTGTCCATTGCCTTTGATCGACGGCAAATCGTTGCGACCCAACGGATCGTCGACAGCCGAGAAACAAGCCTGGCAATCGCCGAAGACCGTTTTGCCCTGGGCGTCGAGGGAACCACAGCCGGAACGGTAAAATCCGCGGAGGAAAATCTTGCCACTGCCCGCGCCGATCTGCCAGACCTCGAACTCGCCATTCTGCGAAACACCAACGGGCTCGATGTGCTTATGGGGCGTGTCCCGACATCGCGGTCTGACGTTGCGGC
>JBCBCY010000011.1:0-128431 GCA_038530285.1 Pseudomonadota bacterium
CCTGCGGCCACCACCGACAATTCCGCCAGTTCCGCCCAATCCTCAGCGCTTGCCTCGCGGCGTTTGAGCGCCACAACCCGCTCCTGCGCGGCCCGGGCCTGCGCAATCCGTCCAAGACGCGCTTCGTTCTGGGCCAGAAGCGTGAACCCTTCGATGTCGTTGGGTCGCTCTGCCAGCGCGCCTCTCAGCCGCTGCATCAGTTCGGCAAACTCGGGGTCAAGGTCCGACATGTCCGGCTGGGGCAGGTCGGCGGCCGCTTCCGCCTCCGCCTGGCTGGGCCGGGTGGCGCGTGCGGCATCTGACGCGGCAATCCGCGCCGCCAGTGGCAAATCTCCGTAACCCGGCGCCCCCAGCGTCGCGTAAAGCCCGAAGGCCCCGCCCAGAACCGCCGCGATCAACACCAGCCCCGGAACAACCCTTGGCCCGTTGCGGGGCACCCGGGCGTCCCGCGCGGCCTTGTCGGCGGCCAAAAGGCGGCGTTTCACCTCAATCCGTGTCGCCTCGGCCTCGGCTTCGGCCAACACGCCGCGCGTGACATCGCGCTCAATCTCGGCAAGCTGGGCTTTGTACAACAAGACATCGCTTTCAGACGGTGCCAGCCCGCCACGCCCGGCCTGCAAAAACGCCACCGCCATCGACAAGGCCACAAGGGCGGCCAGCCCGCCGGTGATGATCCAGAAACCAAGTGCATCCATCTTTAGCCATGTAACCCCCTACAGCCGCGCTTGAAAGAGCCCGAATGTCGCCTTTCCGCGACCCTCTGCCGCTTACTGGATGGCCCGGGCGCGTGGTATCTTGGATCAAGGGGCGATGTGACGAGGGACCATGCGCTATTCAGCCTTAGAAATTGCCCGCCAAGCGATGCGGGGCCACCGCGACTGGCCGCGCGCCTGGGGCGATGCCCGGCCCAAATCCCGCTACAAGGTCATTGTGGTTGGGGCCGGCGGCCATGGCCTCGCCACCGCCTATTATCTGGGCAAAAACCATGGCGTCACCGACGTCGCCATCGTCGAAAAAGGCTGGCTGGGGGGCGGCAATACGGGGCGCAACACCACGATCATCCGCTCGAACTACCTGCAGGACCCATCGGCCGCGATCTATGAAAAATCCCGCAGCCTCTATGAAACCCTGTCCCAGGACCTGAACTACAACGTCATGTTCTCCCCCCGGGGCGTGATGATGCTAGCGCAAACCGAACACGAAATCCGCGGCTATCAGCGCACCGCCCATGCCAACGCCCTGCAAGGGGTGCAGACCGAATACATCGGGCCCGCGCGCGTGAAAGAGCTTTGCCCCATCATTGAAACCCGCGGCCCCCGCTATCCGGTCCTTGGCGCCCTGTGGCAGGCCCGCGGCGGCACCGCGCGCCATGATGCTGTCGCCTGGGGCTATGCCCGCAAATGCGCGGACATGGGCATGGATGTGATCCAGAATTGCGAGGTCACCGCGATCCGCTCAGACGCGGGCAAGGTCACAGGCATTGAGACCACGCAGGGCGAGATTGCTTGCGACAAGCTTGCCATCGTCGTGGCGGGCCATTCGGGCGTTCTGGCCGATATGGCGGGCTTCCGGCTGCCCATCGAAAGCGTGGCCCTGCAGGCGCTGGTGTCCGAGCCGATCAAGCCTTGCATGGATGTGGTGGTGATGGCCAACACGGTGCACGGCTATATGTCCCAGTCCGACAAGGGCGAGATGGTCATCGGCGGCGGGGCGGATGGCTACAACAATTACTCCCAACGCGGTTCGTTCCATCACATCGAAGAAACCGTGCGCGCACTGGTGGAAACCTTCCCGATGATCAGCAGGCTGAAGATGCTGCGCCAATGGGGCGGCATCGTCGATATGACCGGCGACCGCTCGCCGATCATCTCCAAAACCCCAATGGAAAACGTGTTTATCAACTGCGGCTGGGGCACGGGCGGGTTCAAGGCGATCCCCGGGTCAGGCTTTGCCACGGCCGAGATGGTCGCCAAGGGCGAACCGGGACCCCTGGCGGCTGAATTCGGGCTTGAGCGCTTCGCTGAAGGCCGGTTTATCGACGAGTCTGTGGCTGCGGGGGTGGCGCATTGATGTCAGTGAATACGGTTACCGCGCCACTTCGCATTTTGGGCACGCGCCCATTCCATGGCGTAGGCCGGGCTGCAGCCCGGCGCGCGGCTTCAATCCCCGCCGTCGCCATCCCCGTCGAACCAATCGAAGACCCCCGTCCCGCCGACCTCGCCGGAGTTGCGGTTCGACCCGATGCCCAACGCGCGGCCAATGACAAAGGCCCCGATGCCCAGGCCCCAGATCCAATAGTCGGCCAGAAACTCCGTCACGATATCATCCCTTCGGCTGTCGCGGGCACACTTGCGTCCGAATGCGGCAAGGATGTGGCGGTATCCCGCGCCGGCGCATCCCGATCCACCCGCATTCACTTGATCCCAACCATTTTGCGCATATCTCCCCCTCAAGCGAGAGGAGTATGGGTATGGATGCCGTTATCAGCCGTTTGCGCATCGCCGAACGGATCGAGTTCTTCCAACAGAACACCACGAAGTTCGCAGGCTTCTTGGCCGGCGCCTTGGGCACGCTGGTTCTCAGCATTCTGTTTTCGGTCGTCTACACAGGGCAAGGCTACGGCACCGCACCCGATCCCGTCCCGCAGGTCTACACCAACTTCTGAACACCGCGCCCGGTCTGACGGCCCAAACCCCGCTTCTGCGGGCCCGATGCTTTTGTACAAAATGTGTTTTGGGCCCTCAAAAGTTGCTGCATTTTGTACAAAACCTTCGGTTTGGGGGGCATCATGCTGATCCTGACCTGTCCCTGCTGTGGCATCAAAGCGGACGAAACCGAACTGCACCCGGGCGGGCAGGCCCATATCGCGCGCGCGGGTCCGGGCGATGACGACGCCACCATGCAAGCCTATCTTTTTGAACGGAAAAATCCCAAAGGCGTGCATTTTGAACGCTGGCGCCATGTCTATGGTTGCGGCAAGTGGTTCCATGCCGCGCGCTGCACCGTCACGAATGAGGTGTTCGGCACCTATCCCGCCCAAACGCTTCAGCCCCCTAAAGATCTGATAAAAAAGATAAAATCGCGCCGCCCCGGCTGGTCGATGGAGGGGGCAGCATGAGTGCAAAGCGCATCGATGGTGGGCGCCGGCTCGACCGGTCGAAGCCACTGTCCTTCACCTTCAACGGCAAGAAAATGCAAGGGTTTCAAGGCGATACGCTCGCCTCGGCGCTGTTGGCGAACGGTCAGACCCTGGTGGGCCGCAGTTTCAAATACCACCGGCAACGTGGTATCGTGACGTCGGGCCCAGAAGAGCCCAACGCCCTGATAAACCTCGGAAAAGGCAAGACATTTGAACCCAACGCAAGGGCCACAACGACCGAGCTTTTCGACGGTTTGATCGCGCGCAGCCAGAACCATTGGCCGAGCCTTGAGTGGGACATCGGAGCCATCAACGACAAGATGGCGCGCTTTTTGCCTGCCGGGTTCTACTACAAAACCTTCATTCACCCGCGCCCGCTGTGGAAGCATGTGTTCGAACCCTTCATCCGGCAATCTGCCGGTTTGGGGCAGGCCCCGCGCCACCGCGATGCGGACCGCTACGAACACTTTAATGTCACCGTGGATGTCCTTGTTTCTGGTGGAGGAATTGCTGGTTTGGCGGCCGCTCTGGCGGCCGGAAAATCCGGGGCGCGGGTGCTGCTTGTCGAACAGGATGCGCACTGGGGCGGACGCCTGGCCGATGCGGGCGAGATTGACGGTCAACCCGCGCAGGATTGGGTGAATGAAACCGTCACGCTGCTTGACGACATGCCCAATGTGACACTCAAGACCCGCACCACCCATTCGGGCGTTTACGATCACGGGTATTGCCTTGCGGTCCAGCGTCTGACCGATCACGCGCCGGACACGGATGGCCCGCGCCAGCGGTTGTGGAAAATTCGGGCCACCAGGATCATCGTCGCCACAGGTGCGATCGAGCGCCCATTATCGTTTGCAAACAATGATGTGCCGGGTGTCATGTTGGCCTCAGCGGTGCGCGATTACCTGACCGATTTCGGTGTCGCCCCGGGCCAGCGGGTGGTGGTGGTGACCAACAATGACGATGCCTATCAGACCGCCTTTGCCGTGCAGGATGCCGGGCTTGAGGTGGCGATGATCCTTGATGCGCGAACCGCCGAAGCGCCGATTGTCGAAGTGGCCCACGACCGGGGGCTGAAGGTGGCGACGGGCAAGGGGATCGGCAAGGTCACCGGGCGCGGTACGGTGGAAAAGATCACCGTTGCAGGCATCGACGGGACCGGTGCTGCGCTTGATGAGATCGCCTGTGATTGTGTCGCGATGTCAGGAGGTTGGTCGCCGGTGGTGCATCTGTGGTCCCACGCAGGCGGCAAGCTGATCTGGGACGATGCAGAAGCGATGTTTGTGCCTGACCCCGCGCGTGCGCCCACCGGTGCGGACGGAGCTGCGATGGTTCTGGTCGCAGGCGCTGCATGCGGTGACCTTGGCACGGCCGAAGCGCTGTCGACCGGTTGGACCGCGGGCGTGAAGGTGGCCACCGAATTGGGCTACAAACCACACCGTTCGGTGCCCCCCAAAGCCGAGGAGGTTGCCGCCGCTCTGCTGGAGCCGGTCTGGCTGATGCCGCGAGGGGCCGATGACACCGCCCGGGCCAAGATCTGGCTCGACTTTCAGAATGACGTGAAGGTGTCGGATGTGCAGCTGGCGAACCGCGAAGGCTATGAAAGCGTCGAGCACACCAAGCGCTACACGACGCTGGGAATGGCGACCGATCAGGGGAAACTCAGCAATATCAACGGCCTGGCGATCCTGGCCGAGGCCCAGGGTGCGGCGATCCCGGATGTGGGCACCACGACCTTTCGCCCGCCCTATACGCCGCTTGTGATGGGGGCCATCGGGGGTGAAGCGCGTGGCGCATTGTTTCAGCCCGTTCGCTGCTCCCCGATCCATGATTGGCATGAGGCGCAGGGCGCTCATTGGGAACCGGTCGGGCAGTGGCGGCGGCCCTATGCGTTCCCGAAAGATGGCGAGACCGTCGAACAGGCGGTCCAGCGCGAAATCCTCAACACGCGGACCAATGTCGGGCTTCTTGATGCGTCAACCCTTGGCAAGATCCTGGTCAAGGGACCCGATGCGGGCCGGTTTCTTGATATGCTTTATACCGGTCGGATCAGCACCCTGAAGCCTGGGCGTTGCCGGTACGGGCTGATGTGCAATGACAACGGATTTCTGATCGATGACGGTGTTGTGGCGCGCATCGATGAGACGACGTTTTTGTGTCATACCACCACCGGCGGGGCCGACCGCATCCATGCAATGATGGAAGAATGGCTTCAGACCGAATGGTGGGAGTGGAACGTCTACACCGCCAATATCACCGAGGCGCGCGCGCAGATTGCGGTCGTGGGACCCAAGGCGCGCGATCTGCTGGACCGGTTGGGCGGGATGGATGTTTCAGACGCAGCACTGCCTTTCATGGGCTGGGCCGATGGAACGCTTGGCGGGTTCAACGTGCGCATCTACCGGATCAGTTTTTCGGGCGAATTGTCGTTTGAAATCTCGCTGGATGCGGGCCAAGGCCTGGCGTTTTGGCACGCCTGTCTCGACGCGGGGGCTGACATGTCGATCATGCCCTATGGGACCGAAGCCTTGCATGTGATGCGCGCCGAGAAGGGCTTTATCATGATCGGTGATGAGACTGACGGCACCGTCATCCCGCAGGATTTGGGGCTTGATTGGGCGATCTCGAAGAAAAAGGACGACTACCTTGGCAAGCGTGCGCAGATGAGGGCGCATATGGCGGATCCGGACCGGTGGAAACTGGTGGGGCTTGAAACGCTCGACGGGTCGGTTCTGCCCGATGGCGCTTATGCGGTCACGGCGGGCGACAACGCCAATGGCCAGCGGGCGACGCAAGGGCGCGTGACCTCAACCTACCATTCGCCGACGCTGGGGCGCGGGATTGCAATGGGGCTGGTGCACCACGGGCCCGACCGGATGGGCGAGGTGCTGGAGTTTGCGCGCGTCGATGGCACCATGGTTGAAGCCAAAATCGTCTCGCCGGTGTTTCTGGATGAGGTGGCCACATGACGGGCGTGACCATCAAGGGCGCAAATCCGCGTGGGATGATCAGCGTAAAGGCCGAACTGGCCGGCTCTGGGGTCGGGTTTGCGCTGACCAAGGCGACAGGCGCGGTGGTGCCTGAGGCGGGGCAGGTGCGCATATCGGGCGATTTTGCGGTCCTGTGGATGGCGCCGGACGAGCTTTTGGTGCTGTGCCCGCGCGACAGGGTCAACCAGACGCTGGGCAAGATAACCTCGACCATGGGGGCGGGGCATTTTCTGGCGGTCGATGTGTCGGACGCGCGCGCCGGGTTCACCCTGGCGGGGCAAGACGGCGCGGTGCGCGAGGTTCTGGCCCGTTTGACGCCAGCTGATATGCATCCAGACAGTTTTCCGCTTGGCCATGTGCGCCGCACCCGTCTGGCCCAGGTCGCCGCTGCGATCTGGATGACGGACGCCGGTGCGGAAGTCTTGGCGTTTCGCTCGGTCGCCGAATATGTCCGCGGGGCGCTGGAAAACGCCGCTGACAGCCCGAAGATTGGGCATTTCTGAACCGGATCTGCCCGGTGCGACAGATTGTTCGCCTTAAACGGGAAATTGCACGAAAATCTCCACGAACGTGCCATGTTTGATCCGGCAGGCTCACGCAACGGTTTGAGCTTTGGAGTAGCCCCCGATGAAGAAAATTCTCTTGATTGCAACGTGTCTTGCTGGATTTGCCACCAGCGCCTCAGCAACGCTTTACACCTGTTCGCTTGAAGAGCAGGGGCCGCGCACCGGATGGATCCCGCCGGTGGTTATGGTTGCCGTGCAGGATGACGGCACGCTTTTGGTGTCCGATTCCATCGGTGCGGCGATCCAGGAACGCCCCGCCGAGGGCCGCAAGATCAACGAAAGCGACAAAATCCTTGCCGTTGCATGGGATGTGGGCGGCACGCTCAGCATCACAAACCAATACGCGCGGATGCTTTACACCGCGACGATCGACAAAAACCGCAACACGATCCGGATGCGGGGCAAGCCGCACGGCTATATCAACGTGTATCGCGGTGTGGGTCGCTGCCGCGTGGGTGAAATTCCCGGCTAGATCGGCCCCCACGCCCTTTCACCCTTGACCTGAGGCGGCGCCCGCCTCAGGTAGTGGCCCAATTCTCACACCTGACTTGAGGGGCCCAACCCATGGCTTTCGACCTTCCCGATCTTCCTTATGCTCACGACGCGCTGGCCGATCTCGGCATGTCGAAAGAGACGTTGGAGTACCACCACGACCTGCACCACAAGGCTTACGTCGACAACGGCAACAAGCTGATTGCGGGCACCGAGTGGGACGGCAAGTCGATGGAAGAGATCATCACCGGCACCTATGACGCGACCGCCGTGGCCCAAAACGGCATCTTCAACAACATCAGCCAGCTTTGGAACCACAACCAGTTTTGGGAGATGATGGGCCCGGGCGCATCGGCCATGCCATCCGAACTGGACGCCGCAATCACCGAAAGCTTCGGTTCGGTCGATGAGTTCAAGTCGCAGTTTTCGGCCGCCGGTGCCGGCCAGTTCGGGTCCGGCTGGGCCTGGCTGGTGAAAAACGAAGATGGCTCGCTGGCGGTCACCAAGACCGAAAACGGTGTGAACCCCTTGTGCTTTGGCCAGACGGCTCTTTTGGGCTGTGATGTGTGGGAGCATTCGTACTACATCGATTTTCGCAACAAGCGGCCTGCCTATCTGACGAACTTCCTCGACAACCTGGTGAACTGGGAAAACGTCGCGTCGCGGATGTGACCCCGACCAAAACCGGTTTTCAAAGGCGCGCCCCCACCGGCGCGCCTTTTTCTTTGCGCAGGATCCGGGTCGGTGTTCCCGGTGGGGGCTGCCATGACAGGGGCGCACCACCACAGGAGTTGTGACATGGACTTTCAAATTTCCGCCCTGCCTGCGCAAGACTTCGCGGCCCTTTTTTCGCTCAGCGATCAGGACCTTGCGCGCCAACAGGCCCGCCGCATGGTGGTCCGCGAAACCCCGGGGACGCCGTGCCGGGTTAGTCTTCAGGATGCAGCCGTTGGCGAGACGGTCTTGCTGCTAAATTACACCCATCAGCCCGCGGACAGCCCCTACCGCGCGACCCATGCGATTTTCGTTCGCGAAGGTGCAAAAGAGGCCAAGGTTGCCATCAACGAGGTCCCGAAGGTCCTAAGGCAGCGGCTTATCTCGCTGCGGCTGTTCGATGCGAACCACATGATGATCGACGCCGATGTTGTCGATGGCGCGGACCTGGGAAGCGCTTTGTCGACGGCATTCGATGACCCGTCCGTCGCCTACGCGCATCTGCACAACGCCAAGCCGGGATGTTTTCACGCCGCAGCCCATCGGGCCTGACGGGCGGGTCGCATAAGCCACTGGCACGTCAGCACGGTATGCCGCAAAATGCGGCCCGCGGCCAAACCCGGTCCGCTTGGAGAGACCTTGCCGTGACCAGTGCTGCATCCGGGATCGCTGCGATGATTGCCGTGTGTGCGATCTGGGGGCTGTCGCCGCTGTACTACGGCTTGCTGGCCCATGTGCCGTCCGATCAGGTGCTGGCCCATCGCGGGGTCTGGGCCCTGGCGCTGTTTTTGCCAATTGCGGCGCTGCGCGGCGATCTCGGCGCGCTTGGCAGGCTTCTTGGCGATGGCCGCCAGCGGTTGCCTTTGATGACGGCCAGTGCCGCGATCGCTGCAAACTGGTTTTTGTTTATTCTGGCCACCGCGATCGACCGGGTCACCGAATCCAGTCTTGGCTATTACATCTTCCCGCTGATGTCGGTGGCCGTGGGGGCGGCCGTCCTGGGCGAGCGGCTCAGTTTTCGCCAATGGGCCGCCGTGGGGTTGGCCGTTGCGGCCGTGGTGGTCTTGGGGGCCGGGCTGGGCGCGCTGCCCTGGATCAGCCTTGGGTTGGCGCTGACGATGACGCTTTACGCGCTGATGAAACGCTACATCGCGGCGGGACCTTTGGTGTCGGTCACGGCCGAGGCGGTCTGGATCGCGCCGGCGTCGCTGGTCTGGATTGTCTGGAGCGGATCTTACGGCCATGATGCGGCCACCTGGGCGCTGCTTGTCGGCATGGGGCCGATCACCGCGATCCCGTTGATGTTGTTTTCTTTTGCCGCGCAAAGGGTCAGCATGGGGCTTCAAGGGTTCTTGATGTACCTCAACCCGACGATCCAGGGCGCTGTGGCGGTCATGATCCTGAACGAAGCTTTGACCGGCTGGCACATGATCGCCTTCCCGCTGATCTGGGCGGCGCTGTGTTTGTACTCGGTTGAGGCTGTTCGAAAGGCGCGGGCACCCGTGGCCCCCGCGCCCTAGGGGTTATTCGACCGTGATCGTGATCTGGTCGGTCACCAGATCGGGGCCGAACGGCACATGGGCGTAATCTGCAAAGACCATCTGCAGCGTATGGGTGCCAGCTGGCAGGTCCAGCGTGACCTCGGTTTGCCCGCCGCCGAAATGACGGTGGTTTTCATTGTTGGGCAGGGTTTCGTCCCATTCGGTGGCGGCCATGTCGCCGGTGCCCATGGGCCCACGATTGAGCAGAAGATGATGGTGGCCCACATTGTCGAAATCGACCGCACCTGCGGGGGCCACACCCATGCCGCGTACGCCAAATTGGATGGTCAGCGGCGCGGAAACGGTGTCACCGTCCGCGACGTTGATGAAGTAGACTTCCGCACCTTCGGGGTAGGGGGTTTTGTGCCCATCAGCGGCCAAAGGTCCAGCGGCCAGAACCAGCGCGGCGGCGGCAAGTGTCATACGGATCATGGTGTTCCTCCCAGCGTTACCATGGACGGAAACCTAGAGCACTTTGGCGCGCCGCCCGCTTATCGCGCCAAACTTTTCGTGAGATGGGCGTCAAAAGCCGGCGGGCCGGACACATCGATCAAGGTGTCTTTGAGCGTCGGGTCAGCAAACCCCTGGGCGATCACATGATCGATCAACGCGATCAGTTTGTCCCAGTAGCCATCTGTATTTATGAGGTAAATGGGCTTTTCGTGCAGTCCGATCTGACGCCAGGTCAGAACTTCGAACACTTCATCCAGCGACCCCGCACCGCCTGGCAAAACGGCCACGACATCGGCGTTCATGAACATCACCTTTTTGCGCTCATGCATGGTTTCGGTCACGATCAGCTGGCCGACATCGCGCTTTTTGCCTTCGCGCGGCACCAGATGTTGGGGGATCACGCCAAGCGTGTCGCCCCCGGCTTTGATCGCGGCCTCGGCCACAGCGCCCATCAGGCCGACGTCCCCCGCACCGTAGACCAGGCGCCAGTTGTTTCCAGCAATGGTCGTTCCAAGGTCATGGGCGGCGCGCAAATAGGCAGGATGCTTGCCAGGCCGGGCTCCGCAAAAAACCAACACCGAAAGTTGAGAACCTGCCATAACCACCCGTGATAAGAAGCGTTTTGACCCTCCTTAACGGGGTTGCTACAGTCGCTCAAGCGCCGAGGGGACCGCGCGGTATGGGAAAAAGAGCATGACAGAGGCGAGCGATCGCGCGTCTGGTGGCAGGTACGTTGCGGCCATCATTATCATCCTGCTGATTTGCGGCGGGCTGTATTTCGCGCTGCCTAATCTGCGCGGGGGCCAATCGGGCGACGCGGCGGAGACGCTGGCGGCCCTGCCCGGGGCTGAGACCGATGGGACCACGGATGCTGCCGATCCGGTGCGCGCGCCGGAAGTGGCGCAACCAGATGCGGCGGAGGTGGCAGCACCTGAACCTGCGGCCCCCGATGAGGTGGAGGTCGCGGCGTCTGAACCTGCGGCCACCGACGAGGTGGCGGCGACAGACCCAGAAGAGACGGTGGATGCCGCCGCGCCGGTGGTGCCTGAGCCCGCCGAAGAAGCCGCCGAAGAAACCGTCGAAGACACCACCGAAGAAACCGTCGAAAACACCACCGAAGATACCGTGGCGGCGATGGCCGAAGACGCAACGCCTGAGCCCACCGAAGAGACGGTCACCGACATGGCCGAAGAGGCGGCGACTGAGTCTGCCGAAGAGACGGCCACCGATATGGCCACCGATATGGCCGATGATATCACCGACGCCCCGGGTGAAGACGCGCTGGAAGAGACCGCCCCGGCGCCTGAGACCGCTGAGGCTGCGCCGACACCGGCTCCAGAACCCGATCCTGCCGAGGTTGTGACCAACACGGCGGAATTTGACGTGGTCCGCATCGCGCCGGACGGGGAAACGCTGATTGCAGGCAAGGCCGACCCGGGCTCCAAAATCACTGTTCTGCTGGACGGTGAACCGGTGGGCGAAGCGGTTGCCGATCGCGATGGAAATTTCGTGGCGATCTTCTCAATCGGGCGGTCCGATCAGGCCCGCGTTCTGGCCTTGCAGACGGAGGATGGGTCGACCCTGTTGTCGTCGGCCCAGGAAATCATCGTCTCGCCGATGCCCGATGACGTGGGCGAAGATGTCGCGGAATCCGTGGCCCAACCCAGCGAAGCTGTGGGGGACCTTGCGGCTGAGACCACCGAGGCTGAGACCACCGAGGCTGAGACCACCGAGGCCGAGACCACCCAGGCAGAGACCACGGAATCTGTAACCTCCGAGGCAGTGACCGCCGAGGCAGAGACCACGGAGGCTGTAACGGTTGAGGCTGAGACTGCCGAAGCTGAGGCAGCAAAGACCGCTGAGGCGGGGACGACAGAGCCTGACACCCCCATACCCGCCGAAACCGCACCCGAAACCGCACCCGAAACCGTCGTCGCGGCCCCCGCTGCGGCCGACCCCCAGCCGGAGGTGGACACACCACCGGTGCCCCAAACGCCCGAGGCGCCGACCTTGCTTCTGGCCGAAGGTGGCGAGGTGCGCGTCATCCAATCGCCGTCGCCCACGGTGTTGGACCAGATCGCGATCGATGCCATCACCTATGACGTCGAAGGCGAGGTCACGCTGACGGGCCGTGCCGGGTCCGGGGGCTTTGTGCGCGTCTACATCGACAACCAGCCCCTGCTGACGACACAAATCGCCGAGGACGGCAATTGGCGCACCGAATTGCCCCAGGTTGATACCGGCGTCTACACCCTGCGGGTGGATGCGATTGACGGGGCTGGAAATGTGACCGGCCGGGCCGAAACACCGTTCCTGCGCGAAGCGGTCGAAGACGTCCAGACCCTGGCCGAAGACCAGCGCAGCGGCGCGCCGCCCGATCTGGTGACGGTCCAGCCGGGCAACACGCTTTGGGGCATTGCTTCGGGCCGCTACGGGGATGGCTTTTTGTTCGTGCGCGTGTTTGAGGCCAACAAAGACCAGATCCGCGACCCTGATCTGATCTACCCGGGGCAAATTTTCACGCTGCCGGAGTAACTGCCCACTGGTCACGCTGCCACCGCGGCCCTAAGTATGGCCCTCGCCCCCAAGGGGAGGGGCCAGACTATGACGCAGCAAGACATCGATATCGACAGTGACGAACGCCGCAGTGGCTGGCGCACCATCAAGAAGGTGGCGCCCTATCTGTGGCCTGAGGGCAATACGCGGTTGCGCGCACAGGTGGTGCTTGCGATGGCCGCGCTGGTCTTGTCCAAAATCGTCGCGGTCACGACGCCGCTGTTTCTGGCCCAAGCCGTCGATACGCTGTCAGGGACCAGTCAAAGCCCCGCCTGGATGCTGGGGGCAGGGGCCATCGGGCTGACGGTCGCCTACGGGCTGGCGCGGCTGATGAACGTCGGTTTTCAACAGCTGCGCGATGCGTTTTTTGCCGCCGTGGGTCAGCGGGCGCTGCGGCAGTTGGCGCTGGAAACCTTCACCCATATTCACCGGCTTTCCCTGCGCTATCACATCACGCGCAAGACCGGGGGCCTTAGCCGCATCATCGAGCGCGGCGTCAAAGGCGTGGAATTCCTGTTGCGGTTCATGCTGTTTTCCATCGGGCCCCTGATCCTGGAATTGATCATGATCGGCGCGGTTCTGGCCGTGGTTTTTGACGTGAGCTATCTGGCGATCGTGGCGGGCACGGTGGCGGTCTATATCTGGTTCACCTTCAAGGTCACCGAGTGGCGCGTGCGGATCCGCCGCGAGATGAACCGCCAGGACACAGACGCCAACCAAAAGGCCATCGACAGCCTTTTGAACTTCGAAACGGTGAAGTACTTCGGCGCTGAGACGCGCGAGGCGTCCCGCTATGACAGCGCGATGCGGGGCTATGAAGCGGCCGCGCTCAAGACGTCGTACTCGCTGGCCTTCTTGAACTTCGGCCAGTCGATGCTGATCACCCTGGGACTTGTCGCGGTGATGCTGCTTGCGGTCATGGGCGTGTCGAACGGCACGCTGACGGTGGGCGAGTTCGTTCTGGTGAATGCCTATATGTTGCAGATCACGCTGCCGCTGAATTTTCTTGGCTCGGTCTACCGCGAAATCCGCCAGGCGCTGGTGGACATGGGCGAGATGTTCGATTTGCTCGAACAACCCCAGGAAGTGACCGACAAGCCCGGTGCACCCGATATCAAAGTGACCGGCGGCGAGGTCATGTTTGACGACATCGTCTTTGGCTACGAAGACGCGCGGCCCATCCTGAAGGGCGTGTCTATCGCGGTACCTGCTGGCCAGACGGTTGCCATCGTGGGCCCCTCAGGGTCGGGGAAATCCACCATTGGGCGGCTGCTGTTCCGGTTTTACGATGTGGCGGCGGGCAGTCTGAAGATCGACGGCCAGGATGTGCGCGATGTCACGCAAGACAGCCTTCATGCTGTCATTGGCGTGGTGCCCCAGGACACGGTGCTGTTCAATGACACGATCCGCTACAACATCGCTTACGGCCGGCCAGACGCCAGCTTTGACGACATCATGGGGGCCGCGAAGGCCGCCAAAATCCACGACTTCATCGAAAGCCTGCCGGACGGGTATGAAACCACCGTGGGCGAGCGCGGGCTGAAACTGTCAGGCGGGGAAAAGCAGCGGGTGGGCATCGCGCGCACCTTGCTGAAGAACCCGCCGGTTTTGTTGCTGGATGAAGCCACATCGGCGCTGGATACCGAAACCGAGGCCGCGATCCAGGGCGAGTTGAAAGCCATGGGCGAAGGGCGCACCGTGATCACGATTGCGCACCGTTTGTCGACGATTGCGGATGCCGACCGGATCGTGGTGCTGGAAGCGGGCCGGATCGTCGAAGAGGGCAGCCATGACGCTTTATTGGCGCGCAATGGGCGCTATGCGCAGTTGTGGCACCGCCAGGCCGCAGAAGACGAAGCCGCCTGAAGCCCCCCCTCGCACCATCGCGCGACGGAACCTGGAGCGGCCTGCGTATAAGCCCCGATGGCTGCATCGTTCGGAGCGTCAAGATGACATTGGGTCGGATCGGTTTGTTGGTTTTGCTTTTGTCGGTCGCGGGGCCGGCACGGGCCGATATCACGGCATCGCGGGATGTTGCCTATGGCTCACACCCCGAGCAGGCCTACGATATTTACTTTGATCAAAGCGCCAAAGACGCCCCGATGATCATCATGCTTCACGGTGGGGCCTGGGCCTTTGGCCGCAAAGAGGCCGACAGCGTCTGGAAAGACAAGGCCACTTATTTCGTGCCGCGCGGCTATGTCTTTGCGTCGGTCGAGACGCGTCTTTTGGGTGACGGCGCGGACCCAAGACGCCAGGCCGAAGACCTTGCCCGTGCAGTGGCCCATATGCGCGCGAATGCGGCGCGTTGGGGTGCTGATGGATCGCAGGTGGTGCTGATGGGCCATTCGGCGGGCGCTCATGTGGCCGCATTGGTTGGGGCGGACCGGGCGTTGCGTGGCGTGGCCGGGCCGCTTGCCGGTGTGGTCGTTCTGGATACCGGAACGCTTGACCTTGTTGGGTTGATGCAAAACGACCCAAGACGGCTGTTCACCCGCGCCTTCGGACGCGATCGGGCCTATTGGGCCTTCACCTCGCCGCGCGAACGCCTCGACAGTGCGGCGCCGCCCTATCTGGTGTTCTGCCGCATGAGCGATGATGTGTGCGGCCATGCCAGGCATTTCGCCGACCGGGCCCGCCAGCTTGGGGTGGGCGTGAGCGCGAGACCAACCGCCAAGTCGCACCGCGCAATCAACGCCGATGTGGGCCGCGATCTGCGGTATACAGCCGTGATTGAGCGCTGGATGGAAGGTGCTTTGCGCTAGTCGGTCCGGGGGGCGCCAAACCCGGCCACATAGTCGGATGCGAAGCTGCGGTAGCCCGGGCTGACGGATGTCAGCGCCGCGCGGGTGTGCGCGTGGAACGCCGGCAACTTGTGGAACGGCACCGCCGGATAGGCGTGGTGTTCGGCGTGATAGGGCATGTTCCAGGCCAGATACCGCACCATACGGTTGGTTAGCGTGGTGCGCGTGTTCACGAACATGTTCGCCACTGCCGGGCAGCGCCCGTGTTCGGCCAGAAGGTAAAGCCGCAGCACCGGAAAGCCGCTGGCCAGCGGGATCAGCCAGACCCAGATAAGCACCGGAGAGACCACGGCCGTGAACACCGCCGCGCCTGCGTAAAAAAGCCCCAGAAGCCGCGCCTCGGCGATGATGCGGGCGCGCGCCTTGGGCGGGATATACTCGGCGTCGGCCCGGCCCAGAGCCAGCGCGCTCAGGACGCGCAGCTTGGCCGCCCAGTAGCCCAGCGTTGACAGATGCCAAAGCAATGCAGACCAGCTTTCGGGTTTGGCATCGCCTTGCAATTCAGGGTCGCGGTCGGGGTCATTGGTGTGGCGATGATGCGCCAGATGAAACAGCCGGAACCAGTAAAACGGCTGGACCAGGATCGCACCGGTCACCAGGCCAAGGCCCGTGTTCAGCCAACCCGACCTGAAGGGGGTCGCATGGGTGCACTCATGCTGAAGGGTGAACAAGAACGCCAGCGCGATGCCCAAAGGCCAGATCGCCAGCGGCCAGAACGGCAGGCCAAGGCCCACCCATGTGCCCAGCACCGCAATCGGCCCCAGGTGCCCGGCCAGATGCAACAGCCCCCGGCGGTCGCTTTTGCGGGTCAACTCCTGGCGTGCTTCGGGCGGCAGGGCCGCCAAAAGCGTCTTGTGATCGTGGTGGGCCCCGGTCACCTATTCGGCGGCACGCAGGGGCGCGTCAGGTGCGGTGGGGGCATCCTGAGCCGCAGTGGCCGTGATGGGTGCTAGATCCCAGACGATCTCGGGGTCTTTGACCTTGCGGGCGGCCCGGCGCAGGGCCAGATCGCGCGCCGTCCGGCTGCCTGACCCGCGCGACAGTGCCGACAGGCTGGCCATTGAGCGGTAGGCACCGGTTGCCACCCAAACCCGCAGCGCCAGCATCGACGGTGTGAAGATCAGCGTCAGGACCGTGGCGATCCCCAGCCCGAAGACCACCGCGGTGGCCAGCTGTTTCCACCAAAGGGCTGTGGGGCTGTCGACCGTGAAGCCGCCGCCGATGAAGTCCAGGCTATAGCCGAACATCATCGGCGCCAGACCGGCCATTGTGGTGATCGTGGTCAAAAGCACCGGGCGGATACGCGCCTCAGCGGTGCGCACGATCGCCTCGATCCGGGGCATGTATTGCGAATATTCCTGATAGGTGTCGATCAGCACGATGTTGTTGTTCACCACGATCCCGGCAAGTGCCACGATGCCTGTGCCCGTCATGATGATCGAAAAGGGCTGGCCCATCACGAGCATCCCGATCAGGCAGCCCGTCACCGACAAGACCACCGCCATCAGCACGAGGGCTGCGTTATAAAAGCTGTTGAACTGGGCCAGAAGGATGATGAACATCAGTCCCAGCGCGCCTGCAAAAGCCTGCATCAGGAAGGCGCCGGATTCCTCTTGCTCTTCCTGGTCGCCGGTCCATTCCCAGTCCATCGATGCCGGGATCGGTGAGGCATCGCTTTCCAGAAGTTTTGTGAGTTCGGCAATCCGTTCGTTCGCGTTCACGGCAACAAGCGAATAGGTCCCGTCTTCCAGGCCCGCCTCGATGTCATTGGTGGACAAGGCCGAGGTGTAGATCATCGCGCCGTCAACCTCTGAGGCCGTATCGGGCCGCGCCAGACCAATCTGCTCGTCATCGCCGTTGACGATCTTCTGCAGGCCTGGTTCCACATCCGCTTTCACGTCGAAATAGCGTTTCTGATCGACCCGGTTGATCTGGGCAAGTTTGGCCACGGGTTCGCGGGTGATGAAATTCGACAAGGGGATCAGCCCTTCGGCTGTGCGCACCTTCAGACTGTCGAGCGTTGACAGCACCCGGTCTTGTTCGGGCAGGCGCACGCGGATGTCGATTTCTTCGTCCGAGGTCGGCACCCGCATCGTATCAAGAAGAATGCCGCGCGTGACCAGTTGCACCATCGCACCGACCGTGGACACCGACGCGCCGTAGCGGCCGGCGGCTTCCACATCGACGTTGATCTGCCAGTCGATGCCGGGCAGGGGGGTCGAATCCTCAACATCGACCAGGCCCGGGGTGGTGTCGAACACGCCGCGCATGGTGGTGGCCGTCGCCATCAGGTCTTCGAAGTTTTCGCCCTTGATCCTGAGATGCACAGGTTTGCCGGACGCCGGCCCCTGGGCGAGGTTCAGAACCTCGGTTTCAATGCCGGGGATCTTGTCCATTTCCGTTTGCAGCCGTTCGATCACCAGATCGCCGTCCAGCAGGGCCAGATCAATGTCGTTGTCGCGCGCGAAGGCCGGGCGTTCATCCCATGGAATAGTCTCGATCTGAATTTGCCCGACCGTGTCCAGGGGGGCCGCGGCCCCGCCGGTGTTGGCGTTCAAACCACCTGAGCCTGCGAAGGCAAAGGCGTTGTCCACGCCCGGTTCGGCGGCCACGACCGCTTCGACCTGGCGCAACAGCGCGTCTTTTTCGTTCAGCGACATGTTTCCGCGGGCGCGCACATAGACGATGGCCTGCTCGGGTTCGGATTCCACGAAGAATTCGACCCCGTTGTTGTTGGCCCCGAAATAGCCGAAGACCGACACCACAAAGGCAAAGACCAGCCCGATGGAGACGATCGGCATCACCGGGTTGCCCGCGATGAATTTGATGAAGTGACCAAAGGCCGTGCGGCGGTGACCGGCTTTGATCCGCCGCTCGCCCCAGTTGACTTCAGCCGCCCCCAAAACGACCGACGCAAACGCGGCCGACAAGACGAACATCACCATGCCCGGGATCGTGCCCAGCACGCCGGCCGGGGCCGCATCGCCCAACAGGTAGGCGGGGTTGATGACCTGCATCGCCGAGGTGAACATCGCCATGATCGCCACGGGCACCAGCAAGGCGCGCAGCCACCAGGGCGCGGCGCGCTTCAGGGCGGCCGAGCCACGCTCGAAAAAGCGGCTGGTGCGGCCTGCGACACCGCCCATCACGGGCAGGTAGACCAGGGCGACCACAAGCGAGGCGGACAAAACAAAAATCAGGGTGACCGGCAACATGCCCATGAATTCGCCCGGGACACCGGGCCAGAACAGCATCGGCAGGAAGGCGCACAGCGTCGTCGCGGTGGACGACACGATGGGCCAGAACATGCGCTTTGCGGCCTCGACATAGGCCTGCATGGGCCCGGCCCCTTCCTTGATGCGCTTGTCGGCATATTCGACCACCACAATGGCGCCATCGACCAACATGCCCACCGCAAGGATCAGCCCGAACATCACGATGTTCGAAATCGCAATGCCCATCACGGCCAGAAAGGCAAAACACAGCATGAACGAGGTGGGGATCGCAAAGCCCACCAGCAGGGCCGACCGGGTGCCAAGGGCAGCCAGCACGACGATCATCACAAGCGCGATGGCGGTCAGGACCGAGCCTTCAAGCTGGCTGACCATGGATGCGACTTGGCGCGACATGTCGTTCGACGTGCCCACGTTGATGGCGGTGCGCAACTCGTCGGGCCAGGTTTCAGCTTCGGCCTCGACCTCGGCCTTGATCAGTTCAGCCGTGTCGATGATGTTGAAGCCCTTGCGCTTGACGACCTGCAGGGCAACGGTGGTTTCTTCGTTGAACCGCGCGGTTCCGGCGCGGTCTTCAAAGGTCAGGCGGATGTCGGCGAGATCGCCCAGGGTGACAACGCGGTCGCCGTTTACCTTCACGGGCAGGTCGTAGACATCGCGCTGATCATTGAAGGATGACGGGATCTTCACCGCAAATGCGCCCGCTTGGCTTTCGATCTCTCCCGCAGCGATCAGCTGGTTGTTGTTGACGACCACATTGATCAACTCGTTGGCGGTGACGTTGTAGGCTTCCAGCCGCAACGGGTCGATCACGACCTCCAGCATTTCGTCGCGGTGGCCCGCAAGGGCGGCTTCGAGGACGGCATCGAGCCCTTCAAGCCGGTCCTGCAGCCCCTTGGCCACCTGTAGCAAGGTGCGTTCTGGCACGGCCCCTGACAGGTTCACGATGATGATCGGGAATTCCGAGAAGTTGAATTCGGTGATCGAATATTGTTCGGCCCCATCGGGGAACTGCGCTTCAGCCTTCTGCATCCGGTCGCGGACATCGGCCAGCACGGCGGATTTGTCCCAGCCGAACTCAAACTCCATGACGATGTTGGCATAGCCTTCCGCGGCGGTCGCAGTCATGGAATCGAGCCCGTCGATGTCGGACAATTCGGTTTCCATCGGCTTGATCAGAAGCGTCTCGGAATCTTCAGCCGAAATGCCGGGGAAGGGCAGCGACACGATGATCGCGGGGATTTCGATGTCCGGCTCGCCTTCCTTGGGAAGCCCGACGTAAGACAGCACACCGGCCAGCAGCGACAAGAAGATGAAGGCAATGACCATACGGGCACGGCCCGCGGCCCAATCAACGATCCCGGTCATTGGACAGCCTCCCGCAAGGTGACATCGACGGCAACACCGTCATCGACGAATTCCTGGCCCACGACGATCACGTCCACCTGGCCGGACAAACCGTTGACCCAGTTGCCGGTCGGGGTGTCGCGCAGCACCGAAACAGGGGCAAACAAGGCCGATCCGTCCTGGACGATCCGCACGCCCAGGCGGCCTTCGTTGTTCAAGGTCAGTGCCGATTGTGGAATGAAATGGGCCACAGCACCACCGCCGCCGATCAGGATTTCGGCCGTCTGGCCGTCGCGGATCGAAAGGTCGGAATTGTCGACCTCGATTTCCACCCGGAACGTGCGGGTTTCAGGATCGGCCGACCGTGACAGAAAGCTGACGTCGCCAAGGATTTCACGCCCTGATGCAAGCCGTGCCCCCGCTTGGGCGCCCACGACAATACGGTCCACTTCGGTTTCAGGGACAAACCCCACAAGCTTGATCGGATCAAGCTGGATGATCGTCCCGCATAGTCCGCCGGGCTGCAACAGCGCGCCAAGTTCCGCCGTGTCGGTTTCCAACAGCCCCGCGAAGGGGGCGTGAATGTCGAGGCGTTCAAGCTCTTTTTCAGCCGATGCAACCGCGGCCTGGGCGGCCTGAATGGCAGCCTTCGCACTTTGCAGGCCCGATTGTGCCGATTGCACACCGGCGCGTGTGGCTTCGACCTGGGCGCGGGTTTGCGCGACCCGGGTTTCGGATGCAAACCCGTCTGCGGACAATTCCGATGCCGCGCGATCGTTGATCTCGGCTTCGTTCAGATAGGCCTGGGCTTCCAAAACGCGCGCCTCTGCGGTGGGCAAGCCGGCTTCCGCTTCCAGCAAACGCGCCCTGGCTTCTTCCAAAGCGACGCCGCGCGTGCCCGGCTCAATCCGGCACATCAACGCGCCCTCATCGATGAAAGCGCCCTTGCGCAACGGCTCGGAAATCACCTTGCCGGTGGTCTCGGCGCGCACTTCGACCTGACGGGCGGCTTCGGTCTGGCCGCGCACGACCACGGCGCGGTCAATCTCGCCCTCTTGAGTGCGTTGGGCCACAACCGCCACGCGCCGCACATCGTCTTCCGCCACCGGCGCCTGATCGGCGACCTCTTCAGGGGCGGCGTCTTCAGGGGTTTCGGTGGCGGCTTCGACCGCTCCGACGCCTGCAAATTCCATGAGCTGGTCGCGCTGCAAAACCGCAAAATACAACACGCCGACGACAGCGAGGGCTGTGATGATTGATATTATTCGCATTTTGATCTCTCGATTTCCGAAAGGCCGCTACCAATTGCCTCGGCCGGTTTGAAGGATATACGCTAAACCGGTCGGTTCAGATTAATCAAATCAGGACGCCAGTGCAAGTTTCAAGCCTTTGATGAGCTTGCTCTTGGCATTGGGGGGCGCTGCACGCTAGAAGAAGGCGATTTTTTGGGCGGGAGTGCCGGTCTTTGGCCAATTCAGACAGCTTTATCGATGAGGTGACCGAAGAGGTTCGCCGGGATCGGTTGTATAGGCTTTTGCGCAAGTATGGATGGATCCCTGCGGTGCTGGTTGTGCTCTTGGTGGGCGGGACAGCGTGGTTTCAATGGCAAGAAGCGCAAAAGCGGGCCGAGGCCGAGGCGCTTGGCGATGCGCTTCTCAGTGCGCTTGACCAACCAGATGAGGCTGCGCGCACTCAGGCGCTGGCGGCGATTGAAACTGGCGACAATCCGCTTGCGGGGGCATTGCAGGCGCTGATTTCGGCCGGTGTCGCGGGCGAGGCGGCAGATGTGGACGCGCTTTGGGCGATTTCGGAAGACGCCGCGATCCCTGCGATGTGGCGCGACATTGCCGCCCTCAAGGCGGCCATTGCCGGGGCCGGGGAAACCCCCGCGACCGAAGTGATTTCGCGGCTGGAACCGCTTGCTTTGCCGGGGGCACCCTACCGGCTTTTGGCGCTTGAACAGATCGCATTGGCAGAGCTGTCGCGTGGCGAAACAACCGCGGCGTTGGATGTGTTGTCCGAGATTGCGGCAGATGACGCGACCGGACAGGGCTTGCGTCAGCGCGCAGAGCAGTTGATTGTCGCCCTGGGAGGCGCTCCGGACCCGGCCTAGGCCCGGGACCCGGACGAAGAAGGGGGCGCATGGTGGGTATGGATTTTGTCCGGTGGATCGCATGGGGAGCGGTGGCGTTTGCGCTGACCGCCTGCAGTGAGCGTGAATTGATCCTGCCGGGCGAACGCGAAGATGTGCGCGCGATCCTGCCCGGCGGTGGCGCGGTCGAGCTTGCCACCGATGCCGGAGCCGCAAGCCTGCCGCCGATCGAAGTGGCGCGCGCCTGGACCCACCAGGCCGGCGCCCCTGATCACAATCCCGGCCATGCCCGGCTTGCCGCGGTGCCAAGCTTGCAATGGAGCACCGATATCGGCAGCGGCGATGGGCGCCGGGCGCGGATCACCGCAAGCCCGGTGTCGGATGGCACGCGCGTTTATACAATGGACAGCCGGTCGGTGATCACGGCGGTGTCCACCGGCGGCCAGATCCTGTGGTCGGTCGATGTCACACCTGCGGGCGATCGGCCCGACAGCGCCTTTGGTGGCGGGCTGGCCCTATCCGGCGGGCGCCTTTTCGCCACAACCGGCTTTGGCACATTGGTCGCGCTGGATGCGACAAGCGGTGCGCCGATCTGGACACATAATTTCCGCTCTGTCGCGTCAGGCGCCCCGACCGCGGTTGGCGATCTGGTCTATGCGGTCACGCGCAACGGATTGGGCTGGGCCCTGAGCGCGTCCAATGGGCGGGTCGCCTGGACCGTCACCGGGATTGAAACCGACGCGGGCATCCTCGGCGGGCCTTCGGTTGCCGTTTCGTCCGACGGTTTGGCGGTCTTTCCCTTTTCCAGTGGTGATCTGGCGGGCGTGGATGCCGCAACGGGGCAAACGCGGTGGCGCGGTGTGATCGCGGGGCGCCGGTTGGAACCTGTGGCCGCACGGATCAACGACATGACCGGCGACCCTGTGATCGCGTCTGACATTGTGGTGGCAGGCACCCACGGGGGGCGCTCGGCGGCGTTCGACCGGACCACCGGACTAGAGGTCTGGCGCAGTGACGAAGGGGCCATGGCCGCGCCGGTCGTGACCGGCAACTCGATTTTTCAGGTGACAGACCGGAACGCCCTTGTGCGGCTGGAACGTGCCACGGGTCTGCTGGTCTGGTCCCAGCCGCTGCCCAAGTTTCGCACCCAGCGGCCGCGCCGGTTCGAAGCGCTGTTCGCGCATTTCGGCCCGATCCTGGCCGGTGGTCGTCTGGTCGTGGCGTCAGACGATGATGCCTTGCGGTTCTATGACCCGTCGACCGGGGCGCTGACGGGGCAGATCAATCTGCCAGATGGGGCTGCAACCGACCCGATCGTTGTGGGCGACACATTGTATGTGGTGTCCGAGACCGGGCGTCTTCACGCCTTCCGCTAGGCGCGAAAGGACGTTAGGAAGCGTCTTTCGTAACTGAGCCAGAGACCGATGAGCTTTACCCTTGCCATTGTCGGCCGACCCAATGTCGGCAAATCGACCCTGTTCAACCGCCTCGTTGGGCGGCGGTTGGCGCTTGTGGACGATCAGCCCGGGGTGACCCGGGACCTGCGCGAGGGGGCCGCGCGCCTGGGCGATCTGCGGTTCACCGTGATCGACACCGCCGGGCTGGAAGAGGCCACAGACGACAGTCTGCCGGGGCGGATGCGCAAGCTGACCGAACGCGCGGTCGGGATGGCCGATGCCTGCCTGTTCTTGATTGATGCGCGCGCCGGGATCCTGCCGGCCGACCGTGTCTTTGCTGAAATCCTGCGCCGGTCAGGCACCCAGGTGATCCTGGGGGCAAACAAATCCGAAGGCCGCGCGGCTGAGGCGGGGTTGATTGAAGCCTATGAGCTGGGTCTGGGCGATCCGATTGCCTTGTCGGCCGAGCATGGCGAAGGGATGGCCGAGCTTTTGACGGTGCTGGCGCCCGCGGTCGATGCCGCCGCGGCCCGGGCCGAAGACACGGCGCCTGAGACGAACGTCGATGTCGATGACGATGCAGAGTTTCCCGCGCCCGATCCTTCAAAGCCGTTGCAGATTGCCGTGGTGGGCCGCCCCAATGCGGGCAAGTCGACGCTGATCAACAAGCTTCTGGGCGATGAACGGTTGTTGACGGGGCCCGAAGCCGGGATCACGCGGGATGCCATCGCGCTTGATCTCGACTGGGACGGGCGCCGGGTGCGGATCTTTGACACCGCGGGCATGCGCAAACGCGCCAAGGTGCAGGAAAAGCTGGAAAAGCTGTCGGTTTCCGACGGGCTCCGCGCGGTCAAATTCGCTGAGGTCGTCGTGGTCCTTCTGGATGTGGCGATCCCGTTCGAACAACAGGATCTCAGGATTGCGGACCTGGCCGAGCGTGAAGGCCGCGCGGTGGTGATCGCGGTCAACAAATGGGATCTTGAGGACGAAAAGGGCGAAAAGCTCAAAGAGCTGAAGGAAGAGTTCGAACGGCTTTTGCCGCAGCTTCGTGGTGCGCCCCTGGTGACGGTTTCGGCCAAGACGGGCCGGGGGCTCGACCGGCTGCGCGGGGCCGTTTTGAAGGCCCATGAGGTCTGGAATCGCCGGGTGACAACGGCGGAGTTGAACCGTTGGTTGGAAGGCATGCTGGAGGCCCATCCGCCCCCGGCTCTGGGCGGGCGTCGGATCAAGCTGCGCTATGCGACCCAGGCCAAGACCCGCCCGCCGGGTTTTGTGGTCATGGCGTCTTATCCCGACAAAGTCCCCGAAAGCTATGCGCGCTATCTGGTGAACGGGCTGCGCCAGGATTTTGATATGCCGGGGACGCCGATCCGGCTGCATTTCAAGGGCCAGGGCGACAAGAACCCCTATAAGAACAAGACAAAATCCACCCCGTCGCGACTGCGAAAGCACCTGGGGAAAAAGCCCCACCCGAAGTAGGGGTTGGCGCTATTCCTTGGCGGTTAGCTTGCCTGTGCAGCAACGCCCTCCACCGGGCCGGTCGAACCACTCAAAAGTCACCTCGCCCAAAAAGTTGCGGCTCAGGGTGACAAAGCCGCCGCGGCCACACCCGCTGCCCCACGTGATCTTTTCGGCCAGTTCCGCCCGGTCGCGGCCAACCGATTGAAAGGTCCATGTGCCGCCGCAATTGAGTTCGGGGTAAGAGATGTCAAACATGCCATTATTCGGCACGATGGACACTGTGTAAGGGCGCGCGCCGGGTTGTGACACCGGCCCTTCCCAGGTGGCGGACAACAATTCGGTTTGAAACTCCGCCTTTGCCTCGCCCGCCCCTGTTGCCCCAGCAGCGGCGGCAGTTTCGAGTTTTTTTGCCGAAAGCGTCGCGGTACAGCAGTTTTCCTGCATGTCACTGTCCCACCGGGCATAGGAGACTTCGGTATCACTCAAGCGCTCAAGAATGACGAGGCCGCCTGAACCGCAAGCCTGCGTGGGTGCCTCTGTGATGTCTTCTAGCAATACCGCTTTCTGGTCCGTGACGTCCTGGAAGTACCAAAACCCACGACACCCGATTTCTGGATAGTGCACGCTAAATCCGCCCTCGGTCGGGGCGAATTCGACCGAATAGGGACCATGCACGGGGTCGTTGACCTGGCCTGCCCAAACGTCCGCCCATAAAACGGCTTCGAAACTGTCAGGATGGTCGCTTTCAATGGGATTTGCTTCATTCATTGCAGCGACCTGCGGCTGCGTGGCGTCTGCCGTGGGTGCAGACGGGTCGGGAAGAAGCTGTATCCAACTGCGCGCATGCCCGTTCTGCCAAGGTTGTAGCGGAAAAGCGCTTCCTGCCAGGTCAAAAACGGTCCCATCGGGATGGGTGATCGAAAGGTAAACGCTGGCTTGGTCCACAAATGGTTTCAGCTTTGCCATCCGGACCCCAACAGTCACCTCGACCGCATCCCCTTCTTTGAAGTTTGTCCCGCTCAGCGCAAAGGCTTGCAGGGCAATGCCCGTCGCGGTGAAGTTTTGCACCAGGATCGGCCCGCTGCTGGATGATGACACCGACCACGTCGACGTGTCGGCGGCCCCCTTGGCGCTTGGAATCGTCACCCCCACGAGCGGGCCATTGTCGCGGCCTTGCAGGATGAGCGGATTTGAGAAGTGCTTGGCCACCGCCCTCATGTTGTCGGCAAACGCGGCGCGCTGGCGCTCGATTTCGTCCGCAACTTGGCCAATCAATTGATAAGATCGGCTTGTACCCGTGACGTAATGCGGCTCGCGCACGTCCTGCGGCAAAAGCCCCGGTACTTTCTCGTATTGAAGCCGCCCCGAAAGGCGGATGCCCGAAACGGTTTCGATGTAGGGCAACTCGGCTTCGAATGGCACAGTAAAGCCCTTGGGCATGATAACGGCATATTCGAAAAGGGTGTTATTGAATTGCTGACCCATACCAAATGTTTTCAGCGCGCGCTGGACTTCAGCGACATCGGTGTAGCCGCGTGCGGTCAGACGTTTCTTCAAAAACGGCCAGTCGGGATAACCCAGAGCGGAGTCCCGGCGACGCATCTTTGCCAACAGATCAACATCGAGCACCATCTGTCCCGCGACAGACATCCGCCCACTGCCGTCGCTTGGAAAATCCTTATACCGAAAGTCGTCGACAACCAGCGAATAGCCAGGCGGCAGGTTGGCCCGGACATAGTCCAAAAGCTGGCTTTCCTTGTCCTCGGCCCGGGCGGCCCCTGTGACCAACAAAAACGCAGCCAATAAAACTCTGAATAACGACGGCAAACTCATATTTTCCTCCATGGTGCGGCTGGAAATTCGCACCAATGGGCGCTGTTATGCAATAGCGGGATACTGGCGTGTTGGGCCGGTCGGGCTTACGCCCGCTCCTGGACCCGGCTTGGCCCGCGTTCGCGCCACGTCAGCCCCCAGATGGCTGCGACAAGGGTTGCAGCGGATCCGGCCGCGATCGCCACCGGCAGCGCAGCCCCAAGGTTTTTGCCGATCAGGGCGATCAGCGCCCAAATGACGGCCAGCGCATAGGCGGGGTTGGCCGTGGCGCGGATCATCACCAGCGCCAGCGCACCTGCCGCGACGATCGCACCCAATGCGGCCGGGACCGCGCCGGTAATACCGTACCCTGCCGCCAAGAGCCCCAGTGCGACGCAGGAGGCCGCCGTGAGCCAGCCTGCGTAAAGCCCCAAGGGCCAGGCGAGCCAGGGCCGATCTGAACCGGGGGCTTTCAACAGCGCCAGAAGGGCAGCAACAAGCATGACCCAGATCAGCGCCGTGGCCCAGACGGGGCTGGCATTGGCGACAGAATTCCAGGCCGCCCCGACCCCGAGGCTGACGATCAGCGGCGCGCGGGTGCTGTCCCAAAGCGGGTCGCTCGCGCGGCGCAGAACACCGTAAAGCGCCGAAACGATCAGCCACAAAAAGATCACGCCCCAGATTGCGAAAGCATAGCCTGCCGGCTGCACGGGCGGATCGGTTTGCGGGACCGGGAACTGATCGGGCGCAAATCCCGAAAAGCTGACCAGATAGGACCCGGCGACAAACGCCAGCGTCGCGACAAGGACCAGGACCGCTTTTGTCATTCCAGCACGCCTTCCGGTGTGATCCGGGTCTTGCCACCGATCCAAGGGGTCAATTCCTGGGGCAGAACCACGCCGCCATCTTGGGTCTGGCCGTTTTCCAAAACCGCAATCAGGCAGCGGCCCACGGCCAGTCCCGACCCGTTCAGCGTGGCCAGGAATTCGGGCTTGCCGCCATCGGGCCGGTAGCGCGCATTCATCCGGCGGCCCTGAAACGTGCCACAGGTCGAGACCGATGAAATCTCGCGGTAGGTGTTTTGCCCCGGCAACCAGACTTCAATGTCGTGGGTCTTCTGCGCCCCAAAGCCCATGTCGCCGGTGCACAGAACCACCGTGCGGTAGGGCAGGCCCAGCCGTTCCAGCACGGTTTCCGCACACCGCGTCATCCGGTCGTGTTCGGCAATCGCGTGTTCGGGCGCGCAGACGGTCACCATCTCGACCTTTTCGAACTGGTGTTGGCGCAACATGCCGGACGTGTCCTTGCCCGCCGATCCGGCTTCGGACCGGAAACACAAGCTGTGCGCGGTATAGCGGCGCGGCAGATAGTCTTCCTCGACGATCAGCCCGTTGACGATATTGGTCAGGGTCACTTCCGACGTCGGGATCAGCCACCAGCCATTGGTCGTGCGGTAGCTGTCTTCGCCGAATTTCGGCAATTGACCCGTGCCATACATCATCTCGTCGCGCACCAGCACAGGGGTGTTGGTCTCAATCAGGTCATGCTCGGTCGTGTGCAGGTCCAGCATGAATTGCGCCAGTGCCCGGTGTAGGCGCGCCACCGCCCCCGACATCAGCGCAAAGCGCGAGCCCGACAGTTTGGCGGCGACCTCAAAATCAAGGCCGGGCTTCACGCCGTTGATTTCAAAGTGTTCCTTGGGGTCGAAGTCAAACGCCCTGGGCGTGCCCCAGCGGCGGATTTCGACGTTGTCGTCTTCGCTGTCACCATCCGGGATGGCGTCCAGCGGCAGGTTGGGCAGGCCCATCAGCAGGTCGCTCAGCCGCGCGTCTTCGGCCTTGGCGGTCTCTTCAAGCCGCGCGATCTCGTCCTTTTTGTCGGCCACAAGCGCGCGAAGGCGTTCGAATTCGGCCTCATCCCCCTTGGCCTTGGCGGCGCCGACGTTTTTTGACGCGGCGTTGCGTTCGGCCTGGGCGGCTTCGGCGGCCGCGATTGCGGCACGGCGGGCGGTATCAATCGCAAGAATGTCCGATGACACGGGCGCGACGCCACGGCGTGCAAGGGCGGCATCAAAGGCGTCCGGGTGGTCGCGGATGTAGCGAATGTCATGCATCGGGTCGGTCTCCTTGCCGGGCGCGACTCAGCCTCGCGTCCCCGCGCGGGGTTATGCAATGGTTTTGGGCGGCTGTCAGGGGGCTAGCGGCGGGTTGCGCCTTTGTCGGTGGCAAGGGCCGCGACTTTGCGCCGGTCACCTTGAAGGATCGCTGATAATAGAGCGGCCACACCCCCGCCTGCGCCCATATGGGCGGCCACTTCGTGAGAGCGCGTATCGGCCAAGACGAAGTGATCGACGTTTTGCTGGCGCGCGAAGGCGCCCGCATGGGCCGCATCTTCGGGCAGCCCGTGAAAGACCGTGAACCAGCCGTCCTCGGGCAGGGGTGACGCTTTGGTCAGCAGGTGATCCTTGATCCGGCGGCGCCAATGCCGCCACCGCGTTTCGTCAGGCATATGATCTGGATGCACCGAGACCTGGGGCGAAAATGCGAGTGAAGCCGTGACATCGAAATGATGCGCCGCGGCCAGGGCCGAATACCCGCCCATGGACGACCCCAATGTGACAACGCGTGTAACGCCATCCACCTGACGCAAGGATTGCACGATGCGTTGCAGATCTTCGACCAGCTCCGGCGCATTCAGCCAGCTTCGCCGCTTGTCGGACACAAACAATGCGTGGTGGTCGCCCAGTGCGAACACCGACCGCACAAACTCATCCTTCGGCATCGCGCGGCGTTTTTGCCCGATGGACGCAAATGAGATCACCAGCACATCACTGCGGCCCGGCACATAGGCCAGACGGTGATCCCCTTCGACGAGGGGGAAAACGAAGCGTCCTTCAAATGACATGGGGCGTGGGGTAGCGCGCCAAGTCTAATATAAGGTGAACCGGCGATCTTTGGGGTGGAAGAGGCCCGCTTGCGCCCCTAGATACGCCCCTATAGGGTGCCGCAACTTCTGACAGGGGCGACGCGCCCCGCACCACCTTAGGGACGGAAATCTATGCTCGTCACACCAGCTTATGCCCAGGCCGCCGGGGGCGCCGGCGGGGCCTTTGCCAGCTTTATCCCACTGATCCTGATCTTCGGGATCATGTACTTTCTTCTCATCCGCCCGCAGCAGAAAAAGCTGAAAGATCACCAGGCGATGGTGTCGAACCTGCGCCGGGGTGACCAGATCGTCACCCAGGGCGGGCTGATCGGCAAGGTCACCAAGGTCAAGGACGACAATGAGGTCGAGGTGGAACTGGCCAAAGACGTCAAAGTCCGCGTGGTCAAGAACACCGTCGCACAGGTTCTCACCAAGACCGAACCAGCCGAAAGCTAAGTCATGCTGCAGATCGATGCCTGGAAACGGATCACCATCTGGCTGACCGTCATCATCGGTCTGGGCCTGGCCTTTCCGAACTTTTTCTATGGCCGGGTCGAACAGGCCAATGATGCGCGCGCCGAGATTGAGGTTTTGGGCGCAAATTCTGAACGTGAAGCCGCGGCCGCGGGCTGGCCAAGCTTCCTGCCCGCCACCCTTGTGAACCTCGGGCTTGATCTGCGCGGCGGGGCGCATTTGCTGGCCGAAGTGCGGCTTGAAGATGTCTATGCTGAACGGATGGATGCCCTCTGGCCTGAGGTGCGCGATGCCTTGCGGGTGGAACGCGAGACGGTGGGCTCGATCCGGCGTCAGGACGGGCCTGACGACGAGCTGCGCGTGCGGATTTCCAACCCTGACGGCATGGCGCGCGCGCTGGAACTGACGCGGGCCCTGGCAAATCCGACCGTGACGCTGACAGGGTTTGCCCAGAACGACATTGAAGTGTCCGGCGACGGCGACATTCTGACGGTCGCGCTGACGGAAGCCGAGCGCGCCGCGACCGACACGCGCACCATCCAGCAGTCGCTGGAAATCATTCGCCGCCGCGTGGATGAGGTTGGCACCCGCGAGCCGACCATTCAGCGCCAGGGCGAGGACCGGATCCTGATCCAGGTGCCCGGTATTGGCTCGGCGGAAGAATTGAAGGAACTCATCGGCACCACCGCGAAGCTGACGTTCAACCCCGTGGTCGGGCGCACCTCTGATCCGGGCCAACCGGCTGGCGCGCGTGAAGTGATCTATCCTTCCATCGACGAGCCGGGGACGTTTTACGTCCTGGAAGAAACCGCCGTGGTCACGGGCGAGCAATTGACCGATGCCCAGCCCAGTTTCGACCAGAACGGGCGGCCTGCGGTGAACTTCCGGTTCAACCCGTCCGGCGCGCGGGCCTTCGGGGATTACACGCTGGAAAACATCGGCTCGCCCTTCGCGATTGTGCTGGATGAAGAAGTGATTTCGGCCCCCGTCATTCAGGACCATATCCCCGGCGGGTCAGGGATTATCACCGGCAATTTCGGGGTCGAGGAATCGACGCAACTGGCCGTTTTGCTCAGGGCAGGGGCGTTGCCTGCCGAAATGACGTTTCTCGAAGAGCGCACCATCGGCCCGGAACTGGGTCAGGACAGCATCGATGCGGGCACGATCGCCTGTATCGTGGCCTTCATCGCGGTCCTGGTCTTCATGGGTCTGTCCTACGGGCTGTTTGGGATTTTTGCCAACATCGCGCTGATCATCAACGTCGGGCTTCTCTTCGGGCTTCTCTCGCTCATCGGGGCCACGCTGACCCTGCCGGGGATCGCTGGGATCGTGTTGACCATCGGCATGGCGGTCGATGCCAATGTGCTGATTTTCGAGCGCATCCGCGAGGAGTTGAAGACCGCCAAGGGCCCCGCCCGCGCGATTGAGCTCGGCTATGAAAAAGCGCTGTCGGCGATCATCGACGCCAATATCACGACCTTCATCACGGCTGTGATCCTGTTCACGATGGGGTCTGGTCCGGTGCGCGGCTTTTCGATCACGCTGGGCCTTGGCATTCTGACCTCGGTCTTCACGGCGATCTTCGTGACGCGCCTTCTCGTGGTGATGTGGTTTGAGCGCCGCCGCCCCAAATCGGTGGAGGTGTAAATGCGCCTGAAACTCGTCCCCTCAGTCACCAATTGGGATTTCTTTTCGCGGTCGAAAATCTGGCTGGGGATTTCGGCGGTCCTGATGGTGTTGGCCTTTGTCAGCTTCCTGATCCAGGGGCTGAACTTCGGCATCGATTTCCGGGGTGGCACCACGATCCGGACCGAAAGCGCACAGCCCGTCGACGTGGGCGCCTACCGCGACGCGATTGCGGTCTTGGGTCCGGGCGACGTGTCGATCACGGAAGTGTTCGATCCAACCTTTGGCCCCGACCAGAACGTCGCCATGGTGCGCATTCAGGCCCAGGAAGGCCAGGAAAGCGTGACGTCTGAGGTCGTCAACCAAGTGCAAAACGCCCTGCGCGGCGTGGCCCCCGACATCACCTTCCCGTCGGTGGAATCCGTCGGGCCCAAGGTCTCGGGCGAGTTGATCACCACAGCCATCATTGCGGTGGTCTTGGCCATTGCCGCCGTGCTGGTCTACATCTGGCTCAGGTTCGAATGGCAGTTCGCACTGGGGGCCGTGGCGGCCCTTGTCCATGACGTGATCCTGACAATCGGGATCTTTTCCGAGCTTCAAATCCGCTTCGATCTGGCGATCATCGCGGCCCTTCTGACCATTGTGGGCTATTCGCTGAACGACACGGTGGTGGTCTTCGACCGCGTGCGTGAGAACTTGCGGAAGTACAAGCAAAAGCCGTTGAAAGAGGTGATGAACATCTCGATCAACGAAACCCTGTCGCGCACGGTCATGACCTCTGTCACCACGCTTCTGGCGCTGATCTCGCTTTATGTGCTGGGCGGCGATGTGATCCGCGGCTTTGTCTTCGCGATGATCTGGGGCGTGATCGTCGGGACCTATTCGTCGATCTTTGTCGCTTCGGCGATCCTGCTTTTGTTGGGCGTCAAACGCGACTGGTCCAAGCCTGACGCCAACCAGGGCAATCAATACGCCAACATAGACGTGTGATGGACGCGCTCCTCGCCACAGAGGGGCTTTGGTGGATTGTTCTGGCAGCAACCCTGTCGGGTCTGGTGCGCGGCTTTGCAGGCTTCGGCAATGCAATGGTGTTTTTGCCGGTGGCCGGCCAGTTCCTGCCGCCCTTTGCGGCCCTGACCGCACTCATGGTGATGGATATCGTGGGGCCCGTGCCCCGGCTGCGCGGTGCCGCGCGCGATGGGCATATGCCCGATATCGCGCGGCTGTGTCTGGGGGCGATGTTCACGGTCCCCATTGGCCTTTGGATCTTGGGGCGCACAGACCCCGAAGTCTTTCGTTACGGGGTGTCTGGCGCGGCGATCGTTCTGCTGGCGCTTTTGGTCACGGGGGTCAAATACCGTGGTCGGTTGACCCCGCCGCTGGTCTTCGGGGCCGGGGGCCTAGGTGGTATGTCAGCAGGCCTTGTGGGCCTGCCAGGCCCGCCGGTGATCTTCCTATACATGGCCTCGACCCTGCCGGTGCGCGCGATCCGCGGCAATATCTACGTCTATCTGTTCTTTCTCGACATCCTTTTGCTGTTGGTCATCTGGCTGATGGGCAACATGGTGATCTCGGCGGTCTGGCTCGGGGCGGCGCTGATCTTGCCCTATGCGGCGGGGGTCCTCATTGGCACAGCCCTCTTCCGCCCGGAAGCTGAACGCACCTACCGGATCATCGCCTATGTCATCATCGCTGCATCCGCCCTTTCCGGCCTGCCGATCTGGGACTAGGTTAGACCCATGCGCTTGAACGAGATCACCTATACCGACGCCAAACCCATTGAAGGCTATGGCCCCGGCTTTTTCCGCATCGGTGGCGCGGTCCACCAGGGGGCCACCCTGGTTCTGCCCAGCGGCATCACGGCCTGGGGCGGGTTTGACGACACCGAAACGCTGATCGCGGCCGCCCCAAGCATCGATGTTCTGTTCGTCGGCATGGGGGCGGAAATCGCGCCGGTCCCGGCCGCTTTCCGCACAGCCCTTGAGGACGCGGGCCCAGGGGTCGAGGTGATGGCCTCGCCCACGGCCTGCCGCACCTACAATGTCTTGTTGTCCGAAGGCCGCCGGATCGGACTTGCGCTCTTGCCGGTGTAGCGCGCGGTCTTGCCTTCATCTCCCTTCAAATATCCCCGCCGGAGGCACCGATCCTTTCTTCAAGGATCGGATGTGATCCTTTCTTCAAGGATCACGGACACCGCGCGATGACCCTGTCTGTCAAAGACCTGTGTGTCGCGCGTGGTGGCGTGCGCCTGCTCGACGCGGTGTCGTTCGATGTCGCCCCCGGCGCGGCGCTGATCCTGCGGGGGCCAAATGGGTCGGGCAAGACGACGCTTTTACGCACGCTCGCCGGGCTACAGTCGGCCATCACGGGGCGCGTGGACCCCGGTCCGGACCAATTGGCTTACGGCGCCCATGCCGATGCGATCAAGGCGGCGCTGACGGTCTCGGAAAACCTGCGCTTTTGGGCCCGCGTCTTTGGCGCCCAAAGCATCGACGCTGCCGTCGCCGCCTTTCGGCTCGGCACGCTTCTGGATCGCCCGGGCGGCGAATTATCCTCCGGCCAGAAGCGGCGTCTGGGTCTGGCGCGTTTGATGCTGACAGGCCGGCCGATCTGGTGCCTTGATGAGCCGACCGTGTCTTTGGATGCACAAGCCGTCGCCTGGTTCGGCGATGTGGTCCGTGGGCACCTTTCGGCGGGTGGGTCAGCCGTGATCGCCACACATATCGATCTGGGTCTCGACGCGCCCGAGCTTGATGTCTCCGCGTTCAAGGCCCGGGCCCCTCTGACCGATGAGGGGTTTTAGATGGGTTCGGTCTTTGCGCGCGATCTGCGCCTTGCCATCCGGGCCGGTGGCGGGTTCGGCCTGGCGCTTGCGTTTTTTTTGATCCTCGTGACCCTCGTGCCGTTCGGTGTCGGGGCGCAGACCGACATCCTGGCAAATATCGCACCGGGCATCCTTTGGGTCGGCGCGCTTTTGGCGTCGCTGTTGTCGCTGGACCGGATTTTCGCGCTCGACCGCGAGGATGGCACGCTCGATATCCTGGCCACAGCGCCGATCCCGCTGGAAGGCGTGGTGGTGGCCAAGGCGGCGGCCCATTGGGTCACGACCGGATTGCCCCTGGCGCTGGCCGCTCCGGTCCTTGGGGTGATGTTGCAGCTGCCGGCGCCGGGGCATCTGTGGCTTTTGATCACGCTGGCGATTGGCACCCCGGCCTTGTCGATGATCGGAGCCTTTGGCGCGGCCCTCACCGTGGGGCTGAAACGCGGCGGGTTGTTGTTGTCGCTTCTGGTGCTGCCTTTGTACGTGCCAACGCTGATCTTTGGCGCCGAAACCACCGCGCGCGCGGTCGCGCAGCAGGCCACAGCGACACCGCTGATGCTTCTGGCTGGGATCACCTTCGGGTCGGTTGCGCTTTTGCCCTTTGCCGCGGCCGCCGTTCTGCGCGTCAATCTGCGCTGATGGGGTCGCTGCGTCGTGACTTGAGGCTCCCACGCGCACTGCTTACATGTCGCGCATGAGGTTTTGGGAATTCGCCAATCCGCGCGTCTTTATGGGATGGACCGAAAAAGTCCTGCCCTGGGTGTTCGTTTTGGCGGCTGCGGCCTTGGCCACCGGGCTGATCTGGGGATTTTTCTTCACGCCCGATGATTTCCGCCAAGGCTCGACTGTCAAGATCATCTATCTGCACGTGCCATCCGCCTTCATGGCGATCAATGCCTGGATCATGATGCTGGTGGCCTCGCTGATCTGGCTGGTGCGCCGCCACCATGTGTCGGCCCTGGCGGCCAAGGCGGCCGCACCCGTGGGCATCACATTTACGCTGATTGCGCTCTTCACCGGGGCGATCTGGGGCCAGCCGATGTGGGGCACCTGGTGGGCCTGGGACCCGCGCCTGACGTCATTTCTGATCCTGTTTTTGTTCTACCTGGGCTATGTCGCGCTTTGGGCCGCGATTGAAGACCCCGATACCGCCGCCGATTTGACCAGTATCTTGTGCATTGTCGGGTCGGTCTTTGCGCTGCTGTCGCGCTACGCGGTGCTGTTCTGGAACCAGGGGCTGCACCAGGGCGCCTCGCTGTCTTTGGACGCCGAAGAGAACATCTCGGACGTGTTCTGGCAGCCGCTGGTGATCTCTATCGCGGGGTTTGTGCTGTTGTTTGTGGCCCTTGTCTTGTTGCGCACGCGCACGGAAATTCGCGCCCGGCGGCTGTTTGCCCTGCGCCTGCGCGAGAGGATGGCCTGATGCCTGATCTGGGACGATATGCGCTTGAAGTCAGCCTGGCTTACGCGGTGGGCCTGGCGCTTTTGGCCGTGATCATCCTGCTCAGCGCCCTGCGCGCAAAGTCGGTGGCCCGGCGCCTGGCTGCGTTCGAAGCCCGCAAGGCGGAGCAAGACGATGGCGTTTAAACCCCTTGCACTGTTGCCGATCGCGATCTTTGCAGCCCTTGCAGGCGTGATGGGGGCAGGGCTTTTGCGCGACGACCCCCAAGCGCTGCCATCGGCCCGCGAAGGGGCGCCAGCACCGGCCCTGCTGGTAGAGGCTTTGGGCGACAAGCCGGACTTCACTGTCGAGATGCTGTCACAGCCGGGCGTGAAACTGGTGAACTTCTGGGCCTCATGGTGCGCGCCGTGCCGTGTGGAGCACCCAAACCTTGAGATGCTGGCCGACGAAGGGCTGACGATTTACGGGATCAACTACAAGGACGATCCAACCAAGGCGCTGGATTTTCTGGAAGAACTCGGCGACCCCTATGCAGGGATCGGGGCGGATGAAAGCGGCCGCACCGCCCTTGAATGGGGTGTCTACGGGGTGCCCGAAACCTATGTGATTGACGAAAACGGGACCATCGTTTTGCGGTTTGCAGGGCCGATCACGCAACGTGCTTTAGCCGACCGTATCCGCCCCGCAATCGAAGCGGCCACCCAAGCCGGGAGGGCGCAAAATCCTTAAAGGATTTTGACCGCGATTTTTTCAAAAATCGCGCGGCCCGTCAGCCGATGAACGGCAAGGCGCAAGCGACGATGAAAATCGCTGTCTCGAAAGGCGGCAGCCCGTCCAGCATACGTCCAAGTTTCCGCAAAAGCGCGGATGGCAGATCCATACTCATTACAGCCCCCAGTGGCATGAACATCTTAAACAATGGCGAAGTCCGGCCGGCTTGGCGAGGTCACAGAGTGTTTCCAAACCTGGCCTGTGGGGTTTTTTCAACAATGCGGCCAAAAGGGCCAAACTGTCGAACGGATCGAAACACGTTTAACGTGCTGTTAAGGCGCGCCAAAGCCGGGCCGTGCCCGGCAGAGGGGCGGTTTGCTACGCCGCACCTGCTAGGTCGCGCAAAACGTAATGCAGCACGCCGCCATGTTCGATGTATTCGACCTCTACGGCGGTATCGATTCGGCATTTCAGGGTGATCTCCGCCACCGTCCCATCGGGGTAGGTGATCGAACAGGGCACCTCAGCGAGGGGTGTCACGGTATCCAGCCCGGTGATCGAGACGGTCTCATCGCCCGTCAGCCCAAGCGATTTGCGGGTGTCGCCGCCGGTGAATTCAAACGGGATCACGCCCATGCCCACCAGGTTCGACCGATGAATACGCTCAAAACTTTCGGCAATCACAGCCTTTACGCCCAAAAGGTTGGTCCCCTTGGCGGCCCAATCCCGAGAGGAACCCGCACCGTATTGCGCGCCGCCAAAGATCACCAAAGGCACGCCTTGCGCCTGCCAGGCCATGGCCGCGTCAAAGATCGAGGTTTGCTGTCCGTCCGGCCCCAGCGTGTAGCCGCCTTCGACCGCATCCAGCATTTCGTTCTTGATGCGGATGTTGGCGAAAGTCCCGCGCATCATCACCTCATGGTTGCCGCGCCTGGACCCGTAGGAGTTGAACTCCCGCGGCGTGACCTGCCGGTCGACCAGATACTGCCCGGCCGGTGTGGTGTCCTTGAATGATCCCGCCGGGCTGATGTGGTCGGTGGTGATCATATCGCCCAGAATGGCCAGAATGCGCGCGCCCTCGACGTTTTCAACCGTGCCGGGCTCAGGCGATATATCGCGGAAATACGGGGGGTTCTGGACGTAAGTTGATGTTGCTGGCCAGTCGTAGGTCAGACTGTCGGTGGTTTGAACGCTGCGCCATTTGTCATCGCCATCAAAGACCGAGGCGTATTTTTCCATGAACGCCTCGCGCGTGACGGTGGCTTCGACCAGTTCGGCGATCTCCGCCTGGCTGGGCCAGATGTCCTTGAGGTACACGTCCGTGCCATCGGGCGTCTGGGCGATGGGATCGCGCGCCAGGTCGATGTCCATCGTGCCCGCCAGCGCATAGGCCACAACCAAGGGCGGCGAGGCCAGGTAATTGGCGCGCACATCGGGGCTGATCCGGCCTTCGAAATTGCGGTTGCCCGACAACACGGAGGTCGCCACCAAATCGCCCGATGCAATCGCATCCGACAGCTCTTTCTGGATCGGTCCCGAATTGCCGATGCAGGTCGTGCAGCCATAGCCCACAAGGTTGAACCCGATCGCATCAAGGTCTTCTTGCAGCTCGGCGGCTTCCAGATAGGCCGACACCACCTGGGACCCCGGCGCGAGAGAGGTTTTCACCCAGGGCTTGCGGTTCAGCCCCAAGGCGCGGGCCTTGCGCGCCACCAGGCCTGCGCCGATCATCACGTAAGGGTTCGACGTGTTGGTGCATGACGTGATCGACGCGATCACCACCTTGCCCGATTCCATCGTGTAGTCTTCGCCTGCGACGGCGATTTCCTTGCCCATGGGGCGTTTGAACGTCTCTTCCATTTCGCGGGTGAATGCGGCCTTGGCATCGGTCAAAGCCACGTAATCCTGCGGCCGTTTGGGCCCCGAGATTGCCGGCACGATGGTGCCCATGTCCAGATGCAACGTGTCGGTGTAGATCGGCGCGTAATCCGGGCCCCGCCACATGCCGTTTTCCTTGGCATAGGCTTCGACTAGGGCCAGGGTGGCCTCGTCGCGCCCGGTGTTTTTAAGGTAGCGCAGCGTCTCACCGTCGATGGGGAAGAACCCGCAGGTCGCGCCATATTCGGGCGCCATGTTCGCGATTGTTGCGCGGTCGGCCAGCGGCAGAGTGTCGAGCCCCGCGCCGTAGAATTCCACGAATTTGCCGACCACGCCCTTGGCGCGCAGCATCTCGACAACTTTCAAAACCAAATCGGTGCCGGTGGTGCCTTCGACCATGGCACCTGTCAGTTCAAACCCGATCACTTCGGGGATCAGCATCGAAATCGGCTGGCCGAGCATCGCGGCTTCGGCTTCAATCCCGCCCACGCCCCAGCCCAGCACAGCCGCGCCATTGACCATGGTGGTGTGGCTGTCGGTGCCCACCAGCGTGTCGGGGTAGGCGACCATTTCGCCTGATTGGTCCACATCTGACCAGACGGTGCGCGACAGATATTCCAGGTTCACCTGGTGGCAAATGCCCGTCCCGGGCGGCACGACGCGGAAATTGTCAAACGCCGATTGGCCCCATTTCAGGAAGGTATAACGCTCCATATTGCGTTCGTATTCACGGTCGACATTCATCTGAAAGGCGCGCGGGTTTCCAAACTCGTCGATCATCACCGAATGGTCGATCACCAGATCCACCGGGTTCAACGGGTTGATCTTTTCGGGGTCGCCGCCCAGGGCCACGATCCCGTCGCGCATGGCCGCCAGATCGACCACCGCGGGGACGCCGGTGAAATCCTGCATCAACACGCGCGCGGGCCGGTAGGCAATCTCGCGCGGGTTCTGGCCGCCGTTTTCCCCCCAGACCCCGAAAGCTTTGATGTCATCGAGATCGACCGTTTTGCCGTCTTCGAACCGCAGCATGTTTTCCAGCACCACTTTCAACACAGCTGGCAGGTCGGAAAACGCGCCCAGCCCGGCGGCCTCGGCGGCCGGGATCGAGTAATAGGCGATGCTTTTGCCGCTGACTTCAAGCGTTGTGCGGGTCTTGGCGGTATCCTGGCCGACGGTGATGGGCATGGGGGGCTCCTTGGCTGGCAATGGCTCGGGCGGTCGCGGTGCCAATTTGGTCGCAAACGCCGCCGGGCTCAAGGGCGCGCTGCCTGCAGAGGGGCAAACCAAGCCGCCGGTAACATGGTCTCGCAAAACCTTGATTGGTGTTTCGGGCGATGCTTGGCTAGGTGAATGGTCGAACGATCTGTGGAGTGACCGATGATGTCACGTTTTCTGGCGGCCTGTGCCGCGCTTTTGTTGACCGTCGGTTCCGCTTTGGCCGACGACAACGTCGTGGTGGTTGAGCTTTACACCTCTCAGGGGTGTTCGTCCTGTCCGCCTGCCGACAACCTTTTGGGCCAGATCGCCGATCGCGACAACATCATCGCTCTGGCGTTGCATGTGGATTATTGGGACTACATCGGCTGGACCGATGATTTTGCCAGCCCGGCCCATACGGCACGCCAGCGCGGCTATGCGCGCGCCAAGGGCACCAAGATGATCTACACCCCGCAGATGGTCATCCAGGGCGAGACCCATGTGGTTGGAAACAAGCCGATGGATGTGGCCGATGCGATCAATTCCTATGTGCGCAGCAGCGTTCCGGTGGATGTCAGCCTTGAGCGGTCAGGTGACATGGTGCGGGTGCAAGCGCGCCGGATCGGCCGGGTACCCCAGGGCGTGTCGGTGCATGTCGTGACCTTTGTGCCGCGGGCAACGCGCGACATTCGTGCCGGCGAAAACCGGGGCCGAACGCTGAGCTATCACAATATTGTCCGCGACTGGCGCACCATCGACAGCTGGTCAGGCGGCGATGTCTACACAGCGGATGTGCGCGTGGCAGCCGACCAGCCTGTCGCGGTTATCTTCCAGGCGCCAGGTCACGGACCGGTGCTGGGGGCTGCACAGCTCAGGTAGCGTTCAGGCTGCCAGCGTGGTTCGGCCCAGAAAAACTGGTCCATATATCCGGCCACCACGCTTTCCAGGCTGTCTTGGAACGCCTGCAGCATCTCGTCGGGGGGCGCATGCGCGATCGATGCGGCCATCCAGATGCCGTAGCGCCCGTTGGATCGTTTCAGGGCGAAGGCCGGGATAAGTTCGGCGTGGTGGCGCAGGGCAATCGCCGCCGGCAGACGCGGCGCCCGAACCCGCGCGCCAAACAGTTTGACAGGTGTCCCGGCGGTGTCTGGATCATCGGCCCGGATCACGCCAAAGCCCCCCTTGGCGATATGCGCCTCAAACGCGTGCGCGCCTGCTGCACCAGCGGGCAGATGCACGCCCCCCAATGCCGCGCGCGCCGCTGTAATGCGATGATCAAGCAGGCTTTGGGTGGATGGCGGGCTTTGCCGCGCGACGCGCAGACCCCGCAACGCAAGGGCGGCCATAAGCGCATCAGGGTGACCAAGTCCGGCCGTGACCAGAAGAACGCCCCGATCGGCTTCGGCGGCGGTCTTCATGGCGGCCACACCTGGGCCCTTGATGGGCGTGTTCCGCAAGATTTGGGCAAAATCCTTGGGGCATAGCAATTCGGCCAGGCCTTCACCGGCATGCCGGGCGGCGCGGCGGGCCAAACGGCGGCGCGCGGCGGGGTCGAGATCCGGGCGGACCAATGCAAGGGTTTGCGAAATCGCCCCCGGCCAGCCCAGCATCGGCCCCCAGGCATGTGCCATCAATCGCGCAAACAGGCGGCGGCGATCGGCAAAACTCCAATTCAGGGTGGCATCGCTGGTCTTGATCATCAGCCAGCCGACCAGCCGTTCAATCGCAGAATCCGCGCTGGGACTTTGGGCAGGCACCGGGTTCATTCGTCTTCTCCGCGCCCCCGCGTCCCAAAATTTGCTATTCGTCCTCAACGGTCAAGAAAATTTCGCCGTCCGCTTCCAGTTGCCGGATCACGGCGACCACGGCGGTCATCGCGGCTTCGGCATCCGCCGCGGCAACACCGTCCTTTTCATCGGCTTCGGCGCGAATATTGTCGGCCATCCGCTGGGAGATATTGGCCAGGATGAACTCGCCCGCCTCTGCGTCCTTGCCGGTGGCCGCGGCCAGGGCGATGACCAACTGGTCTTGATCGACATCGCGCATGACCCTGGGGATGTCGCGCGGTGCGACGCGACCGGGGATGTTGGCGAAAGTGAAGATCGCCTTCTTGACCTCTTCGGCAAAGGCTTTGTCGGTCTCTTCAAGCCCGGCGAGGACATCGTCGCGTGTACCCGCCGTCGAGTAATTGAGGATCGCGCCGACCCGTGCGACAGGCCCGTCGTCAAAGGCGCGCACCGGACGCGCGTCCAGCTCTTCGGCCAGCGACACGCCGATCCGGCGCACGGTGGCAGGGTCCACGGCGCCAATCTGGCTGACGGCATAGGCGATCCGGCGCGCGGTGGGGCCCGGTATTTTCGACAGAAGTTCTGCTGCGGCCGAGACTTTCAGCTTTGACAGAATAACGGCAGCCACTTCGGTGCTTTCGCGTTCCAGAACAGGGATCAGCCGTTCGCTATCAATGCTTTGCAACACATCCCAGGGGTCGCCTTCAAAATCGATGCCCGCCTGGTTGCGCAGCCGCGCCGCTGCCGTCGCCGTCATGGCGTCGCCGACCAGACCCAGGACCGAATCGAGCCCCTGGGGAAAGCGCAGCCCGATGGCGTCCATTTCAGCCAGGAACTCTTCGACCGCGGCTTCGATCGTGGCGTGGTTGACCGTGCGCATCGCGGTCATTTCCTCGGTCAGGGCCACCTGCACATCATCAGGCAATTGCCGCAGCGATATCTTGACGCCCTCGGCCAGCATCAGCCGGACAACCACCGCCGCCTTTTGCGGCTTGGTCAGGGGCACGACCTCCCCTTTAGGGGTATCGCCACCGCCCATGCCACCGGCGCCGCCAAAGCCGCCGATATCGGGAAGGTCCCCGAGGGGTGCAAAGTCAAAATCCTGGGGCATCGCCATCGTCTGGTTGCAAGCGCGACCCTGATGGCATGAGACCGGTTAATACCACGCAAAGATCAGTAGGCCGGGCCGGTTCCAGATGCCAAAGCCAGACCTAATGCGGCTTCGGCCCATGTGTTGCGCCCGCCCCGGCGGCGAATTTCGCTGAGTTCCGCACGAGCAGCTTCATATGCGCCGCGTTCGACAAGGCCTTGCCCGTAATAGGACCGCGCCAGCAGATTGTCCGGATCCACCGCCAGTGCCGCGGTGTAAAACGCCTCAGCCGCTGCAAAATCCCCTGTCTTGCGGGCCAGAAACCCCCGGTAGGTCAGAACGCGCGTGTCGTTTTGGTCCGACATGGCCGCAAGGGCGGCTTTGGCGCCATCGTATCGCCCGGCATAGGCCAGTTCGCGCACCGCGCGGTACAAACCATCATCGCCAAGGCGACTTTCCTTTGGCGCCACGCAGGATTCCGCCTCTTCGTCCCAGACAAGGCCTTCTGCACAGGCTGTTGTCGTCTCGGTCGGGGTTGGCGGCGTGTCATCGTTGAACCCTGCCGCCCATAGGGGCGTGGCCATCACGGCAAAGGCAAACATCGGGGCAAGGCGCATCTGGGCTGTCCTGTCTGACATGAAAACGGCGGCCATGTCCGCGGCCGCCGTCGGTATTGCTGGGTCTTTTCGCTTAGCTGGTCGTTGGGACGCAAGCGCCGGTGCCGGCGTCAAACACCGAGCCTTCGGCGCAGGACATGGACGCGGTCGTGTGCCCGTATGAGCATCCTTCCGCGATGGCCAGGCCGGGCAGAACCGTCAAAGCGAGGGCCGTCAAAAGGGTCTTCATGTGTAAGGTCCTTTCTCTTGTGCACGACAGAACCGTAGCGCGGGTTGACCCTGCGTCAAAGCTTCAATCTCAGGATGTGCCGAAAACCCGCTGAAAAATCGTATCCACATGTTTGGTGTGGTACCCTAAGTCGAATTTTTCATCGATCTGAGCATCAGACAGCGCCGCGGTCACATCCGCGTCGGCCTTCAGCTCGGTTTTGAAGTCGGCGCCGTCTTCCCAGACTTTCATCGCGTTGCGTTGCACCAGACGATAGGCATCTTCGCGGCTGACACCGGCCTGGGTCAGGGCCAAAAGAACCCGCTGCGAATGAATGAGCCCGCGAAACTTGTTCATATTGGCGATCATGTTGTCGGGGTAGATCACCAGCTTTTCGATCACGCCGGTCAGGCGCGCCAGCGCGAAATCCAGCGTGATCGTGGCATCAGGCCCGATCATCCGTTCGACCGACGAATGCGAGATGTCACGCTCATGCCAAAGGGCGACGTTCTCCATCGCGGGCACCACGGCAGACCGGACCATGCGCGCCAGCCCCGTCAGGTTTTCGGTCAGCACCGGGTTGCGCTTGTGGGGCATCGCAGACGACCCCTTTTGGCCTTTGGAAAAGAACTCCTCCGCCTCCAGCACCTCGGTGCGCTGCATATGGCGGATCTCGGTCGAGATATTCTCGATCGAGCTGGCCACGACGCCCAGGGCGGCAAAGAAGGCCGCGTGACGGTCGCGGGGGATCACCTGGGTGGAAATCGGTTCGGGCGTCAGCCCCAGTTTTGCGCAGACGTGGGCTTCGACGGCGGGGTCGATGTTGGCGAAGGTCCCTACCGCGCCCGAGATTGCCCCTGTTGCGATTTCGGCGCGCGCCGTTTTCAGCCGCGCCAGATTGCGGTCCATTTCGGCATAAAAGCGTGCAAAGGTGAGCCCCATCGTGGTGGGTTCGGCGTGAATGCCATGGGACCGGCCAATCCGCACGGTGTCTTTGTGTTCCAGCGCGCGGGCCTTCAGCGCGGCCAGCAGGCCTTCAACATCCGCAATCAACAGATCCGCCGCACGCACAAGCTGGACATTGAAGGTGGTGTCCAACACGTCCGAACTGGTCATACCCTGATGGACAAAGCGGGCGGCGTCATTGCCGATGATTTCGGCCAGATGGGTCAGAAAGGCGATGACGTCGTGTTTGGTGACGGCCTCAATCTCATCAATGCGGGCCACGTCAAATGTCGCATCCTTGGCCGTCCAGACCGCAGCAGCATTCTCAGCCGGGATCACGCCCAAATCGGCTTGCGCGTCACAGGCATGGGCCTCAATTTCGTACCAGATGCGGAACTTCGTGTCTGGTGACCAGATGACGACCATGTCGGGGCGAGAATAGCGGGGGATCATCGGGCAGGGCCTTTTGTTGGAGCGCAGGGCCTCTTACTAAGGGGATCGGGGATCAACAAGGAGGCTGCGTTGGCGATCTCTCCGAATGGCGGACCAAAATCCGCGCTGTCCTTTGTTGGACGCTGGCGGATCGCGCGTGAGATTGCCCATGCCGATGGGCTGACCGGTGCGTTTGAAGGCCTGGCCGTGGTGGCCGCTTCGGGCCCGGATCGGTTTTCTTATGATGAGGACGGGACATTGACCCTGGGGCGGGCGGAACCCTTGCGCGCCACCCGCCGCTACATCTGGCATGCGTCAGGTCAGGGTATAAACGTTTATTTCGCAGGTGGCGCGCCCTTTCACAGGGTCGATCTGTCGGGGCCACGCACCGCCACGGTGCATCTGTGCGCCCCCGACCGTTACGCGGTGTCATATGATTTCAGTGACTGGCCCGTGTGGACGGCCCGCTGGCAGGTAGAAGGCCCGCGCAAGGCCTATGAGATGACGTCGAGCTATCACAAGGCGCCCTGAGGTCTTGCCCTTCGACGGGCGCGGTGCGACAACCTGATGAAAATTCGGGACAGATAGAAAGAGAACTCCATGCAATCAAATGTTTTGGCTTCCCGCTTTCCGCTTTTGGGCTCTGAAGTGGCGCGTCAGGCGCTGCTTGTTGTTTTGGGCGTGGCAGCGATCACGCTTGCGGCCAAGATCCGGGTGCCGATGTGGCCTGTTCCCGTGACCATGGGGACTTTTGCGGTGCTGACGGTCGGTGCGGTCTATGGCCTGCGGCTGTCGGTGATCACGCTGTTGGCCTATCTGGCGCTTGGGGCGGCCGGTGTGGCGGTGTTTGCGGGCGACACGGCGGGCCTGGCCTATATGGCGGGCCCGACGGGCGGGTATCTTCTGGGCTATCTGGTGGCGGCGGCGACAGTCGGCTGGTTGGCCGGGCGGGGCTGGTCACGGTCTGTGGTCGGCATGATCGCGGCGCTGGTTGTCGGCAACGCGCTGATCTATGCCTTTGGCATGCCTTGGATGGCCTATCTGTTCCTTGCCGAAAAAGGCAGCGCCTGGGTCATGCAATGGGGCATGACGAACTTCTTTGTGGGCGACGCGGTCAAACTGATGCTGGCAGCACTTCTCGTGCCGGCACTTTGGAAGCTGACCCAGCGCTGAACCTGCCCGGTCTGATCTGAATGAAAGCCCCGGGGGGGAGATCCCCCCGGGGCTTATTTCATGCCCGATTGGCGCCTGGTGGCTCAGGTCTCAAGTTCGGTGGTGACCTTTGCGCCGGTTTCCAGGGTCTTGTGCACCGGGCATTTGTCGGCAATTTCCAGAAGGCGCGCGCGTTGGTCTGCATCAAGATCGCCGGTCAGCCGGATCAGCCGGTGAAACCGGTCAATGCGAACTTCTGTCGCCGTTTCAGCATCTTGCGCATGGACCTTGTCATGGGTGACATCGACGCTGATTGTGTCCACCGGCCACCCTTTCCGGCGGGCATACATCCGAAGCGTCATCGACGTGCAGGCCCCCAAAGCCGCGGCCAGAAAGCCGTAAGGGCTCATGCCCTGATCCGTGCCACCATAGGGCAGGGGTTCATCGGCCAGAGCGTGGTGTTTTGGGCCGGCCATGACATCTTGCAAAAAGCCCTTGGGGTCGGCTTCAGACACCCGCACCACGCCTTCGGGTGCGCCCGGCGGGGGTGCTGGCGGGGTCAGTTTCAGATAGCGCCGGGCCCAGGCCGCAATCACCTCGGCGGCGTATTCGGCATCTTTGGCTTCGGTGATCAGGTGATCGGCGGAATCGAGTGTCACGAAGCTTTTGGGGTGTTTGGCGGCCAGGAAAATCTGCGTGGCATTTTCAATGCCAACCACGCCGTCGGTCGGGGCATGCATGACCATAAGCGCTTTTTTCAGTCCCGATATCGCGGGCGTCAGCGCGGTGGAGGTTACATCGTCCACAAACCCTTTCCCGATGGTGAAAGGCCGCCCGCCGAGATGAACTTCCGCCTGGCCTTCGGCCGTGATGTCATCGAGCGCACCTGCGAAATTATGGGTCACATGGCCCGGATCATAGGGCGCGCCAAGGGTGACGACCGCCTTGACGCTGTCGATGTCGGGGGCCGCCTTCAAGACAGCGGCACCGCCCAGCGAATGGCCGATCATCAGCGACGGGGCCATATCGCGCCGGGCCAGATAGTCGGCCGCCTGCACCAGGTCTTCGACATTCGACGTGAATGTCGTGTTGGCAAACTCGCCGTCCGAATGGCCAAGCCCGGTGAAATCAAACCGCAGAACCGCGATGCCCATGGCCGCCAGACGCCCCGCGATCCGGCGCGCGGCGGGGATGTCCTTGGAACAGGTAAAACAATGGGCAAAAAGCGCTGTCGCCAGGACGGGGCCTTCGGGCAGATCTAGCCGGGCGGCCAGGGCGTCGCCCGAGTGGCCTTCAAAAGTTAAACGTTCCATAGACATTGGCAAATCTCCGGGTAGGCGGCTCGCACAAGGTGGGCCGGAGCAGCGCCGGGGGCAAGCCCCGTCACGCCATGGTGATGGGTGGCACACACGGTCAAGAGGCCACATCGCCATTGATTTGTGCGCCACGCTTTTGTTTACTCACGTCTGGCAATTGGGGGCGGTTCCACGTTGGAACTCAGCCTAGAAGATATCACCGCAGCCTTCGGGTGGCAGCTGACGCTGGCGGCCTTCTTCTTTCTGATGACCAATTTCGCCCTTGGCCTGATGTCGCGCGAAAAGAAAGACACCCTGGCCCTGTGGCTGATGGGCGCGGGCACCGAAGACAATTGGTCGCGCTCGTTTCTCGACCTCTTTGATGCGCTATTTGGAGAGCGGCACCTCAGCGCGCGCTGTCTCATTCGCTCGTGCATTGCCTCGGGGGTTTCGGTCAGCCTGATCTGGGGGCTGATGATCTGGTCCGGCACGCTCGATCGGGTGGCCTTTGGTAGCCTGGGGTTTGCCAATGCGCTGATGATCGGGGTAGCGGTCAATTTCATCGCCGATTACGTGTCGCTGTTGGAGACTCGGTATCTTCTGGGCCGGGTGCCGAAGCTGAAACGCGTCTCGGCCCAGGCCCTGGTGCTGCTTATCGATCTGGTGATCACGGGCGCGATCATCCTTTTGGCGATCTGGCTGGTGCAGCGGTCGGGGCTGTTTGTGGTCGAACGCGCTGATGTCCTAAGCGTGGGGCTGGCGTTCTCGATCTATTCCGCGCCGTTTTATTCGACCTTTCTGACCTCGGTCTGGACCTGGGTTTATATCCTGTCGACCTGGGTGATCCGTGGCTTTGCGCGTCTGCGGCTGGCTGACTGGATTGATGTTGAACACCGCCCGACATTGATCGTGTCGCTGATCTTGTCGGGGTTTGTGCTTTTGGGCTCGCTGGGGGTGGGGGCCGCGTTGGAAGAGGATGACAGCGGTTTGTCGCGGCTGGATATGGCGGTGTGCAGCGTCGCGAAGGGGACGATCTGCGACCGGATGCGCACGCTGACGAATGACCCTGAAACGCAGTTTTTGCTGCAGGTTTATGCCTGTGAGGGCGGGCTGACGGAGGATTGCGTCGACGAAGGTACGGCTGCTTACCGTCTTGGCGGCGAACGCGCAGCCCAGTTGCTGATGGCAAGTTGCGAGGGCGGCGACATGCGCGGGTGTTCCTTCCTAGGTTTGGTCTACAACGAAGGGGTGGGGGTTGAGGTAGATCAAGACCTCGCATTTAAAAGCTATCTGAAGGCGTGCGATGGAGGCGAACCTATCTCCTGCGCGAACATCGCCTTGCAGTTCAAACGCGGTGATTTTGGCGAAGTCGATTTTGGCGCAGCGCTCGCGTACTATGAACGGCCATGCGAAGAGGGTTTTAGTGGTGGATGCACGGCGCTGGGCGCGGATTTAGAGCAGGGGGAATTGCCCGGTGGCGATGATATCCGCATCCGTGCGCTCTACGAAAAAGCCTGCGATGGAGAGGATATGCGGGGGTGCCACAACCTGTCATCCTTTGTTGGTCGGGGGCGGGGCGGCGACTTTGACCCTGATCGCGCGACAGCCTTGCTTGAGCGGGCCTGTATCGGTGGCTTTCAGCGTTCGTGTTCTGTGTATGGCAGCCAGCTTGTACGTGACGGCCAAAAAGAACGGGGGTATCAACTTCTCGAACAAGCGTGCGAAGCCGACGAACAACATGGATGCACATTGCGGGGCATGTACTACTTCGACGGACAACCCAAAGACGACGACTTGGGGCTTAGCTTCCTCGAGCGCGCCTGCGCTTTGGATCATGCCACAGGATGTGCGCGCTATGCGGGGGAAGTTCTTCGCCTCACCATAGAAGACGGCACCCTTGAACGCGCCAAAGATGCGTTTGCCGCCGCTGAAAAGGCTTGCGACCTTGAGCTTCCGGTTGGGTGCTTCTTTGCGGCCGCAGCTTTGATGGTGCACGAAGACCAGACCGAAGAAGAAATAAGACAAGCCCACGTCTTTGCTGAACGCGCCTGCAGAGCGAACGTGGCCGGAGCCTGCGATCTTTTGGCCGAGTTTGACTAAGCCCCCATCAAGGCCGGGTCATAGGGGTAGTGCGACAACAGCTCATACCCGTCTTCGGTGATCACCACCTGGTCTTCCAGCTTGATGCAGAAATCGCCGTGTTCTTCGCCGATCAGCGCTTCGACACACAGGCACATGCCGGGTTCCAGCGCATAGTCATAGGCCCCTTCGACTTCCTTTTCCGGGTAAGCCACGAGCGGCCATTCATCGCACAGACCCACCCCGTGCATCATGCAGGAATACTGCCGGGCGCGGTATTTCTCGGGGATCTTATGGGACTGCGCCACAATCTCGGGGATGGTCACGCCGGGGGCCAAAAGGTTCATATTGGTCTGGATGTGGTCCACCCCGAAGCGCATCGCTTCGATCATATCCGGGCGCGGGTCTCCGGGCCCAATCCACCAGGTGCGACTGATGTCGGTGCAAATCCCGTAACAGCCCACCAGATCGGTATCGAAGGCGAGGATTTCGCTTGGTTGGATCACCCGCGGCCCACATTCCTGAAACCAGGGGTTCGTGCGCGGGCCCGACGCCAGCAGCCGGGTTTCGATCCATTCACCACCGCGCCGGATGTTTTCGGCATGCAGCACCGCCCAGACGTCGTTTTCGGTCATGCCAGGGGCGGCCTGGCGTTCCATCTCGGCCACCGCCGCTTCGCAGGCATGGACCGAACAGCGCATGGCCCGAATTTCATCCGGGCCCTTGATCGAGCGGGCTTTCTCGGTAACCTCTTCGCCTTCAGACAGGGTAAAACCCGCCGCCTGCAGCGCCCAGGCGGTGTGGATGGGCGGCTTGTCGACCGCCAGGCGCATATTGGCTCCGCCGTGTTCGGCGATGATATCGCGCAGCTCGCCAGCAAAGACCTTTGCCGCATCGGCCACCTTGTCGCCGCGGTCGAAGTAGAAATGATCCGCCCCGGTGCGCACCTCGCGCACCAGCGGGTTGTGGTCGCATAAAAACGGCGCGATCGCGTAGTCCCAGACGACCAGATAGCCATCTGGGCAGAGCAATGCGGCCCGGAAGGGATTATGCGCATTCCACAGCTGCATATTGGTGGTGTCGGTGATGTAGCGGATGTTCAGCGGATCAAACATGAGCAATCCGCCCAGATCGCGCGCGACCACATGGGCCGTCATCCGTTCCCAGCGAAACTGCCGCATCCGGGGCAGGTTGGGCAGGGTCAGATCGGCGGCTTCAAACTCCGCAAAGGCAAGTGCTGTCGGCCCGATCTCAATCCGGTCGGCATTGTTGGGCGTGCCATCGGGCAGCATCGCGCCCTTTGTCGGGTCAATCTTGCGCTGATCGCGGTAATGGTGGTTCATGGCCCAAGTCTGGGCGCTGGCCGCGGGGCGGGGCCCCGCCATTCGCGACATTGCCGGGCCGACAGAAGTCGCTTTTTGGACGAGGGCGCGGCCTAGAACAGTGAAAAGAGCCCTTGACCAAGGGGCGTCATGGCCAGCGCGAACGCCAAACCGGTCAGTGCGAGCACATGCGCGGTCGTGCGAAGGTTCTCACCGCCGATGATGTTGAACAGCAAAAGCGCCATGCCGATCGGGAAAGCGATGATCATCAAAATCCCGTTCAGGGCATAGACGGTCAGCCGCGCGGTTTCGTTCTTGGCCTCTTCACGGGCTTGCGGCGTGAAGGCTTCATCATGCGCGCTGTCGTGGATCAGGTCGATCTTGGGCGCCAGCTCCAGCGGGCGGCTGATGATGCGCGACGCGCGCTGGCGGCGGCGCACATGTTGGACCGGCTCAAGGTCCGGCAGGTTGACCGCGCGCGACATCGGAATTTCGGGTTTTACGTTCATCACAGGTTTACCATTAACTTATCACGGTGCGCTGCCTGTGCTGAGATTGTGGTGAAATTTGGGCGCGCCGCGGGACGGCTGATTTTGGCCGAGTGCGCGCGCGGCTTTCGCAACACTCCCTTGAGTTTTCCGCCACTGTGCACGAAACGGCGACAATCAGGCGGTCTGGTGTCGTCCAAGCATCACATTGCTCGCCAATAGCGCGAGTATCAGCGCGACCGCTCCCGTCTGGTAAATCAGCCCGATCGGCCAGATACAGGCCACACCAAGCGCCAGGAGCACCGCGCGAAGGGGCCAACCGATGGGGTATTCCAGACAGCCCTGCAGACCCGCCGCCAGCGCATAGATCCCCACAAAGGCCACCGCTGCAATCTGTATGGCCAACCCCCAATCGCCTGCCAGGATCGGTGTGTAGGCAAACAGAAGCGGGACGATATAAAGCCCCTTTGCCAGCTTCCACGATGCCACGCCGGTGGCCATGGGTTTCGACTTTGCGATGGCGGCCGCGGCAAAAGACGCCAAAGCCACCGGCGGGGTGACGTTGGAATCCTGGCTCAGCCAGAAGATGATCATATGGGCTGACAACAGCGCCACGAGTGCCACATCATCGGCTACGACAATGTCGCGCAAGGGCTGCAGGATTTCGATGGGCAGGGTCGCGACCAAAGCGGCGGCCTCCTCGCGCGGCATGGGTGCGTCCAGAAGGGCCAGCGCGTCGGGTGCGCCGACCATGAACATTGCCTTGGCCCCGGGATCAAGCGCGCCTGCCGCGATCATATCGATCACGGTGCGGTCTTCCATCATGCCCGCAAGGGCCGGGGCCGACAGTGTGGCGATCACGATGTAGGCGGCCGTGACCGGCAGGCCCATGCCAAGCACCAAAGACGCGACCGCGATCATGATGATTGCCAACAGGATGTTGCCTGCCGACCATTGCGCGATCATCAGGCTGAAAGTGTTGCCCACCCCTGCCGTTGCGATCACATTCACGACGATGCCCACGGCAATCAGCAACACGGCGGTCATCACCATCGCGCGGGCCCCGCTGGCGAGCGCTTCGAAGATCGCGCGGGGGCCCATCGGGTTGGCGCTGACCCAGGACGCCACAATCACGGCGGCAATCGCAAAGACGGCGGCGTAGTTGGGCGTGAAGCCCGACACGAGCATGTAGATGAGCAAACTGATCGGGATTAAAAACGGCGCACCCCCCTTTTTGAGGGCCGAACCCAGCGTTTCGCCGTCGGCTTCCAGCGGAGGCAGGTTCAACCGCCGCGCTTCGATGCGCACGAAAAACGCGACGGATGCGAAGTACAAAAACGCCGGCAGGATCGCGACTGTGACGATGGTTTCATAGGAAATCGCGGTCAGGCTTGCCATCACGAACGCGCCCGCGCCCATGATCGGGGGCATGATCTGCCCACCGGTCGACGCGGCCGCTTCGACGCCGCCGGCGAACGCCGGTTTGTAGCCAGCACGTTTCATCAAGGGGATGGTGATCACGCCGGTCGATGCGGTGTTGGCCACAGCGGAGCCTGAAATCGTGCCGGTCAGCGCCGATGAAATCACCGCGACCAGCCCGGGGCCACCGGCCACACGGCCGGCCACTGCACGGGCCAGAGCGATGACGAAATCGCCGGCGCCGGACCGCACCAGAAAGGCGCCAAAGATCACGAACAAAAAGACGGTCGTCGATGAAATCCGAGCGATGTTCCCAAACAGCCCTTCGTCATTGTAAATCGTGCGCCACAGCGTGCTTTCCCAGGAAAACCCTGGAAACGAGAACACGCCAGACACCCAAGGCCCCCAAAGCGCGACATAGGTCAGCGACAGGATGATCAGCACCGGAATGACCCAGCCTGCGACACGGCGGGTGTATTCGGCCGCCATTACCACCAGGATGATCGCGGCGATCCAGTCGAGGGTCTGAAAGGGTTGGGTTTCGCCGTAAAGGCGGGTCTCATTGGCGATGAACCAAAACGCGGCTCCGGCGGCCAGAACGCCCAGGCAAAGATCAACCGCCAGCATCACCCGCCCATGCGCCCAATCGGCGCGCACCACCGGGTAGATCAGCGCGGCCATAATCGCAAAGCCGCCAAAGTGCAAGACGTTGCGATCGAAATCCGAGATCATCGGGAAAATCGCAAAAAACAGGTGGGTCGCAGAAAGGGCCGCGCCAAAGATCATCACGAAGGCCGCAGGGCCGCCGGTGAATTCGCGCAGGTCTGAGGATTGAACAGGGCTGATATCGCCGCTGTCGGTGTCCGCATCCGGTGCTGATTGTGCCATGGGACTGTCCCCCGGCCCGAAACCGGACCGGGGGTCTTGTCTTACTTCGCCATCAACCGCTCAGGGATCTCGATCCCTTGCTCGGCATAATAGCGGGCCGCACCGGGGTGCAGTGGCACTGGCAGACCGTTGATTGCAACCTCAAGGTTCATGGCCTTGGTGGCCGGGTGGATTGCATTCAGGAAGGGCAGGTTTTCGTAGATCGTCTTGGTGATCTGGTAGACATGCTCTTCGGGGATATCCGCATGCGTGGCCAAAAAGTTCGGCTGCGCGATGGTATTGATATCCGCGTCTTGGCCCGAATAGGTGCCCGCCGGGATGGTGTAGCGGAACCAAAGGCCCCGGTCGCCGTCAGCCTGGGCAAGCTCTTCGTCGGTGAAGTCCAGGATGGTCACATTGTCACCGGCCGATGCCATCAGCTGGCTGATCGCGCCGATCGGAGGGCCTGCAGGGGTCGAAATCCCTTCGGCCTGACCATTCTGCAACGCTTCAGCCGAGGGGCCATAGCCGCCTTCGATCAGGTTGAAGTCGTTGTACAGGTCGATGTCGAAGTTCGCGAGGATCGCGGCGTTTGATCCGATCGTGCCTGAATTCTGGCGGCCCAAAGCGGCGTTCATGCCTTCAAGCTTCAGAAAGTCCGAAAACGTGCCGGTATCGACATGTTCATTGGCCACAACGAAGTGTTCGACGTTTGGCCAAAGCAGCGTGACCGAGCGCAGGTGATCTTGCGCGCCGTCCGCTTCGACAGGGCCGGTGCCGGTCGCAGCGAAGTAGCCAAAGAGCCCCTGCAAAATGCCGAACTGTGCTTCGCCTTCGCGCAGAAGACGGACGTTTTCGCCCGAACCTGCCGACGAAATTGCGTTCATGCCGATTTTCTGGCGCGGTTCCAGCTTGACCTTTGTCAGCGTCGCCAGGGCCACGCCCACGGGGTAGTATGTCCCCCCGGTCGAGGCTGTCGACAGGATATAGCTTGCGCTGTCTTGAGCTTGTGCAGCCCCGCCAAACGCCACAGAGACCGCAGCGGCTGCTGCGAAGAGTGAATGTTTCATGATGTCCTCCCAATCAATGGACCCAGTGAAGGTGTCGTGCCGGGCCGGGCAAGCTCTTTTTGGCGCGCCACGTCCCATCTGACACCGGATAGGCCATAGATGGGTCGATTTCGACCCATTTCATCCTTGCGGTGTGTTTGAGCCGTACCGGACGGGGGGCGCGGGCCGAAAACCGGCGGTTCGCCGGGCACGGCAAAGTTCCACCGACGCGCCGCCCCTGTGCCGAGTTCACTTGCCGTAGGGGCCATAGACCCGCAGGTTTGGACCCATGCGGTGGATGGGTCTTTTGGTCATGTTGTGGGCAGGCAGTGCTTTGGCCGAGCCGCGCCAGTTTGACGCCTATCTTTATGAGCGCCCCGATGGCTGGGTGACCCGCACCATTCGTGCCAACGTGCAGAGCTTTCACAGTAACCTGCGGAACGACCTGTGCGAGTTCTGCTATCTGCATCTGGGCGGCGCCGTGCCGCTGACAGGCGATCTGGCCACGGCCCACGCCGAGGCCGCCGCGCGATTTGTCCCCGAAGGCGACCTTGACCGGGTGACACCATTGCAACCGCCCAGGTCTTTGCCCTTTCCCGGCCATGAGGCGACGCTGGCTGCGATCCGGACCCATCGCGGGGTCTTTGTGACAATCGCGGTCGATCTTGGGGCCGACATGGCGCTGATGGGATTTGAAGGGCGCGCGCGCAGCAAAGACCAGCTGACCGAAAGTTTGGGGGTCCTGCAATCGCACGCCTTGCCGTTCTTTTCGACGGTTGCTTTCGTGACGCCGGACGATGTTTTGCGCAGGTTGCCCATGGCCCGGCCGCAGGGCATCGAGGGTGCATTCTGGGGCTGGCGGCAGCGCCTGATGCCGACCACCGGCGGCGGCGTCACGACAGACGTCAGTCACCGCGTGCTGATCCTGCACCCGGATGGTCATTTCAACTTTGCAGGTCCGCCTGAGGGCGGGTTTGACCGCCGGGCGATGGCCGAAGCCCGGCGCACCGATTTCGGGGTTTTTGAGCGGAGCCGCCGGCAGATCATACTGACCTATGCCTCGGGCCGGACCGAAACGCTTTTCGCTGATGGCGCGGCCTGGTCGGACGGCGATTACACGCTGGCCCCGGTGGAGCTTCCAGCCGATGGCACCGCGCTGGCAGGGCGATTGACGGATCTGACGTTTTCAGGCGCGGCGGGCGGCGGTGGCGGCGCCTTTGCCCAAACCGCAATCGATTTCACCGCCGATGGCCGCTTTGTCCTTCGCGCGGCATCAGGTGGCTTCACTGGCTTTTCGTCTGCCGGTGCGTCTGGCGAAGTGCGCGGCACCTACAAGGTCGCGGGCGGACGGGTGGTGATGACATCGGCAGGCGAACGCCAGAGCCTGCCCATCATCAACACCGGCAAGGGCTACTTGATCGGTGACACCTTGATGGACGAACCCCGCTAGAAATCGCCGCGCGTCGGTGGCCCGATGATGCGCCAGCGGCTGGCGCTGTTCTGGATCGCCACGTGCCGGGTGGCTTCAGTGTCAGACGGAATTTTCTCATCTGCCAGGACCAGGCGTGGACGCATCGCCAGGGCCCCCATGCGCCGGATATCCACCGGCCAGTCAGAGGTGCGGTCGACCTTTGGCCGGGCCCCCAGGATCCGCTTTGCCGCCCCTGCGGTCACACTATACCCCGTTGCCAGCACCGGCACATTGACCATGGTGCGCGCGCGGGTGGCTGGCGTGGGGCGATGGACCTTGCTCCAGGGCAGGTAGAAGGCCCCTTGATGGTCAAACAGGATCAGATCAGCCGCGCGGTAGCCTTCGGCGGCCAGAAATTCGACAAACCCCGGCTGAGGCACGGCGTCATCTTCCAGCACGATCGCACCTTCCAGCCCGTCATCCAGAATGCGCTGGTAAACGCGCCGGTGGGAAAAGGCGCAGGCGAATTCCGCATCGCTGAGGTCGCGGTGGAAATGTGCGGCCGCTGAAGCACGGTCGATCAGGGTCTCAAACTCAGAGGGCAATCCGTTGCGTCCGTCGACGGCATCGATGAACTGGCCCGTCAGCCCGATGGCCGAAAGACGGCGCGTCACGGCGTTGCGCCGTTCGGTGGCATCGCGAAGCGAAATGATGAAGATTGGCCACATGGTGTCCGACTTACTGGCGTTGGGGTCAGTTGAAAAGGGCCACCCGGGGGCTGCTGCGCGGGAATCGGCAAGGCTTGACCGACCGGCCCCTAAAGGCGGTCAAATTCGCGTGTTCACGTGACCTGAATTGGCGGTTCAGCGCTGGTGTTCGCATCACGTCGCGGCAGATCACGCGGGCAGACGCCACGGCGGGAAGCGTCGATCGGGCCCGGCGTGATAAAGGCAAAGGCGGTTGCCGCTGGGATCCGCAAAATGGGCCGTGCGCCATCTATAAGGCTGATCGATGGGCGGGCTTTCGAAGGACAGGCCGCTCTTGGTCAATTCAGCGTGGCGGGCATCAACATCATCGACCTCAAGATAAAGGACAGTACCGCCGGGCCTGGGGCTGTTCGACAGAATGATCGAGAGGGTGGCTGATCCGGACGGCAGTTCGAACCGGGCGTATTCATCGCGGGCCGACACGATCAGCTTGAACCCCAGGCGCTGGTAGAACGCCACGGCTTCATGAAAGTCGCGCACCTCAAGTGTAACTTGGTTCAGGTCCATGCGGGGTCTCCAACGCGGTGCTGATTTCGAGGAAGGCTAAAGCCTGGCGCGATTGCGACGCAAGACAACGGAAGTTCTGCACGGTTGGTACCGGCAAAAAAGGGGCGCCCGCTGTGGGCGCCCCTTCTTATCCGCGACTGGGAGGAGGTGTCGCGTTTTGTTGGTTTATTATCGGTGGCTTACACGCCGTAGTAGAGCTTGAACTCCATCGGGTGCGGCGTGTGCTCGTAGGAATAGATCTCTTCCCACTTCAGCTCCATGTAGCCTTCGATCTGGTCTTTGGTGAAGACGCCGCCTTCGGTCAGGAAGTCCATATCGGCTTCCAGCTCGTCCATGGCTTCGCGCAAGCTGGCGCAAACGGTCGGGATGTCGGCGAGTTCTTCGGGGGGCAGATCGTAAAGATCCTTGTCCATCGCTTCGCCGGGATCGATCTTGTTCTTGATCCCGTCGAGACCGGCCATCAACAGAGCCGAGAAACACAGATACGGGTTCGATGCCGGATCGGGGAAGCGGGCTTCAACGCGCTTGGCCTTGGGGCTTTCGGCCCATGGGATCCGTACGCAGCCTGACCGGTTGCGCGCCGAATAAGCGCGCAACACCGGGGCCTCAAAGCCCGGGATCAGACGTTTGTAGCTGTTGGTCGAGGGGTTGGTGAAGGCATTGAGCGCTTTGGCGTGCTTTAGGACACCGCCAATGTAATACAGCGCCTCATCCGACAGATCGGCGTATTTGTCGCCTGCAAACAATGGCTTGCCGTCTTTCCAGATCGACATGTTCACGTGCATGCCGGTGCCGTTATCGCCCGCGATGGGCTTGGGCATGAAGGTTGCCGACTTGCCGTAGGCGTGGGCCACATTGTGGATCACGTATTTGTACTTTTGCAGCTCGTCCGCTTGATGGGTGAGCGAGCCAAAGATCAAACCTAGCTCGTGCTGGCATGACGCCACCTCGTGGTGGTGCTTGTCGACCTTCATGCCCATCCGCTTCATCGTCGACAGCATTTCAGACCGGATGTCTTGCGCGTCATCGATCGGTGGGACAGGGAAGTAGCCGCCCTTGACGCCGGGCCGGTGGCCCATATTGCCCATCTCGTATTCGGTGTCGGTGTTCCAGGATGCATCGATCGCATCGACTTCGTAGGACACCTTGTTCATCTCGACCGAGAAGCGGACGTCATCAAACAGGAAGAATTCGGCTTCCGGCCCGAAGTAGGACGTATCGCCGATGCCTGAGGATTTCAGATAGGCCTCGGCTTTTTCGGCCGTGCCGCGCGGGTCGCGGTCATAGGCTTCGCCGGTGTCGGGCTCGACGATGGAACAATGCACCGCCATGGTTTTTTCCGCATAAAACGGGTCCATGTAGGCGCTGCCGGTATCGGGCATGAGCTTCATGTCCGACTCGTCAATGGATTTCCAGCCGGCAATCGATGACCCATCGAACATGAAGCCTTCGTCGAGGAAATCCTCGTCGACCTGATCGGACATCACCGTGACATGCTGCAGCTTGCCGCGGGGATCGGTGAAGCGGATGTCGACGTACTCGACCTCTTCATCCTTAATTGTCTTCAGAACGTCTGCTTTACTCATGTCTGTGCTGTTCCTCGCCTAGTGTGAGCTTTTTTGGGTTAGAGCGCCTCATCGCCGGTTTCGCCGGTCCGGATGCGGACGGCCTGGTCGACGGAGGAGACAAAGATTTTGCCGTCACCGATTTTATCGGTCTTGGCCGCGCCGGTTATGGCCGTGATTGCGGCGTCCACCTGGTCTTCGGCCAGGACGACTTCAATTTTCACCTTGGGGAGAAAATCAACGACATATTCCGCGCCGCGGTAGAGTTCCGTATGACCTTTCTGGCGCCCGAAACCTTTGACTTCGAGCACAGACAGGCCCTGAACCCCGATGTCCTGTAGGGCTTCTTTAACCTCATCAAGCTTGAAGGGCTTAATGATGGCTTCGACTTTTTTCATTGGGGGCCTCCCGTACCACGACGAGGTGGTGAGACCAGCGATTGGCGGGGGCCACAATTCCTTGGCAGATTTGGCCCTTGGGATTCCGGTGAGGTTGAAATTTTTTGCAAAAAATTTGAGCGCTTTGCCGAAATCCTGTGCGAAATGGAATCGCGGCACCTGGCCGCAGGGGGAGGATGCCTCCGGCGGGAGTATTTCTGCCAGGATGAAGGGGCAGGGGCCGCGTCTTGCCGTGTTCGGGCGGCTCCGGATAGATGGGTGTCAAAGGAGAGGCCATGACTGAACTGCTGACCGCCGCCCAGATGAGAGCCATCGAGCAAGCCGCCATCGAAAGCGGTGAGGTGACGGGCCTTGAGTTGATGGAGCGCGCGGGCCGCGGCGTGGTCGAGGCGGTGTTTGGCGAATGGCCCGAGTTGGGGCAGGGCGGGCACCACGCCGTGGTGCTCTGCGGGCCGGGCAACAACGGTGGCGATGGCTTCGTGATTGCGCGGCGATTGCGCGACAAGGGGTGGCAGGTCGAAGTGATGCTCTTTGGCGACGCCGAGGCGTTGCCGGCTGATGCCAGGACAAACTATGATGTCTGGCAAACGATGGGCGTCGTCACGCGATTGAGTGTCGCGCAAGCGCAAGAGGGCGAGCGGCCTGCGCTTTTTGTCGATGCGCTGTTCGGCACAGGTGTCTCACGCGCCATCCCGCTTGAATGCGTCAGCGCAGTTCATGCCATAAGGCGGCGGCCTGTGGGCGATACCCATCCCTGGTTGGTGCCATTTCATTATGTTGCGGTGGAATGTCCTTCGGGGCTCGATTGTGACAGCGGCGGGTTTGTCTTTCCCCAGCATCCCGGCGCGGATGTCGATGTCGACACCCATTGGGCCTGGTGGAAGACCGAAGCCGAGCCGCGCCTGTTGCATCCGGATCTGGTGGTGACGTTTCATCGCAAGAAGCTGGGTCATGTTCTGCAAAACCCGATCTTCAAGACGCGGGTCGTGGACATCGGGTTGGGTCTCGAAGGCCGGCATTCGGCCCATCTGAAGATGGACCGTGCGAGCGATGTCGTGACCCTTTTGGAGTTTGACAGGCCCGCCGGGTCAAGCCGGAAGATCTGGCCGGGGTATCACCTGGACAAAAGCACGCCGGGGCGCAACGGCCCTGGGGCGCACAAATACAGCCACGGCCACGCGCTTGTGCTGGCAGGGGGGCCTGGCAAGGGCGGGGCGGCGCGGCTGGCGGCCCGCGGTGCGCTGCGGATCGGGGCCGGGTTGGTGACGCTGGCTTGCCCCCAAAACGCCTATTGGGAATCGGCCGCGCAGATGAATGCTGTGATGGTCCGGGGCCTCGACGGGGTGGCGGGTCTGCGCGAGACGCTGGAGGATGACAGGATCAACGCGCTGTGTCTTGGTCCGGGCATGGGCCTTGCGGCGGACACCGAACATCTGGTGTTGGAGACCCTCAAGGCCAAGCGCGCCACGGTGCTGGACGCTGATGCGCTGACCCGGTTCCAGCGACACCCGGAGGTGCTGTTCGGTGCGCTCCATGAAACCTGCGTTCTGACGCCCCATGGCGGGGAGTTCGCGAAACTCTTCCCCGATCTCGCCGAAAGGCTCAACACGCCAGCGACCACCGGTCCGGCCTATTCCAAGGTCGATGCCACGCGGGACGCGGCCGCGCGGGCGGGGTGCACGGTGCTGTTCAAAGGCCCCGACACGGTGATTGCGGACCCAGGCGGGCGCTGCAGTATCAATTCATCGCACCATGACCGCGCCGCCCCCTGGCTGGCCACCGCCGGGTCAGGGGACGTCTTGGCGGGCTTTATCACAGGGCTTCTTGCGCGCGGCTTTGCCCCGATGGAGGCGGCCGAAACTGCGGCCTGGCTGCATACCGAATGCGCCTTGTCCTTCGGCCCCGGGTTGATTGCGGAAGACTTGCCTGAAGAGCTGCCAAAGGTGTTTCGCGCCCAGGGCCTGTAAGAAAAGGTGCCGTAGCCCTGCCACAGGTTTTGCATATGCTTGGCATAGGCAGCTTTTTGTCCTAGTGACCCAGTCGGATCGCGGGTGTGGCGGAATTGGTAGACGCACCAGATTTAGGTTCTGGCGCCGCAAGGCGTGGAGGTTCAAGTCCTCTCACCCGCACCATAACTCAAATTACCCCCTGCAATCACGCCCAAAGCCTTGAACGGCTTGGAAAATTCGGGAGTTCTAGGTCCCGTATTTCGGTCATATGCAATGGGGCTGGTGAAGGCCAGTTTGAGCACCAACCGTCGGGCATGGACGTGGCCAGTCCCCCATATTTTCCAAGGGTTTGAGAGGAATCGCAAGTAGAGTTCTAGTTTTTCATCGAAGGCATTGGCAGGCGGCACCTGATTGGCCAAAATATCGGTCATTCTGGCCTTGTCGCGTTCCAACTTGGCGATTTTATCTTCGTAAGCCTGGACGACGGCATCATTCGTTGCGCCCATGATCCGACCCAGAACTTGATCGATATCTTTCTCGATAGCCGTGATCTTGTGCTTGGCCGTGGCCACTTTTTCTTTCGCCTGTGCGCTGCGCTTGACCCACGCGTCTTTGAACATCTGCTTGGCGATGGTCAGCAGCCCTTGGGTGGGTTCCAGCGTTCGGATGATTTCACCCACTTGGCTTTCCAGCTTGTCGCGCGGAATGGATTTTCCGTAGGCCTCGCAGCCTTTGGTCTGGCAGAGGTAGTAGGCATAGCGGCGGTATTTGCCCTTGGACCAGCTTGAGTAGAGTTGGTTGCCGCAACAGCCACAGGATACAAAGCCCCTGAGGGCAAAGTCATTGCCGATATTGGCGCGTTTTGGCGCATAAGCCGACCCGTCGCGGCGCTCTTGCACCGTTTCAAACACATCCAATGAGACCAAAGGGTCGTGCTGGGCTTTGAGGAAGGTGATGCCGTAGCGCTCAGAGGTGATGTATCCCGCATATATCGGATGAGTCAGGATATCGGCTACCCTTTGCTGGCTGACGACACCGTACTTGTTGCGCGGGAAGTCTGGAAAGCTCTCAAAGAACCGAGCGACCTCAGCCTGAGTGGCAAAGCGTCCCGAGGCATAGCTTTCGAAGGCTTCACGGATGATCGCATCGAAGGGCGGATTAGGCACCAGCATTTTGCCTCGGCCTTTGATGGTTTGATAGCGATAGCCCACGGGTGCACGGTGTATCCAATAGCCACCTTCCATCCGGGCCTGCATCTTTTGTGCCACCTGACGGCCATTTTGTTTGCGCTCAAGTTGCCCTTGGGCGGCCAAGATCGTCTCAATGAACTCGCCTTCGGGCGTTTCCTCAAATGTGAAGTTCAGACATTCCACCTGCGCATCGCGGGCGCGGAAGGCATCGCGTAAACGAAAGTGGAAATCCCGGTCGCGGGCAAAGCGCTTGAGATCATCGAAGATGACGACAAAGCGGTCGTCTGGCTGTGCATCCAGGAATGACAGCAAAGCGACCATACCAGGCCGCTTCATGAAGTCGCCGCCGCCGGTGATGGTGTCTGGAAAGACCGCCGCAACCTCATAGCCTTTTGCCGTGGCATATTGGCGGCAGCGCGTTTCCTGGCTTTCCAACCCGTGGCCTTCGGCTTCTTGGGCGCGGGACGACACACGGCAATAGATCACGGCCTTGGTTGGGTTTGATGATGTGACTGGGTCTACCATGTGTCCTCTTTGTCTTGGTTCATTTGCTCCTGTACCAACAAGTGTAACAAATCAGGCGGATCATCCGACAGCGGATCATGGGCTTCTCCACAGCTTTCTGGGGACTGCACGTCAAATCCCAAGTCTACAAAGGCCACCACAATCGACCACAGCGCTTCGATCAACTCGCGCTGCTGTTCAGGCGTGGCATCGCAATCCTCCAGCATGGCGGCGTAGGCTTCCCAATCCAAAGTCAGACTGGGATAGGTTTGGGGGTGGTCTTTGTTTGGGATGGGCATCGCGAGCCGTCCTTTCTTTCTTTAATTGTTGGGGATTGTGTCTCGTTCCATCTGACCATCCACAACAGGCGGGCAGAGAACAAATATAGAACATAGTGTCACAATCCGTGCCATCACGCAAGGAATATTATCAATGATCCTATACGCTTAACCTGTCCATAGCATGGCAGACCCATGACCATCTTGGGTGAAGCGCAGGTGATTGGGGGTGAAGGCAATGATCAAGACTTGGCCCGCGCAGGGTAAGCCGCTAGCAGTTTGGCCATGACCAAGAGAAGCGAAGTGGATTGGCTGGGATTGTCCTCTCAGAAGCGGGTAGAGCCAACGAAACAGCTCTATCGCATCTTAAGGGATTTGCATGTGACCTTGGGCGGGCGTTTCGAAGAACTCTTCGAACAGGCGCAGAACGCCCCGCTTGGTGAGACGCTCGATCCCTACAGCAACATCAAGAAGGGCATCTACGACCGCCGCAAAGCCCAGGCGATCCACGAGTGGCTGGCGCGAAACCACTTCGCCTTTGCGCACGCGAAAGCCCCGTCGTTGTTCCAATTTCAGCGTGTGTCCGATTGGGAGCGGTTCATCGAGGCGCATAAGGTCGAAGGCGGTCTCAGGATGATTCCGGCCAAACAGATGGGCATCGCGCGCAGATCACCACCCGAAGACGGGGCAGAGACCTTCCAGCTTGGTCAGGAATACCTGTTCGAGCTGACCACAACCGAACCCTGTCACGTCGTTGCCTTCGAAGGCGTCAACGACAGCTGGCATCCGCTCGGGCTGGGTCAGGAGGATCATATCCTGCGTTTGAGAGTGCCATCAGGCATATCGATCCTTCCGCGCGCCAGCGATGATACGCTCATCCCGCTTGCTGAGTACGACCAACCAGGCCTGCATCAGTTTGTCTTCGTGCTTTGCTCGGGGCCGAAGCCGCCGACAGACCGGAATTCGTTGATCGGATTTGCTTCTTCCCACCAAGTTATTGTTTGCGAAAAAAGTGTGAGGTTTTGGGCTTAGATGGCTTCGCCAAGGGTTGGAGCCATTGCGGTTAGACTGACTGTCCATACGCAAGTCTTAGGGTGCAATAATGCATAGAGGGCAGAACTGCGACAATTTGATCGTTCGGACAGATCTTCCTGGCTCACTGGAAAAGTGCTATCTCTACAGATGTTTACGAGCTATTGGCTCAAAGATTGATCACTTCAAAAACATAAGCACCGGGGTTGCAAGTTATGCACGCGATTATACCATCGCGAATGTAGTGAGCCGAGTTGAGGGTGGAACGAACGGATTCCATGGTGGCGAAGTGGGTGTCTTAGGGTCAAAATTTGCAGACGCGAACTATGGAGTGGCGGGTCTGCGGTTAACTTTTCGAATGGCAATCAGGGAAATGCTCGCCAAGTCGAAGTGGCTAGAGAATAGCTTGACGAACGACAACCTTTCAGTTTTGGCATCCGAAAGACGTCGGCTCCAAGGGGCAGTACCTTTGGCCGCAAATGCAAGCACCCGGTGGGTGGATTCACCAACCATGAGCCTGCTCAAATCGAGTGAGCAATTGCAAGCGCTCGTAGCCAAAACTGCAATGGTACTCCCACGAAACCGCCACAAGCCCATAACCAACCGTGGCAAAAAACCGCGATACACGCAGTTTATCGCATCTTTGCTCGCTTTGCTTTTAAACTACTCTCTCGTGAGCGCTTGGGAAGTCTCTAACAGAAATCATGGTACAGAGTTCGCTGAGCTCGTTCATTCGGGTGAGCTTTGTAGCTTCCAAGATGATTTCTGTAATCTGCCACTGCGGAAGCGAGACTCTGATTATTTGTTTCGTATGGTTGGTGCTGAGAACGTCATTTCCTTCCCAGACAAAAGTAATTTAGTACGACGTACATTAACGTATTTAAAGTTAATCGAGCTGGAAATCGGTCTATCTCCAATTGGTGCAACGGATAGAGATAGTTCAAAGTATATTCGTGTACTATTCGTTGATCGAGAGGAACTTGAAGCAGACCCAGCAGTGTATCTTCAGAACAATGTCATTGGTGAACGATTCATCGAAAGTAGTGAAAGGCACGAAAGATTAGCGTTGTTCGAGGGTTTTGTTCAAAGCGATCTCTACTGTATCGCTGTTAGCTCTATTTGGGAAGACTATTTAATTAGGGATGTAAATATTTGGATCAAAGCACACCTCGCGCGGGAAGACATTGAGAGCTGCTTAGTCGAGGAGATATACAACTCGTTTGGGTTAAATGAGGCGGAAAAATTTTCTTCCTTGTTCGAGTACGACTTTTTTAGGAGTGCAAGTTTGGATCACCTCCCGAGTAGGTCAAAGGAATACTTGAGGATGTTGTACTCGGCGAAAAACGTAAATGGACAAAACATAATGCAAACTTTGGCGCGAAATTAAGTCTGGTTGGGGGTTGATTAGGAATGATTGGTGATTTCGTTAACAGGGTAGTGAGCTCAGTTTTTGACTTCTTTGGCGTCGCTCGAACGAAGAGTAGTGATACAGAGAGCCGTAGCGGGAGTGGTTCGAACGCAAATGCGTCCGATACTTCGTTATTGGAGACAAATTCGGCCTATGAATTTTTAGGGCTCCAACCACAAAGCGATGACTTATCTATTGAGAGCTCCGAGACTGTTCTTCAAACAAGCCGTGGAACGGAAGATGGTAGTGCAGGAGAAGCAATTGCGGTTGTGACCCTAGACGTCGATGGCAATATTGTTTCTATCGAAAGACTGTCTGATAATGCTTCGGACTTGCAGAGTGCGGCCAGAGCTGAGGCCATAATTGAAGGCACTCGCGTGGTTGTTCGGTCGGTGAACGAGGGTGCCGCTGCAGCCCTTGATGTTACAACTCTCGAAGGAATTAAGAACCTCAAAGCAGGCAAGGTTATTAATGCCATTGACACAATTTTCGTTGCCAGTTCGACTTTAGTAGATCGGGAAGTCTCTGACGAGGAGATTGGTGACCTTATCGCTGGCGCCGTCCAGATAGCCGGACTCAATCTCGGGATATCTCCCGGAATGGGAGCTTCAGATTTAGTCGAACAGTATTTGTCTGACGATGGCATAACCCGAGAAGAAGGCACAAAAATTGGCGTCCAAACCGTTGCTGGAACCAGTTTTGGTTTGTTGGCGGCGTCGGTAGCTACTGCTGCAAGTATTAAAGCTATGTTGGGTGTAGGTACATCTTATGTTATTTATGAAGGTTCTGGGCTTGCTGTAGATGCAACGTATCGTGAACGCGAGCGCAACGAAAATTATGAGCCTGAATGGCGTGAGGGAACGTTTTCATTCGATCAGATTTCGGACCGGCATTTCTTTCGTGAATTGACTTTACCAAGTATCAATCGGCCCACCTTACCTGAGACTTTTAAACCCATCCTCCTCGATCTCGACGGCAGCGGCATATCCATCACTGAACTCAATCGTTCTGACGTCTTCATCGATGCTTCGGGCGATGGCCTAAAGAACCGGACAGCCTGGGCGGACGCGGGCACGGCGGTGCTGTTTTACGATCCTGACGGCCACAACGACATCGTCGAAAAACGCCAGTACGTCTTCACCGAATGGGACCCGACGGCTGCGAGTGATATTGACGCGCTGCGGTCGGTGTTTGACAGCAATGGCGACGGCGTCCTCGATGCTTCAGATGCGGAGTTCGCCAACTTCAAACTGATGGTCACGCTGGCAGACGGTTCGCGCGTTGTGCGTACGTTGGCTCAGGAAGATATCGTCTCGCTCGATCTTAACGCAGATGCGACCAACATAGAATTGCCCGATGGGTCGGTGGTAACCGGCCGCACGACATTCACCCGCGACATTGGGGGGACGCTCACGACCCATGAGATGGTCGAGGCGACGATTGCGACCGAAGCCCAAAGCTACCGCGTAGAGGAAACTGAGACCACCGATGGGTCTGGAACCCGCACGGCCACGTCGACCGGATACAAAGCGGATGGTTCTGTCGCCTTTGAAACCATCTCGGTCACCTCCTCCACAGGTGACAGCCGTATGATTACCTATGACGACAATGGCGACGGAGTGGTGGACCGGATCCAGACGATCACCACGGTGACGCTGACGGGCGGTGTGATTGAAGAGACCGAGACCAATTACGCCGGGGCGACGGTCGCTGATGGTGTGTTGGTCAGCCGCAAGGTCACGACGATTGATGGCGATGTCACAACCATTGAACGAGATTCCACCGGGGGTGGCTGGTTTGACCAGGTGGAAACGCGAACCGAGCAAACCTCGGGCGTGTTGGACATCCTGATCCAGGATATCTCCGAAGACGGGACGGTCATCTCCGAGATTAATGAAAGCGTGTCGGCCACAGGGCTGACGCGGACGGAAGGCATCGATGAAGATGGGGACGGGGATGAAGATGCCTCGATCACCCACACGATTGTTCTAGGCCCCGGTGATGACCGGACCGAGACGACAGAAACCCGCAATATCGATGGCTCGCTTCGGTATGAGACCGAAGAAACGGTTGAGATTGATACCGTAAATGACAAGACCACCCGCACGATTGCGGTGGATGTGGACGGTGACGGCGATGTGGACTCGCGCGAAGTACGCGAGATCACGGTCGGCACCAATGGGACAACCTCGGTTATTGACATCGAGAACGGCGATGGGACGCTTCGCAGTTCTTCGACACACACACAATCAGATGATGCGCTGACCAAGACCGTTGCAGAGGACGTGGATGGCGACGGGACGGCGGAATGGACGACCTCGACGGTCTCGGTGATCAACACCAATGGCAGTCGGACGGATACAACGACCGTCACCAACGAGGACAGCTCTGTCCGTACCGGGGAGCGGACGTTCCTTGATGCCGACAAAGTCACTGGAACCACAAAGGTAGATCTCGACCAAGATGGCGTATTTGAAGCCTTTGAGGTCATCCGCTCCAACTCTGTGAACTCGGGCACTGGCGAGGTGACCGCGACCACCTGGAACCGGGCAGCTAATGGATCGATCCTTGCGAAGACCGATCAAGTGACGAGTGCGGATGGCCTCACTATCAACTCCGAAACAGATGCCGACGGTGATGGCGACATCGATACTGAGATCGATGATGTCACCATCGTAAACGGGTCTGGTGAGGCCGTCCGCACGGTGACGACCAAAAACCAAAATGGCAGCACCCGAACAGAGGTAACAACCACAACGTCTGCAGATGGTCTGACGGTCACGGTTGAGACCGATGACAATGGCGATGGCCCGCTTGATGGTGTGCGCGAGACCGTTCGGCAAACCAATCTTGATGACAGCACAAAGTCGACCACCGCGCACTATGCTGGGAACGGCATCACGCTTCTGAGCGAGGAAGTCGTTGACGAAAGCGCGGATCGCCTGACGCGCACAGCTACGGTGGATGCGGATGGTGATGGCAACACCGACCGCGTCACGACGTCGGTTGAGAGTGCTGCTGGGTCGATCAGCGAAACAGAGACCGGCTATTTTGCGGATGGATCTGTGGCTTCGATCACAAGCCGGACCGAAAGCGCCAATGGGCTTGTTTCGACGTCAACAACAGATCGCAACGGCGACGGGCTGAACGAAGATACCGTCACGCAGACCACCGTTCTCAATGATGACGGCAGCCGGACGACCACGACACTCACTCAAAACGGTGATCTCTCGACCCGCAGTCAAACGATCCAGACCGTCAGCGACGATGGTCTAGAAGTCATCACGAAGACGGATGCCGATGCGGATGGAGCCTACGAGCGCGTGCAAGCGTCGGTCGAAACCTGGTCCTCCAATGGCGAACGCACGACCCTGTCGACGGTGAAGGCCGAAGACACCAGTCTTCTGTCCCAAGCGGAGACCGTGGTCAGTGACGATGGCCTCCTGGTCACCCGCAAAACCGACGGCGATGGTGACGGCACGTTTGACCTGAGAGAGGTTGAGACCATTGAGTATTTCGCCGACGGGTCAACCCGAACGACGACCAGTCTGACAGATCTGCCTGGAACCTTGCGGAGCGAAACCGTCACGACGGTGAGCGACAATGGCCGCGATGTCCTGACCCAAAGTGATGTCAACGGCGATGGTGCCACGGACATGCGCCAGCACCGCGTTGAAAGCAATGCGGGCGTGACGACAACCTCGACGGAAGAACTGGCAGCGGATGGGACGTTGCTTTCTGAGGCTGAAGTTGAAGTCAGCGCAACTGGGCTTACGACCACGACGCGCAGTGACATGGACGGCGATGGGACGTTTGAGACGGTTGAAACCAGCACCACGACCCTCAATACGGATGGATCCCGCAGCACTTCGACCACTGAGACAGGCGTTGATGGAATTGTCTACCGCCGCGGTGTTGAAACGATCTCGGATGATGGTCGAACGACGACGTCTGATCGTGATCTCGATGGGGATGGTGATTTCGAAGCTCAGGCGACGGTCAGCTATGATCTCTCGCTTGCAGGTGTTCGGACTGATACGGAAACCCTTGAGGACGGGTTCGGGAATGATCTCTCTTCGATGACGCGCGTAACAAGCGCGGATCGTCGGGATGTGACAGAAACCCTGGACACGGACGGCGATGGAACGATAGACATCTCGATGACCATGTCTGTTGCTGATGATGGGACACGCAGCGATAGCATGTCCTACTTCAGCACCGGTGGCGCGTTGATCGGATCTGAGACCACGACGACGTCTGGAACTGGCTTGTCGTCGCAGACCTCGCGAGATCGCAACGGGGACGGACGTGCCGATCTGATCATCAACACTGAAGAAAGTCTTGGCGAAAACGGCTATGTGACCCGGTCTGTGGAATACACGGACTGGCGCAACATCTCCTATGGTGGCGAGGAATACATTGAGAGCAATGATGGGCTTCATGCCTCTTCGAGCCTCGATCTTAACGGGGACGGTCTTTTTGAGTTTGCGACCACTGCGATTACCGAGTTCATGTCCGATGGCGGCACGGTCCAAACGACCTCGACGCTGAACCAGGACTTTGTTGAGATCGCCAGCAGCACCGCGACAACCTCGGGCAACGGGCTCGGCGTTCAGATGGTTGTCGATTTCGATGGCACGGGAAGTGCCAATCGGATCACGGATGTCACGGAAGCGGGCGATGGCGCGTTGAGCACTTTGGTGCGGAACTTTGATTCCATCTTTGCGGTGTCGGACTCGATTGCCACGAGTGTGAGCGGCGACGGTCGGTTCACTACGATGGACTACGATCTCGACGGGAATGGGTTCGTCGACCGCAAGGTCACGACGAGTGTTGATCTCGATCGCACCACCATCACAACGATGGAAGATTATGCCAGCGGTGTGCTCACCGCACGGATCGTTCTGTCAGCAACCTTCAATGGCATGGAACGGACGGCCAGCATCGACAGCGATGGGGACGGGACGGAAGATTGGTCCCAGGAGACCATCACCAGCTTTGGCACTGACGGAAGCCGCATCGAGGTCTTTGAAGAGAAGTTTGGCAACGGCGAGTTGGCCTATGCGCAGACCGTGACCACCTCTGGCAACGGGCTCAGTGTCACACGGGCCATGGACCAAAACGGCGACGCCACGGTGGACGCGACATCCACAAGCACGACGGTGCTGAACGACGATGGGTCAACCGCGATCACAGATCAAACGCTTTATTCGGATGGGGAGCTGCATTCCTCGGTCACCCGAGAGATCAGCCGGGACGGCCGGTCTGAGATCGCTGAATACGATTATGACGGCAATGGTGCTTTGGATGTACGGGTGGAAACCCTTACTCAGGCCGACGGATCAACCATTGAGACGCGCCAGACGTTTGAGAAAGGTGGCAAACTTGCCGCGCAGTCGGTGACGTACACTTCGGCAGATGGCTTAGAGCAGGTCATTCAGCGACCCAGCGGCGAACAGACGATCACGCGCAACCCCCATGAGAACGGCAGCTACATTTGGGAAAGTGGGAGCACTAAAGTCACCCATGCCATTGATGCGACTGGCATTGAAACCTGGACGGTGGACGAGAACGGCACCGTCGCAAGTGTGCAGGTGGACCAAGAGGCGCGCGCAAAGATCGTCGAGGAGGCGGCCCGGCTTTACGACACGGTGTATGATCGTGACATGGACTTCACCGAGATGGAGCTTCTGGCGAAATTCGTCGTCGATGGTCAGCTCGACCAAGCCGATCTGGCTAAAGAGCTGATCCAAAAAAGCGAGTTTGGCACGCGCTTTGGCGACACAAGCGATGCTGAGTTCATCAATCAGATTTCGCTCAATGCGTACGGGCGTGGGCCTAGTCTTAGTGAGCTCGAAGCCTACTTGGACGATCTTGACGTGGCGGCTGCGGTAGAAAACGATGCCCGCGCGGGTATCGTCGTCGCAATCGCAGAATCTTCTGAGAAGATCGCGATCGGCAATGGCCATATGTCGACGAACAACTTCGACGTGGTCCTGAACCCGGCGCAGTTCGAGCGCAGCTTGGACCAGGCCTATGTGGAAAGCCTGGTTGAGCGTTTGACGGAGGTTACCTACGGGCGTCCTGCTACGGCCCATGAATTGGAGATGCTGAGCGCGCGTTTGCTGGAGGGCACAGATCGTTTGGCAGACCTGGCAACCGATCTCATTGCGGAAGCGGGTGATCTGCAGGGCGTATACACCAACTCATTGTTGGGTCTTTCGAATACAGATTTAGTGATGGAAGCCTTCCAGAATGCTTTGGACCGCGCACCAACGGGACCTGAGCATACCGCTTGGATTGCCCATTTGGACGCAGGAAGGCTGACGAAAGGGGAGTTCGTTGCTTCGATTGCACTCAGCACGAATTATCAGGCGACCCCCGACGCCGACATTCCGCCCTATGCGCCGGTGACAGTACTCGACGGTGATCCCGGGAATGACTCGATTACGGGCGCGGACGTTCAGGAGCGAATCTCAGGTTTTGACGGTGCCGACTGGCTCGCAGGCTATGACGGCAGCGACGTGCTCGTCGGTGGTGCTGGAAATGATACGCTCTACGGCAGCCAGGGAAGTGACGCATACGAGTGGACCCGTGGCGATGGGAACGATGAAATCCGCGACACGTCGACGGATATACTCGATAGTGACCGGCTGGTCTTGGTCGACGTCTCATCGACAGAGGCTGCGACCGATGTCACCCTCACTCGTTCTTCGGGTAGCACAGACGTTGCTATCGAGATCACGACCGGGACCAATACCGAAACCTTAACTCTGATTGAGCAAACGGATGGAGAACGCGGCGGGAAGGGCATTGAAGAAATACACTTTTCCGACGGGGTGGTTTGGTCGCTCAAAGACATTGAGAAGAACACGCACATTAAAGGTGGGTCGGGCAATCAAACGCTTGACGGCGAAGATGACAATCAAACGGATGTCCTCTTTGGTGAGACGGGCGACGACCGTCTCTATGATGCCAATTCAGACAGTGGAGATAGCCATTTCCATGGTGGCCTCGGCAATGACACTCTTTATGGCTACGACGGTAACGACACCTATTACTGGGCCCATGGCGACGGCAACGACTACATTCGGGACACGAACGCGTCTGGTGAAGACTTAAACACCCTCGTCTTGACCGATGTGCTTCCAGGTGACGTGGAACTCGGGCGTTTCGGCACGAACCCTGACATGCGTGTTCGGATCACGGACGGCTCGACCACGTCCGACATTTGGATTGAAAGCCAATTCCAGTCCTCAAGTATCGGGGATGGTCTCCAGGCCATTGTCTTCTCCGATGGCACCCGCCGGTCGCATACGGACATCGCTCAAAACACTTGGCTCGTCGAAGATGGCGGTAACAACTCCCGCACCGGCCTCAATGAGGGAGACAATATTGATGGGGGTGCTGGCAACGACACATTGAAGGGTGGCAATGGGGACGATGTCCTTAGAGGATCCTCGGGCAACGATCGTCTGGAAGGCCAAAACGGCTCAGATACCTATCTCTGGGCGCTAAACCACGGCAATGACACGATCATCGATACGTCGCTTGTAAACAACGAAGTTGATCGACTTGTTCTAACGGACACAACATCTGACAACGTCGAGCTTCGACGTACGGATGGCAGCGACAATCTTCGGGTCAAGATCCTCCCAACGGGTGAAGAGATCACGATCAACGATACGTTCAATGCCACCTATCCAACGCGAGGAATCGAAGAAATCGAGTTCAGCGACGCAGTGGTTTGGCGCTGGACTGATATTGAAGCCCACACGAAGGTTTTGGGCGGTGGCGGCAACGAAAAGCTTGATGGCATCGGAAACTACTCTGACAACCTTTATGGCAATGGGGGAAACGACACGCTCGATGCCAATGGCGGAGACGATCTCCTTGATGGTGGTGCAGGCAATGACACCTTGCGCGGCGATGGCGGGAACGATGTTTACCTTTACGCGGAAGGCGACGGGAACGACTTTCTTAATGACGATGGCACGTCCTCGACAGAAGTCGACACGCTAAAACTGACGGACATTGCCTCGACGGAAGTCGATCTTAGTCAATCTGGCAACGATCTGGTGGTCGATATCCTGGCCACCTCTCACACCATCACAGTCGATGACCGCTTTGTAACCTCTGGCAGTGGCCTTGGTGTTGAGTACATCGAGTTCAGCGACGGCGTTCGCGTGAAAGTTCTCGATAACCCAATTGCAGAGTCGATCATTGATGGAACTGGAGTGGACGAGACGCTTTCGGGATGGGGCTTCAAGGACAGCATCTTTGGCAAAGATGGCGACGATACTCTGAATGGCAACGGCGGGGATGACGTTCTAGATGGTGGCGCCGGCATTGACCTCCTACGCGGAGACAATGGAAATGACACTTATATCTGGCGGCGCGGTGATGGTGGGGACACCATCCGTGATCTCGGTACGACACATTCAGAAATCGATACCCTTCGCCTTGAAGAAATCTCGGCTTCTGACGTCAGCCTGACGCGGTCTGCGGGCTCGAACGACTTTTCGGTTGAGATCGCCGGGTCCGGGGGCACCGAAGTACTTACGGTGATGGATCAATACGATGGGACAACGGTCGGCGGCAAAGGCCTCGAGCGCATTGAATTTGCCGATGGTGTGGTTTGGAACGCTGGCGATATTTGGGATCGGATCATCGTCGCGGGATCAGGCGGCAACGACAACCTCAATGGGCGGGGTGATGGTCACCAAGACAATCTCCACGGTGGCGATGGCAATGACACGCTCGATGGCAACAGCGGCGACGATGTTCTGGTCGGCGGCGCGGACTCTGACACATTGATCGGCGACGACGGCAACGACACTTACGTTTGGCGTCGCGGCGATGGCGCTGATTTCATCGACGACAACGGCGGCGAGGGCGTCTACTTTGACACGCTCTTGTTTGAAGATGTTTTGTCTGATGCGGTCGACCTGGAACGCAACTCTGGCGATCTTGATCTCTGGATCACGGTCAATGGCGTAGACGGCGCGGTTCTCCAAATCGATGACCAATTCACCGGACCGATCGGTGGATCTGGCATTGAGACCATCATCTTTGCCGACGGCGAGATTTGGTCGCTGACAGATGTCCATGATGAAACCCTGGTCCTTGGCGATGGCAACGCCAACACGCTGGTGGGTCGCGGTGATGATCTGCCTGACAATATGTATGGGCTTGGCGGTGCGGATACGCTGACAGGCGACTCGGGCGACGACAAGCTTGTCGGGGGCCTTGGTGTGGACAGCCTCGTCGGTGGCGATGGCAATGATCGCTATATCTGGACGTCTGGCGAGGGTGGAGACACCATCGACGATGTCGGCGGCGTCGACTTTATCGATGCGTTGGTCTTTGCGGATATCAACCAAGATGCGCTGACACTTACGAGGGTCTCCGGATCGCTTGACCTAAACGTCCAAGTCGTCAGCAGCTTTGGCACAGAAACCCTGCTGGTGACCAATCAGTATATTGGTGGTCTCGGTGGATCTGGGATTGAACGGATCGAGTTTGCCGATGGGGCTGTCTGGTCTCTTGCTAACTTTGAAGAGAACGTCCGTGTTGAGGGCGACGGAAGCGCAAACGTGCTTGTCGGCCTTGATGACGGCACCCGTGATAATCTCTTTGGCGGCAACGGCGATGATACTCTCACGGGTGGCACCGGCGACGATGTCTTGGTGGGCGAAGGCGACAATGACATTCTCGACGGAGGCGTGGGCAACGATACCTATCGCTGGGCCGCTGGTGATGGCGACGACACGATCAACGACACGAGCACAAGCGGCATTGAGATCGACCGTCTTGAACTCCTGGATGCAAACGAGGGCAATGTGGTGTTCTCGCGTGTCGTGGGGACGGATGATCTGAGCCTGGCAATCACAATTGGCGGGGTCACTGAAACCATCTTGGTCAAGGATCAGTTCGGAACCCTTGCCAACGGGCTTGGTTTGGAGGCCTTGGTCTTTGCGGATGGGACCACCTATTCGCGCAGCGACATCAGCGTGGTCACAGGCGTGACCGAGGCGGAGCTTGATTTTACGCTCACCGGAACCTCTGCAGCTGACACGTTTGATGGCGGCAACGGAGACGATCTCTTGCAAGGGCTCGGTGGTGCGGACGATCTTCGCGGCAATGTAGGCAACGATCGTCTTGAGGGCGGTGTCGGCAACGATACAATCACCGGCGGACACGGTGATGATGTCTTCGATGCTGGTTCGGGCTCAGACAGTGTTTCCGGCGGAATTGGCGATGACACGATCACGTCCGAAGGCGGGGCGCCAGGTACTCTGATCTACGAGTATTACAACGGGTCTTTTGCATCTGCGATCGAACTGCCGACAACAACACCAGATGGTTACGGAATTGCTAGCGACTTCGATGTCGACAGTTTGGCAGACGCACAGGGGGGCGACCTCGACACCTTTTACCTAAGGTTCTTTGGTGTTCTCAACGTCAACACAGCAGGCGACTATACCTTTGACCTCGCGGCAAACGACGGCGCAACCCTTTGGATCGACGACAAGCTCATCACCCAAGCCTATTGGTATCATTCAGGTGGAATGTCAGAGACAGTGAATCTGGCGGCAGGCGATCACGTAGTCGAGATCCGCTACAAAGAAGGGACCGGCACAAGCACTATGTCGCTCGACGTGTCTGGCACCGACACTGGCGGGACAAGTGTGTCTCTTTTTGACAGCCAGATGCTGGGCGATTCTTCTTCGGTCGCAGATATGATGTGGGGCGGACCCAACGCGACCGATACGCTGGACGGCAATGAAGGGTCCGACAACATCTATGGGGGAACCGGCGATGACAGCATCAACGGTGGTACCGAAGCTGACACACTCGATGGCGGGACGGGGGCCGATACGATTGATGGCGGGGACGGCAACGATCTTCTGATCGCGGGCCTTGGGGCCGATGTCCTGACGGGTGGTGCGGGATCGGATGTCTTCGTCTTCCATCCAGAAGCATACGAGCCAGAAGCCACCGTCACGGAAACGCTCACATCAAGCGATTTCACCTACGTCGATGATTACTTCGGCACGTCAGAACCGTTGTATGCGTCAGGCTACGTCACATCAGGGGATGTAATGAACATCGATCTGGGCGGCGTGAACAACACAAACATCTTCGGTATGTCTGGTGCTTGGGCCACGCAGGTGAACCTCTCTGAAGCGACGACTGTCGTGGTAAGTTTTGACTCTTACTCGCGGATGCCTGCGCCGTTTGAAGGCGACGAGCTGATGGAGACGGAAGTTTATCTGAACGGCATCGCCCTTCACTATGGCAGTGCTGATCATTTGGATAAGCGTACATCGGGGAACACGGGATGGGTCGCGCGCGAACTTACTCTTGATTTGACGGCAGGTACTCATGAGATCGCCTTGGGCGGATATCTCAACAAAAAGACCAGCACGAACGAAATGGGAGAGATCGAATTCCGCAACGTTGAATTTGACTTTGCGCCCCATGCCTCACTGAGCGGCGGCGAGGTCAATCGCATCACAGATTACGATCCTCTTCTCGATACCATCCGTATAGCCGATGCTGGGCTCGCCTATGGTGATTTGACGATCACCGATGATGGAACGGATGCGACAGTGACCTGGAACATTGATGGGGGCGCAGTCTCTGATGGGGCCATACTGGTAGAAAACACCCTCGCAAGCCAGCTCACGACAGATGAGTTTGAGTTCGTTTAGTTCGGCCCAAAACGGACTTTCACCGTCCGCACATGATGCTGCGGTAGCAGCCTGCTTTGCGGTCATTCGCTACGACTGCGAGACAGAGTTTCGTCCGATGGACGGGTGGCTCCTGACGACATCGTTACCTATGGTTGCGGTATGCGAAATTGGTTTTGGCATATTGCAATTGCCGGATTGTTATTTTGGGTTCTCGGCCACCCTGATCCGCCTAGTACTGGAACAAGGGGTTCAGAGTCTTCTGGGCGACCGTCAGTTCAGCCCACCGTCGTCACCAACACTCAACCAAGTGTTCCGGCCGCCAAAAGACCTGTCGCGCTGTTTGTGACCGGTAATCGAGTGAACGTAAGGACCGGGCCCGGCACCAATTTTGGGAAGATCGGTCAATTGAGTCGTGGTGCACGAGTAAAGGAAATAACCTCGAAAGACGGATGGACAGAAATCAGTTCCTCAGTTGGGAAAGGCTGGATGTCATCAAAATACCTATCTTCCCATGAGCCTAGTGTGACGATTTCCACTTCGACTGCTGCCTCGAACAAAAGCGAAAACCGATGTCATTCTAGTTATTCGGGTAAATGCGTGCCTATCGCCAGCGATGTTGATTGTGCAGGCGGATCTGGAAACGGGCCAGCATACGTTCGCGGACCAGTCAGAGTTGTTGGTCCAGATGTGTACAGGCTGGACCGCGACAAGGATGGTTGGGGTTGTGAATAGGGTGCGTTGGCAGCGCCCAATACGATGGGCGAAGCTCGAACGGCCCTTAGTTGCCGTTCATCCTCTTAACAAGTTTCTGCGGTGCAGCTCTTCATTGCAGACATTCAGTTATCCTGTGAAACTTGATGCATTCACGGAAAGACGCCCGAGGTCTTTTGTCAGTAGTCTAGGGGGACGTATCTTGTGCGGGAAATGGTTGCTGGGACGATCGTAGCAGATGAGACGCTCTGGAAGTACTTCAGACCAGATAGGTTCATCTCAACTCTGAGTGACGGCAATATCTATTTTGCGTCTGCTAACCAGTTCGACGATCCGTTTGAAGGTGCGGTTGCGGTTCAACAGCCACCGCAGGAAACCGATCCAAGGTACTCCGAAATGGAGGCTACCGAACAAGCTTTCTTCCAACTGAAGCGTCTAACCAAAATTTCTTGTTGGCATCGCGCAGATTACGAAAGCGACGCCATGTGGAAACTCTACGCCGGCGTGCACAAAGGCGTCGCTATCTGCACCACACCAGATCGGATGCGGAAGGCGTTCAAGCCATTCCGCTTGAAGCCAGAGTATGAGGTAGAGGACTTGTGGGCCGGGCCGGTTGATTACGTTGATCTTACGCAAGTTCGAATGAAAGGTGCCAGCATGCTTGGCCGCTTCTTTTTTAAACATCGTGCTTTCGAATGGGAGCGCGAATTTCGGCTCGCAATATCGCTGCGAACGGCGGAAGAATTTGCCGTTTCTGTTCCAACTGACGGAATCTCCGTCCAGGTTGACCTGAACATGCTCATTGACCGAATTGTACTTGGTTCGACAATCACAGACGAAGAAAGGGAGGTGATTTCGGAGCACGTAGCCCAAGCAGGGCTTGAAGACCGCCTTGAGTTATCCTCTCTGCTTGGATTGCCCCGCTACATTTAGCTATTCCGACTGATCTAAGACAACGGCACTAACCGGGCTCTCAATGCCGTGCTTGGATACTGCGGTTGCAGCCCGCAAAGCCGTCATTAAAGTTCCTTCAGACTAGCGAGCTTAGGGAGAGGGTGCGCTGTCCCTTGTTTTTCTTGACTCTAACCTCACACATTCGCCAATCTCTCGATGCGTCCAGAGCATAAGGCAGCGCCAGACGCACTATTTCACGTCTGCCAGCAATAACCGGCACCGGACCATTCCGGGGAAGGCCGAGACACCCTTGCACTGGAGAGCAAGATGCCATCCTCGAAAACGCCTGTGGGCGAGCACGACCACCTGTTGGAAATCTACGAAGCCGAAGTCGAGGTCGAATATCGCGGCGAGCGATATCGCGTCCGTGACAACGGCGCGGTCTATCGACTAAACGAGTTCCGGAAACGTGCTCGCCCGCTCGACAAGGCATGGACCTTCGGACGCCAGAACCTCACGACCGGCTACCATCTTCTGGCCGGTGTGCCGATCCATCGCATCGTTTGCAGTGCCTTCAACGGTCCGCCACCCACCGATCAGCATGTTGTGGATCACATCGACACCAATCGAGCGAATAACAGGCCCGAGAACCTGCGCTGGCTCACTAGGCTGGAAAACGCACTCCTGAACGAAACCACTGCCCGCCGCATTGAGCTGGCTTATGGGTCGATAGAAGCGTTTCTCGAAGATCCGTCCAAGCCCATAAAAGAGACATCCTTTCCCGACGTTTCATGGATGCGGACCGTGACCAAGGAAGAGGGGGCCAGAACCAAGTCCCGCTTCGAGGCATGGGCGAAGAGCGGATCAGTTCCGAGCGGCGGCGCAATCGGCGAGTGGCTCTACGGCACCCGTGAGCGAGCTGACTTCGAGCCGGAGCCAGAAGAGTATGAAAGCCTGACGCCATCAGCGATCCAAGTGAAGTGGAGGGTTCCGACCGAGTTTCCGGGATGCCCGGAGGCGGTGTCAGAAGATGGTTTGGAGCGATACGCCCAGAACCTCCGGTTCGGACAGGTTTTCGCCCGGAACGACATTTACCAGAGCTTGGTCGTTCAGTGCGCGCTCGTCGAAGACGGGCTGGTCGTTCTTACCCGTGCTGCAGAAGCTGACGCGATCAAGGACTGGGCTGTCGCCATGATCACGATCCGTGGCGAGCTGTTCGTTCACCGCAGCGAACATCAATATTTCACGCTACAAGGTGCTCTAAAGATCTTCTGCGAACTGACCGGCGAGAGTTTGGAGGACAGCATCGACGACTATACCTGACACTCGTGAACCTGGCTTAGTTTCGAAAGGCACCAGCATGGAAAAGCGTCTAGTACAGAGCCTGATCATTCGGAATGATCTTGAAGAGGCCAAATCGGAGATAAACCGCAAAGGCCTGATCCTTTCGATTGCTCACGTCAAAACAGCATTCTTGGCATTCCACAATCTATGCGAATTCGAGAAGTCAATACGCTCCATGTATGCTGACCATAGGGAACTAAGCAGCCTATTCGACGACTGTCGCGCCAACGCAGAGTTCTTTTCCTATCTGCGAAACAAGTTCACCGGCCATATCATCGACGACCTAATCGATAAGACCTTAGAGTGGAAACCCGAACTTCCTCTTACTTTGGATCGAGATCATGATGCCGGCATCATTCTGGTGTACAACTTCTGGCTGCTCGAGACAGCTATAAACACTTACGTCGACCCAGAAGGTAACCATAAGGTTTTCGACTCTGAAACCGACCTTATGTACCCGCCGGATTCTGAGCGTTTCGAAAGCGCGCTGATCACGACGATTGATCAGGCGACCAAATTCCTTTCTGCCGTGGAGGTCATTTTCAAACCAACTGTTTCATCGCCAGCTTCCGAAGAAGAGAAATTGGAGCTGTTCATGAAGGCAGGTCTTACTGACTTCGCCTTTCTAACGAAAAAAGGGCGTTGAAAGCGATCTAGGTGCCGATTGTTCGGACGCGTGGCTCAATCCTGTCAGGCACATTGTATGCCTGCACAGTTATCGAGATTTCTCGATTAGCATCGTCCTTGTGCCCGAACAGATACGTCCAACTGCTTTCGTTTCGTTTCTTGACCAGCTTTTTGCAGTTAGAGTGCTTGTGCGTGCTTTCCTCGATCTTTTCGATCACGCCAGTGAAATCCTTTTTTCGGCTGAAAATCAAAACAGCCGCTTTGGTATCGCGCCAGCTAAGGTATGCAAGCACCTGATCGAGCGTCTCGAGGTAACCCTTTTCGCCCGTCCAAAACTTGCACTCTCCAATGAAGATGTTTCGCCCGTCTACTTTTATGAGAATATCGGTCTTGCCTTCGTAGTTGAAGGTTTCTCCCGTCGCATCGCCAGAAAAGTGTCCGTTCAATTGCATCAGGAAGTGCGTCCGCAGGCTTTCCTCATCGATCTCGCGAAATGCTCCGGGGCTCTGCTCCATGACACCGACCATATTCGCCAAGACTGACAATATATGCTCGTAGTCATCGTCTGTAAGGATTGGTTCTGGTTTGTATGCATCTCTGGATGCGGTTGGCTTTGGTGTCAGTGGTCGTATGTTTCTTCGGACCTTCGGTGCTGCAAAGGTTTCCTTAGCTCCTGGGCGTTTTTTCATTTTGAAGCCAAGCCCAGCAACTAGCGACTTGTCCTTTAGTAGTTTTTCCTTGCGCCGCTCGATTGTCTGTGTGGCAAGGTTCTCCAATCCGGCATTGTAGCCTTTGGCATCGTTGGCAAGCCAGCCGAGATGCTTATTGATGGAATCGAGTACTCGTTCGATTTCTTGTTTCACTTGTTCAGCCGACAGGTCGACCCCAGTAACCGAGAACTCGATGAGCCCGTCGTGAACCCTAGCCCTCGGATTGTTGAAGTTTCGAGTGGAGGGCTGAATTTCAAAACCGACCTTGTTGCCAGAGAACGGCACTTCGACATCTATTGTTGTTCCGGTGATGTGGAACGGCCGTGAACGATCATGAATTATCCGGTCACGGTCTTGGCTTACGTCAATTTTGGTTTCTTTTTGATCCACGACTAATTCATTGGCGTGAATGACTGGTACCTCGAATGTGTACTCGTCAACATAGTAACGCGCCAAATCCGTTGTCGAGATATTCAGTAGCTCATCGCCATTCATCACCCCAATTTTGGCAACGAGTTCATTCTTCCAGCCTTCTTGCGTGGCGTGCCAGTCGCCTTTGTGAAATAGGTAGTCATCTGGCGTGGAACGATAGCCGCGCATACTCATCTCTTTTGTGCTTAGATACTGTATGTGCACTATATATGGTAGAGCGCCGAAAGCCAACGTGGGTTGGAGTTTGAAACCACAAGCGCCACCAGTTCTTTTTTCTCCCCGATCACGCACTCACCTGCGCGTCTGCTTACTCCAACGCCGCGTTTCATCTTCTGTTCGGCGTAGTTGTATCTTGCTAGAAACATCGACATTGAATGTCCGTTCTTCAACCGATGCGGCGACCACTTCACGCGTGCCGCGAACGTCGGCTTCCCGCCCTTATTGCTTCAACTTGCCATTCACCTCCATCAACGTGACCCACTGTCCTGCGCCCCTGGTCGCCGCGACCCAAGATGGCTTGGGCAGCTCATGAAGGGTTGCTTCAACGTCCTTGAAGAAGCTTTCCTGGTCACCAAGGTCACTTGCTATGGTGGTGGCGTTGCCGGTGCGGGCGAGTGCGACAGCGTCGTAGAAACAGGGCACGAGAACCTCCGCAGTATAGGCCAAGACCTCTTCTTCAGACGGGATATGTGGCTCAATACCCAGCTCCGCATGTTGCCGCGCCACCATGAGTTGGATCGTCGGCATCTGTGTCAGATACCTCAAGAGTTGGAATATCCGCGTGGCGGCCTTGGGGTGGGATGAATGCTCTTGGTCGTGTTTGGCGTCTTCGCGTTCGATCAGCATCATCATGGCTGAGATCGCCGCCGCGCGGGCGCGGAGGGATGGCCATTCGTCAGGGCTATAGGCGTCGATCACCATCTCGATGGCGTCATGGTCGGCCTGCATTTCAAGGCAGGGTTCGACCTTATGGCGGTCCTCGGGCGGGATGTGTTTGAAGGCTGGGCTTTCCGTCACCTTCGCACGCTTTGCAATAGCGAACTGATGCGCGCCGAAGGTCTCGGTCAAATAGGCCCGATCCACGATCTGGAAATGCTCCATTTCATAGTGATGCATCTCATGCAGCATCAACCAGACGAGGCTCACATGGGTCAGCTCTTCGCCCGTTGCGTTGAGTGAAGCCATCACTTCGGTGGCCTTTGCGTCGCGCCAAAGCCGTTGGGTGGCCGCGAGCGTTCCCGTGCTGACGCGGATGGTGAAGACATCGCCGACCATCTCAGCAACTGCTCCAAACTCAGGATCATTGATATCGTCGAGTTCTGGTTTTGTGGGAAATGCTTCTCCCATGGTCTCTTGGTAATGGTTAAGGGCTGTTGAAAGAGCGTAAGTAATTGTTTGGTAGGGCGTCACTACTGTGTCTCACGTCACATTGGTGCTTCAGCTCAAGTAGGTCATTGTTATCCACTCTGCCAACTGATCGCCAAAGCCCCAGACTATCGTTGAAAATGCACTTGAAATTGACACAATAGTATTTTGCAAGTTCGCTCGTTTGCGGGCGCGTCTAAGATCCCGTTTGATTGCGTCAATACGCCTACTATTTTGTCGCGCGATATCAGAACTGGTAACTTCTCCTTTGAGAGTTTCCAGGTATTCTTCAGATATCGCGTCTACCTGATCTATGCTGTTGTATTGACCGCGGATTCGCAGAAAGAACGTGAAAAAGGAAAGTGCAACACCTACAGCCCCGCCTTGGCTAGCTTGGATCGGGTAACTGGAAAAGAGTGCCACCAAAAACCAAGCAACTGGTACAACGATACAGAGGCACAGAAGCGCAACGTATGGCCAGTTTTTGGTCAACTAGTTCACCTCCTGGAGGTTCATAGTTCCCTAAAGTAAACAAAGTCATGCCACTCTGATTGTGGCGACGGCTTCGCGAAAAAGAACCGGTAGTATCTGGCTCTCACGCTTATCGTATTCTCTTCACCATCAGCCACCGGTCTTATCACCAGACCGGCATTGAGATCGCCTTTGGAAAGGGCAACAATCTTCTTTACATCGTTCATGAGGTAGGAGCACCGTTCGTTAAAGCGCTCGACATCCTCGCCATCAAACAGCTGGTCGAGCCTATCGACTTCCTCACCTACAGCGTCGTACAGTCTCTCCAAGCGAAAAATTGTACCACTTTTGCTACCGTTTCCCCCGGCACCATCATTCATGTCGTCCGCTCGACTGTCGAGTGTTGGCAGGCCGCCTTATGCTCAGATCTTGGGTGAGCTGGATGCCTTGATTGTTCGCTCTATCAACTTGATTGCCTCAGCGGGCGACTTTTCGAAGCGATCGCGACGCAAAATACTCGCGCGATATTGTGCAAGTATCTCGCGATGAGATTTCAATTCAGCGTCGCTCATTTCTAGTTCGCCTGCCACCTCAAATTCTACTCGTGCGCCCTTATTCGCGCTAACCATGGTTTTGCCCGTTTCTTTTGCTGCCTCGTTTGCATCTTGCCGCCAACCTTTTAAGCGATTGATCTGGTACTCGGATGCAATAGTTAAGATATCACTGCAAGCTGCTTTAGACAACGAACCTTTCCTCAAGTATTTGACAATGTTTGTGTTTGTGTGGCGATTTAGCCAGTATGCGAGGCACGCCACGCTTCCGTAACCACTTGCTTTCAGCCGAGTTTTGACTTCAAGGTGTCTTAACAGTCGTTTGTATGCTGTTAGCTCGCGGTACCCGCCTTTCAGACGCACGTCCAGGTATATACGCTGCGAACGCGGAACGCTGGTCACTCTTGCTCTCGGGCGTCTTACCTGATCTCGAACAAGCTGTGCGACCTCTTCAACCCGGATTTCATCGCGATGCAGCGCGACATCAAGCAATGCACTTGAAATTAGTCTGGTCGACGTCGACCGCCTAAGTGCAAGAATGTCTTCTTCACCAACCTCTGCAAACGGAAGAGAAACGCTAAATTCCTGTGGATAAGTCCTTGTAGATACCAATTTTTCGTTCTTCCACAGTAGTTTCCGCATCACGACAGGGCTACTAAGTTACGATTTCGGCCTTCCCAACGCAACACCCGAGGGTCGTTCTAAAGGCCTAAATAGTTTCAGCATTTGCAATGGGTTAGTGAGGAGTGCATGATTTATAGATCATTGCACAGCGCTCGCTTGCTTCTCGATCCATCTAGCTGACCGGAATTCTCTATCGATTGGTGAAATTCAGTTTCAAGCAGCCGCCTTTTCTCGAAACCTTGATAACCATGTTGATAACTTGTCAATAACTTGTGCCGCCTGGATGCCGAGTTCTAACTTCGACACACTCAGGGCTCATCAACTCTTGGTACTGGGCGAGAGCCGTAGCCAAGGCATGGCGTGGTTTTGCCTTGGCGATCTTCTGATCTTTGCTACGCTTTGCGTTGGATGGTGTTTGAAGATTGGTCTCGCTTCTCAGCCCGTCCATCTGTTCAGCTCTCCGCCACCCATATGCCGGTTTGCTCATGGGAAGCAGAACATCCCTTTCCCCACAATGCGCGGCCCGCACCACTTCCTCTGCGCTTTGCTCCGAGGAACCGTGTGGCGCATGCGGCGGGAGGGCTCCCCCGCTTTTTCCCGAGACATCGGCCAAATGGCTGGCCGAGATCAACAGAAAGGACATCGCCATGACGAACGAAACACAATCACAAACCCCACAAACCGAAGCATCAAACGCGCCAGATTGGGTGGTCAAGACGCCCAAAGGCTATGATCGCAAAGCCAAGCTGGAACGGATCGGGGTCGCCTGGAACCGCGACAAGGATGGCGGGATTTGTATTCGCACCTACGGCACTCAGATCATTGCGGAAGACATCTATCTCTTTCCCATCGATCCCGAAGGGCAAGTGGGCAGCGATGAATAATCCCCAGCATCGCAACATCACATGGGAAGGCCGGATCATCCGGCTTTCCTTATTATCCTGGCTAGTCGGGTACGAGCCTCGTATCTGAGAGTGTGAATTCTGTGCACAACTATATATTGAAAAGATGCGACCCATCACCACATGAAGTAGTATGAATGTGGAGTGTAAATGGAGAAGATCCTTTCTATAGATGGCGGCGGTATCAAGGGCGTATTTCCAGCCGTATTCCTTGCTGAGCTGGAAGAGGACCTCGATGGCGACCTTTGGGAGTACTTCGATCTCATTACCGGCACATCGACAGGGGGAATTATCGCACTTGGCCTCAGTTTAGGGCTTAAAGCCAGAGATATTGCCAACCTTTATGAAAAACATGGCCCAACCATTTTTGGGCAAGGCCCATCGTGCCTTCCTCCAGCCATAAAGCGACTGACAAAGGGTGCGAGGTGGCTGGCTTGGGGCCCTAAACACCCCTCCGATCCACTTAAGGCGGTCCTTGAGAACTTATTGCAGGATCGGCGGCTCGGACATGCGCGGACCAGAGTTATGATTCCGGCATTTCATGGGAAAACTCAACGAGTTTACATTTTCAAGACTGCCCATGCAGATCGGTTGACAACCGACTTTAAGGAGCTCGCAGTCGATGTTGCCATGTCCACTGCGGCTGCACCCACTTACTTTGAAGAGTACCATACGGAACGTGATCTCGGTTTAGTTGACGGCGGCCTATGGGCTAACAACCCCAGCGGCATTGCCGTTGTAGAGGGTATAGGGACACTTGGATCGAAACCATCTAAAGTCCGAGTGCTGAGCGTTAGTTGCCTGGAAGATGTTGACGAAATCCGCTCTCGGACTGGGGCCATTAGGTTTGCGCCTCAGATGGCTGGCTTTTTCATGGCTGGGCAGTCACACGGCTCCTTGGGAATAGCACATGTTCTGACTGGACACGTTGGCGGTTCCGATCATCGCGCGATATACCGTGTCACCCAATCGGTGGGACCCAATGTTTATAAGCTCGATGACACTCGAACGATCCGCGACTTAAAGAGCCGTGCTCTCGCAGAGGCGCGGGAGCAAAAACCAAATTTGGCTGAAATATTTTTTGGGGAAAAGGCAGAGCGTTTTGAGCCTGTCCACAAGTTATCTGAGGAGTTGACCTATGAATAAGAAATTGGATTCGCATGATAGTGTTCTGGAAGCCATGGCTGATGAGATCGATATTTCGGTATCGCTTAAGGAGAAAGCCATAGAGCGTTTTGAGAGTATCGATGGCCATCTGAGAAGATCAGGATCGATCTTGTCTGGTCGCGACCCCGAGGTCTACATTCAAGGGTCATTTCTCTTGGGAACAGTTATCCGACCGATTGGTGATGCGGATGAGTTTGATCTTGATTTGGTATGTCGCGTTGATGGAACCCAAGAAGATCACACACAAGAGGATGTAAAACTCGATGTTGGCGACGAAGTCAAAACGTACATCGTCGCAAACGGTATATCAAAGCCAGCAAAGAACGGACGCCGTTGCTGGACGATTGAATACGCCTCCGGCGAGAAGTTTCACATTGATATCCTACCTGCATTGCCCAATGCACGACGCTATCAAGAATTTCTCGAATCTCGTGGCCATATTGAGCTTTCCCAGGATACAGACGCCGTATCAACAGCTTTAGCAATAACCGACAAAGAGCACCCAAGGTACGCGCAAATCTCCGACGATTGGCTAATCAGCAATCCTCTTGGTTATGCTGCATGGTTTCGTTCTCGCCAGTCCGAAGAGTTTGAACGCCAAAAGATAAGTATGGTTGAACAGCGGATCTTTGAAGCTGTGGAAGAGGTTCCAGACTTCCGGGTCAAAACCCCGCTTCAGCGGTCAATACAGCTTCTCAAGCGGCACAGAGATTCTCTGTATGCAGATGACGACGACAAACCAATCTCGGTAATCATCTCGACGCTCGCAGCCAAGGCATATCAGGGTGAACAAAGCCTAACAGATGCCCTGCGGACCCTTCTCAAAGGCATGAAGGGACAAATCGATGATCGTGGAGATGAGCGATGGGTGCCCAACCCTGTGAACCCCGAAGAGAACTTCGCTGACAAATGGGCCGAGCACCCTAGACGCGAGCAGGTTTTTTACGAGTGGCTGCAGGTGGCGCAGCGAGATTTTTCACACTACCTACGGGTGCCTTACAGCAGTGTGCCGGAGCAACTGGTGGAACGCATTGGTTCTTCTGCGATAGACAAGATTGCCCCTATGATAGCCCTTGCCGCAGCAACAGTTGCTTCTCCAAAAGACGTGGCTTCCCGCGAAGTTGAGCATGTCAAAGACTTCGGCGGGACCAGTAAGCCTTGGGTAAACTAAGAGGGCGTTCAACGGAAAGTCTTAAAGCGCAGCTTGAAGAGGCGATAATATTTGATCATCCGGACCTTACGGTTGATCCGGCAGAGAAAGACAAGGTCGTTGTTCGTGGAACCCTGCACCTCATGCCACTACACCCCAACAACAAAGGGCAGGGCGCGGTCGCAAGCTTTGATGTGCAGATTCACTTCTACCGGCATTATCCGATGGTAGAGCCTAGATTGTATGAGACATCAAATCGAATTGAACGGATCCAAGCCAATCACATAAACCCTAATGGTTCATGTTGCTTTGAAGTTTGGGAGGCGTGGTTGGCTCGCTCCAAGGACTGGTCCGCCTCGTCCGTCATTGACGGTCCGATCACTGATTTTTTCCGTTGGCAGTATGCACGTGAACATGGGCTCAACGATGAGATTGGTGAGTACGCGCATGGACGAGCGGGCGTACTACAGGCGTTATCAGAAACACTGGGCTGCAAAGCGGATGGCAAAACAGTCGAACGACATCTCGCGATCCTTCGTAAGCGGTGGCTTAGAAGGCGTTGGATTTGCCCATGTGGTAGCCAGGAGCGTGTTGGGAGTTGCTGCTACAAACGATTGTTCGAACTAAAGGCTCGCATCCCACCTGAGCTAGCAACCCTTATGACAGATCGGCTGAGATCACAGTAGATTTTTTGACCCGTTTCTGACCATGGCGTGAAGGTTCAATTTCAGTTCATTTGTAGGCTTAAGTGCTATCGCAAGATGGGGGTGGTAGTACCACCCCACTTGACAAGGGAGCCCGCTGCGCGCTCCCGTTGTATCCCTCCGGCCTTGGGCTGAGATCAAACATTGAGTTTGTTTCAGCCCATCAGATCGTATCGCCGATCAATCACTCGCTTGCGGTTGCGCTATGCGCAGAACCACAAGGCAGGGGAACACTTCGACCCCCTGCACCCCCAACCATGTCATGGAGATCAAAGGGCTATCGCGCCCCTTGAAACCCTCTCGCAACCTTTGGCCGTTGCGCCCCCAATCAGGGGAGCGTTCCTGCTGCCCCCGATACCCCCATGACCACATCGTGGAGACCAAAGACGGGAGCATGCCATTGCTGCCCTTCCTTGGAACCTTCCCATCGGCTCGGGGCGTTCCTGCCGCCAAGACCCCAGACAATGCCAATGAGGCCATAGTCATGGAGACCAACCTTTCGCGGTTTGGATGCGCGTCAGGTCCTAGTCCAACGAAAGCACAATCGGGCAGTGATCGCTGGGGTATGCTTCTGCAAAAGTCAGAACGCGATCATCGCCCTCCGAGAACTTTCTTAGCGAGCCATCACATTGTTCCAACGCGCCACCAGCGTCTCGGAAGACAAGAGAATCCATCGGCATTTCGACTTGCACAGATGTGAGGGTTGTCCCAGCAGCAACATTCTTCAAGACAAAGAAATCAATCTCCCGATTGCTCGTCGGAGTAAACATCCAAGGTGTTGCGTCCTCTGCGTCGAAAGCTGGATTGTTGGCACGCGCCTCATCGGCTAGCGCTCCAAAGTCGAACTGGAAAGACCCCCAACACGATCTACCGCTTCCGTCAGGCAAGAATTGTGATTGTTCGATATCGGCAAAAAAGTCGGTACGGATAAGATCGTTTTCGTTGAGGAGCTTTCGGTTGAAGTCTCCGGCCAGCACCAAAGTCGCATCTGAGGGTTGCCGGTCCATCCATTCGCGCAAGATTTCAACTTGAGCCCTTTGGGTCGCGCAGTCATCGGCAGTGCCATCTTCAACAGAATTGTCTTTGCAGGTCGCTTTGAGGTGGAGCGAAGGAATAAGATACCGCTGTCCCTCAAACATCAAATCAACACCCACACCACCCCTAACTTTACGCGGTGTATCCCCGCATTCATTTTGGTGTTCGATGGCCAATTCATCAATCTGAAAGAAGCTGAAATCGAGCTCTTCGCGTACAGCGATTGCGTTGTAGATGTCGTCGGCATCGTTCATGCAATTTGTGCTGTTCTCCAGGCAACGGGTTTCAAATTGAAAGCTATAGCCATCCGGCAAAACCGCCATCAACGCGGCTTTACTACCAATCTCTTGGAAGGCAATAACGTCAGCGCCTAAGGAGGCAATGACACCCATGATCTCTGGATAGTCATCGCTCACTCGGTCGTAACCGCGCAGTTCTTTTCCAGGTTCTCCGAGGTTGGCGATATTCCAACTTGCGACTGTAAGCTTTTCGGCCTGTGCCAAGCTACTGATTGCACAGAAGACCGCAGCCAGATTCAAAGACTTCATAAAACTCCCTCCTAAGAAATATTAGGTATTAAACAACCATAAGTGTAACGGCGTGGTGACATCGGTCAATCGGCACTAGACTCTTGGGGCGGCTGCCCCTGGCGCGGGTCAAGACAAATAGACGGTCTCCCGAGGCTCACCGTCTTCGCCTGTGGCTACGACACCTGCGCCCGCCGTCGATTTGATCTTGTCCCTTGCACCCCCGCTCTTCGCCAGAGGAGCAGAGGGTGCGATGCGCACCCTCGTTTGGAAAGGAAGGGCTGAACAGCAAAGAGCGACCCCAATGGTTCGGAGTCGCTCTTTCATCTAATCAAGCTATCGTGCTGGTGTCAGGCCGCGATCTGTTTGCACCGTCGCATCAGACCCAATCCCGCAACCCCACCGAGAAGCAGGAATGCCGATGCAGGAAGCGCCAGAATTCATCTATCGATACAATTGGACCGCTAATCATCGGACACGCAATTTCGAAAGCGGATTGTTGACACCCACAACATGTTGTGTGAAGATAACGCATGAGCACAAACTATCCGCCTTCGAGTAAGCGACTGAGAGCTGACGAAACCGAAAATACGGGATTTGTTCCCTCGGCACTTACTTCGAGCTTCTACCGTGAGGTTGTGCGGAGGGCCGACGTCTTGGATGTGGAAGGCTCTCGTGACGCGATGTTCTACATTGCTGGTAAAGTAATTGGGAAAGAAGACGATTTGGACGCCATCACAACCGAGTTGGAGCAGTACAAATTTAGAACGCCAAGATCACGAAGCGAGGTCCAAGAGCATCTCATCGGAGCGCACTACCAGTCACGCCACCTTGCATTTGAGTGTTAACCAACGCTGGTTTTCACGAGATAGCAGTCGAACGTCATTGAGCCATCAACCTCTTCGCTGCACCGAACGATAACGGGCTTTATGAGCGCGTCGCCGCTGAGCTCTGGGCTCCTTAGCCCGTATTCAAGTGGTTTGGATGGAGCAAACTCCGTCGACCTTGAAAAATCTTCCAGAAGCATTTGTTTCCATGCTTTGTCTTCAGCACTCAACTCAAATCTGTCTTGATCTAGTTCCTGCTGCCAACGTCTGAATAGAGATGAGAAAGTTGCGGCCTGATCCACACGACCAACTCCAAAATGACGGAGAGCCGCCGGCTCAGTGTCCTGTGTAATAGCTAGTTTCTCATTTAAAATTATGGTAGCTTCAGCTCTCAGCGAGTTGCTTTCTTTTCGCGCAGTCTCTCTATCTTCATCGGTTGCATTCTCGTCGTTGGCAGCATTGGAAAGACATTCCCTCGCGGCCTTTCGAAGCCTCTTGACTTCAGACAGGTTAATAGGGTCCAGACTGAACTGCAGAAACTCTAGCCTGTGAAATATTGACCGCTCTGAAGTCCTTGTTGATGCCGCTTGAAGGTCGTCAAAGAGCTTGTCCGCTCGAAACTTGATCTCTTCTAGATCCGTCGCCGATAGAAATTGTAGAAACGGCCTAAGTCGTTCGCGCGTTTCTGAATGTGGTATGGCCCACTCCAAATCGGTGTGAAACTTGTGAACAAAACGGTAAATTTCATCCGAAGATCGTCCGTCTATTGACAGTTGATCTTGCCGTATCGGAAGTCTTGCGTCTGAGAAATGAACTGTAACAACTTGCGACGGTTTGCTGCGAACTGCGTCCGCAGCACCACGTTCGTACATACAGTATGACCAATCAAATGTCGGGCTCGTATATATTGAGATGAAGAGATCGTTCCGACGAATTTCATCGATGACCGTCTCCGGAATACTCTCCCCTGGAGCGACTCCGCTTCTCGAATCAGTGAACTGAAAAATGTTCTCCCTAGAGATTCCCCATCGCCTGAAGTTCCTTGAGAACGCGTTAGCGATCTCGATATCGTGGGCGCGATAGCTCAAAAATATCGAGTAGTCATTTACTGTTTCAACCCCCTGATTCAAAATATAAACTCCATAGTAAAGATGCTAAATGCAAGGGCTGCAAAGAACATCAGGCCGAATGTAATTGGCACTGCCGACTCAAATCGAGTCACAGGACGCACTTCACGAGACTCATAGATCTTCTCCTCGCTTGCAAATGGTTGCAGTTCCATCTTCCGTTCGATTTCTTGTAGGTAATGAAACTTGGCTGCGCTTACATCGCGAAATGCAATCACTGAATTTCGCCAAAGAACGCAGAGGGCTATTCCGCAGACTGGCAGCGCCAGAAAGTGAATAGGGCTTGTGTCCAACGACGAAAGAAAACCATCGAAAGTCAACACTGCTGTACATAGCGAAGCATACCACACGTTTGTATCGACGCGCCGGCGGCTGTTTCGATCAGCAGACTCAATAAGCGCCTTGAACACTTCCAGACGTTCCTCTTTTTGTTGCATGCGCCGACGCCTCACCGATGCCCGACGTGGTCCGAGCATTCCCATTCTATTCAATTATACTTTTTCATGTGGCGTGTCGACTGTGACAACACCAAGAAAGTTATTGAGTTAGTTTAGTTCATTGTGTCTTTTCCCGCACTTAGAGAGTTACACGTGTTCCAAGCGACGGTTCCGGGACGAGCTGGCTTAAATCGGTATGGGCGTTGGGGCCTCTACAGTAGAAACTTAGGGACAAGGGATCGCATCAAACTACTCCAGGTCTCATTGAACCTGGAATGATCAACAAAAACCTTAGAGGCTACCACAAATAGCAAAACCAGAGCCTTTGAACATTCAACCATTAACTATGGATCACAGTACATATCTAACCAAATCCGTTCTCAAAGGCGATTTTATCAATCCATTCTGGGTGGTCGATCAGCGGATTGCGATTGCCTTGCACCCGTGCAATTTCGGCATTTCGATGTCGCTCGTAGCGACTTGGTTCTTCTGCACTGGCCCAGCCTGTAAGGATTCCAACGTTTGATTTGACCATCTCCTTTTTACTTCCGCTCTTCACATCACCGACGACGCCTGGATAGCGCAATACGAAATACAAAGTTGCTCGTGCAACGGCGCCCTTCCCAAAGTCGGGCTCAAATCGCCGGCCGTCCCGAAGGCCGCATTGGGGCCGGGCAGCTTCAAGGCTCAGATCCTCGAGGCTCTCTAGAATGCTGACTTCCGCCGCTCGAATTGCGTCTGCCTCGTCCTCTGTAAAGTCGGAATACGGGATGTTTGATCGGAAGCTGTTACAACCGCTCTCACAAGTGAAGAGATGATGCATGTCTGACTTTTGCGCCCGCTGATCAACATCACCCTTGAACCAGGACTGGGGAACCACATGCTCGCAATTGAAGACACTGCTTTGCTCAAGGGTGGCGTCAATGGTATCGAGTTCCTCTTCCGTGAGCTCTAGGGAGGTTTTTTCCAAGAGCTCAGCGTGGCGTAGCCGGGCGAGCTCGAATGCCTTCAATTCAGAAACAAACAGCTCTTCTGCCATCACATCGCCGGAATAAATGGACTTCAAGAACTCGTCCTCGTGCCGATCAATCCAAGGATAAAGATGATCATGGCGTGCCGAGCGGTAGCTCAAAACGTTTGTGTGCGTAGCTTTGACGAGTTCATGCAGCGTCTCAAACCGCTTGGCTTTCGTTAGCCCGGTTGGAATGCCCGCATAGTAGTCTTCGATGGCATCGGCTTCTTCGCTTTCGTCCAAGTATTCTCCTAGCGGACTAAATACGCTTTCGATGTCATTCGTTTGCGGTCCTGGCATCCCAGGGGTCGATGTTGGTTGCGCTGCTCGCGTGAGATTACTGGTTCTCGAATCCGAACCATTTGTCGGCATCTGACCGAGCGGACCAAATGCTAGTTGAAAGTCCCACCTGGCAATTCCGTCTGGTCCGATGTTGGGGCCACTACCTGGCCGCCCACCAGTTCCTCCATTCGCTGTTCTGTTGTTTGTTGAACCTGGACGTTCAGGTGCAGGTTCGAAGGCCTCGTCCAACAAACTTCCCTGATCCGAGCTCAGGTTTAGACTGTTAAGGTGGCTTACAATTCGACTGATCCGAACCCCCTCATTCGCAACCCAGTTAACGCTCTCAGGATCATCGATGCCGGGACGATAGATACTCCCATCCATAAGAAGCCAATTGCCAGAAGCATCTTCGTCCGGGACACCTGCGTGATGCAACGCAGCCAGTTGCCATTGGTCGTTGCAGCACGGTGATCCCGACGAGCCGCGTTTTGTGTCCGTCGTGTAAATCAAAAAGTCACCGTCAGGACCGACAACCTTGTTTTCCCTTATTGCAATCTGTTGTCGTTCACCGCCGGGGTGTTGGATTATGTTGATCGGCTCTCCAGCAATCGCCTTACCGCTATTGGCGATTAAATGAAGCCAACCGCGATCAGAAACCTTGTCGCCCTCCTGGTTCTCTTCTTCTACGCCAACAATCGTAAAGTCTAACGGTGCATTGGTCACAAAAAACAGGGCTGGGTCTAATTGAAAGCGCCTTGGAGTCATGGTCTGCCCGTTGGAATCGAGAGCGTAATCAAACTCGACGCTCGCGTACGATGAAACGCCAGCATTTCCAAGGACATGATTGTTCGTCATGAGTAGCTGGGAGGAAATCATGAAACCCGTTCCGTAACCCTTTATTCGTCCGGCTGCGTCGCGGACGACAATACGTCCGACGGCACGCGCGGCGTTGCGGCCACCTTCAAAGAAGCTGACACCCATGAGTTCGTTTTGGTCGATAATGCGTTCTAGAGCTGAGACTTGTAGTGTACCAGATGTCATACCCTCCAACACTTCGGCGGCAATCTCAGGATGCCCCATCTGCACGAAGCGGTTGACGAAACGCGCCATCTCATCTGCATTGTTTAGGGCCGCTGTATCTCGGACACGCCAGGCTTCTTGTAGCCGCTTTTGCCGATTTGCATTACGATCAGCGTAACGTTTTCTTGCGGACGCTATGACTTTCCGGTCGATTATCTCTCGCATAAAAAGACTCCTTCAAAATAGTTCTTCTATCATTTAAATGGCGGACCAGCTACTCAGCGTTTCATCGTCCACCCACCCATGGAAACCAATCGCGCCGTCAACAATCGAGTTTTGGCCGGAACTGGCGATATTGGTAAAATGACGACCATCAGCAGTTCGATAGAGTTCCAAATAGTAACCGTCGTCCCCGCCTGTTGTGCCGTCAAATGCAAATTCATCAACAAGCACACATTCATCGATGTTTGGCTCGTCACTCATGTCAAATCTCCTTTCGTGCGATGTTGTGATGAAATGCAAACCAAAGACACCCTTAAGTCCCTCCATCCAAATATGAGCACTGTAACACTTTCATGACCGGCGACATTCTACAGTACCTTGGGGCGGCTGCCCCTGGCGCGGAATCAAGACAAATAGTCGGTCTCCCGAGGCTCGGCTTCTATCGCAAAGCTCTTGAAGTCTGTGCCCGCCGTCGATTTGATCTTGTCCCTTGCACCCCCGCTCTTCGCCAGAGGGGCAGAGGTTGCAGGCGCAACCTTGCCTTGATGAAAGGTAGTAGCAGGTCGTCAAGGGGACGGCCTGCGTCCGTGCTTGAGACGGCGGGCCTTGCTGATCAAAGCAAGCATGTCGTGGATGGCAATGGCGGTGCTGTCGTCAGGATCCAGGGTTACCAGAAGGTGGTTGAGTTCAACTTCCAGGGCATTGAGTTGATAGGTTGAGAGAGCGGATAGCTCTTGAAGTGTATATGTGGGGATCATGTCGGCTCCTGCGTGTCGGTCATTCAGACCCGGCCAATCCGGTGTCTTTCGTGGCAGAGGACGTGATGCAGGCGTGGTGGGGCCAAGACACCCAAAGGGGCGCAACGCATGTGGAGCAGGCCTGCCCTTGGCCCTAGGACCCATCCCGACTGCTAGACCAGTCCCAGAAAGACACTGAGTGGAGGGAGTGGATGACCGCTGCGGCAGAGACGCCTTGATCCCCCCAAACGCAAAAGAGCGACCCGAAGGCCGCTCTCTCAATTGTTCATAGACTGAAGCTTTCGTGCTTAGCTCTTCTTGGTGGCGTTATACGCCCCAATCCGGGTCTGATAGCTGGTGTAACTCTCTCCGGGTTGTTGCGCAGACGGCGGCGCGCCGGTTTGGGCTTCGAACTTGCCCTGATTGGTCGAACCCGCATGGGTGTTCTGGCCATTGGTCTTGAACGGATCATTGGTGTTTGACGACATGCTTTCGTCTCCTTTTTGAGGTGGGTTGCTGGTGGGTGATTAGAACTTGATCCCGCCACCGCCCGTGACGGCTTCGGATTTGGGAATGCGGTTCATCTGAACGATGGCCGTTTTGCGCTGTGGGGTGGGCTCGGCAATAAAGGCCTCCACCTGCCAGGCCTTCGGGCCGGAAATCTCAGTGAAGTGGTGATTGCGCACCTTCGCCTCGGTGAAGCCACCCCAGACATATTGATCCACCGCATGCTTGCGCCAGAGATAGGCATTGAACCGGTCGCCAGCGGGGCCGAACTTCTCGGTCAGCGCGGTCACGATGTCTTGTTTGGACGTGCCCACAGCGTTTTGGAGAAGCGCGATGCTCTCCACTGTCCGCGTCTCCCGATCAAAATACACCACGCCGCAACTATGAACCTGGAGATCATCGCCGCAATTGAGGTCAGCCCTAAAGTGATCGGCATTGGGGACATTCATCTGTTCATCTGTGAGTCCGGCGACAAATGAATTCAACCCGTACCGCAGCCCGTCTTCATAAGTTGAGAAGCGGAACGAAGTGCCCAGTTCTTCGCCAATGGTGAAGCCTGCATCGGCCAGGGCCACACGCGCCTCACCAATCGACATGCTCAGACGCACACCGGCCAGCACCATCGCCTCTTCATCGACCGAGGACGGCTTTTGGGCAGCAGCAGATTCCACGCTCTTGCGTTGATCGGCAGGCAGCGCGACCTCATGAATGAGCTGGCCCGAGCGTTGCTCAAACAGCTTCATGCCAATGACCTGACCCCGTACACGGCGTTGGTCATTGGGGAAAACCCCAAAGGGTGTGACCTGCAACTCGACGATCACAGACCCACGCGGGCTGATCTCACGGACCTTGCGGGCTTCGGCCACGGGCAGCGACCATTCATAGAAGTCGGCGGCATTGTCGAGAAAGAGCCCATAACCGCGCTTGAACGGGAAATACGTGCCCGGCTTAAAGACAGAGATACGATAGACACCCGTTGCCGCATCAAACTGGCCGATATCGCCTCGCACACGCAGTTGCAGAGCTTCGACATCGCCAAAGCCTTCGAACTCCGAGCGCAGCCTGTCTTCGACATCTTGGAGCACCTGCGGCTTATCAAACTCATTGGCGCGACGATACTCAATGGAGTTCAACGCCCGTTCCCGGAAGTTGGGCGTATTCCCGGCCAGGTAATCTGCAAGAAGCTCGACCGTCCTATCGTCGGGGTTGTCGATGGTGCGTGCATCTGCATTCCCGACGCTCAAAGCGGCACAGATCGCCAGGGTGGAGGCTAGGCGGATGGTCTTATGGATCATGGGTCTCCCTCACTCGAACAGGCCAAGTCGCGTGTCCAATCAAAAGGGGACCCTTTTGAGTAAGACTACACCACGTCGGCTCAAAATTCGCGTTTTCCAAGTTTTCCACAGGTTTTTGCGCGGGAGCTGGCCGACCAAATCAAGGCTGAACGCGGTGTTCAAAAGGGTCCCCTTTTGGCAAGGAGAAAATGCCATGATTTCCGCTTGTTCGACCAAAAAACTGCGCCACACTCAAGGGGTGAAACAGCCCGAAAGCAGACGCAAAACTAGAAAGAGTGAGTCCAAACAGACGCTTACGCCGCGCCCATACGTCGAAGGTGGGCCAGGGCGGCGCATCGGCTATGTGCGGGTGTCAGACAAGGATCAATCCGAAGCCCTCCAGATCGATGCGCTTGAGAAAGCTGGATGCGAAGTGATCTATGGCGATCTTGGTGTGTCAGGCGCGATCAAGCACCGCGCCTCGCTCGACAGCCTTCTGACTGACCTCAGCAAAGGCGATGTGTTGGTGGTGTGGAAGCTTGACCGCCTCAGTCGTTCTACACTTCACTTGCTGCAACTGATGGAAGACCTGCGTGAAAACGGTGTGGATTTCATCGCCGTCACCCAAGGCATCGACACAACCACAGCCGTCGGGCGCATGCTCTTTGGCCATCTCGCCGTCTTCGCCGAGTTCGAACGGGAGCAAATCCGGGAACGCACCAAAGCTGGTATGGAGGCCGCCAGGGCCAGGGGCGTGCATATCGGTAGACCAAGGGCTATTCCGCCCGAAATCGCCGAATTATTGCGGATTCGCTTAGAAACTGGAATGGCGTCTATCGACGGGTTGGCTGAGGAGATGGGTGTGCCCGCATGTACGATAGAAAGAGCTATCAGCAGACTCGCCTGAAAGATTTGCGAATTTTGCGCCAGAAATTCTAAGGCAAAACACTGTCTAATCAATCCTTGGGAATTATGAAATGCGTCTCAGACTTCGACCCAATTATGGACCTAATGCTGGAGAAAAAGTCTTTCAGACTGGGATGCGAGTTGCTTACGGTTAGGAGAAAAATATAGTCTGCCGATTTGCCCGACATCAAGTACCATGTTCCTAACGCACGAAACATGTCGAGCTCGCGTTCCAGCCTTGCAATTTGGTCTCCGTCATCCGGTGATCTCAACATTACAAATCCAGTCAGCGGGCTAATCTCTTCATCCTTATAAGTAGGATAGTACCCTCGCTCACTCAAAAAGCCTTTCTGTATCAGGGACTTAATTGATTTCATACATGTGTTTCTCGAAAGTCCGACGCGGTGGGAGAGCTCCTTCTGCGAAATTGAAGGATTCTTCTCTAGGATGTTCAATATGTCGTGTTCCGACTTGTTGATCCCAAGATTGCTCAATATACCTGACGGTTTGCCAACCACTCTCTGACCTTTTGTTCAAAACTGATTGCAATTGACTAAAAGTTGGTGTAATATATACATGTTAACTGACTTTTTGTCAACGGTATTGCCATTTTTGGTATCACAATGCAAGAAGGCAAAAGGATGAACTGCGAGGCGAGAAATGTTGAGGTTATTGAAAAAACACTTTATTAAACAAGTGGAAATAGGCTCCGACGATAAGTGCTCCGACGATGGGCAATCGTTTGGAATGAGCACCCAAGAAAAAGAGGAAGCTTTAGAGCGATTGCACAAAGTGACAACGCGCATCAGGCGGCGACATAACCTCGACGGGGGTAAGAGAGTCACACGCGTACGCATGACACCAATGACTTGGTAGGCTAGGCGCCTGCACCCTCAATACTCGGATGATTTTTGATGAGCCAAGCCACAATCGGTTTGCGCCTCGTATTATTTGCTTCGTTTACATGCGTTGGCTATGTGGTGCTCGAGGCCTTTTTGCGAGGGTATCCCGCTTCTTTACTGCTGTTTAACACGTTTCTATGGCTTCTTGTTTTCCGTTGCGTGGATTTTTCCGCACTTGTTGGTGCTAGTGGAGCGAGCGGGCCAGGAAAGGTGTTTCGAAGCCCGTTCTTCTCGTTGGTAAGGTTTACGGACTTATTCGGCGTCGCATACTGTCTGTGTATCTTTGGATACTGGTACCTTTTCTGGTACGGGATATCCCTTTTGCCCGCAGGCACCAATGCTTCTGGATCAGCAATTGCCATTCTCTCCCTTAGTGCCGTTGTTCTGCCTGTCGCAGCACACTTTGCTAGGCCGAAAAGCCAACGAACAGGATCGCTGTTTCCATTTGTATTCGTTGGGCTTGGGCTTGCAGTCTCCATAGCATTAATGGAGCTCAATACAGACGCTACGGACCTTTCGACTGCGCTTGCAGACCTACAAAGAGTTGCAAACGGTTGGCTTGCCGGTGACATGAAGGATACAAGCCCTGCTGACACAGGTACAAGTGATCAAAATATCGTTAGAATGGGCTTGCCCGCTGCACTACCTGGCATGGTTTGTTTGGCTCTTGCTTTGCTACTTGAGGCGATTGGTGACTACTTAGATGTGAGGCGCAATTCTACTCCAGGCAGAAGGACAGCGAAGCAAGTAAGTGAGGTCGCCTATAAAAATGCCGCAATCTACTTGGCAAGACAAAAATTTGAAGAGGCGCCCACCGCTTGGCTCGCGACTATCGACACGGACTATGAAAATGAGGCTAAACGTCTTGAGGAGGAGATCCAGGACCTAAGAGGTTCCTTGATCTCCGAACTTGAAAACGATTCTGGCCACAAGAGAGTGCGAGCCGGCAATCAAACGTTGGCTTACCTTGAGCAGCAAAAGCAAAAAATAGAAGCAGAGTACGCACGATCGAAGAACGCACTCACGGCGCTTGGTGTAGTCAATCAAGATATTCTTACACGGCGTGCCAGACGCGGGTACCTGAAAGACCTTTTGCACGCAAGCTGGAACAATGTGCACAAATATTGCGTCGAGAATGAAGGCCAGGAACTTGAACGCCTAGCTAGAGATTACACCAAGAAATCTGGGTATGATCTTGTGGCGGTAGCTGGGATGATACTGAGCGTGTTTGTCGTCATAGCCGATCCATCGACATGGAAGATGACTTTGTCTGAGTCGTCCATCGGAGTCATCGCAGCATGCGCGCTCCTCGGAATTCTTGGATCTTCAGCCCGGATGGTTTTTGTAGCACCAATTCTGGAAGGTGATGAGACAGCTTCTGCCTTTGTACCTCCGATCTATGCCGTGCGACCGATCCTTCTTTTCGCACTATCGTGGCTGATGCTCGATTTTTTTGGTTTGGAGAAGCTTGCAATTGCTTCGCCATATTTTGAACTAACAAGCAGCTACTCTAACGCGTTGACCGCAGGTTGGATTATTGGAGCCGCGATGGCATTCGTACTCTCTATAGTTGCCATGATGATGGCAATAGCTCGGTACAAAGCCTACAAGAAAATTGAAGACGAAAACTTGGAGTCATCGTTTGATTCCCCCACAGCCACGTGACTTCCGAAACTCAATCTTCTTGACCTCGGTCTTCATCTGATTGGTGAGCTTAGGCACGAGGTCATTGGCCGGTTTCGGCCTGATACCTTTTGATCCCGTGGGTGCAAGGTTGGGCTGGGGCTGATGGGGCCGCTTGGGCTTTAGTTGCGGATGGGCGTTGTCTTTTTCCCTGATCGGAGAGCCATCAGGGTTGGCGACGCGGGCAAAGGAAGGTTTGCTGGTTTTGGTCCAATCGGCCATGGGGCACCTATTTGATGTGATATTAGATCAATGAGGGATGCGGCCCGCCGGAGGGCGAGCCGCTGTCATTTCAGCTTGGACTAGGACGCGTCTCTCAGGTTCACGCCCTTGGTCCTCAGATCAGGGTCTTCGAACCAGCGAGCCTTCAGCGCCATGATCGGATTTGTGCCTTCAATGAGCACCAATTGCTTGTCCAATGGCATCCGCATCAGTTCATCAGGGTAGGCCAGCTTCCTTTGCGCCGCCGCGCGGGTGTCCGTGTTGGTGTTGCTCTCCCCAGAAGACGGGCTCTTGCCGAACGTCCGACTGAACGCCGTCGCCATGGCCGTGGAGAAGTTCCACACCGTGGTCTGACCGCATAGGGCCGAGAAGTACTCGGTCGTCCGTTTGTCGGGCGAACCGAAGTAGGCCACGGCCCCGCTATTGGCGATGAAGCTCTCATAGTCTTCCCCATACACCCGGCGAAGCTGGCAGAGGTCTTGAGTGATGCCCCAGATTTGCATCCCAAAGCCTGCCATCAGCCCATAGGCTTGTTCAACCATCGCCAATCGTCCAAGCGCAGGCATCTCATCCAGAATGAAGAGCACAGGCTTTTCGGGTTTGTCTTCGATGTTTCTGGCCGTGACCGTGATGGCTTGCTGCACCATCAAGCGCAGGAAGCGATTGAAGGCATTCAGTCGATCCGCAGGCAGGATCAGAAACACCGACATATTGGTCTTCTTCAGATCTTCGAAGGCGAAGTCAGAAGCCGACAGGCTGTCCCGCAAACGGTGACTGTCCAGCATATGGGTTTCTGCCTGGGCAGAGGCCATCACACTGGCCATCAGCTTTTCTTCCTTTTGCAAGCACCGTGCCCCGGTGGAACGAATGAGGCTATGATCAGAATGCGCCATATAGGTGAAGACGGCAGTGAGCTCTTCGCCAGTGAGCAACAACACGTCCCGGACAGTGCCCAGATTGCGCCGACCCTCATAGGTGTCATCCAAGGCCACCAACAGGATGATGCCTTGCAACAAGGCTTTGGCTTCTTCGATCCAGAAGGCTTCACCTTTGGGCGCAGATTGCACGAGAGCATCGGCCAGGATCATAGCGTTTTCTGTGGCTTCGGGATCATCTACTGTAATCCAGTCCAACGGATTGAATCGCGCAGGCGTCATGCCTGATTTGGTGGCGGCAATGTCCCAGGGATCGACCAGATGAACCTGTTGCCCCATGGCCATGCGTTCGCGGGCCGTGATCATGGCATTCTCACCCTTGGGATCGATGACCAGCACTGACCCCTGATAGGTGAGAAGGTTTGGAATGATATGGCTGACGCCCTTACCTGAGCGCGTTGGGGCCACGGACAGAACATGCCGATCACCTTTGTATGCAAACTTGGAAAACCGCTCACCATCAAAGGCCGAGCCCAGCACGATGCCATCTTCGCCGAAGAGGTCTTTCTCAGCCATATGAGCCGCATCGGCCCATTTGGCTGAGCCAAAGGTGGTGGGCATTTCCAAGAGCGACTGCATGGCATTCCCGAGCCAGTGGCCAAGCCCCCACATGAACCCGATCAGAGCCAACACCGTGGCGACAGTCCAGCCCAATGGGCCTTGATTGAAGGCCAGCAGCCCGAGGCCAAGTAAGCCCACAATCAGCAGCATTGCCATCCGTGCGTCACGCCCTTGAGGTGAGAGGAACCACCCAATGGCAAAGCCGATCCCTGTGGCCACCGCCACAAGCGCAAACCGCATCAGCGCCAGGAACAGGGCCGGGTCCAACTGCCCGCGCAAGCTCCGCTGATCGACCCAGCGGCCATTGCGAAACACCGTCTGCGCCCAAGCCGCATCTGCGACCAATACCAAGGTCAGCGCCAGTACGAAGCCAACCCCGCCCCACATCATCCAGCGAGCGCCATCCGCCCGCACATTCAACATCTGTCTCATCCGCATATCCTTTCTCAAACGAGATCATGCGGATGGCTGTAACTGTGGATCGCGCACCCCGCCGGGGTGAGCCAAGGGTGATTGGGGGTGGTGCACTGGGAAAAGAACTCAAACGCAATCCTCCGATTGGTGCCAACCAGGCTTGATTTCTGGCGGAAACAAGTGCGACCGTTTAATCAAGTAGAATGCTGCTTTAGATTTCAGCTCTATCAAGAGGGCTTTCAACACTAGCAAGATTTTCACTGTCAATTTTTGATCGGGAGCATACGAATGACTGACGATGAACGCGAAGCAGGTAAAATAGAGGAATCCACCCCAGAGATTGAACTCGACGACGAACGTTGGACTGCCTTCGATTACCCGCCAGAACCTTGGGACAAAGAATCGGATCCGACGCTTGCTCCTGGGCGACCAAGACGTCGATTCCGCATGGTATCGGATGGAAACGAAGACCTCGTGGTTCAGACCGAACCACTGAGGAACGGCAAGAGGTTTAAAGCTACCGGACGGCCATTCTCCTGGGGCTCAATTCATCTCGATAGTTTCCACGGGTTTTTGGTCCCCATAAATACCGCCAAAACGCGATACAGGTTTGAGATTTCGTATAGGGCGTACCAGCCCAACCTTCGGTCAGGAACACAACGCAGATGTAGAACAAGTGATAGGCGCGATGCAGTAATCCATTGGAATTTCATATTTCAAGGAGCCAATGGGAGAATTCTAAGGCCTCCCATCTCCAACGTTGCGCCAATGACTTGGCGTTGCAACACTTCAAAAACTTTGAATTTCCCATATGATATTACTCTTGGCGCTCCGAGTTCACTGCTGGATGACATCACTCAAGTGTTCATAAGTCCTAGCCAACCATATTTTTGGTTAACGCTTTGCTAGTAATAAGGAATCGCGATTTGGGATACGGAACACGCGTGTCTGGTTCAGATCACTAGAGCGAAAATGAGTAGAGTCTACACTCATCTCGCAGAGTCGATTTCGGACTACCTTTCCAAAGCCAGGCCTGGCGACCGATTTCGCATCGGCTCAGAAGTTGGCTTTCGGAGATAGAGGTTGACGGTCTTCGCCAGCATCGACCTATCTTGTTTGTGTCTTTTTCGAATGGGTAGTGCACGTTCAAGCAAGGTTCGCCGTTCTGCCATCTGTGCATGGATCAGCGTGTCGCGCTGTTCTTGATCACGGTGAAGACAAGCCAGGGATTCGCGTTCGTTTGTCTTCTGGGTTTTGCGGTGCGCACCCGTGATCCGATCAAACAACCCGCGTAGCCCGCCATTGAGGCGTTCTTGGCGTTCCTTGTTTTCATTAATCCAGCGGTCTTCCTGTTTTGCTTTGAGGTTCGCGCGCTCTTTGCGCTGCGCTTTGACCATCTTCGCGCGGTCTTCAACGAAGGGTCGGATTTCGCGCGCGTGGCGGCCTTTGACCTGATCGATGTAGTCGGTCACCTGTTTGGTCTTCTTCGACTTGAGAATTTGAAGTGTTGCTTCGACGGAGGGCAGATTATCTGGTGAGCCCAACTTGGCCTTTAGTTCTTTCGTCTTCACGCCCGACCATCGAGCCAGGGCGTACACCTTGCCTTCAATATCGAGGGCAACAAAGCCACGCCGATCACCTTTGGCGAGATAGAGCCCCTTGTCCGACAGTGCGTTTGTCAGGGACTTGAGGCTGTCGGACCGCGCCCAAGCATTTTGGAAGAGCGGCTTCATTTCTCTGGGATCAACACCGATCCGTTGGGCTTGCTGCCATTCCCCGAGTGTGAAGTTGAGTGGGTCTTTGTGACCATAGGTCTGAAGACCCTTGGGCAGCTCCCAGCCATGATCGAGAAACAACTCGCGGCTCAGATCACGGAGTTTGACCTTGTAGAGCCCGAGCTCGATGGCTTTGATCTCACGCCCATCAATCCGGCTCCACACCGCATGGGCATGGCGGCGTCCGTTCTTTTCATGAATGACGATGGCGCGGGGTTGTTCAGATAGCCCCAGGGTTTCGGCCACGCGGTCGGCGACTTCTTTGAACCCTTCTTCGGTCACAACGACACCTTCGGGCGGGTTGAGCGAGACCGAGAACAGGAATTTTGTGCATTGCGTGGCCATGGAGATCGCCTCGGCTTCTTCCAAGGCACCATGCAGGTCTTCGGCGATAAACCCGTCCACCTCTGCCAGTGTGACATGATCGTTGTCGCGATCATTCATCAAATGATCGGCCAAGGCCTTTGCGCCAGATCGTTGAGACCCCACCAAGATCATGATCCACCTCGCAAGGCTTTGACCAAAGTGGTGCGCATCCAGGCGATATCCGCCAGCGCTTGGTTCAAATCGGCTTCCAACTCCTCATCGACCACCAGCGTGCCTTGGTTCAGATGCTTGGCGATCTGATTGATGTTGGCCGCAGTGCGGGTGTCTGACAGCCGTGCCAGCACCTCTGCCAGCAACTGCATTTCAGCCGAAGGGGCGGCCTTGCGTTTGCGGTGCATGGGCGCGGAATCATCAAACACCACCGATTTGATATAGGCGCCCAAGGCCAATCCACCGGCTTGGTATTCCAACTTGGCGCGCTCGTTCTCACTAAGCCTTAGCGACAGCGGGGCAGGCCGCTTGGTCTTGCTGTGTTCCGATACCCCGCTCATGGCCGTGGCCCTCGCGGTTTGAAACCCGCTTCAGGCAGCTCGCGCAACAGCGCAAAAACCTCCTTCTCAGCCTCGATGATGTCTGCCCAATCCTCGATTTCATCCAAACACGAATCGAGTAAATTGAGTTCTAGGTTGCTCCCTTGAGGTGCACCAAATCTCTTCGTTGAGCGAAGCGACACCCCGCAGAGGTCGCCAGGCGCGTGCGCCGAGCCCGTTCATCCGCCCGCTGCCGTTGGAACGGCAGGGGGCATAGAAGTTCCAGGTTTCGCCTTTCACCGACGCGATCGAAGATGCCTTGCACTGGGCAAAAAGCCCCCGTAGAACGGCGCGAATTTTCCGGCCTTGAGGGTACGCCTCGGCCACAGCCAGACGGGACGTAGTATGCAGTTGACCGAGACCCTGAACGAGGGCCTGAAGCGGGGCTATCAAATCAAGATCCCTGCCGAAGAACTGGACAAGAAAGTAAACGAAAAGCTCGCCGAGGCGCAGCCGGAAATCCAGATGAAGGGCTTCCGCAAGGGCAAGGTCCCGATGGCGCTTTTGAAAAAGCAATATGGCGAGCGGCTTCTGGGTGAGGCCATGCAGGAAACGATCGACGGTGCGATGTCGTCGCACTTTGAAGAATCGGGTGATCGGCCCGCCCTGCAGCCTGACGTCAAGATGACCAACGAGGACTGGAAAGAGGGCGACGACCTTGAGGTCGAGATGTCCTATGAGCGTCTGCCGGATGTACCTGACGTGGATTTTGGCAAGATCAAGCTGGAAAAGCTGGTCGCAAAGCCTGCGGATGAAGAACTGGACGAGGCGCTGCAAAGCCTTGCCGAGAACGCGCAGAATTTTGAGGATCGCAAGAAAGGCTCGAAAGCCAAAGACGGCGATCAGGTTGTGCTGGACTTTGTGGGGTCCATCGACGGGGAGCCGTTTGATGGCGGTGCCGCCGAAGACTACCCGCTGGTGCTGGGGTCGAATTCCTTCATCCCCGGCTTTGAAGACCAGTTGGTGGGTGTGAAAGCCGAAGAAGACAAGGATGTCACGGTCAACTTCCCCGATGACTACCAAGCCGAGCCTCTGGCGGGCAAAGAGGCTGTTTTTGCCTGCAAGATCAAGGCTGTGAAGGCGCCCAAACCGGCGGAAATCGATGATGAGCTTGCCAAGAAGTTCGGGGCCGATGACCTGGCTGCGTTGAAAGGCCAGATTTCCGAGCGCCTTGGCGCGGAGTACGGTCAGGCCAGCCGTGCGGTCATGAAACGCAAGCTTCTTGATGCGCTCGATGATGTGGTGGACTTCGAATTGCCGCCCACGCTGGTTGAGGCGGAAGCCAAGCAAATCGCGCATCAGCTTTGGCATGAAGACAACCCCGAGGTGGAAGGCCACGATCACCCGGAAATCGAGACCACCGATGAGCACAAGGAACTGGCCGTGCGCCGGGTGCGTCTTGGGCTGTTGCTGGCCGAGCTTGGCCGCAAGAACGAGATCGAAGTCTCAGACGCCGAAATGACCCAGGCGGTCATGGCGCGGGCGCGGCAATATCCCGGCCAGGAGCGTCAGTTCTTTGAATTCGTGCAGCAGAACCCGGAGATGCGCCAGCAAATCCAGGCGCCGCTGTTTGAAGACAAGGTCATCGATTACATCTTCGAATTGGCCAAGGTCAGCGAAAAAGAGGTCTCGAAAGAGGATCTTAAAGCGGCTGTTGAGGCGATCGAAGAAGACTGAGCATCGCGCGAGGTCGCCGGGTTGTGGCGACCCGCCCGGCCCGGAAGACCGTTTGCTGATCGCGAAAAAGGGGTGCGCCTGAATGAGGCAGCGCCCCTTTTTTCTGCGCGAAACGCGCCGCGTTTGCAGACCGGTTTCGCGCGCCTTTTGCTTTTCGTGGCCGCGCGGCTAACTGTGAGGGCGGACAGGTTGGGTACGGCTTTTTTGCCCTGATCGTTTGGCGCTAAGCATTTTTCAGTAGGTTGCCCCATGAAAAAATCTTTCGATCTTAAGGTGGTGTGCTGTGTCATCGCCATGACGATGGCCCCGGGGCCGTGTGCCGCATTCGACACGATTGCGTCCGACTTTGCTTTTTCGAACCTTCAGCGCAAACTGCTCGACCAACGGTTGGAGCAGGCAGCGCGGGATCCGGGCTTGCTCGATCAGATCGCACAAGCCGCCGCGCGCATGGCTTTGCAAAACGGCATTGACCTTGCGGCGTTGCAAGTGACGCCGCGCGGGTTTGAGCTGCGATAAGCGATGGATTTTACCGAGGCGACACTCGCTTTTGTGGGCGCAGTTACAGCCTGCTTGCCTTCGGACGGCTGGCAGGCCGCACTTCTCGATATTGAGCTTCGCGAGGTGCCCGAAGGCTTCGATTCCGATTACGTCGGTCTTGTTCTGGTTAAAGGACCGGCTGGGGCATTGGACCAGGATCAGTTTGCCCTTGGTCCAGAAGCGCGCCAAGCGGCCATGGCCCTATACATGCAGCGCAAAGAGGCTGCCGCAGAAGACAACGCTGGTTTTGTTCTGGAGATCGAGCCGTCCGGCGCTTATCGACTTCGGTTCAAGCAGAGTGTCAAGCGGCTCAACGGTATCTGGGATCAGGCGGAGGAAGAGTTCATCGACCAATACCTGAAACACTACCTACGCGAGAGATCACAATAGGCGTGAGCGCCACTGGAACGGCGCATTTCGATCAGCCCCCTGTTGCGGGGTTTGAAACGCGCGTGGTGTTGCGGGAAAACTAGGCGGCTTGGGCGCGGGCGAGTTTTTCGAAGACTGCGCGAAGGTTGGTGTTGCGGATGCGTTCAATGTCGCCGGGGCCGGGGGTCTGGCCCGGTGTCAGCCAGGAAAAGGCGGGATCGTGCAGCATGTCCCAATCGCCGAACAAGCGTTGGAAGATTTGCCCGTTTATGTGCAAGACGACATCGGTGTGTCGGTCATCTTTGGCGATCCGGTCGAGGGTCGCGGACACCACGTCCTTGGGCCCTTCGAGAAGCTGAAGGTAGATGTCGTTGCGGCAGATCAGGGCGCCGGTGACCCCGTCGCGGGCATTACAGCGCCGCGCATCCAGCAGAATGCCCGCCAGCATAGCCTCGTCATATCCGAAAGGGCGGGACGAGTAGATAATCTGGTGCAGGTCCATGGCCGGTCTCCTTGCTGGTGGGGCAATGCTACGCCTGGCCGAGCAAAATTGATAGGGTCGTGCCAATAGAAAAGGCCGCACGAGATCGCGCGGCCATTTTTATTTTTGTTGTCAGGTGGTTCAGGCCTGATCTTCATCTTCGCCAGGCTGCGCGTCACCGTCTGATTCAGGCACATCCACCGGGCCGGCGTCATCGTCGCCGTCACGTGAGGGGTCCAGCTCATCCAGTTCTGCGGCACCGATCTCGTCAAAGAGCTGGGCCAGTTCTTCTTGTTCCAGCGCCTCTTCTTCGGCGGCGAGTTCCTGAATGGTCTTGCCTGCGGCCTGCAATTCAGCCTCTTCAGGCGAACGCGCGACGTTAAGCTTGATGATCGCTTCGACCTCGGGGTGCAGCGTGACCACAACCTCATGTAGGCCGAGTTCCTTGATGGGGGCGGCCAGGGCGACCTGTTTGCGGTCGACCGAAAAGCCCGCTTCGGACGCGGCTTCGGCGGCATCGCGGGTCGAAACCGACCCGTAGAGCGAACCACCATCTGAGGCAGAGCGGATGACGATGAAGGTTTCGCCGTCAAGCTTGGCAGCCAGGGCTTCGGCTTCGCTTTTGGTTTCCAGGTTGCGGGCTTCGAGCTGCGCTTTCTGGGTTTCGAACGATTTGATGTTCGCATCCGATGCCCAGAGGGCTTTTTTCTGCGGCAACAGGAAATTGCGCGCGTAGCCGTCCTTGACGGACACGATGTCGCCCATCTGACCCAGCTTTGCGACGCGTTCGAGGAGAATGACTTGCATGATGGCTCTCCTATTTCACGGCGTAAGGCAGCAGGGCCAGGAACCGGGCGCGTTTAATCGCTCGCGAAAGCTCCCGCTGCTTTTTGGCCGAAACGGCGGTGATACGCGAGGGCACGATCTTGCCACGCTCAGAGATATAGCGCTGCAGAAGTTTCGTGTCCTTATAGTCGATCTTCGGCGCGTTATCGCCCGAGAAGGGGCAGACCTTGCGGCGGCGGAAAAATGGTTTCGATGCCATGTCAGGACCCCCTTAGCGACGTTCGCGGCGGTCGCCGCGTTCTTCGGATTTCTTCATCTGGATCGACGGGCCTTCTTCGTGGCCGTCCACCTTGATGGTCAAAACGCGCATGACGTCTTCGTGCAGACGCATCAGGCGTTCCATTTCCTGCACAGCCGGTGCCGGGCTGTCGGTTTTCAAATAGGCATAATGGCCTTTGCGGTTCTTGTTGATCCGGTAGGCCATGGTTTTGACGCCCCAGTATTCCTGGTCGACGACTTTCCCGCCGTTGTCCGACAGAACCGTTCCAAAATGTTCGATTAGCCCCTCGGCCTGCGTGTTCGACAGGTCCTGGCGCGAGATGAACACATGCTCATAAAGCGGCATGGTGTCTCCATATTTTCTAAGGCACATTTCAAAGGACGGGCGGTTTGAACTTCCGCGGCCCGTCCACGAGAGGCTGCGCCGGTCATACGTGGTGCGGAAGCGCGCTTTATACAGCGCAGGCGCCGTTCTGCAAGGGGCTTTTGCGGCCCCGGCCAGCGGCATGGAATTGTTCGTGTAATGCCCCAATATTGCCCGTTTTGGCGTCGATTGTTCATCAAGCTTGAACAAAGGATCAAGATATGACCGAGGCGCGCATCACGTTGCATCCCAAGATGCATCATCCCAAGTCCATCCAACTGGTTGAGACCCATTGGGGTTATATTCTGAGTTCGCAGCGCGCGACCGCCGGTGGATCGGCGATGTCAGAAGCGGCGATGCGGTTTTTCGGCATTGTTCTGGTGATGACAGCCTATGCGATCTGGCTGGTTCCTGCGGGGCTGATCCCCGGCGAGCCTTTGCAATTGAAGGCCGCTTTGGCGGTGGTTTTGGCGCTGGGGGGGGCGACGCTTTATTTTCTGTCCAGCCGCGCCTTGGTGCAAGAGACACAGGTTGACACCACCGCCCGCGAAATCCGTCTGGCACGGCGGGTGCGCGACAAGAAAACCCGGGTGACGCGGCGGATTCCATTTTCGTCAGTGCAAAGCGCCTATGTGCGCCGCGATGAGGGCAAACCGGCAGAACTTCATCTGCGCCTTGGGGCGCAGGAGACGGTGCATCTTGTGTCGGGCCTGGAACGCGAACTGAACCTGGTCCATGGCCGGTTTTGCCGCGACCTGAAAAGTCCCGCCGAGCGCATGGAGATGCGGCTGAGCGTGGCCGCGCCGACACCTGTGCGCGCGGTGCGTTTGCGCCAGGCTGGTCAGCGCTGAGCCGCCTTGTGCCCCCTTTGGCAGGGCGCTAAACCGCGCCAAAGGCGGGAGGGGTAGACCATGAGCAGAGCATTCGTTTTTCCGGGCCAGGGGGCGCAGACCATCGGGATGGGTCAGGCTCTGGCTGAGGCTTATCCGGCGGCAAAAGCCGTGTTTGATGAGGTCGACGAGGCGCTGTCTGAAAAGCTGTCTCAGATGATGTGGGACGGTGACCCCGACACGCTGACGCTGACCGAGAACGCGCAGCCCGCACTGATGGCCACGTCACTTGCGGCCTTGCGGGCGCTGCAATCGGAAGGCGTGTCGATCGAACACGCAACCTTCGTGGCGGGCCATTCGCTGGGCGAATATTCGGCATTGGCCGCAGCTGGTTCGCTGGACATTGCGGATGCCGCACGCCTGTTGCGCACGCGCGGGCTGGCGATGCAGGCGGCCGTGCCGGTGGGCGAAGGCGGGATGGCTGCGATCCTTGGGTTGACGCTTGAGGAGGTCAATGCGGTCGCCGAAGAGGCCGCAGAGGGCGAGGTTTGCGTGGCGGCCAATGACAATGATCCCGCGCAGGTGGTGGTGTCTGGCGAGATGGAGGCCGTGGCGCGCGCGACGGACATCGCCAAGGCCAATGGCGCCAAGCGGGCGCTGATGTTGCCGGTGTCGGCTCCGTTTCATTGTGAATTGATGGCGCCGGCAGCGGAAGCCATGGCCCAAGCGCTGGCTGAGGTTGATATCGGGCGCCCGGCGGTGCCGTTGGTGGCAAATGTTCTGGCCCATGATGTGTCAGACCCCGGCACCATCCGCTCGCTTTTGGTGGAACAGGTGACCCACAAGGTGCGATGGCGCGAAAGTGTGGCCTGGATGGTAGACCAGGGTGTCAGCACGTTCTGGGAAATCGGGTCGGGCAAGGCGCTTTCGGGGATGATCCGGCGGATCGATAGGGAGAGTGCGACACGGGCGATTGGAACGCCGCAGGATGTCGCCGCCGCAGTGGAAGAATTGAAGTAGGGAAGAGATATGTTTGATTTAAGCGGGAAATCCGCGCTGGTCACGGGGGCGTCGGGGGGGATCGGGGCTGATATCGCGCGGGCTTTGCACATGGCAGGTGCGCATGTTGGATTGTCAGGCACGCGCGAGGACCCGTTGCGGGCGCTGGCGGACGAGCTTGGGGACCGCGCGCATGTCTTGCCGTGCAACCTGTCAGATCCGTCAGCAGTCGATGCTCTGCCCAAGGTGGCCGCCGAGGCGATGGGCAGCTTGGATGTGCTGGTCAACAACGCCGGCATCACGCGCGATGGGCTGTTCATGCGCATGTCCGACGACGACTGGCAGTCGGTGCTGGATGTGAACCTGACGGCCACGATGCGGCTGTGCCGGGGGGCTGTGCGCGGCATGATGAAGGCGCGTTGGGGGCGGATCGTGAATATCTCATCCGTGGTCGGCGCGACGGGCAACCCGGGCCAGACCAATTATGCCGCGTCCAAGGCCGGGATGATCGGGTTTTCAAAGAGCCTGGCATGTGAAGTGGCCAGCCGGGGCATCACGGTGAATGCGGTTGCGCCGGGGTTTATCGCAACGGCGATGACCGACAAGTTGAACGAGGAGCAACGCGCGGCGATCCTGAGCCAAATTCCTGCTGGCCGGATGGGTGAGCCTGCCGAGATCGCGTCGGCCGTGCTTTACCTTGCAAGCCCGGAAGCGGGTTACATCACGGGCGCGACGCTGCATGTAAATGGCGGGATGGCCATGCTCTAGGGTTGTTTTTTGGATGCGCAATTCGCATTTGCGTTCCACGGGCACTGTGCTAAGAGCGCGGCCAATGGCGGGCGCCCATGGTGCCGGTCTGATCTGTCTTTAAAGGCAGGGGAACGGTCCCAAGGGGCCAGAGAATGCGGGCAAAGCCCCGCGCGGAACGTGAGGACCGAACATGAGCGACATTGATGATCGCGTTAAAAAGATCGTTGTCGAGCACCTGGGTGTGGAAGAAGACAAAGTGGCTGAGACCGCATCGTTTATCGATGATCTTGGCGCGGACAGTCTGGACACCGTCGAACTGGTGATGGCGTTTGAAGAAGAGTTCGGGATCGAAATCCCGGATGACGCAGCCGAGACCATTCAGACCTTTGGTGATGCGGTGAAATTCATCAAAGAAGCGTCCTGAGCGTAACGCGTCAGGCCGGTTGTTGAGCAGCGCCCTCTGGGGCGCTGTTTTCGTTCGGAGCGTCGCGGTCTTCGGACTTTCGCACGTCTATGGCTGTGACGGCGGCAAAGGCAGCTTCGGTCAGAACGGTGTCGAACTTGTAGCCCAAGAAATGATCATTCTCCCACATCAGTTCGAGGCTGTGGTCCCCGTCAGGCAGGCGCACTGACACACGATCGAAGGGATCGAAGTTGGTGGTATCGGGGCGTTCAATCATCAACCCGCCTTGCGAGATATCCACCACGATACGGTCTTTGCGGCGCCCCAAGGCATCGGTAATCGGCATGTGGCCGCCAAAGGGCACGCGGGGGAAGGCGCGGGCGCGGTTGCGCAGGAAAAGCCGCCGCAGGAACCATCCCGCGATGCACAAGGCCAGTGTGATCATGCCCAGAATACCATAGGAATAGGGAGCGGTCTCTTCGATCAGGACGGTCAGGCGCTTTAGCGCATTGGTGCCCGCAACATCTGCGCTGCTGGTGGTTTCGTCCGCTGTTTCAGGGTCGGGCGGTGCGGTGTCAGATGGTGGCGCGGCCGCGGCTTCGGTGGCCTCGCCCGGGGTTTCAAAGCAGCCTGTGCCGCGCAATGTATTGGTCAGGCTTTCGATATTCGACCGGTGCCGGCCCAGGTCTTCGGCACTTGCGCCGCGCCGGGCGAGGGCTGCCATATCATCAAGCACGGGGCGCAGCTGGGGCATGGCATCATAGAACCCGCTGCTGTTGAGCGATTGGATGAGGTCGCGTTCGGTCTGTTCGATGAGGTCGCGGTTGATCACGAAACGGCCAATGTCGGCCCGCGGTGTCCCGCCCCCTTCGATCAGGTCGTCATAGGCCTCATGGAGGCCGGCCAGATCCGCCGCGAGGTCGCACGCCGCGACGGCTTGCTGTGATGTCACAGCAAGGCCTGCGGCCAATACCAGCCGCCGAAACTTTCCAAGATGCGCCCAGGCTGCGGGCATCCCACTCCCCTGATCCACGAGGCCCCCGCGTGTGTCTTGCTTCAAAAAAGTAAAGATTCTGCTGAGGAGGCCGGGTCGGCCAATGACTGCGCGCCCGGGTTGCCGCCCGCTGGCGCAGCCGCTATCACCAAATCCAATGACCTGACAAAGAAACGGGGTACGGGCATGCGTCGAGTTGTTGTGACAGGGCTGGGTATGGTCTCGCCCCTTGCATCGGGCGTTGAGGCAACGTGGGAGCGGCTCTTGGCGGGGCAATCGGGCGCGGGCACGATCCAGCGTTTTGATGCCAGCCATCTGACGACGAATTATGCCTGCGAAGTGCCGCGCGGCGATGGCACGGATGGGACGTTCAATCCTGACGATTGGATGGAGCCCAAAGAACAGCGCAAGGTCGATGATTTTATCCTGTACGGGATTGCGGCTGCCGATCAGGCGGTAAGCCATTCCGGTTGGACCCCCAAGACCACAGAAGAGTTCGAACGCACCGGCGTGATGATTGGCTCTGGCATTGGCGGGCTGACGTCGATTGCCGACACGGCTGTGCTGATCAAGGAACGTGGGCCGCGGCGGGTGTCGCCGTTTTTCATCCCGTCCGCCCTGATCAATCTGGTGTCGGGCCAGGTGAGCATACGCTACGGGCTCAAAGGCCCCAACCACGCGGTGGTGACGGCCTGTTCGACCGGCGCCCATGCAATTGGCGACGCGGCCCGTTTGATCATGCTGGATGATGCCGATGTGATGGTTGCAGGTGGCGCCGAGGCGCCGATTTCCGAAATCGGGATTGCCGGGTTCAACGCCTGCCGTGCGCTGTCGACCAAGCGTGCCGATGCGCCCGAGACCGCGAGCCGGCCCTATGATGCCGACCGCGACGGGTTTGTGATGGGCGAGGGCGCAGGCGTCGTGGTCTTGGAAGAATACGAGCACGCAAAGGCGCGCGGGGCGACGATTTATGCCGAGATTTTGGGCTACGGGTTGTCGGGCGATGCCTATCACATCACGGCCCCGTCCGAGGACGGCGAAGGCGGCGCGCGCGCGATGGCAGCCGCGATCAAGCGGGCCGGGATCACGCCGGGGGACATTGACTATATCAACGCCCATGGCACATCTACCATGGCCGACACGATTGAGTTGGGCGCGGTTGAGCGCTTGATGGGCGATGCAGCCGCCAAAGCGACGATGTCGTCGACAAAATCGTCCATCGGGCATCTTCTGGGGGCGGCTGGTGCGGTCGAGGCGATATTCTCAATCCTGGCGATCCGCGATCAGGTAGCCCCGCCGACGATCAACCTTGATACGCCCGACGTGGAAACGAAGTTCGATCTGGCGGCCAATGCGAAGTCTGAACGCGAGATCAACATTGCCTTGTCGAACTCGTTTGGGTTTGGCGGGACCAATGCGTCGTTGGTGATGGGCAAGGTGGCGGGCTGATGTGGCGCCATATCGCGGCAAACCTGTTTTCGGTCTTGATCGTCGCGCTGATTGCGCTGGCGGGGCTTATTGGCTGGGGGCAGTCGCAGTATTCCGGTGAGGGGCCCTTGGCAGAGCCGATCTGTCTTGAGGTGCGCCCGAGCCAGCGCTTGGCGAGTCTGAGCGGCGGTCTGGTGGAGCGCGGCGCTGTGAGCAACGCACGAATTTTCCGCCTTGGGGCGGAATACGCCGGTAAGGCAGATGATCTGAAAGCCGGGAGTTTTCTGGTGCCGGAGGCGGCGTCGATGTCTGAGATCGTCGATATCGTCACCCAGGGTGGGCGCAGCACCTGTGGCACCGAGGTGGTGTTTCGGGTGGGTGTGACCAACGAGGAAGTCCAGGTGCGCGAGTTGGACCCGGCGACCAACCGGTTTGAGACCCGCACCGAGTTTGATCCTGATGATGGGGCAGATCCGATTTATGGCGAGGTGCGGGAGCGCGCCGATACCCGCTACCGGATTGCGCTGGCGGAAGGGGCCACCAGTTGGCAGATCGTCGAGGCGCTGAAAAAAGCGGATTTTCTGGACGGCGAGATCGAGGACATCCCAGCGGAGGGGTCGCTTGCGCCCGACAGTTACGAGGTGCGTGCGGGGGACAGCCGGGCCGGGTTGCTGGCTGCGATGGCCGCCAAGCAGGAAACCCGGCTGGCCGAGGCCTGGGCCGAGCGGGTGGATGGTTTGCCGCTGGAGACGCCTGAGGAGGCGTTGATCCTTGCGTCGATCATAGAAAAGGAAACGGGACTGGCCGAAGAACGCCGCCAGGTGGCCAGCGTGTTCATCAACCGGTTGAACGACGGGATGCGGCTGCAGACTGACCCCACGGTGATTTACGGGGTGACGGAAGGCCGGGCACCGCTGGGGCGGGGGTTGCGGCAAAGCGAGCTGCGCCGGGAGACGCCGTGGAACACCTATGTGATCAACGGGCTGCCGCCGACGCCGATTGCCAATCCGGGGCTGGCCAGCATTCAAGCGGCCCTTGATCCAGATACCACGCCGTTCATTTACTTTGTGGCCGATGGCACGGGTGGGCACGCTTTTGCGGTCACGCTTGATGAGCATAATGCCAATGTTGCGCGGTGGCGCGAGATCGAAGCGGAGCGGGCAAATCAATGATTTGTTAACCGTTGCGTACGCTTAGCGTCCGCAACCGGAGATTTAGCGCTTGACTTACCGAACGCTCTAAAGTAGAAAGCGTGCAAGATGGATGAAATGGGCAAGCGGCTCGGGGTCTGACCCCCGTGGCCGCTTTTTTGTTGCCCAGGTTTTCACATGACATTTTGGCAATCGACAGGTGCGAGCAAACAATGGGTGCACACACGCCTTCGATCAATGAGCGCGATGCGGTCGCGACGCTGCGCCAGGCAATGCTGTCTGTGCGGGTGGCTGTCGACCTTTTTGAAGAACGGGTTGAAGAGGTATTGACCTTCGACGCGAGTGTCACGGATGCGCAAACCATGAAGGCGATCACCCGCCTGAAGGAGGCGTTCATCAAGTTGAGCAACGAAAGGCAGAATTTTGAAAAAGAGTTCTATGGCCGCACCGGCATTGGCGCAGTCGAGCCCTTCGACGCCAAGACCGCCCGAGCTGAGATCGGGAGCCTCCTTGATCGCATCCGCAAAGCCGGAGATCAGGGAAGCGTTTCTGAGTAAGCTAAGTGACAATGCGCTGCGGGCGCTGCCGTTTCTGTTCGATTTTTGGGCGCATGAGCATCAATTGCCGCCCAGCGGCAATTGGCGGACCTGGATGATCCTGGGCGGGCGGGGCGCGGGAAAGACGCGGGCCGGGTCGGAATGGGTGCGCGCGATGGTCGAAGGCGAAACGGTCGCGGCGCCCGGAAAGGCGCGCCGGGTCGCTTTGGTGGGCGAGACCTTGGAGCAGGTGCGCAATGTGATGGTGTTCGGTGACAGCGGGATCATCGCGGCCTCGCCACCTGATCGGCGGCCCGTTTGGGAAGAGACGCGCCGCAAGCTGATTTGGGAAAACGGGGCTGAGGCGATGGCCTTTTCGGCCCATGACCCTGAACGTCTGCGCGGGCCGCAGTTTGATGCGGCCTGGTGCGACGAGGTCGGTTGTGCCGCGATCGACAAGGGCACCAACCAGCCGAACAAGTTTCTGGATCCAAAATCATCTGAAAGCGCGTTGCCCAAGTATTCAAATGGCGCGCGGGACGATCTGTTGCAGATGCAGTTTCTGCGGGCTGTGTTCGAGTATTGGGATGACCCGGAAAACAATCCCGAAGCGGTGCTGTACGACGGGCGTATGCTGGAGGCGAGCCGGTCGTTTATCTGGGCCTGGGACGCGCGGCCCTATCCGTTTTTTCCGGGCAATTCGGAGTTGTGGTCGGATGGTGGAAATTATGCGCGCGGGCATTGGCTGAACGGACGGGTTGGGGCGCGGGCCTTGGCTTCCGTTGTGCGCGAGATATGTGCGCACGCTGGGGTGACGTCGGTAGAGACCACCGGGCTTTACGGCGCGGTCAAAGGCTATGGCACGGGTGGAGGCGAAACGGCGCGGGGAATTTTGCAGCCCCTGATGTTGGCCTACGGATTTGATGCGGTCGAACGCGACGGTGCGCTGGTCTTCAAGACACGCACGGGGCGTGAGGACCGTGCACTGGCCGAGCCCGATATCGTCCTGGGGTCCGAAGATGTGCCGACAATCAGCTTGGTGCGCGCGCCAGAAGCCGAAGTGAGTGGTCGGGTGCGGCTGACCTTTGTCGAGGCCGATGGCGACTATGAAACGCGCGCCGTCGAGGCCGGGTTTCCCGACGACAAGGCCTCAAGCGTGTCACAATCAGAGATGCCTTTGGTGCTGACACAGGCCGAAGGGCTGAAGATTGTTGAGCGGTGGCTGGCCGAGGCGCGGATTGCCCGCGATCAGGTGCAGCTGGAGCTGCCGCCTTCGTCTTATGGCGTGGGGGCGGGCGACGTGATCGCCCTTGATGAGGGCGGGGCGGTCGGCACGTTCCGGATTGACCGGGTTGATCAGGGCACGTCCCAGGCGATCGAGGCGGTTCGGGTTGAAAGCGAAACCTATGTGCCATCTGACGCTGTTGAGACGGATGTGGCGCCGCGGGTGTTCATCCCGGCCTTGCCGGTTGAGGCGGTGTTCCTTGATCTTCCATTGATCACCGGGGACGAGGCCGCACATGCTCCGGCAATTGCGGCCACAGCCAGCCCCTGGCCGGGCGACGTGGCGGTGTACCGGTCGGCTACGGGCAGTGATTACGTGCTCGATACCGTTCTGCCGGTGCAGGCGGGAATTGGTGTGACGGAAAATGCGCTGCCGGTGGCGGTGTCCGGGCGGCTCGACCGGGGTGCGCCCTTGCGCGTCCGCCTGTCTCAGACCCTGCAATCGGTGTCTGAAGACCAGCTTTTGGCTGGGGCCAACCGTGCGGCCGTCGCGATGCCGGGCGGCGATGATTGGGAGGTGTTCCAGTTTCAGACTGCCACACTTGTGGATGATGACCTTTGGGATCTGTCGTTGCGGTTGCGCGGGCAGGTGGGCACGGATCATCTTGCCGCTGAGGAGCTTCCCGCCGGGGCGGTGTTTGTGCTGTTGAACGCCGCGGTCACGGACAGCTCGCTGGCGAGCAACCAGCGGGGCGTTTCGCAAGTCTGGCGGGTTGGGCCAGCCAGCCGGGCGGTCACGGATCCTGCATTCACGCAAACCAATCGCGCCTTCGAAGGTGTCGGGCTGCGGCCCTTTGCGCCGGTTCATCTGCGCGGGTTGTCCGATGGCACGGGCGGTGTCGGCGTTTCATGGATCCGGCGGACCCGAATTGATGGCGACAGCTGGGCGGGGCTTGACGTGCCCCTGGGTGAGGCGCGCGAGCTCTATCTTCTGCGGGTCGTTCAATCGGGGTCGATCCTGCGGGAGGTGACCCTTTCGGCCGCGGAATTTGACTATACCGCCGCGTTGCGCAGTGCCGACGGCGTGGGTGCGACTTTTGATATCGAGGTGGCTCAGGTGTCCGACAGGTTCGGCCCGGGCCCGTTCAGAAGGATCACATGGAATGACTGATACTCCCCGTTTTGGGCTGCCGTTGGTGGCCCCGTCCCAGGCGCAAAAACATGTCACGGTGAATGAGGCGCTGGGCCGGATCGATGTGCTGTCGCAGCTTGTGTTACAATCGGTGAGCGAGACCACACCGCCCGGGGCCCCGGTTGAAGGCAGCGCCTATATGGTCGCCCCCGGCGCGGTGAACGCCTGGGCGGGCGAAGATGGCCGTATCGCTCTGGTGCTGGGCGGTGGTTGGGTCTTTGTCGACGCTGTGACCGGGATGCGGGCCTGGATCGTGGATGCTGCCCAGTTTGCGGTCTGGACCGGGTCGGCCTGGTCCGGCTTGGGACTGCCTGTCTCGGCGTCTGGGGCGGGGATGAGTTTTCAAAGCGTTGAGATCGACCACAGCGTCGGTGCGGGTGCCACATCGACCACCGCGGCGTTCATTCCATCAGGCGCGTTGGTGTTTGCGGTGACCGGCCGGGTTGTGGCGGACATCACCGGCGGGGCGACCAGTTTCGAGCTGGGCGTCGCGGGCCAGTCCGCGAACCGGTATGGGTCTGGCATTGGTGTCGCGACGGGGTCGTGGTTGCGTGGGGTGACATCCGCGCCGGTGGCCTATTACGCGGACACGGCCCTGACACTGACTGCTACGGGGGGAAGTTTTGCCGGCGGGAGTCTGCGCCTTGTGGCCCATCTGGCCGAATTCTCTTTGCCGGATGCGTCATGATGGGGGCCGCAAGCCACGGCGATCTGATCACGGTTGCACGGCTTTTGCGGTCCAAACCGCCGCTGATGCGAGGCTGGGTGCTGACGCGTGTTATCGATGAGGCGCGCGCCGCAAGCCAATGGGTTTCCAAGACAAACACCTGTCATCCCGTTTGGGGTGACGGGACATTGATGTCGGCCGCCCTGCGGCGCGGGCTACCGCCGCACTACGGGCTGGACGATCCTGAGTACGGTGCTTGCCTGGCCGAAGTGGCGCGTGAGATCGGCCGGCCTGACTGACGCGCCCCGGGTCCGCGTTGGCAACAGTGTTACGCCAGAACGCCGCCATTTCCGTGTTAGACCTTTCCAGCTTGGCCAAACCGGCCTATTTGCGGTACTACGAGCCGGGCGAAAGGGATAATTCCATGGCTGAAACGCATATGAAGCTGTCCAAGGTCGACCCTGTCTGGTCACGGATTGTGCAAGAGGCCGAGCGGGCGATCGCAGATGAGCCGCTGTTGGGCGGGCTGATCCATTCCTCGCTATTGCATCACAAATCGCTTGAGCGGGCGTTGTCCTACCGGATTGCCCAGAAGCTCGCGTCTGGGGCGATGTCCGAGCAGCTGTTGCGCGAGGTTGTGGACCATGCCTATGCCGCGGCCCCGGACCTTGGGATTGAGGCGCGCGCGGATATCGTTGCGGTCTATGAGCGGGACCCGGCGTGCCACCGGTTGATGCAGCCGGTATTGTACTTCAAAGGGTTTCAGGCGCTGCAGTCTTACCGCGTTGGACATTGGCTTTGGCAGAACGGCCGGGCTGATATGGCCTATTTCTTTCAGGCGCGGATTTCCGAAGCCTTTGGCGTCGATATTCATCCCAATGCCAAGATCGGCAAGGGAATCATGATCGACCACGCCCATTCCATCGTCATCGGGGAAACGGCTGTGGTCGGTGACAATGTGTCGATGCTGCATTCTGTAACCCTGGGCGGGACCGGCAAGGAAGAAGAGGACCGCCATCCGAAAATCGGCAGTGGTGTGCTGATTGGGGCAGGCGCCCATGTGTTGGGCAATATCGCTGTAGGCGATTGCAGTCGTGTCGCGGCAGGGTCAGTCGTGCTTGAAGACGTGGCCCCAATGAAGACGGTCGCGGGCGTGCCAGCCAAGGTCGTGGGCGAGGCGGGGTGCACCCAGCCGTCCGTCACGATGGACCAGATCCTGGGAAGTCTCCCGCAATCCTGATTGACCGATTTTGAGTATTTTGGACGGCGGCCCACAATTGGCCGCCGTTTTTTGTGTTTTAGGGCAATTGCTTACTTGGCGCGCTTCCGGCGCTTCATGAAGGCCAGACCGCCAAGGCCCGCCAGCAAGAGAGGCATGCCTGCTGGCAAGGGAACCGGCGCGAGATCCACGTCGATCGTGCCCAGAAGCGTGAAATTGCCTGGCACTGACCCGATTGTCCCACCGGTTGGGATACTGGTGCCAAAAAGATAATCCACGTTGCCCGCCAAAGCGATCACACCGTTTTCGGGTGTGCCGGAGCCCGGAGGCCCGCCGTTCACGGCAAAGGCCGCCCCGTCACCGCTGCCGTTTTCAAAGTTCACCTCGGTCCCGGCGTCCCAGATGTTGCCGCCGAAAATCGAGATCGACAACGGGCCGGTAAACTCACCGGCCGCGTCAAAAATCCGATAGGCGAAGGGGTCGTCATTGCCGATAAATGCGTCATTGGACGGGATCACCATCGAAAAGAACGAAAAGTACTGGCTGGTGGCGGGATCAACGTGAACCGAGATTGTCGGCGCTTCGCCGGGGTCAATCACTGGCGCGCCGGGAAAACCACCCGGCGAGGTGATGACGCCGGTGGTGGCCCCAGCCGCTTCGGCCTCGGCCTGAAGGGCGCCGACCATGCCTTCTTCGGCAAGCGCTTCAAGTGCACCGCTGGCGGCAGAGCCCGCATCAAAGGCGTCATAGCCATTGTGGAACACCGAAAGAACCGGTGTCAGGAACAAGCCGGCGCCGGTCTGTTCGTTTGTGAATGTCACCTCAAGCGTGGCTGCCTGTGCAGCGCCCGCCAGCGATCCAAAGGCAACGACAGCCCCCAGGCCAATCGCTTTCGATCGTTTGATAAACATCTTCTACCTCTCCTGTACCAAATTGCGCGACATGCGCAGGGGGAGGCTACGCCGCGCGGCAGCAAAGGGCGTTTCACCTTTGAACACGATCCGGGCACATATCCGTTAGCTCACGGCCAGATGCCGTCATCGTGTCTTGAACGTGAAACGCAATTCCGGCAGCCGCCCCGGACCTGGCCCTTGGACTTTTCGAAACTCCTGCTAGCCTGTGTGCAAGTGCACGAACAGGGAGGGTGTCATGGGCATCAGGACAACGTCAGGGCGCGGACGGATATACGACAGTATTCTCGACACGGTGGGCGACACGCCGGTGGTGCGGATCAACCGGATCGCGCCGGACGGCATCACAGTTTACGTCAAGGCCGAAGCGTTCAACCCGCTGGCCAGTGTGAAAGACCGATTGGCGCTCAATATCATCGAGGCCGCCGAACGCTCGGGCGCATTGAAGCCTGGCCAAACCGTGGTCGAGGCGACATCGGGCAATACAGGCATCGGCCTGGCGATGGTTTGTGCGGCCAAAGGGTATCCGCTGGTCTGCATCATGGCCGACAGTTTCTCGGTCGAGCGGCGCAAGCTGATGCGCTTTCTGGGCGCGAAAGTGGTGCTGACGCCGCGCGCGCGCAAAGCCTACGGGATGATGGAGAAGCTGCGCGAACTGGTGGCCGAACACGGCTGGTTCAATGCGGCTCAGTTTGAAACCGATGCCAATGCCGACATCCACGAACACACCACCGCGCGCGAAATCCTGGGCGATTTCGGGGATGCGCGGCCCGACTATTTCGTTACCGGCTACGGCACCGGGGGAACTTTCACCGGCGTGGGCCGGGTCCTTAAAAAGGAATGGCCCGACACCAAGATTATCCTGACCGAACCGGCCGATGCGGCCCTTGTCGCGTCTGGCATTCCCCAAGAGCGCGACGCGCAAAACCAGCCCACCGCGGGCCACCCGGCCTGGGCGCCGCACCCGATCCAGGGCTGGACGCCCGACATCATCCCCCATGTGTTGCAAGAAGGCCTGGACAAAGGGTTTTACGATGAACTCCTCCCCGTGACCGGCCCCGATGGCATTGCCTGGTCGAAACGCCTGGCCGCCGAAGAGGGGATCTTCACCGGCATCTCGGGCGGGTCGACCTTTGCCGTCGGCATGGAGGTCGCCAAGACCGCCCCTGCGGGATCATCGATGCTGATCATGCTGCCGGACACCGGCGAGCGCTATCTGTCGACGCCGCTTTTTGGAGATGTTGAAGAGGTGATGACCGAGGAGGAACGCGAAATCATGCGCTCGACCCCGGGGCTGCACTTCGAGGAATAAAACGAGAAGGGCCGCCCAAGTCAGGGCGGCCCTTTTGGTTTTTGACGCGGTCGTTTAGGCCAGCATCGCGACCGGGTTTTCAAGGTTGTCCTTGATCGCGGTCAAGAGCTCTGCGCCCAATGCCCCGTCAATCACGCGGTGATCGACTGACAATGTGGTGCTCATCACTGTGGCGACGGCAAGTTCGCCGTTTTCGTCCACAACCGGCTTTTTCGCCCCGGCGCCGACCGCCAGGATCGCCCCATGCGGCGGATTGATCACCGCGTCGAAATTATCAATCCCGAACATGCCCAGATTGGAAATCGCGAAGGTCCCGCCCACGTATTCGTGCGGTGCGAGCTTCTTGTCGCGCGCCCGGGTGGCGACGTCCTTCATCTCCGCCGAGAGCGCTGAAAGCGACTTCATTTCGGCGTCTTTCAGAACCGGCGTAAACAGCCCGCCTTCGACCGCCACAGCCACCGCCACGTCAGAGGGTTTGAGCTTCAGCATCCGGTCGCCCGCCCAGACGGCATTGGCGTCGGGCACAGATTGCAGCGCATTTGCGCAAGCTTTGATGATGAAATCATTGACGCTGAGTTTCACGCCGCGCGCTTCAAGCTGTTTGTTGAGCTGCGAACGGAAGGCCAGAAGCGCATCGAGCTGGATATCCCGGCGCAGATAGAAATGCGGGATCGTCTGTTTGGCCTCGGTCAGCCGCGAGGCCACGGTCTTGCGCATGCCATCCAACGCGACCTCTTCGTAGTCGCGGTCGGCATACATCTTCAAAACCTGTTCCGTCGCGGGGCCTGTGGGCATTGACGCGGCTGCAGGTGTTGCGGCGGGGCTGGTGGCTTTGGCGGGGGCAGATGCCCCAGCTTCGGCGGTTTCGACATCGGCTTTCACGATCCGTCCGTGCGGACCAGAGCCCTTCAACGCCGCAAGGTCGATGCCTTTGTCGGCTGCAATCCGGCGCGCGAGCGGTGTGGCGAACACGCGGGCGCCATTGGTCACGGGTGCTGCCGGGGCAGGGGCCGGAGCGGGCGCACCGCCGACGCTATCGCCGCCGCTGGCGGGGGCTGCCGCGGGGGCAGGTGCTGCAGGGGCAGAGGTTTCGCCGATGTCATCAGCACTTTCGCCCTCTTCCAGCAAAACCGCGATGGGAACGTTGACCTTCACGCCTTCGGTGCCTTCGGCCACAAGGATTTTGCCGACCACACCTTCATCGACGGCCTCAAACTCCATCGTCGCCTTGTCGGTCTCGATCTCGGCCAAAAGGTCGCCGGACGACACTTCGTCGCCCTCTTTGACCAGCCATTTCGCCAGCGTGCCTTCTTCCATCGTGGGCGACAGCGCGGGCATGAGAATTTCGGTTGCCATGTCTGTTGCTCCTTAGCGGTAGGTCACGGATTTGACGGCATCCATGACTTCTTTGGTGCTGGTCAAAGCCAGTTTTTCAAGGTTCGCCGCATAGGGCATGGGCACGTCTTTGCCGGTGCAGGTGATCACGGGCGCATCGAGATAGTCAAACGCCTGCTGCATGATCTGGGACGCGATGTGATCCGAGAACGAAGCCACCGGGAAGCCTTCTTCGACCACCACGCAGCGGTTGGTTTTCTGGACGCTGGCGATCACGGCAGGCATATCGAACGGGCGCAATGTGCGCAGATCAATGACCTCGGCCATGATCCCGTCCTTGGCCAATTCGTCTGCGGCCTCCAGCGCATAGGTCATGCCAATGCCCCAGGACACCAACGTCACATCCGACCCTTCACGCCAGATCCGCGCCTTGCCGAAGGGGATGGTGTAATCGTCCAGCACCGGCACATCGAAAGCGCGGCCATACAGGATCTCGTTTTCCAGCACCACGACCGGGTTGGGGTCGCGGATGGCCGTTTTCATCAGACCCTTTGCGTCAGCGGCCGAATAGGGCTGGATGACCTTCAGCCCGGGGATTGACGCATACCAGGCCGCATAATCCTGGCTGTGCTGGGCGCCGACGCGGGCGGCTGCCCCGTTGGGCCCGCGGAACACAATCGGCGCGCCCATCTGGCCGCCGGACATGTAAAGCGTTTTCGCCGCCGAGTTGATGATCTGGTCAATCGCCTGCATCGCGAAGTTCCAGGTCATGAATTCCACGATGGGTTTCAAGCCGGCCATGGCCGCGCCAACCCCGATGCCGGCAAAACCGTGCTCGGTGATAGGTGTGTCGATCACGCGTTTTGAGCCGAATTCATCCAACAGCCCCTGCGACACCTTGTAGGCGCCCTGATATTCGGCGACCTCTTCGCCCATCAGGAACACCTCTTCGTCGCGGCGCATTTCCTCGGCCATCGCATCGCGCAAAGCTTCGCGCACGGTGGTTGACTTCATCTCTGTGCCTGCGGGCAGGTCGGGTTCGACCGGGGCCGGGGCGGCCACAACCGCAGGGGCGGGGGCTGCGGCAGGGGCCGGAGCGGGGGCCTCGGCCGCCGGGGCAGGGGCCGCAGACATGTCTTCGCCCGCCTCGCCGATCACCGCGATGGGGGTGTTCACCTTCACCCCCTCGGTGCCTTCGGCGATCAGGATCTTGCCGATCGTGCCTTCGTCGACGGCTTCAAACTCCATCGTCGCCTTGTCGGTTTCGATTTCAGCCAGGATGTCTCCAGACGCGACAACGTCGCCTTCCTTGACCATCCATTTTGCCAGCGTGCCTTCCTCCATCGTGGGGGACAGCGCCGGCATGAGAATTTCAACAGCCATGGTTTGTCCTCCCTCAGGCGTCTGCGTAAATGTCGGTGTAAAGCTCTTCGACGGGCGGCTCTGGGCTTTCCTTCGAGAACTCGGCGGCCGCATTCACGATCTCTTTGATCTCTTTGTCGATCGCTTTCAGCTCGTCCTCGGTCGCGTCGCCTTTCAAAAGCCGAACCCGGACCTGTTCGATCGCATCGCGCTCTTCGCGCATTTTCTGCACTTCGTCGCGGGTCCGGTATTTGGCCGGATCAGACATCGAATGGCCCCGGTAGCGATAGGTCATCACTTCCAGCACATAAGGGCCCTTGCCCGCCCGACAGTGCGCGACCGCCTTTTCGCCTGCGGCCTTGACCGCAAGCACATCCATCCCGTCGACCTCCATGCCGGCGATGCCGTAGGCCGCACCGCGTTCCCACAAGCTCGGCGATTTGGTGGACCGCTGAACCGACGTGCCCATGGCGTAATTGTTGTTTTCAATCACGAAAATCACCGGCAATTCCCAAAGTTGGGCCATGTTATAGGTCTCATAGACCTGGCCCTGGTTGGCGGCGCCGTCGCCGAAGTAGGTGAAGGTCACCCGGTCATTGCCGCGGTATTTGTCGGCAAAGGCGATGCCGGCCCCCAGGGGCACATTGGCGCCGACGATGCCGTGACCGCCGTAGAACCGCTTTTCTTTGGAAAACATATGCATCGAGCCGCCCTTGCCGCGCGAATACCCATCAATGCGGCCCGTCAATTCGGCCATGACACCTTTGGGGTCCATCCCGCAGGCCAGCATATGGCCGTGGTCGCGGTAGGTGGTGATGCGGCTGTCGCCTTCTTCTGCGGCGGCTTCCAGGCCCACAACGACCGCTTCCTGCCCGATATAAAGGTGACAAAAGCCCCCGATCAGGCCCATGCCGTAGAGCTGACCAGCCTTTTCCTCAAAGCGGCGGATCAGAAGCATCTCGCGGTAATATTTCAGAAGGTCGTCTTTGGATGCGTTCGACGTTTTGGTCGACCGCTTGGTCGTTGTACGGCGCGTGGCCATGGGCTCCTCCGAGGTCTTCGTAAGTAGTTCAACGTTAAACTACCCTATATCAGACCCTCGCATAAGAATCATCCCGCATTCTTTGATCTATGTCAGAATGCCGCTATGCGTTTGGTGCAAGGCTGTTTGGGGGGGTGAGCGCGAGAAGCGTCTCGCGCCAAGGCGGATGACCGATTTGCGGGACTTTGCGGCCGTTGACATCTCCATTTCGAATGACGGGCGTGCAGATGGAACCCGTCTCAACGGCGCGCAGCAATCGGCGGTTCCTCTATCTCAGGGACCTCTTCGCCCATTTCATAACGCTTTCCGCTCCGGGATCTGATCGTGATATCAGAACCGTATCGAGCGCGATACATCAGGTCGAGCCCGACATAGTTGGCGGTATCTTCCGCCGGTCGCGTGCCGATTTCCAGCAGGCGCGCAGATTGGTCGCTCCGGTTTTCGATGGTGTGTCCAACGACATCACCTGCTTTCCAACCGGCAGCATCTCCAGCCCGGAGAACCGCATCGGCACTTC
>JBCBCY010000012.1:0-117234 GCA_038530285.1 Pseudomonadota bacterium
CGAACACGATGCAGTCTACCGGACAGGACCTGAGAAGTATCAGGTCCTGTCCGGTAGACTGCATCGTGTTCGTCTTCGCGGGCAATCGGCCGATTCGTGGGCACTTCAACCACACCCAGTTTGTAGATTTCCATGAACTCTTCAGCCTCGGTCAGGGCCGTGCCGGTCATCCCCGACAGCTTGTCGTAAAGCCGAAAGTAGTTCTGGAACGTGACCGAGGCGAGGGTCACATTCTCAGGCTTGATCTCAGCGCCTTCCTTGGCCTCAATCGCCTGGTGCAACCCGTCAGACAGCCGGCGCCCGGCCATCATCCGGCCGGTGAACTCATCAATCAGAACCACGTCGCCGTCGCGCACGATATAGTCTTTGTCCTTCTGGAACAGTTTGTGCGCGCGCAGGCCCTGGTTCACGTGATGGACGATGGTGGTCGATTCAGGATCATAAAGCGTCTGGCCTTCGGGCAGAATGCCGGCGTCAGACAGATGCTGTTCCAGAAATTCATTGCCCTCATCGGTGAAGGTCACATTCCGGGTTTTTTCATCCAGACTGAAATGCTCTTCCAACAGTTCAGGAATGATCGCGTCGATGGTCTTGTAAAGCTCCGACCGGTCCTGGCTGGGGCCTGAAATGATCAGCGGGGTGCGCGCCTCATCGATCAGAATCGAATCCACCTCATCGACGATGGCGAAATGGTGGTCGCGCTGATGGATCTGGGATAGCTCCGACTTCATGTTGTCGCGCAGATAGTCAAAGCCCAACTCGTTGTTGGTGGCATAGGTGATATCCGCAGCGTAAGCCGCCGCCTTTTCGTCTTCCGGCTGCTGGGGATAGATCACACCAGTGGTCATGCCCAAGGCGCCAAAGACCTTGCCCATCCATTCGCTGTCGCGCTTGGCCAGATAGTCGTTCACCGTGACCACATGCACGCCGCGTCCCGTCAGCGCGTTCAGATAGGCCGGGAAGGTCGCGACCAGGGTCTTACCCTCACCGGTTTTCATCTCTGAGATATTGCCTTGATGCAGGAAAATCCCGCCCATCAGCTGCACATCGAAGGCGCGCAAACCCAAGGCGCGTTTGGCCGCCTCGCGGCAGTTGGCAAAGGCTTCAGGCAGCACCGCATCAAGGTCCTCGCCCGCGGCCACACGGCTTTTCAGGTCTGCGGTCTTGGCAATCAGACCTGCGTCATCGAGTGCTACAAACTCATCCTCGAGCGCATTGATCTTGTCGACCAGTGGCTGAACAGATTTGATCTTTCGGTCATTGGTTGTCCCGAAGACCTTCTTTGCAATAGTGCCTAGTCCAAGCATGCTGCTCGCTTTACTCCGCTTCGGCAGGCTCCTGTCTCTCAGGATTGTGTGGGGGATGCGCTTGCTCGCACGCCCGGCCCGCCATAGAAGGGCCTTTGAAGGGGGTCCCTGGCCCAGTTGCGATGTAAGGGGCCGCATATACTGTGTCAACGGCGCCTGAGCCCGCACGAAAACAAAGGAATTCCCATGTCCGTGAGCACTCGCATCATTCCGGCACTTCTGGCGGCAGTTTTGGCTTTGCCGGTGGCCGCCCAAGACAGCCCCACCACAGACACCGTGGTCGCAACCGTGGGCGACACCGACATCACGCTTGGCCACATGATCGCCCTGCGCGCGCGCCTGCCCCAACAGTACCAGCAATTGCCGGCTGAGGTGCTTTTCCCCGGCATCCTGGACCAGCTTGTTCAGCAACAGCTTCTGGCCGACACCGAAGAGGCTCTGTCGCCGGGCGGCCGCGTGACCATCGACAACGAAGCGCGCGCGATCCTGGCAAACCAGGCGATCGTATCCATCACCGAAGGCGCTGTGACCGAAGACTCGCTGCAGGCCGCTTACGAAGCCGCTTTTGCAGATGTGGAACCTGCAACAGAGTTCAACGCCAATCACATCCTGGTCGAAACCGAAGAAGAGGCGCTCGCCCTGATTGCCGAACTGGAAGATGGCGCTGATTTCGCCGCCTTGGCCGCTGAGCGGTCCACCGGGCCGTCAGGCCCCAATGGCGGTGCGTTGGGTTGGTTTGCCAGCGGCGATATGGTTGAGCCGTTCGAGGCCGCCGTCGCGGACATGGAAGCCGGCGGCATTTCCGCCCCCGTGCAAACCCAGTTCGGCTGGCACGTCATCTTGCTGAACGAGACCCGGCTTGCCGAAGTCCCGCCTTTAGAAGCTGTGCGCGCTGAACTCGTTGAACAGGTTCAACGCGACGCCGTTGATGCCAAGATCGCTGAGTTGACCGATGCGGCGGGTATCGACAGAACTGCCGGCGACGCGCTGGACCCTGAGGTTCTCAACGATCCAAATCTTATCCCGCAATAGATGCCCGACCTCAAAGTCTCGCCGCTGGCCCCGCCTGGGGGGTTTCCCAAATTACCTGTCGTGAAGGGTGTGCGCTTTGCAACGGCTGCCGCAGGTGTGAAGTACACCGGGCGCGATGACGTGATGCTGGCGGTCTGCGATCCGGGCACAACCATTGCAGGGGTGTTCACGCGGTCTGCGACCCGGTCAGCGAATGTGCTGGATTGCGAAACCAAGCTCGGGCCCGACCGTCTGGGCGGCGCAAGCGACGACGCCGCAGCAATCTTCGTCAATTCGGGTAATGCAAACGCGTTCAACGGCCGCGCGGGCGACGAAAGCGTCGAAATCATCACCGACGCTGTCGCTGATGTTGCCGGCGTCCCGGCGGCACGGGTGTTCACCTCTGCCACGGGCGTCATCGGCGAACGCTTGCCTGACGAACGGATCACATCTGTGATCGGTGACCTCGTCGACAATCTTGACCCGAGGGGGATCAAAGCGGCCGCCCAGGCGATCATGACAACGGATACGTTTCCAAAAGGCGCATCAGCCGAGGTCGATATCGACGGTCAGATTGTCACCATCGCGGGCATCGCCAAGGGGTCAGGCATGATCGCCCCTGATATGGCAACGATGCTGGTCTACATTTTTACCGATGGCGCAGCGGACCCCGCCAACCTGCAGTCCGCCCTTACCGCGTTCAACGCAACGACATTCAATGCCATCACGGTGGACAGCGACACATCAACATCCGACACGCTGCTTCTGGCCGCAACAGGCGCGTCAGGTGTGCGCATCGATGCCAATCCGACCTTCGCCATGGCCCTGCTTGAGGTCATGCAGAACCTCGCCGAACAAGTCGTGCGCGACGGCGAAGGTGCGACTAAGTTCGTCACCGTCAAGGTCACAGGCGCCAGCAGCACCGCAGATGCAAAGCGCGCAGCGATGGCGATTGCAAACTCACCGCTGGTGAAAACCGCCATCGCGGGCGAGGACGCCAACTGGGGCCGCATCGTCATGGCCGTTGGAAAGTCAGGCGCCCGCGCCGACCGCGACCGGATGTCGATCCGCTTTGGCGATCTTCTGGTGGCCGACCAGGGCTGGGTCGCGCCCACTTACCGCGAAGAAGATGGTGCCGCCTACATGACGCGCGACGAGATCGAGATTGCCGTATCGCTTGGTCTGGGCGACGGCAGCTTCACCGCGTACACCTGCGATTTGACCCACAGCTATATCGCCATCAACGCAGATTACCGGTCATGAAAACCGTTTTGGTCTCTGCCGTCGCACTGATCGATCCTGACAGCCGGGTGTTGATCGCGCAGCGCCCGGCGGGCAAATCCATGGCCGGTCTGTGGGAGTTTCCAGGCGGCAAAGTCGAACCGGGCGAGACCCCCGAAGCGGCACTGATTCGCGAATTGCATGAAGAATTGGGGATCAACACATGGGAATCCTGTCTGGCGCCCCTCACATTCGCGTCACACAGCTATCCAGACTTCCATTTGTTGATGCCGCTATTTGCCTGCCGAAAGTGGGAAGGCACGCCCCAATCCCGCGAAGGTCAGACCCTAAAATGGGCAAGGGCACAAAATTTGCGCGACTATCCCATGCCTGAGGCCGATATTCCCCTGATTCCCGTCCTGCGCGACTGGCTGTAAACAACCTTTGCATGTGCAGCATTCCTTCGCTGCAGTGCAAAAATTTACAATCCGTTTACTTTTTACTGGATTATATCCAAAACGTGATTAATTTTCTGTCAAGGTTTGGATGGGGATGAGCCAATGATAAAAACGATTGCAATTGGAAGTTGTGTGTCTTTGCAGGGTCTATTCCTGAGAAAGCTCACTGACGGCAGGATCGCCGTCCGGATCGGAGACCGCATCTTCGAAGGTTATCCAGTCGACCGGAAAGCCGCTTAAGACCTAAAATACCGCTCGTAACAAAAAACAGGGCTGCCTCACCCGGCAGCCCTGTTTTTGTGTGTCATGTTGGCGGTGGATCAGTCGAGGGTCCGCTCAACCTCTTCGCGTTCGAAAATCTCGATCACGTCATTGGGCCGGATGTCCTCGTAATTCTCAAAAGCCATCCCGCATTCCTGACCCGAAATCACCTCAGCCACTTCATCCTTGAAGCGTTTCAGGGTCTTTAGCGTACCCTCATGGATCACCACATCATCGCGCAGAAGCCGCACACCGGCGGACCGGCGGGCAACGCCTTCGGTGACCAAGCACCCGGCCACTTTGCCGACACCCGATACCTTGAAGACTTCCTTGATCGCCGCATAGCCGATGAAGTTTTCGCGCACTTCGGCCGACAACAGACCCGAGGCGGCCGCTTTGATGTCATCCACAAGGTCGTAGATCACGCTGTAATAGCGGATTTCGACGCTCTTCTGGTTGGCCGTGTTCCGCGCAGACGTGTTCGCACGAACGTTAAAGCCGATCACAGGCGCGCCAGAGGCTTCCGCCAGGCCCACATCGGTTTCCGTGATCGCACCCACACCTGAATGCAGCACGCGCACGCGCACCTCGTCGTTGCCGATCTTTTCCATTGCCTGGATGATCGCCTCGGCAGAACCCTGCACGTCGGCTTTGACCAAAATCGGCATCTCGGCGACGTTCTCGTCGGCCTTGGCCTTGGCCATCATCTGTTCAAGCGTCGTGGCAGCCCCGGCAGCGGCACGTTTTTCCTTGGCCGCCTTTTCGCGGTACTCGGCAATCTCACGCGCCTGGGCTTCGGTATCGACCACGTTCAGCACGTCCCCGGCTTCGGGCGTCCCATTCAGACCAAGCACTTCGACAGGAACAGACGGGCCCGCTTCTTTGACGCGCTCGCCCTTATCGTTTTCCATCGCGCGGACTTTACCCCATTGCTCACCCACGACGAAGATGTCGCCTTGGCGAAGGGTCCCGTTCTGGACCAGCACCGTGGCCACGGGCCCACGACCCACATCCAGCTGCGCTTCGATCACCGCACCAAGAGCGGCCCGCTTGGGGTTGGCTTTCAGCTCAAGAATTTCTGCTTGAAGCGCGATCGCTTCCAACAGCTGGTCCAAACCCTGGCCAGAAATCGCAGAGACTTCGACATCCTGGACTTCGCCCGACATCTTCTCAACGATCACTTCGTGCTGCAGAAGATCCGTGCGCACTTTGTCGGGTGTCGCATCGGGTTTGTCGACTTTGTTGATCGCGACAATCATCGGTACTTCGGCGGCTTTGGCGTGATTGATCGCTTCGATGGTCTGGGGCATCACCGCGTCATCGGCAGCCACGACCAGAACCACAATGTCGGTCACCTGGGCGCCGCGTGCACGCATTGACGTAAACGCCGCGTGGCCGGGAGTGTCGAGGAAACTCAGCACCGCGCCGCTGTCGGTTGTCACCTGGTACGCACCGATGTGCTGGGTGATCCCGCCCGCTTCGCCCTGGGTCACATTCGCCTTGCGGACCGCATCCAGAAGCGAGGTTTTGCCGTGGTCGACGTGACCCATGATCGTGATCACCGGCGGGCGATCTTCAAGATCATTTGCGTCGTCTTCTACCGTATCGATCACGTCTTCAACGTCAGCGTCAGAAACACGCTGCACCGTATGGCCGAACTCTTCGATGATCAGTTCAGCAGTGTCTGCATCTATCGTCTGGTTCTGGGTCGCCATCATGCCGTTGTTCATCAACGACTTGACGACATCGGCCACCCGTTCGGACATCCGGTTTGCCAGTTCCGACACCACGATCGCCTCAGGCAATTGCACCGTGCGTGTGACCTTTTCACGCTCCACCGTGCCGCCCATGGCTTTTTGACGGGCGCGCTCTTGCTTGCGCTTCATGGCCGCCATCGACCGTTGGCGTCCACCGCCACCCGCAAGGGCCTGGTTCAGCGTCAGCTTGCCACCACGGCGGCCCCCGTCGTCTGCACCTCTGCCCCGACCTTTGTCGCGGCGATCTTCGTTGCGATTGTCGCGCTCAGGCTTGCGCGCGGTTGAAGGCTTGGCGCCACGCGGCGCATCTGCAGGCGCGGGCGCACCAGCGGCCACTGCCGCCGCCGCAGCGGCTGGTGCCGGGGCGGGATCTGCCGGTTTGGCGCGCGCGGCTTCTGCTTCGGCTTTGCGGCGTTCGTCTTCTTCGGCTTTCGCCTTCGCCTTCTCGGCGCGTTCGGTTTCTTCGCGTTCCTTGGCTTCGGCTTCCTCACGCCGCCGCGCCCGATCCGCCTCGCGTTCTTTTTCAGCCGCCGCGCGCTTTTCTGCTTCTTGGGCTTCATTCGCCTTGGCAGCCGCCAGCGCTTTCATGCGGCGTTCGTATTCAGCTTCGGTGATCCCGGCAGGCCGCTTGGACGGGTCGCCCATTGGCGCGCCCTTACCGCCAGCACCCGCACCGCCGGCCGCCGGCTTTGGAACCACAACGCGCTTGCGCTTGGTTTCCACCACGACAGACTTCGTCCGGCCGTGGCTAAAGCTCTGCTTTACCTGACCAGAACGACCGCTAAGGCCCAACGTCTTTTTGCCGTCAGTATCGCTCATACTGTTGTCTTCACCTTTCCGGCGGTGGTTCCACCGTCATGATCGCGAACGCCCGAAAGCCGGATCGCGTCCTCTCTGATACGTTCAGTGAGTCCGCCCCGAGCAAGCGCGGCATGTATCACACGTTCGCGCCCAAAGGACAAACCCAATTCTTGTGCGGTCAAAATGTCGAAAAACGACCCGCGACCGCCCGGTTTATACAATTTCGACTTGCCGCGCTCCGACCCGTCGGAGGCCTGCAAAAGGATCACGGCTTCATCCTTGGCGAGCCAGTCTTTCACTTTCTCAAACCCGGTGACCGCAATCCCGGCCTTGCGCGCCATCGAGATAAGATCGGTCACCCGCTTTACAAGAAGCCGTTCAACATCTTCCAGAAGACCATCTGGCACTGAAACCTGCTCTTTCAATCCACGCGCGAAGGCCTTCTTCTTGACCGCCTCGGCCAAGACCGACCGCTCGGCCGCCACATAGGCCCCGCGTCCGGGCAGCTTTCCGACAATATCAGGCACCAAAACACCGTCCGGGCCCAGCGCGAACCGGATCAGTCCGCGCTTGGGTTGCACATCCCCAGAGACGACGCACCGGCGTTCCGGCGCGTCCCACTCTTTGGTCTTGCCGCCGCGCGACATCGAACGGGTCCGGGACCTGCGATCAGGCCCCGGCCTCCTGGGGCTCTCCGGTTGCCTCGGTCGCCTCGCCGTCGCCTTCGTTTTCCTCGTCAGCCAGAAGTTCGGTCGGATCGACCCAGCCCAGTCCAACACGGGCCGTCATGACCATGTGCTGAGCCTCTTCAAGGCTGACATCGAAGGGTTCGAGAATGCCGTCATCCTTGACCCGTTCGCCGTCGACCGTCGTCCAGCCGCCAGCCAGTTCCCAGTCAGCACAGGTCGCGAAGTCTTCCAGCGTTTTCACGCCGTCTTCGGCCAAGGCCTGAATCATCTGCGGCGATAGCCCATCGAAGTCCATCAGGCTTTGTTCCGCCCCAAGCTCGATCGCTTTGTCCAGGGCGGCCTTGTTCAGCGCCTCAAGGTGATCGCGCGCGCGGGCCTGAAGTTCAGACGCAGTGTCTTCATCCACACCGTCAATCACCAAAAGCTCATTCGCTTCCACATAGGCGACTTCTTCAAGGTTGGTGAAGCCTTCGGACACCAGAAGCTGGGCGAAGAACTCGTCCAGATCCAGCGTGTCGACAAAGAGCTTGGTGCGCTCTTCAAATTCAGCCTGACGACGCGCGCTTTCCTGTTCTTCCGTCATAATGTCGATATCAAGCCCGGTCAGCTGGGACGCCAGCCGCACGTTCTGGCCGCGCCGCCCGATGGCCAGCGACAGCTGTTCATCTGGCACCACAACTTCGATCCGCTGGGCTTCTTCATCGATCACCACCTTGGCGACCTCTGCGGGTTGCAAAGCGTTCACAAGGAAGGTCGCCTGGTCTTCGTTCCACGGAATGATGTCGATCTTTTCGCCCTGAAGCTCGTTGACGACCGCTTGCACGCGCGAGCCGCGCATCCCCACACAGGCCCCCACGGGATCAATCGAGTTGTCATAGGAAATCACCGCGATCTTGGCGCGACTGCCGGGGTCACGGGCAACCGCCTTGATCTCGATGATGCCATCATAGATTTCGGGCACTTCCATCTTGAACAGTTCGGCCATGAATTCCGGTGCCGTGCGCGACAGGAAAATCTGGGGGCCGCGCGGTTCACGGCGCACATCCTTGATGAAACACCGGATGCGGTCGTTCGGCCGGTAGCTTTCGCGGCCGATCTTTTCGTTCCGGCGCAGCACGGCTTCGCCCGCGCCCACATCGACGACCACATTGCCGTATTCTTCGCGCTTGACCTGGCCGTTGATGATCGTGCCGGCGCGGTCCTTGAACTCTTCGAACTGGCGGTCGCGTTCGGCTTCACGGACCTTCTGCAAGATCACCTGTTTGGCCGATTGCGCCGCGATCCGGCCCATATCCACCGGCGGGACTTCTTCCACGAAGGTGTCGCCGGGTTTGGGGTCATCGAGGTATTGCTTGGCCTGTTCGGGCGTCATCTGCGCCTGGTAGTTTTCCAGCTCTTCCTCTTCAGGGTCGATCACCGTGCGCACACGGGTAAACGAAGCCCGGCCCGTTTTACGGTCAATCGACACGCGAATGTCCATCTCGGCGCCGTAGCGCGACTTCGCCGCCCGGGCGAGGCTTTCTTCCATCGCTTCGATCACCAACGCGGGATCGATCATTTTCTCACGCGCAACGGCTTCCGCCGTCTGCAACAATTCCAGCTGGTTGGCTGAGGTAATGGCCATGGTCTAGGTCTCCTCGTCCCCGTCCATCAGGGTTTCAATTTCGTCAAACTGGGCCTCATCGACGGCCCCTGCATCTTTGCGCGCACGCAACACGTCGCGGATCAACTCATCAGTCAGCACAAGTTTGGCGTCCGTAAGCCAGTCAAACTTCAGCCCGACCGTGCCTTCTTCGATTGCGATCAGCACTTCGTCGCCTTCGGTGCCTTCCAGCACGCCTTTGAAGCGGCGGCGGCCATCGATCATCTCATCGGTTTCCAACTTGGCGTCATAGCCTTCCCAGGCGTCAAAATCCTTGAGCCGGGTCAGCGGCCGATCAATCCCGGGGCTGGACACTTCCAGCGTATAATTGTCCTCAATCGGGTCTTCCACATCCAGGGTGGCAGACACGGCTGTCGAGATCGCGGCACAATCATCAACCTCAATCCCGCCATCGGGGCGTTCGGCCATGATTTGCAAGGTCTTTGTCTTGCCGCCCATCAGCCGCACGCGCACGATTTCAAAGCCCAGATCATCCACCACGGGGGCGATGATCTCGGCGATGCGCCGGTCGAGGCTGGCTTTGGCAATAAGGTCAGACATCGGGGGTCCAGAAACAAAAAACGGGCCAGCGGCCCGAGCGTTGTTCCGGTGGGCTCTGGGGGTGGAGGCCAGTGCGCCGCTGTTGAGCGTGATATAGGCGAGCCCCCAGAGGTCTGCAAGGGGTTTCGCCGCGCCTTCGCGCGCCGAGACGTTGGGGGGCCAGCCCCCCAAACCCCCCGGAGTATTTTTGCCAGGATGAAGCCAAACGACTTTTACGCGACGGAAAGCAAAACCGGTGTCGTATAACAGCCCAGAACGGAGGATTGGATGTTTGCACCCCAGACCATCGCTGCGATCCGGTACGGCTATGGCTTTGCCCCGGGCGAGGTGCCACCGCGCGATGCCGCGGGCCTGATCAGCGCTTTGTCCAACCAAACCCCCGCCCCCCGCGTTCCCATGCGCGAGCGGATCGCTCTGAACCAGGCCTACCGCGATGCGGGGCGCGAAAATGACGAGACCGCGCGTCAGAAAATCCGCCGCAGAATTGGCGACATGATGAGCGATGATTTCCGCCAGATGATTGCCGACGCCGTGACCGGCCCGGGATTTGCCGAACGGCTGGTGTGGTTCTGGGCGGATCACTTTACGGTGGCGGTGAACAGCCCCGTCATGAGGCTGGCGGTCGGTGACTATATCGCCAGCGCAATCCGGCCCCATATCGGGGGGCGGTTTCAGGACATGCTGCAGGCTGTGGTCACCCATCCCGCGATGCTTGTCTATCTTGACCAAATCTCGTCCGTGGGGCCCAATTCAGTTGCAGGTCAGCGCCGCGACCGCGGTCTGAACGAAAACCTTGCCCGTGAAATCCTGGAACTGCACACGCTGGGCGTCGGCGCGCCTTACAACCAGACAGACGTGCGCGAACTCGCAAACCTGCTCACTGGGCTGTCCGTCGGGCGCGAGGGGTTTACCTACCGCCACCGGATGAGCGAGCCGGGCGAACGCAAGATACTTGGCAAAACCTATGGCCGCCGGACGCCCGGGCTGGATCAGATCAAAGAGGCGCTTGGCGATATCGCAATGCATCCCGCGACCGCGCGCCATCTGGCCGAAAAGCTGGTTGTGCATTTTGTGGGTGGACCGCCAGACCCTGACTGGACCCGGACGATTGCGATGGCCTATCTGGACACCGGCGGCGATCTGCGTGCGACCTATGCCGCGATGCTGGCGGATGCGCGCGCCTGGACCGGCGCGTTCGCCAAAGCCAAGACACCATTTGACTTCATCGTCTCTGCGCTGCGCGCCAGCGGGGCAACGGCAAAAGACATCGCCGATATGCCACGCCGAGATTTGCGGCAGGGCATCGTGGGTGCGCTGGGATTGATGGGCCAGCCGCCGTTTCAGCCCCAGGGCCCGGATGGTTGGCCCGAAAACCCCGAAGCCTGGATCACACCGCCAGGCCTTGCTGGCCGGATCCGCTGGGCCGCGGCCTATTCTGAAAAAGTCCTCAAAGATCGTGATCCGCGGAGCTTTCTTGAAACCGCCCTGGGCGATGTTGCCCCGCCCACCCTTCGGTTTGCTGTCGCCGGAGCAGAATCGCGTATCGAAGGCTGCGCGCTGACGCTCGCTTCGCCCGAGTTCAACAGGAGATAGCCCATGACCACACGGCGCAGCTTTCTGACCCGTACTTTGGCGCTTGGGTGTTCGGCCGCCGCCAGTCCGCTGGTCACGCCCGTGACCTTTGCGGCGACACCAGGCGACAACCGGCTGGTGGTGATCATCCTGCGCGGCGCGATGGACGGGCTTGATGTGGTCCGCCCTTTGGGCGACCCCGCCCTCGCCCGCCACCGCCCAAACCAGGACGGCGCGCTGATCCTGAACGATTTCTGGGGTGTCCACCCCGCGCTTGAACCACTGGTCCCTTTGTGGGCGGCCGGTGAATTGAGTTTTGCCCATGCCGTATCGACGCCTTACCGCGACAAGCGCAGCCATTTCGACGGGCAGGATTTTCTGGAAAACGGCGGCTTTCGCGCAGATGGCACCCTGACGGACGCCCGCGATGGCTGGCTGAACCGGCTTGTAGCCGACCTGCCCGGTGCGACAGCCGAAACCGCCTTTGCGGTGGGGTCCGAGAACCTGTTGCTGACGTCGGGTGCCGCGCCGGCCAGCACCTGGGCGCCCGAGGCAGATCTTGATCTTAGCCCGCAGGCCGAGTTGTTGCTGGAAAAAATCTATGCCGGTGACCCGCTGTTTCATGCCGCCGCGATGCAGGCAATCGCGCTGTCGGCAGACACCGAAGGCAACATGGCCGGCACCCGGCGCCGGGGGCGGGCCAAGGCGCTGGCGGATTTCGCCGCAGGACGCCTGCGCGAAGAAACTCGCCTTGCCGCCTTTTCCATTGGCGGGTGGGACACCCACGCCCGCCAAGCAAACGCCTTGCCCCGCGCGCTGAGGGAACTCACCGATGCGGTCCTTGCGTTGAAAGCAGGCCTTGGCCCCCTGTGGGGCAAAACGGCGGTGCTTTGCCTGACGGAATTTGGCCGGACTGTCCGCGAAAACGGCTCAGGCGGGACCGACCACGGCACAGGCGGTGCCGCGATCTTTGCAGGGGGCGCGCTGAAGGGTGGGCAGATCATGGGGGATTGGCCCGGGTTGGGCGATGGCGCGCTGTATCAAGACCGCGACCTGATGCCCACGCGCGACGTGCGCGCCTATGCGGCCCATGCAATCGCTGCGCTTTTGCCCGTGGGCACATCCACCATTGAAAGCCGGGTTTTTCCGGGGCTCGAAATGGGTGCAGACCCCGGGCTTATCCTTTGACCAAAAAGGCGGCCCCGATGGGACCGCCACATCGTCTTGTGGATTGGCGTTTAGCCGATGAAGTTCTGGGTCACCCAGTAGCGCCCGCAATATTGCGCGTTGGGATCGAACGCGACTGCAACAGCGGTCTTCGACACGCGGCCATCCAGAATGTTCTTACGGTGGCCGGGGCTATCCATCCAAAGCTGCACGATATGACGCGCAAGCGAGGCATAGGAGTGCGCCGGCAGGGCCTGACCGTCATAGGTTGAAAACTGGCAGGCCGAAGAATTGAGGATTTTGAAACGGCGATTGTCGATCCGGTAGCGGTGCACCATGCCGATATTCTCGGACCCCGTCCGGAACCGCACGCCGGTGGACTTGATCCGCTGTGACAGTGACGCTTGACCGGGCACAGTGCTCTTGTGCGACAGGATCTGACGCGTCGCCATCCAGTTGGAATGCCCACGCGCGACTTTGGCAACACCGTTTCCGGCATCTCCAACAGGGCGCAGACCTGCGCGGCAACGGTGATAGTTCACCTCGGCCCGGACCGCATTGTCGAACAGGTTTTGATTGATCCGACTGGTAGGAACAACAATTTGCGACGCCTTCGCGGACACGTTCCGCGAACAGGCATCGGCGACAGTAGCACTCAGCAGCAAGGCAGCGCCGCAAGCAACAGCAAACAGTTTCACTCTCATCCCCAGGTCCCTAAACACGCGATCCCCCACTGGACCGTTGCGCGCGTTCATGGCCAAACCTAGGCGACTGACCGACGAGGTTAAGTCAATAACCCCGCCTCAGCGACAATCCGCCAGAAGCGATCTAATTGTTCGTGAAACTGCGCCTTAAGGCATCCGACGTGCGCACAAGTTCGGCAGTAATCCCAGGCTCAGACAAGGCGTGCCCGGCCCGCGGGATCATCACCAGACGCGACGCGGGCCATGATTCGTGGAGCCGCATCGCAGAATGTGGCGGACAGATCATGTCATACCGCCCCTGCACGATGGTGCCGGGGATCTTCGCAATCTTGTCGATGTTCTGCAAAATCCAACCGTCGGTCTCAAGAAATCCGGCATTTGCGAAATAGTGGTTTTCCAGCCGCGCGAAGGCGCGGGCGTATTCGGTAGGGCTGTCGCCGCCGGGTCCGTCATTCTCGATCGACGCCAGGGTGTTTTCCCAAGATGTCCAGGCGCGCGCGAACCGCGTCTCAATCGCATGATCGTCTGAAAACAGCCGCCGCCCGTACGCCTCAATCAGATCGCCACGCTCATCTTCGGGGATAAGATTGCGGAACCGCGCCCAAACATCCGGCCAGAACTTGCCAGCACCCCCGGCATAGAACCAATCAAGCTCATCGCGGGTCATAAGGAAAACGCCGCGCAAGATCAGGCTAAGCGTACGTGCGGGATGGGTGACCGCGTAGATCAGCGCCAACGTCGCCCCCCAGGACCCGCCAAAGACGATCCAGCGGTCGATCTCCAGCTTTTCGCGGATCAGCTCGATATCGCGCACCAGATGCCAGGTGGTGTTGGCCTCCACGCTGGCATGGGGCCGCGACCGGCCACAGCCACGCTGATCGAACAGAATAATCCGGTAATGGGTCGGGTCGAAGTAGCGCCGCATCGCAGGGCTGCACCCACCGCCCGGGCCGCCGTGAAACACCACAATCGGCACCCCGTCGGGATTGCCGCATTGCTCGATATAAACCCGGTGACCATCGCCCACGTCCAGCATCCGCTGATCGAACGGATCGATCGGCGGATAGAGAAACTGGCTTGCGGCCTTTTTGCCCGAGGATTTGTCCATCACCGCTCTATATACAGCGCAAACGCCCGCTGACACGGGGGTAGGCGAAGTTTATTCATGAGGAACCGCAATGCCCAGCGCTCAAACCACGATTGATCCCGCCGAGATTGAGAAATTCCAGGCCATGGCAGCCGAATGGTGGGACCCGACCGGCAAGTTCAAACCCCTCCACATGCTCAACCCCTGCCGGCTCAACTACATCACCCGCCAGATCGCTGCGGAGTTCGACCGCGACCTGAAAGCGGAAAAACCCTTCGCGGGCCTGCGCCTTCTTGATATCGGCTGCGGCGGCGGACTTTTGTCAGAACCCATGACGCGGCTTGGGGCAACGGTGGTGGGCGCCGACGCGGCCGAACGCAATATCCCCGTGGCCCAGGTGCATGCCGAAGAGCAGGGTCTTGATATCGACTACCGCCACACCACCGCCGAAGCCCTGGTCGATGCGGGTGAGGTTTTCGATGTGATCCTCAACATGGAAGTCGTGGAACATGTGGCCGACCCGCAAGCCTATCTTCAAGCCTGCCACGACCTGATGAAGCCCGGCGGGTTGATGGTCTGTTCGACCCTAAACCGTAACCCAAAGTCTTATGTCTTCGCGATCATCGGGGCCGAACACGTGATGCGATGGCTGCCCAAAGGGACCCATGAATGGTCGAAGTTCATCACACCAGACGAGCTTTACGACCTTTTGCGCAACACCGGGCTTGATCCGGTGGACCGCAAAGGCATGGTCTTTAATCCCCTGGGCTGGTCCTGGGGCCTTTCGGACCGTGATCTTTCGGTGAACTACGTCACAACCAGTGTGCGGCCCGCCTAGGTGGTATCGAAACGGGTGCGCAATTCGCGCAGCACCGGCAGGGCCGATTTTACCTTGTCGGTGCCAATCGCGGCGATCACGTCTGCTACGATCGGTTCAATCGCCTCAAGGGCGACATCGCGTGCGCGACGACCAGCCGGGCTGATCGACACCAGCTTGCGGCGCGCATCGTCCCAGTCCTGAAAAATGTGGACATGGCCCGCGGCGTCAAGCTTGCCAAGCGTGTTCGTCATCGCACCCTTGGTCAGGTGAAACGCCTTGGCAAGCTCGGCGGGGCTGCGTTCTGTGCCGGACCGCGCCAGAAAGTTCAGAACCGAAAAGTGGCTGATCTCCATCCCTTTGGGCAATGCCTTCGTCAGCCGCGCGCGCACCAATTGGTCAGCCATGAACAATTCGCTCAACAACGCCACGGCAAGTGGATCTTTGGGTTCGCTCATCAGGGACCTTCGAAATCTCGGCCATGGGATAGCGATGGCAGGCGGCGGCGGCAATCATCGACGAGGTTCAAGTCAATATCGGCAATAAAAACGCCCGGTTCGGTGCCTGCATCCACGATCACCCGCCCCCAGGGATCGATGACCATCGAATGACCGTAGGTCGCGCGCTGGCGGCCCTGGGTCGTGGGGTGCGTGCCGGTCTGCGCGGGCGCGATCACATAACAGCCGGTTTCAATGGCGCGGGCGCGCAACAAAGCCTCCCAATGGGCGACACCTGTTTCGGGCGAAAAGGCCGCAGGCACGGTCAGCACCTTGGCCCCGCCTAGCGCCAATGCGCGGTAAAGACCCGGAAACCGAATGTCGTAGCATATCGAAAGACCGACGCGCGCACCGTCCACCGATGCCAGCACCGCGCGATCACCAGGTTGGTAGCCCGCAGATTCCCGGTAGGTCTCGCGCGCGGAAATATCCACGTCAAACATATGGATTTTGTCGTACCGCGCCGTGATAGACCCTGTTTTGTCCACCAGGACCGACCGGTTCACAAAGGGCGCACCGTCGCCTTCGGCCTTTAATGCGAGCGAACCGATCAAGACGTTGATGCGCCGGTCTTTCGCCTCTTGCTGGATGGTCTTCAACGTTATGTCGCGGGCCTCAGTGGCCAGCACATCGCGCTGGCGCGACCGGCTGGCCGACAGACAATTCGTAACCTCGGGGGTCAAAAGCCAATCCGCCCCCTGACTGGCGGCGTGATGCACCGCGTCCACCACGACGTCCAGATTGCGCTCAACCACGTCCGAAGACGTCATTTGCAACAGCGCAACTTTCACCCGCTAGCCCTGCAGCAGCGCGTCGAGTTTGCCGGCCCGGTCCAACGCGTTCAAATCATCAAACCCGCCCACATGGGTCTCGCCGATGAAAATCTGCGGTACTGTGTGCCGTCCGCCCGCGCGGTCCATCATCTCAGCCCGGCGGCCGGGCTCTGCGGCCACGTTGATCTCGGAATAACTGACGCCCTTGGCGGTCAAAAGCCGCTTGGCGGCATGGCAATACCCACACAGGGGCGAGGTATATAGTTCGACTGGCTGCATGATTTCAGGCCCTTTGGTTAGACCCTTATCTAGGGCGCTTTCAGCACGCGCGCCAGAACTGCGATGGAAACGCCCCCCGCGCCGGCGGCCGTTAAAGCTTCGGTCGCCGCATGAAGCGTCGCTCCGCTGGTCATGACATCATCGACCACAAGCACCGGGCGGTTGGCAATCCGCTCGACCCGTCGTGGATGTGGCTTGATCGCGCGGTCAAGCCTGGCGAAGCGTTCGGCGGCAGTCAGCCCGTCAAGTTTCGGGGTCGCCCGCACCCTGAGAAGCGCATCCACTTCAAGCTGCAGACTAAGATGGTGCGCGATGCCGCGCGCCAAAAGGGCAGATTGGTTGTAGCGTCGCTGGATCAAACGGATCGCATGACTGGGAACCGGCACCACGATTGTGTCGGGCGACAAGCGGCCGCGCAACCGGTCCGCCATCCAGTTCGCCAGCGGACGCGCCAGATCGGTGCGGTCACTGTGTTTCAACCGCAAGATCAGCGACCTTGCCCGCCCCTGATATTCCAGCGCCGCCCAGCCCCGCTGCCAGGGTCGGGGCGTCGCCAAGCAATCATCGCAGGGCACATCATCGTCATCGTCGACGCCCGGCAAAGGCGCACCGCACAAATGACAGGCTTTACCAAACAGAAACGACGTGTCGCTCCAACACGATCCGCACAACCCATGCGGTGCATCCGTCAAGGCATCGCAGGACGCGCATTGGTCGGGGTAGACAACCCGAAGCACTCTACCAAAATCCATTCTCTCGCCCTAAGTACGCGCCTATGTCCCTGCCCCGCCTGACTGACCCAGATGCTCTATCGCGCAACCGCATCCGTGCGGCGCGCAACACGCCAGCTGATTTCCTGCGGGTTGAAGCCGCCGAGGTGCTGGCAGAAAGGCTGATTGAGGTTAACAGGACGTTTACGTCACCAGCCTTGGTGACGGCTTTCCCGGATGACTTCGCGACCTTGGCAGCAGGCGGCACGATTGTGCCTGACACCGACCCGCTGGCGCTAAGTCCCGGCGCCCATGATCTGGTGATCCACGCTTTTGGTCTTCACTGGGCCGATGACCCTTTGGGCCAGATTATTCAAGCCCGGCGTGCGCTGTGTCCCGACGGGCTGTTTTTGGCCGTTCTGCTTGGGGGAACAACGCTGAACGAATTGCGCGCGGTGTTGGCAGAAGCCGAAACCAAGCTGACAGGCGGGCTATCGCCCCGCGTCGCACCGATGGCGGACCTGCGCGATCTGGGGGGGCTGTTACAACGTGCAGGCCTCGCCCTGCCCGTGGCCGATACATTGACGCTGCGCGCAAGCTACCGCGACATTTACTCCCTGGGCCGCGACCTGCGCGCAATGGCAGAAGGCAACGCCTTGGCCGACCGCCAGCGCAAACCAGCCAAGCGGGCTTTGTTCGAGCTTGCGCAATCGCTGTACCAAACCCACTTCCCGGCCGAAGACGGGCGGCTCCAGGCCACGTTTGAGTTGGTGTTCCTCACCGGTTGGGCCCCGGATGATAGCCAACCGCAACCGTTGAAACCCGGTTCTGCCCAAACATCGCTCGCCGATGCACTGAGATTGCCCGACGATGCGCCAAATCGCTCAAATGCAAGGGGTTCAGATTGACCCGGGGCCAAAGGCGTTTATCTCACAGGTTGAGTTTTCCACCCAAGGGCGGCCAGAATAGATGCTTGATGCCAATGCAAATCGCGAAAATCCGGTGACGGCTGACACCCCTGAAACAGGCAGCACCCACCTGCCTGCCGACCACCCTGCGGTGAAACCTGCCAAGGTGGGCGTGCTTCTGGCCAATCTCGGCACGCCGGACAATCACGACTATTGGTCGATGCGCCGCTACCTAAACGAGTTTCTGTCAGACCGCCGCGTGATCGACTACAGCCCCTGGATCTGGCAGCCATTGCTGCAGCTGGTGATCCTGACCAAGCGGCCGTTCTCATCGGGTGAGGCTTACCGGTCGATCTGGAACAATGAGGCCAATGAAAGCCCGCTTCTGACGATCACCAAGGCCCAGACCGCCAAGATCAAGGACACCATCGAGGCGAAGTATGGCGACCGGGTGATGGTCGACTATGCCATGCGCTACGGCAACCCGTCCACCAAGTCAAAGGTCCGCCAGATGGTCGACGCAGGCTGCCGACGGGTGGTGTTCTTCCCGCTTTACCCACAAGCCGCCGGGGCCACGACCGCGACTGCAAACGACCAGTTCTTTCGCGCGATGATGGAAGAGAAATGGCAGCCGTCCGTGCGCACGGTGCCCGAATACTTCGACCGTGACAGCTATATCGACGCGCTGGCGCAATCGGTCGAACGCGCCTATGCGGCAGCAGACACCAAGCCCGAAATCCTGGTGTGTTCCTACCACGGTGTGCCGAAACGCTACCTGATGGAAGGCGACCCCTACCATTGCCAGTGCCAGAAAACGACGCGGCTTTTGAAAGAACGTCTTGGCTGGGCCGACACCGACATCGTTACGACCTTTCAGTCGCGCTTTGGCCCCGAAGAATGGCTGCAACCCTACACCGTGGAAGAGGTCGCGCGCCTGGCCGAAGCGGGCAAAAAGAACATCGCCGTGATCGCGCCTGCGTTTTCCGCCGATTGCATCGAAACGCTCGAAGAGATCAACGAAGAGATCAAGGAAAGCTTCGAAGAAGCCGGCGGCGAGAATTTCACCTATATTCCCTGCCTCAACGACGATGACGCGCATATTGCGGCCCTGGTCGAAGCCCTGGAAGATTCTCTGGCCGGTTGGGTCTGACCCAAAAGCTTGCTAGGACATTCTGAACCGGGTTCAGAGGGTCCAATGGCAAGCAAGGTTGAAGAACGCCGCGCGGCACTGTCGGAAAAGCTTGTCGATATCGCCGAGGCAACGATTGCCGCTGAAGGCCACCAGGGCATTCGCGCACGTGATCTGGCGGCTGAAGCGGGCTGCGCAGTCGGCGCGATCTATACGCTTTACGCGGACCTTGATCATCTGGTGATGGCCGTCAACGGCCGGACCTTCCACCGCTTGGGCGCCCATGTGGCCACTGCGGTGCTCGCTGCAGCATCAGACGACCCTGTCGACCAGCTCGTGGTCATGGGCCAGGCCTATCTCAGTTTTGCGGCGGCCAACCCGAAATCCTGGCGAACGCTGTTTGATCTTGAGATGTCGGCCGAGACGGACGTGCCCGATTGGTACATGATTGAACTTGGCGCGCTTTTTGACCTGATTTCCCGCCCGCTGTCGCAGATTTATCCCGACCAGTCAGCCGACCAGATCGGCCTTTTGACCCGGACCCTGTTTTCGTCTGTCCACGGGATTGTCTTTCTGGGCCTGGAAAAGCGGCTCTCTGCGGTGCCAGAGGCTGAAATGGCCCAGATGATCGATCGTTTGGTGCGCGCGGTGGTGTCCTAGCCAGATTTCGTGACGCTACGTCTTTTTGAACGTCGTTCATAAAATTCTTGAACGACGTTCAGGCTTTGCTATCTCTGTCTCATGAACATCGTTCACGAGGAGATGAAGCCATGTTACGGACGATAAGAACACTGGTGATCGGGGCCAATGCCCGGGCCGAAGAACAGGTGCGCGATACCTTTTCCATCGAGCTGATCGATCAGAAAATTCGCGAAGCTCAAGGCAGCCTGAAGGCCGCAAAACTGACGCTGGCCAACCTGGTGCAGCGCCAACGCATCGAGACCCGCCATTTGGGCACGCTCAACGACCGGATCGCGGATCTTGAAACGCGCGCCCAAGCCGCCCTGGACGACGACAATGAAGACCGGGCACGTCAGGCCGCAGTGGCCATCGCCGAAATGGAAAACGAACAGACCATCCGCGACGCCACCGTGAGCCGGCTGGACGAGCAGATTGCGCGCCTTGCGGGGTCAGTTGAAGCCGGTCACCGCCGGATCATCGACCTGAAACAAGGCGCGATCCAGGCCCGTGCGGTGCGGTCCGAACGCAACATTCAAGGGCGGTTGAACCGCAACCTTGCGGGCACAAACGCCGCCGCAGAAGCCCAAGAGTTGATCCAGGGTGTGTTGAACGGCCGCGACCCGTTTGAAGAGGCCGCCATCCTCGATGAAATCGAAGGCAAACTTGATGGGTCAAACCTGGCCGACCGCATGGCCGCCGAAGGCTACGGGGCGGCGCGCAAATCCACCGAAGACGCCGTGCTTGAGCGGCTGAAATCCAAGAAATAACCCGAAATCCAACCTGAAAGGACCAAGCCCATGCGCAATCCAACCCGTTCCGACAACACCACCATCATGTTCTTCAACGGCCTCGGCGTTGCCGTCGCCTACTTCATGCTGGCCCTGTCGCTTTACCTGTCGCCGGACGTGCCCCTTTCGACCAAAGGCTACTGGGGCATCGGCATCCTGCTTTTGACCCTGTCTTTGGTGAATTTCGTCAAATTCCGCTTCGATGACCGGATCAGCGAAGACCGCATCAAGCAAATCGAAGACGCCAAGAACGAAAAACTGCTGGAAGAATTTGTGGGATCCGACAAAGCGGCCTAACGCGCAAAAGACCCCCCAAAACCAAAACGCCCCGCTCTTTAGCGGGGCGTTTTTTGCTGCATTGACGGCAGCTTCAAATCAAAAGGACCTGCGTGCCAACTTCCGCCAGCTCATAAAGCTCAAGGATATGCTCGTTATAAAGCCCGATACAGCCGTTTGAGGACCGCCGCCCGATCTTGCGGGTGTCATGCGTGCCGTGAATTCGGTAATACGTCCAGCTGAGATGCAGCGACCGAATGCCCAAAGGATTGTCAGGGCCCGGCGGCATGTAATCGGGCCACTCTGGGTTGCGCCTTTTCATTGCCGGGGTCGGGCGCCAATCGGGTGCGGGGTCTTTCAGCGTCACCTTCGTGCGACCACGCCGCGTCAGATCATCGGTCATCGGCACCGATGTCGGGTAAAGCTTGTAGGTCGTCTGGTCCGCACTCCAGTAGTGCAGCGCGCGCGACGAGATATCGACCAGGATCGCACCACCACGCAAGGTGTCAAAGTACGGCTCCCAATCGAGGGACCGAAAGCTCGACGCGTTGCGCCGCACTGTGGTGCTGACACCGTTGCGAAACTCGATCGTGTCGGGCCCGGACGCGTCTTGCGCCAACGCAGGGGTCGCCAGACCAGCGGCACTCGTTGCCAGAAAGCCGCGGCGGGACAATTGGGGCATCTTGAGGGGCATATGCGCGCTCCGTTCAATCAGTTCAGCCGTAGTGATAGTGCCGAAACGCCACGTTCGCAATTCACAGGCCTGTCAGACCGGCAGGCCGCCGCCAGTAGGGTTTGATCCGCCACACCCTTGGTGTAAGCAGCAAAAAACAGGAAGACGAGCGGATGACCCTAAGTGCCTTGAAACTCCCAGCCATAGCCGCCTGTGCGTTTTTGGCCGCCTGTGCCACACCGACACCGCAGATTGGCCCCGACGGGCTGCCTTTGCCTCAGGTCTACCGGATCACCGCGCGGATGGAGGATGAGGTCCAGTTCCGCATGCTTGATTCGGTCAATGCCCTGCGCCAGGCCTCAGGTGCGCCCGCGCTTCAGCTAAATTCTCAGCTCAACGCAGCCGCCGCGACCCATTCGCGCGACATGAGCCTGCAAAACCGGCCCTGGCACTTTGGGTCAGACGGGTCATCGCCCTTGGACCGCGTGCAGCGGGTCGGCTACGAAGGGCGTCTTTTGGGCGAGAATATTTCAGAAACCTACGAGACTGAGTTGGAAACCCTGGCCGCATGGATGTCCGACCCCACCACGCGTGAGGTCATGCTGGACCCGCGCGCGCAAAATCTCGGCTTTTCGTGGTTCCAAGAGCCCAACGGCAAAATCTGGTGGACCCTGATTACCGGAACCTAGCGTTCAGGCATAAATGGTGATCGGCGTGCCCGTTCGCACCATCGTGTAAACCTCTTCCATTTCGGGGTTCTTCACCGCGATACAGCCCCAGGTCCAGTCCGGCCCTCGAAGCTTGTTCAATGGGCTTTCCCCATGAATGAAGATGTCGCCGCCGGGATCAACGCCAAGGCGCCGGGCCACGGCCACATCGCGCCGGTTCGGGTAGGAAATGCCCAGTGACAAGTGAAAAACAGACTCCGGGTTGCGCCGATTGATCCGGTAGGTCCCTTCTGGCGTTTTGCCGTCGCCCGAACGCACCTTGTGACCTTCGGGCGCAAAGCCCAAGTCAACGTCATAGCTTTTCAACGACCGCCCCTCATGCAGAAGATACATCTTCCGCCTCGCCTTCATCACCACAATGCGCGTCACCTCCGGCCCGTTATAGGACCTGATCCGCGGCGAACAGCCCGCCGCCATAAGTGCAGCGGCTTGCGCCATCATCAATCGTCTTGAGATCATCAAACTGCCCGATGTGATCTTGTTGTTTTACCGATCTATAGCCGGTTTTTGGTTAATGTCTGATCACTTTTTGGCGCGCGCAAGGCAAGTGTTTATTCGGCGGCATCGCTGAATTTGAGAAATCCGCCCGATTGACGCTCCCAATAGCGGGCATAGAGCCCCGCCTGCCGCAACAATTCAGCATGTGTGCCTTCTTCGACAATCCGCCCTGCATCAAGCACGATGATCCGGTCCATCCGCGCCAGGGTCGACAACCGGTGCGCAATCGCGAGCACGGTTTTTCCGTCCATAACAGTCTCTAACGCGGCCTGAATCTCTGCCTCGACCTCGGAATCCAGCGCCGACGTCGCCTCATCCAGAACAAGGATCGGGGCGTCTTTCAAAATTGCCCGCGCCAGGGCGATCCGCTGGCGCTGCCCGCCAGACAATTTTACGCCCCGCTCACCGAGGTGCGCGTCATACCCCTGGCGACCCATGTGGTCTTCCAACCCCAGAATGAACTCATGCGCCTTGGCTTGTTCTGCCGCCGCGATCATCTCGGCTTCGGTCGCGTCAGGGCGGCCGTAACGGATGTTTTCGCGGGCTGAGCGATTGAACATCGCCGTTTCCTGCGTGACCATCGCGATCTGGCGGCGCAGGCTTTCCTGCGTCACTTCAGCCACGTTATGGCCACCGATGGTCACGCGGCCGCCTTCGGCATCGTATAAGCGCAACAAAAGCGACACCAGCGTCGACTTCCCCGCCCCCGATGCGCCGACAATGCCCACCCGTTCGCCTTGGCCGACATCAAGCGTCACCCGGTCGACCCCGCCGTTCTGGCGGCCATAGGCAAAGGTCACATCGTGAAACGCCAGCCCGGTCGGCCCGCCTGGCAACGTCGCCGCATCCGGCGCATCGACCAACGTATGGGGCGGGGTCAGCGTGTTCATACCGTCTTCGATTTCGCCGATATTGGCGTAGATCCCCATCAGCGTGAAGCTCACCCAGCCCGACATCTGCGCGATCCGGATCGACACGGTCCCGGCCGCAGCAATATCACCTGCCGAGGCGATCCCGTTGGACCACAAGATCAACGTGCCCCCGATCAGCAACACCGGCAGCACCCCTGCGGTGGTCATCAGCGCAAAGCGGAACCAGGCCGACAGCACGCCGAAATCCAGCGCTTTTTGCCGATACTCGGAAATGCTGCCGTGGGCGGCGACCTCTTCATGGGCATCATGGGCAAAAAGCTTCACCGTCTTGATGTTGGTCACGGTGTCCACGATCTGGCCCGTGACCGCCGCGCGCGCGCCCGCCCGCGCCTTGGCCCTGAGCCGGATCCGCGGGATGTACCAGCGGATCAGCGCCAGATAGCCCACCAACCAAATGCCAAGACCCAAAGCCACGCGCCAATCAATCGTCGACAACAACAAGGTCGCACCAACCAGCGTGGCCAGGGCGAAAAACACGACGTTGATCACCTCGACCGCGACGTCACCCACTGCGCGCGACGTCTGCATTTCCTTCTGGGCAATCCGCCCGGCAAAATCGTTGTCAAAGAACGTCACCGGCTGGCCCAACGTCCAGCGATGAATGCGCATATGCACCATCGGCCCGATATTGGGCTGCACAACGACGTTGTTGGCAATCGCTGCCACGCCCAGCGTCAGCGGGCGCAGCACCAGAAAAAACCCGACCACGGCGGCCAACACAAACCCATGATCGGCGAAAAACGTCGTTCCCTCATAGGACACGGCCATATCGATGACGTACCCCAGAAGCAGGGCGGCCCCGACCTCCAACGCGCCGGAAAAGGACGAAATCGCCGCCGCACCGGCCATGACCGGCCAGGCGCCCGACAGGCCCCAACGCACAAATGCCAGCAAGCTGCGCGGCGGCGGCCCGTCGGCAGGGCGAAATGCATCAATCAGATTGCCAAGTCGCTTCATTCCGCCGCCACATCCTCAGTTCCGATAAACCCGCCCGATTGGCGTGCCCAGAACCTCGCATATAGGCCATCGCGTTCCAAAAGCGCGGCGTGGCTGCCGGTTTCCACAATTTTTCCATCATCGAGCACCACGATCCGGTCCATCGCAGCGATGGTGGACAATCGGTGTGCAATCGCGATCACGGTTTTGCCTTCCATCATGCCGTACAGAGTCTTCTGGATTTCGGCTTCAACTTCCGAATCCAGCGCCGACGTCGCCTCATCCAGCACCAGGATCGGTGCGTCCTTCAGCATCACCCGCGCAAGGGCCACCCGTTGGCGCTGTCCGCCGGACAATTTCACGCCACGCTCGCCGACTTGCGCGTCATAGCCGGTGTTTCCCTTTGGGTCCTCAAGACCAACGATAAAGTCGTGCGCTTCAGCCCGGCGCGCGGCTTCAAACACCTGTTCATCGGTCGCATCCGGGCGCCCATAAAGGATGTTGTCCTTCACCGACCGGTGCAGAAGCGAGCTGTCCTGCTGCACCATGCCGACAACACTGCGCAGACTGTCCTGTGTCACACCGGCAATATCGTGACCATCAATCACGATCCGGCCCGCTTCAGCGTCGTAAAACCGCAACAACAGCTTCACCAGCGTCGACTTGCCCGCGCCCGACCGGCCAATCAGCCCGACCTTTTCGCCCGGTTCAATCACCAGCGACACATCCTGCAAACCACCCGAAGGACGCCCGTAATGGTGTGTTAGAGACTGTATCTCGATCCGGCCATCACTCAGCGCCAGCGGCTTGGCACCGGGCTTATCCACCAAGGTGATCGGCTGCGCGATGGTTTCCATCCCTTCGGCCACAACACCAAGGTTGCGAAAAAACGACGACACCGCCCACATGATCCAACCGGTCATCGCGTTCAGCCGCAGGGTCAGCGCCGTTGCCGCCGCGACAACCCCCGCGCTGGCCGATCCATCCATCCACAGCCAGATCGCCCAGCCAACAACGCCCACGATCAACAGCCCGTTCAGCACCGTCAGCATCACATCCATAATGGTGTAGATGCGCATCTCGTGCTGGAAGGTCGTCCGCGTCTTTTCGATCGCGTCCTTGGCATAGTCCAACTCGCGGTCGTGATGGGCGAACATCTTCACCGAATGAATGTTGGTGTAGCTGTCAACGACCCGGCCCGTGACTTCCGACCGGGCGTCAGATGCCGCCTTGCTGGCGGGACCGACCCGCTTGATCGTCCAGCGGACCAAGAGCGCGTAAAGCGCGGTCCACCCCAACAAGGGCAACAGCAATCTTGGGTCCGCCTCCATCAACAAAAACGCCGCACCCACAAGGTAGGCCAACGCAAAGGCGAGCGCGTCAAACACCTGAAACACCGCCTCGCCTGCGGCTGGCGGCGTCTGCATAATCCGGTTGGCAATCCGACCCGCAAAGTCGTTTTCAAACCAGCCCACGGACTGGCGCAACACATGCCGGTGCGACCGCCAGCGGATCAACGTGCCGAAGTTCGGCAACACCGCTGAGTTCAAAAGCAGCACCGTGACCACCTGCAGCACCGGCCGCAGGATCAGGATGAACGCGGCGACCCACAAAAGTTCGGTGCCGTGCGTGGTCCAGAATGTGCCGCGTTCGGCATTCACCAAAAGGTCCACGACCCGGCCTAGGTAGGCGATCAGCCCGATTTCAACCGCGGCGACAACAATTGTCAGCACCGATGTGACGATGAACACCCGATTGAACGGCCGAGCATAGTCGCGCAAAAACGGCCAGAGCCGTGTCGGCGGCCGGTCGGTTTCAGGGTAGTCGACATAGGGATCGACGAGATTCTCGAAAAAGCGAAACATTTGGAAAGCCTAAGAGCGAGGGAATTTGATGGGCGACGCGAAATCCGGGCCGCCATAAACAGGATCGGACCGGGCTCAGCCTAGTCGTTGGATCCAGTTTGCCATCAAGTGCCCTCCTAAAATCGGCACACAACGTTTAGCCGATGGCCGGTGGTTTGTCACCCCCGCGAAAGCAGCGCCTCACGCGTCAGTTGAAACCCGCTTGCGATCCATCGCTCTTCCAGTTCGGCCAGCCGTGCGCCCAGCGCGGCACCCTGATGGTCCGGCATCAAATCGGCTGGGCGGACCGGAAACTCCGCTTGCGCCCCCAGCGCAATCTGATGGGGTGCATCGTCTGGTAGCGGCATCTCGAACACGGCCGCTCTGAGTTGGGCCACATCATTGGCCATTCGCGGCCCATCGCGCCATGCGATCTCTGCCAGGCCAGTGGATGCACCGATCGCAGCTTTCAGACTGGTTACCCGGCTTGCATCGCGCCGCGAAAGACGAAGCCGCTTTTCGGGGTTTTGGCCGCCCAGCGCAGCCAGGCGACGGATCGCATCCGGGTCTGCGCCGGCTTCAACGTGGACAAGCCGTGTGATCACATCCGCGCTTGCCCCCGGCAGGACACGTGCAAGAATGCCCGTTTGCGCCATACTGGCAAGCGCCGGAGCGGGATTACAGGCCGCCAGAAGCCGCAACATTTCATAGCCGACCCGCTCGCCCGGAAGCGTATCCAACCCATCAGCGCCCGCAGCCACCGCGGCAAGACCATCAGCGTCAATCCCGCCGCCCGGATCACCATACCAGGCGTAGAACCGGAAAAACCGCAAGATCCGCAAGTAATCCTCAGCCACCCGCGCACTTGGGTCGCCCACAAAGCGCACACGCCGCGCTGCGATATCCGCCAGACCGCCCACGGTATCGACCACATTGCCCGCACGATCTGCGTAAAGCGCGTTCATCGTGAAATCGCGGCGCGCGGCGTCTGCCTCAAGCTGATCCGTGAAAGCCACCACGGCACGGCGCCCATCGGTTTCAACATCGCGGCGAAACGTAGTGACCTCATGGGGCAACCCACCCGACACGACCGTCACCGTCCCATGCGCAATCCCCGTTGGCACCACGCGCAAACCGGCCTTTTCAGCTGCGTTAGACACTGTTTCAGGGTGCGCGTCAGTTGCCAGATCAATATCTGAGACCGACATGCCAAGAGCCGCATTTCGCACCACACCGCCCACAAAAAACGCACGGTGGCCTTCCCCTTCGATCGCATCGAAAACCTGCGCGGTCCTGGGGTCGGTCAACCACGGGCCATTTAACCTCATGGCGCCATCCGTTCGGCAAACCCGCGCAGCATGCGCGCGGTTGCGCCCCAAATATAGTAGGGACCCCAGGGCACAGCGTAGTAGCGTCGCATCATGCCTTGCCAACGGCGCCCTTCGATACGGAAATTCTCCGGCCGTGTGATATGCGTCAGCGGCACAAAGAACGCCTCATCCACCTCGCCTGCTTCGGGCTCCGGGACCACGTCACCGTCGATCAAGCCGACCACGGGCGTGACATCATAGCCCGTGACGGTGACATGATTGGGCAAGGTCCCTAACACGTCGACCCGGGCCTGATGCAGGCCGACTTCTTCCTCGGCCTCACGCAATGCGGCATGCATCGCAGTTTTATCCCCCGCATCTACCTTGCCACCTGGAAACGCCACCTGCCCCGGATGATGTGCCAATGCAGACGAACGCTTGGTCAACATCACTTGGGCGCCGCGCGCGGTAATGTTCACGGGCACCAGGACGGCCGCCGGCCGCAACACCCGACCCCGCGGCGGGCCCAGACCGGGATTGAGGTCAAAATCAGACGACCCGGCACCCGGCGCCTCAAGCGCGCGGATCAGGCGGGTCCGCAGATCAACCATCCGACCCGGCTTCGAACCCAAGCGTTTCGGGCTGAAATTCGTAGTGCGCGCCGCAAAACTGGCAATCAGCAGTAACTTTGCCGTCGTCGGTTGTCATATGCGCGATGTCCTTGGCCGAATAGATCGACAAGGACTGACGCACCTTATCGGACGAGCATGTACACCCAAACTCAACCTTCTGAGTTTCAAACACCCGCGGCGCTTCTTCATGAAACAGCCGCACCAGAAGATCGGTCGGCTGAAGTGACGGTCCAACCAGTTCCAGGTCCTCAACCGTATCCAGCAACAAAGACGCGCGCGTCCAATTTTCTTCGTCGTCCCCCGCCAGGATATCGCCTGCCGACAGCAAGCCACCCTCGCCCGACCCACCGCTGGACATCAGCGGTGAGGCTTTGGGCATATGCTGTAGCATCACGCCCCCCGCGCGCCACCGCTCTGGCTCGTCTGCAAGGGTCGAGCGGCCGTATGACAAAGCAAATTTCGTCGGCAATTGTTCCGACTGGGCAAAGTAGGTCTCTGCACAAGACGCCAGCGACCCGCCTGCAATCGGCGTGATCCCCTGATAGGGCTCCGAGCCCGCACCCTGGTCGATCAGCACAGCGAAATATCCCCGTCCGATCTGAGAAAAGGCATTCTCATCGCTCAAGCGGTCCGAATCAAAACTGGCAAAGGCACGAATCTGTGCAGGGCCACCGGCTTGGGTCGGGGCGAAGTAATCGGTCGCGATCAAACGGGCCGGGCCATCGCCGCGCACCTGCAGGCTCAGCTTCCAGCGCAGGTCCATCGTCTGACCGATAAGGGCGGTCAGCAACATGGTTTCGGCCACCAGCCCTTCGATCACGGGCGGATAGTTGTGCTGCGACAATACCCGCTCCAGCACGCCGTCAAGGCGCACCATCCGGCCACGCACATCGGCGTGGTCAAGCTGAAAGGGCAGGACGGTATCGTCCCAAGCGATCCGAGAACCAAGTGTCATGGGGTTTCCTTGCGCGCCAACCATTGGCATACCGCGCCCATATAAGTCCCACAAGCTAAGGTCCAAGCCCGGTGATCCCCAGATATGGCAATCCCCCTATGCGTCGGCGGTATAAATCACGCCCGGGGGCTTATGTAATACTGCCGCGTGCGGGCGGGTTTGTCTTGACGCAGCAGGACGATCCGGGTCCCGAAGTGCAACTGCCCGGGGGCGGCATTGATCCAGGCGAACACGTATTGCCGGCACTTCACCGCGAGGTCGCAGAAGAAACCGGTTGGAGCATTGCACGCGTCCGGAAATTCAAAACCTTCCGCCAGTTCACCTACATGCCGGAATACGCGATATGGGCCGAGAAGATTTGTCATGTCTATGTCGCCCATCCTGTGCGCCAACTCGGCGCACCCACTGAAGCCGGCCACACTGTCCTTTGGCTGGATCCGATCAATGCGATTGATGCTATAGGATCTGCGGGCGGACGCGCGGCGCTGGCCGACTATGTGTCGCGCGCTTCGGGCATATAGTCGAACGCCACACCTGAAACATCGTCTTCAAGCGCGGTCCCGCCCGCAAATCGGTAAACGTCCCAAACCAGCGCTTCAAAGAATTCTTCACCCTTCAGCGCGCGGCTTTGTGACAAAAGCTCCGCGAGCCCATCAGACTCCAGAAATCCGCCTGCCGCGCCCTCGCACTCATCAAGGCCGTCTGAAAAAAGAAACAGCCGGTCGCCGGGATCAAGCTGAAACTCCGTGGTGTAATAAACCGCGTCCGGCAAAAGACCGATCGGCATCCCGCCATCACCTACAAATCGGGTCTCCCCGGCCGCGGACATCACAATGCCTGGCGGGTGGCCGGCTTGGGCAATGGAAATATGGCCTGTTTCCAGGTCGCAATCGGCGATCATCGCGGTCAGATAATGCTCCGCCTTCATCTCCTCGATCAGGTGCTTGTTCAGGACTTTGCAGATCGCGGCGGGGTGGCGCATTTGCAAACCCCCGTTCGGACCGCATTCAAGCGCGAGGTTGCGATCGGGCGACGCGCTCGACAACAGCCCCGCGATTCGCGCCGTCATCAGCGCTGACGCAATTCCGTGGCCAGACACATCTATCGAATAGATGCCGATGCGTGTGTCCGAAATTGGAATCACACCCACAAGATCACCGCCAACTTTCCCAGCTGGCCGCAGCAGCAAGGCGATCTCCGCGGTCTCAAGGTGAAAATGGCGCTGGGGCACCAGCGATTGCTGCAAGGCGCGCGCTTCTTCCAAGTCACGGTCCAGCGCGTCTGACAGCTTTTGCATTTCATCGACAAGCCCGGTCAGCAGCGCGTTCTTGCGGCCAAGATCACGCTCCATCCTGATGATGCGATCACCTGCATTCAAACGCGCGCCAAGCTCATGCGCATCAATTGGCTTGGTGAGGAAATCATCGGCTCCTGCCTCGAACGCGGTTTGCACATCTGCCCGCTCGGATTTGGAGGTCAGCAAAATGAAATAACCGTAATTCTCGCGGTCCAGGGCGCGAAACGCCTCGCATAATTCAATCCCGGTCATCCCGGGCATCATCCAGTCGCTGATGACCAGATCGACAGGGTGTTGATCCGCGATTTCAAGCGCGTCCTGGCCGCTTTCAGCCTCAACCACGCCGTAGCCCATCCGTTCAAGAATCTTCCGCAACGTAAAACGCTGCGCGCGGCTGTCATCAACCACCAGGATTAGGCGTACGCCTTCGGGTTTTAAATCCTCAGGCGCTTCCAATACGGTTTGATCGGGAAATGACGTGTCGGCCATTCTTCAGGTACCACTGCTTTCGCGGACCTTTTGCCGCAAACAACTTAAGCGGCCATAAACGCTAAAACTCTTTGGAAAAGTGTCGCCCTGCTCAGGCCTTTCTTAAGGCTTTGCGCTCTATCTCGGTCTGCGTCGTAACCGGGATGAGACTATGATTGATTGGGAACGTGTGATGGACCTCCGCGAAGAGGTTGGCCCGGATGATTTTATGGAAGTGGCTGAGCTTTTTTTGAGTGAGGTTGGCAGCGTGCTCGAACGCCTTGCTCAGGTGATCAATGTGAACACGCTGGAAAACGACATGCACTTTCTCAAAGGTGCCGCTCTCAATCTGGGATTCGCAGATTTCGCGCAAATGTGCCGCGAAGGTGAACAGAAAGCAGCGGCCGCCAACTTCGGGGCAATCGACATTGGCGCCGTGATCGCATGTTTCAACGCATCGCGCGACAGCTTCGTCACCGGACTGGCCCAACGCATGGCCAGTTGACAACGCTGGGTTGCCCGGGCCTTGCCGCCCCGCCCAAAAAGGCCTAAGCCGCGCCCCGCAGCACTGCAGGGGACAATACGATGTCGGCGCCAAAGAAAGTCGTTCTGGCCTATTCCGGAGGCCTTGATACATCGATCATCCTCAAATGGCTTGAGATTGAATATGGCTGTGAGGTCGTGACCTTCACCGCCGATCTTGGCCAAGGGGAAGAATTGGAGCCGGCCCGCGCCAAGGCAGAACTTCTCGGCGTCAAAGAAATCTACATTGAAGATCTGCGGGAAGAATTCACCCGTGGCTTCGTGTTCCCGATGTTTCGCGCCAACGCCGTTTACGAGGGGCTGTATCTTCTGGGCACCTCAATCGCGCGGCCGTTAATCTCGAAAAGGCTGGTGGAAATTGCCGCCGAAACCGGTGCTGATGCCGTAGCCCACGGTGCCACCGGCAAGGGCAACGACCAGGTCAGGTTCGAATTGTCGGCCTATGCGCTGAACCCCGATATCAAAGTCATCGCCCCCTGGCGCGAATGGGACCTGTCGTCGCGCACCAAGCTGATCGAATTTGCCGAAGCCCACCAGATTCCCATCGCCAAGGACAAACGCGGCGAGGCACCGTTTTCGGTTGATGCGAACCTTTTGCACACCTCATCGGAAGGCAAAGCGCTCGAAGATCCGGCCGCTGAAGCACCCGATTACGTCTACCAGCGCACCACCCATCCCGAGGACGCGCCCGACACGCCAGAATTTATCGAGGTTGGGTTCGAACGCGGCGACGCGGTCTCAATCAATGGCGAGGCTTTGTCGCCGGCGGCAGTGTTGACCAAGCTGAATGAGATCGGTGGCAAACACGGCGTTGGCCGGCTTGACCTGGTCGAAGGCCGCTTCGTTGGAATGAAATCCCGCGGCATCTATGAAACGCCTGGCGGGACAGTGCTGCTGGAAGCACATCGCGGGATTGAACAAATCACCCTCGACCGGGGGGCGGCCCATCTAAAAGATGAGCTGATGCCGCGCTACGCCGAACTGATCTACAACGGCTTCTGGTTCAGCCCCGAGCGGGAAATGCTGCAAGCGGCGATCGACAAAAGCCAAGAACATGTCACCGGCACGGTGCGGATGAAACTTTACAAAGGGTCGGTGCGCACCGTTGGGCGCTGGTCTGATCATTCGCTGTACTCGGAAGCGCACGTCACCTTCGAAGACGATGCTGGCGCCTATGACCAGAAAGACGCAGCAGGTTTCATCAAGCTCAACGCGCTGCGTTTGAAACTGCTGGCCGCACGCGACAAGCGGATCAAGTAAGCACGCGGTCCGACAACGCGCGGTAGAGCGGCATCGCCGCATCACACAGCGCCTGCGCCTGACCCGTCAATTCCGGCAACGGGCCTTCGGGTCCCGCAAACCCGGTTGAGCGATGCACCGCATCATACCAATGGGACGCCCAGACACCGTCAAAGGGTTTCGGGCCTTCGGGCCAGGCCAGCATGGCCGGCGAGAACCCGAACCCCATCGCGTCGCATAGCCTTTTCAAAGCCCGCGCTGGATCACGGCGAATATCGTCACCGTCGACAACAATCCCACCCAACTGGTCCAGCAACGCAAGCTGTTGGGGAAGCCCGATGTCTTCCAGCGTCGGGGCCGCACGCTTTTTTGCATAACTGGCAATCACCCGCGCGGGATGGCGGATCAGGTGGACATTCACACAGTCTTCGGCCCAATCCAGCGGAAATCCAGCCAGCATGTGATGGGTCAGAAGTTTGAAGTAACTATAGGGTTTGCGCATCTGGCCACCCAGTAGTCCCGATACCACCGCGGCCGGGTCGGCTGGTTGCGACGCCAAAATCGCGTCCCGCATCGGGTGGTCCGACCCCGACCGCGAGAGATAGGCCGCATAAAACGGCTCATCCCACACGGCGCAATCGCCCCGGGCGGCGAAGGCGTACATCATGGCCGTCGAAAGGTTTCGCGGCCCGGACCAGCAAGCAATTTTCATGTGCATTCAGAACGTATGACAAATTGTAGTCGAAGCGTATGACACGCGACCCAAACCGCCGCCAGCGCCCGCGTTTCAGCTTTTCACCTCTGCGTGACCTCAAGGCGCTGTGAATTGCCAGACGCGGCCCACCCCGACAAGTTGCCCCCAACATGATTGGAGGGACCAATGACCCTAACACTAAATGCTTTGAAGCCTTTGATGCTGTCGATCGCGATTCTTGCCGGGCTGGCCGTTCAATGCGGCCAGGCCAAGGCGCAATCCGGCGATGTCGCAATTTTCGCAGGCGGCTGTTTCTGGTGCGTCGAGGCTGACTTCGAGAAGGTGCGCGGCGTTGGCGATGCCGTCTCGGGGTTTACCGGCGGGTCGACGGGCACGCCGAGCTACCGCAACTCAGGCGATCACATCGAAGCGGTTCGGATTCCGTTTAACTCCGGTCAGGTCAGCTATCAGCAATTGGTCAGCCTGTTTTTCCGCTCAGTCGATGTGTTCGACGCCGGCGGTCAGTTCTGCGACCGGGGCCGCGAATACACCACAGCGATCTTTTATGCCAATGATGCCCAGCGCCAGGCGGCCGAAGCCGAAAAGGCCCGGGCCGAACGCCAGCTCGGTCGGTCGATCGTCACACCCATTCTGCCTGCCAGCCAGTTCTACCCGGTTGGCGCCTATCATCAGGATTACTACAAACAATCGTCCATCGTGGTGACGCGCCGGGGCCCCAAAACCAAGGCGGAAGCCTACAAGTTTTATCGCAACGCCTGCGGGCGCGACCAACGCGTCCGCGAGATCTGGGGCAACCGTGCCGCCTTTGCGGGCAACAGCTAGCCGCCGCCCTCTTAGGCCGATGGCTATCCGATCGGCGGCGGTTCTAATCCGTCGCCGACGCCGCCAGAAGCGCCATGTTCAAGATGTCATTCGTTGTCGCCACGGTCGAACAGATCTGGATCGGCTTATCGACCCCGGTCAGGATTGGCCCGATCACGGTCGCCCCCGCGAGCTCCTGCATCAGCTTCACTGAGATCGAGGCGGAATGCCGCGCGGGCACCACCAACACATTCGCAGGGCCCGTCAGGCGGGAAAACGGATAGGCGGCCATCGCCTCCATGTTCAGGGCCACATCGACGGTCATGTCGCCTTCGTATTCGAAATCCACACCCATCTCGTCCAGCACACGCGGCGCGTGGTGCATCTTTTCGGCCCGTTCCGACCGCGGATAGCCAAAGGTCGAAAACGACACGAAAGCCACGCGCGGCTCAAGGCCAAGCATCCGCGCGACCTCTGCGCCTTTGGTGGCAATATGCGCCAGATCGGTTTCGCTTGGCCATTCATGCACCAGGGTATCGGCGATCAACACCACGCGACCCTTGTGCAGCACCGCAGTGACGCCCACGGCCCCATCTTCGGCGCCAGCATCAAAGACATGGTTGATCAGCCCCAGAACATGCGCTGACTTTCGCGTCGCGCCGGTCACCAGGGCGTCGCCATGCCCATGGGCGAGCATCAGCGCAGAAAAAACATGCCGATCACGGGCCGCAAGCCGGTGGATATCCTGCGCATCATAGCCATCGCGCTGCAACCGGTCGTACAAAAAGCCTTTGTAGATTTCCAACTGATCGGTGTTTGCCGCGTTGACGACCTGGATGTCAGTGTAGGCATCCGCGAGACCTTCTGCGTCGAGCTTCTGGCGCACGTCATCTTCGCGCCCGACCACAAGCGCTTCCCCCATACCACCGCGCGCATAGGCCACTGCCGCGCGCAAGACCCGGCTGTCGTCGCCTTCGGCAAAGATCATGCGCGCCTGTTTGGCCCGTGCCCGGGTGTTGATCGACCGCAGCATGTTGGCGGTGGGGTCCATGCGGGCCTTCAGGCTCAACTCATACGCGTCGAAATCAACGATCGGCCGGCGCGCGGCACCTGTGTCGATGCCGGCCCGCGCGACGGCAGGCGGGATCACGTGGATCAGGCGCGGATCAAACGGCGTCGGAATGATATAGTCGCGCCCAAACGCCAGCTTTCGCCCATACGCCATGGCAACCTCGTCGGGCACATCTTCGCGCGCCAGCCGCGCCAAAGCATGGGCGCAGGCGATCTTCATTTCATCATTGATCGCGCGGGCATGAATATCCAGCGCTCCGCGAAAAAGGTAGGGAAAGCCCAGAACGTTATTGACCTGATTGGGATAATCCGACCGACCCGTCGCCACGATTGCATCCTCGCGCACGGCATGGGCCTCTTCCGGTGTAATCTCGGGGTCGGGGTTCGCCATAGCGAAAATAACCGGGTTTTCCGCCATGTTAGAGACCATTTCAGGCGTCACGGCCCCTTTGACAGACACGCCCAGAAAGACATCGGCGCCTTTCATTGCGTCTTCGAGGGTGCGCAGCTCCGTCGTGATCGCATGGCCCGATTTCCACTGGTTCATCCCTTCGGTCCGGCCTTGGAAGATCACGCCTTTGGTGTCGCAAACCACGCAGTTTTCATGCCGCGCGCCCATGGATTTCAAAAGCTCGATACAGGCGATGCCCGCCGCGCCCGCGCCATTCAGAACGATGCGCACGTCCTCGATTTTCTTGCCTGAGATATGCAGCGCATTTATCAGCCCGGCCGCACAGATCACCGCCGTGCCGTGCTGGTCATCATGAAAGACGGGGATGTCCATCTCTTCCTTCAGTCGCTGCTCGATCATGAAGCATTCAGGCGCCTTGATGTCTTCCAGGTTGATGCCGCCAAAGGTTGGCCCCATCAGCCGCACCGCCTGGCAAAACGCATCGACATCTTCGGTGTCGAGCTCAATATCGATGGAGTTCACATCGGCGAACCGTTTGAACAGGACCGACTTGCCCTCCATCACCGGTTTCGACCCTAACGCGCCCAAATTGCCCAGGCCCAGCACGGCTGTGCCGTTCGAAATCACCGCGACCAGATTGCCCTTGTTGGTGTAGTCGTACGCCGTTTCGGGGTTTTCCGCGATTTCCTCACAAGGGACAGCAACGCCCGGCGAATAGGCCAGCGACAGATCGCGCTGGGTCATCATCGGCACCGTCGCCTGAATCTCAAACTTGCCGGGGCTTGGGTGCATATGAAACGAAAGTGCGTCTTCGCGTGTGAGCTTGTTGTCTGGCATGAAATCCTCCCGGACAACCCGCATAGCGGTGCCAATTGCCCACATCAACGCGTGTTTTTGCTGTTTCCCAGATAGGGCGTTTGGCGTAAGGTTTCATACCATATTTGGGGGCTGCTGCCGTGAACATGGCCAAATCAACCGTCACGCCGATGATGGCGCAATATCTTGAGATCAAGGCGGAGCACGGCGATGACCTGTTGTTCTACCGCATGGGCGACTTTTACGAGCTGTTTTTTGACGACGCGGTGAAGGCCGCAGACGCGCTGGATATCGCCCTGACCAAACGCGGCAAGCATCTGGGCGACGACATTGCGATGTGCGGTGTGCCGGTCCATGCCGCCGAGGCGTATTTGCTGACGCTGATCCGCAAGGGCTTCCGTGTGGCGGTGTGCGAACAGACCGAAAGCCCGGCGGAGGCGAAAAAGCGCGGTTCAAAATCCGTGGTCCGGCGCGAGGTGGTGCGGGTTGTGACCCCCGGCACCCTGACTGAGGAAAGCTTGCTGTCACCGCGCCAGCACAACTACCTTTGCGCGTTGGCCGAAGTCAGGGGCGAGTTCGCTCTGGCCTGGACAGATATGTCCACCGGCGCCCTTACGGTGATGCCGCTTGAGGCCGACCATGTTTCGGCAGAACTGGCACGCCTGGCCCCGCGTGAAGTTTTGGTCCCCGAAAGGCTGTTTTCCGAATGGGACGGGCCGATCACCGAAGCGGGGGCGGCGACCACGCCGCTTTTTGGGAATGCGTTTGAGTCGACCTCAGCCGAGCGGCGGTTGTGCGAGGTTTTTGCAGTCGCCTCGCTTGACGGGTTTGCCGCATTCGGGCGGTCAGATCTGGCTGCCTTGGGCGCGCTGGTGGAATACACGCTTTTGACCCAGAAAGGGGCCGCGCCCCGGCTGACACCGCCACGACGCGAAAACCGCGCCGATGCAATGTCCATCGATGCCGCCACGCGCAGAAATCTGGAACTGACCGAGAAACTGTCGGGCGGTCGCGCGGGGTCATTGATTGATTGTATAGACAAGACCGTCACGCCTGTGGGCGCGCGGGCCTTACAGGGCCGGATTGCGGCACCGTCTTGTGATGTGGCCGAGATTGAAGCGCGTCTGGACGCTGTCGCTGCCATGCTCGACCGCGCCGATGCGGCCAACACGATGCATTCAGCGTTGCAGAATGTGCCGGATCTGGAACGCGCCATCTCGCGACTGGCCCTGGACCGCGGCGGGCCGCGTGACCTGGCCGCCGTCCGCGCTGCGCTGGTGGCCGCGCGCGATATTGCCAAGGATGCATCGGGCGATTGGCCACGGAAAATCGCTGATGCCCTCGCTTGGCTTCAGGGGCAAGACACGCTGCGCGAGGCCCTTGAAACGATGCTGGTGCACGAACCGCCACATTTTGCGCGCGATGGCGGTTTCATTGCTGCGGGCGTGGATGCCGCGCTGGACGAGGCCCGGGTGCTGCGCGATGAAAGCCGGGGCGTGATTGCGGGTCTTCAGGCGCAATACGCCGACGCCACAGGGGTTGCTGCGCTGAAGATCAAGCACAACAACGTGCTGGGCTATTTCATCGAAACCACTGCGACCCATGCGGACAAAATGCTGTCGCCGCCTTTGTCCGAAAGCTTCGCGCACCGCCAGACCACCGCGAATGCGGTCCGGTTCACCACCGCTGAACTGGCCGACCTGGAAACCCGCATTCTGTCGGCTGCCGAGGAAGCGCAAAAGATTGAAATGCGTCTCTATTCCAGCCTGAAAGCGCAGATTCTAAGCGCAGCTCCCGCGCTGGCAAGCGTTGCCCTGGCACTGGCTGAGATTGATATCGCCGTGGCAGGCGCCCGACTTGCGACTGCGCAGGGGTGGACCCGCCCAGTCGTAGATGACAGCCGGATGTTTGCCATCACAGACGGGCGTCATCCCGTTGTCGAAGCCGCACTTGATGCAGAGGGCGCGCGCTTTATCGCCAATGATTGTACGCTGTCAGATGGGTCGGATGGGGCCGACATCTGGCTAATCACCGGCCCGAACATGGCAGGTAAATCGACCTTTCTTCGCCAGAACGCGCTGATCGCGGTGCTGGCCCAGGCCGGGATGTATGTGCCCGCCACCAGCGCACATATCGGGGTGGTGACCCAGTTGTTCAGCCGCGTGGGTGCGGCCGATGATCTGGCACGCGGGCGGTCGACCTTCATGGTCGAAATGGTCGAAACCGCCGCGATCCTGAACCAGGCTGACCCCAGCGCGCTGGTCATCCTTGATGAAATCGGCCGTGGCACGGCCACCTATGACGGGCTGTCGATTGCCTGGGCGACGCTGGAGCATTTGCACGAGGTGAATGGTACACGGGCACTGTTCGCGACCCACTACCATGAATTGGGCGCGCTTGTTGAAAAGCTGCCCGGTCTGCGCGCGGCCCATGTCGCCGCCGAAGAGGCGGATGACGAGGTGATTTTCCTGCATGAGGTGCGCGAAGGCGCAGCAGATCGGTCTTACGGGGTACAGGTCGCGCGTCTGGCCGGCCTTCCGGACGCAGTCATTGCCCGCGCCCGCGATGTCCTGGCATCGTTGGAAGACAGTGACGCAGGCGGGCCAAAGGCGGTCGTGGATGATTTGCCCCTGTTTTTGGCAGCGCCTTCGCAAGCGCCTGCCAAGACTGCGCCCACAAAAACTGACGAATTACTGGCAGAAATCAACCCTGATGAATTGACCCCGCGCGAGGCGTTGGATCTGCTTTACAAGCTGAAAGGGGAACCAGGCTGAAGCTCGGCTTACGTTAGCCGGCAGGCGTTGAACTGACACCAACCTGTGCGGGCCGCAAAAGCCGATCATGCAGGATGAAGCCATCGGCCATCACCTGAATGATATCGCCAGCCTTGGTGCCGGGTACGGGGGCTTCAAACATCGCCTGATGCAGCTGCGGATCAAACTTTTCGCCGACTTCTGGTGTGATAGGGTCGATTCCGTGCTTCTTGAACACGCTGATCAGCTCTTTGAGCGTCAACTCAACGCCTTCCATGACGGGGCCGGCCACCGCTTTTTGTTCGTCGGTGATCGTCTCCAACGCGCGCTTGAGGTTGTCGAACACGGGCAGCATATCACGTGACAGCTTCGCGCCGCCGTATTGCTCAGCCTCTCGCCGGTCCCGTTCGCCGCGCTTGCGAGCATTCTCGGCGTCTGCAAGGGCGCGCATGAACCTGTCGCGCATATCATCGCGTTCAGCGGTCAGCTTCTCGATCGTCTCATCGATGCCCGCATCCATATCCGCCATGATGTCGATGGGCTCTTCCGCCCCTGTGTCTTCAGCCAGCGGATCGTGCATTTTGATGCCGTCTTCTTCAATCTCGGTTTGGGTCTCAGGTTTCTTCTTTGCGTCTGTCATGCCTGCTATCCGTCAGCCTTGATCCGTCAATATCCGGCCCACCAGATGCGCCGTGTAATCTACAATCGGGACAATCCGCCCGTAATTCAGACGCGTCGGTCCAATGACACCGACCGCGCCCACAATCTTGCGATCTGAGTTCATATAGGGAGAGACCACCAGAGAGGAACCGGAAAGTGAAAAAAGCTTGTTCTCAGAACCGATAAAAATGCGCACGCCCTCTCCTTCTTCCGTCAGGTCGAGAAAATCAGCGATGTCGCGCTTGCGCTCAAGGTCGTCAAAAAGCGTGCGGATGCGTTCAAGCTCCGCCTCTTCTGCGCCGTCGGCCAGAAGATTCGCCCTGCCGCGCACGATCAGCCTTTCATAGGGCTGGCCTTCATTTTCCCAAATGGCCTGACCCGTTTCCACAAGATCGCGCGCCAAAGCGTCAAGTTCCTGCCGGTGGGTCTTGATTTCAGTCTCAATGACACCCGCAAGTTCTGACAGGGTTCGCCCCTCTGCGATGGCGTTGAGAAAATTCGCGGCCTCGCGCATGGAGGACGGCGTCTGGCCCAGCGGGGGTTGAAACACCCGGTTTTCAACATGCCCATCGGCAAAGACCAAGACCACAAGCGCACGGTCGGGTGCGAGCGACACAAACTCGATATGCTTGATCGGGGCCTCGTGCTTGGGTGCGAGCACCAAAGACGCCCCGCGCGTCACACCCGACAGCGCCGATCCCACCCGGTCGAGCATCGCGCCCACATCGCGTTCGTTCGAACCAAGCGTCTTGTCGATCCGCTCCCGGTCAGATTCGGCAAGATCACCGACTTCCAATATTCCATCCACAAACATCCGCAGGCCGACTTCTGTGGGGACACGGCCCGCCGACACATGCGGACTTCCCAAGAGCCCCATAATCTCAAGGTCCTGCATCACATTGCGGATGGTCGCTGCAGACACGCTTTCGGACAGGGCCCGCGATAGGGTGCGTGACCCAACCGGCTCGCCGGTTTCCAGATAGCTTTCCACCAGCCTGCGAAAGACTTCGCGGCTGCGGTCATTCATCTCTGAAAGGATGGGGTTTCCGGACGACATGGCTATACGGAAATAAGGGCTCTGCCCCCGCTTCGTCAATCGGGGTTGCAAGGGCGGCGCTTGGCCCGGTATGGGGCCACATCCCTAAAGGAGACTGACCATGCGCCCATCCGGCAGAGCCACCGACGAAATGCGAGCCATTTCTATTGAGACTGACGTGACGCGCCATGCTGAAGGGTCCTGCCTGATCCGTTGTGGCGACACACATGTTTTGTGCACCGCAAGCGTGGATGCAAAGGTGCCCGGCTGGATGAAAAATTCGGGCCTGGGTTGGGTCACGGCAGAATACGGGATGCTACCACGCGCAACCCATACGCGGATGCGCCGCGAAGCCAAGAATGGTCAATCCGGGCGAACGCAGGAAATTCAACGGCTCATCGGTCGGTCGTTGCGCGCGGGTGTGGACCGTGTCGCCCTGGGTGAGCGGATGATCACGGTTGATTGCGATGTGATCCAGGCCGATGGCGGAACGCGCTGCGCGTCGATCACCGGGGGTTGGGTGGCCCTGAAGCTTGCCGTCAACAAGCTGATGAAGGCGGGCGATATCCTGTCGGACCCCCTGACAGATCATGTGGCGGCGGTGTCATGCGGGATCTATGCCGGCCAGACGGTGCTTGACCTCGACTACCCTGAAGACAGCGAAGCCGGCGTCGATGGCAACTTCGTGATGACGGGCCGCGGCCAGCTTGTGGAAGTGCAAATGTCTGCCGAAGGGTCGACGTTTTCGCGCGAACAGATGGATGCGTTGATGGATCTGGCAGCTGCAGGGAATGAGGCCCTGGTCACAGCACAAAAGGCTGCCGTTGCATGAGAGCGATCGGCGACACCCTGTTGATTGCGAGCCACAACGCGGGCAAGCTTGAAGAGTTCGGCCGCCTGCTGGCACCCATGGGCATCTCCGTCACCGGGGCTGCGGCCCACAACCTGCCCGAGCCTGTCGAAGACGGCACGACGTTCATCGAAAACGCGCGGATCAAGGCCCATGCGGCAGCCAAGGCCACCGGCCTGCCCGCGCTTTCAGACGATTCCGGGATCGAGATTGACGCTTTGGGCGGCGCACCCGGCGTCTACACGGCCGATTGGGCCGAAACGGTGGGTGGTCGCGACTTTGTTTTGGCGATGACGCGGGCGTGGAACGAAATACAGGACTCAGGCGCCACGCCGCCCTTTACCGCGCGCTTCTGCGCCACGTTGGTCATGGCCTGGCCGGACGGCGAAGACGCGGTGTTCGAAGGTCACGTTTCCGGTCAGGTTGTCTGGCCGATGCGCGGCGAAGAGGGTCACGGCTACGATCCGATCTTCATGCCTGATGGGTACGATGTAACCTTCGGCGAAATGGCCCGGTGGGAGAAGAACAAGCTGTCCCACCGCGCCGTCGCCTTGCAGAAATTCGCAGCCGCACTTGGCCGTTGAAGACTGGCAGCATGCGGGCTTTGGGCTCTATGTGCATTGGCCGTTTTGTCAGTCGAAGTGCCCCTATTGCGACTTCAATTCCCATGTTGTGGACCGCGTGGATCAAACCGCCTGGGCTGACGCTTTGGTGGCCGACGTCCGCCGGATCGGCGCCGAATTGGGCCCCCGCCCATTGTCGAGCATTTTTTTCGGCGGTGGCACCCCCAGCCTGATGCCCCCCGCGACCGTTGCCGCGGTGATCGATGCCGCGACAGATGTGTTTTCGCCCAGCAACGCGCTTGAGATCACGCTTGAAGCTAATCCAACCTCGGTCGAGGCGGAGCGGTTCAAGGGCTACCGAACTGCGGGCGTGAACCGGGTGTCATTGGGGGTGCAGGCGCTGAATGACCCGGATCTGCGCGCTTTGGGCCGACTTCATTCGGTGGCCGAAGCCCGCGCGGCCATTGATCTGGCGCAATCCACCTTCGCCCGGGCGAGCTTCGACCTGATCTATGCGCGCCAACATCAAAGCCTGTCAGATTGGGACGCTGAGCTGACCGAGGCGGTGAACATCGGCACCGATCACCTGTCGCTTTATCAGCTGACGGTTGAACCTGGCACCGCGTTTGGTGCACGCCATGCACGTGGCGGGCTGGGCGGGCTACCTGGTGAAGACCTGTCGGCGGACATGTACGCCTTGACCCAATCGGTGTGTGACGCAGCCGGAATGCCCGCGTATGAGATATCAAATCACGCCCGTCCCGGCGCAGAATGTATTCACAATAAAATTTACTGGCAGTCTGGCGATTACGCAGGTGTCGGCCCTGGCGCCCATGGACGTCTGACGCTGAACGGCACGCGCTTTGCCACCGAAGCGCCCCGTGACCCTACAACCTGGCTGCGCGCGGCCAACTCCCAGGCCGCTGAAACGCGGGAAACCATTCCAGACGACGCCCGGCTGGAAGAAGCTGTTATGATGGGGCTGAGAACCACACAAGGTATTGATTTAAATAGGATAAGTGAAAATTCGCTTTCTCGGGTCGATGCCCTGTGCGCCGATGGTTGGCTCGTGGCCCGTGATGGCCGCCTGGCTGCGACATCAGCTGGGCGCCCAGTCTTGAACGAAATCCTGCGCCAGCTTTTGGCCTAGCGCGCGCTTGAAAGCTTCGACACCAGGCCGTCAAGCTCTTCCAGCGACCGGTATTTGATCGATACGGTGCCCGCCTCGCCCACGTGATTGATCGACACCTTCAGCCCCAAGGCAGCCGACAAGTCAGCTTCCAGCGCCCTTGTGTCAGCGTCCTTGTCGGGCGCAGCTTTCGGTGACTTATTGGTTGTGGCGGGGCCCTTGGCGAGCTTTTCGGTCTCGCGCACGCTCAAGCCCCTTGCGATCACAATCTGCGCCAAGGCGGCCGGATCATCCGATGTGATCAATGCGCGCGCGTGGCCCGCACTTAGACGGCCTTCGCTCAGGTGATCCTGAACAGCCTCCGGCAAGCCCAAAAGACGCATCGAATTCGCGATATGGCTTCGGCTTTTGCCCAGGGCTTCGGCCATTTGTTCTTGGGTGTGGCCAAACTTCTCGATCAGTTGCCGATAACCCAAACCTTCTTCAATCGGGTTGAGGTCGGCGCGCTGAATGTTTTCGATGATCGCGACTTCCAGAACCTCCGTGTCTGAAAAGCTGCGAATGACAACGGGCACCTCGTGAAGCTGTGCCTTTTGGGCGGCCCGCCAGCGACGCTCTCCTGCGACGATTTCGTAGTGATCGGATTTGCTCGGGTGGGGCCGGACAATCAGTGGCTGGATGACGCCCTTTTGTGCAACCGACTGGGCAAGCTCAGCCAATGCACCATCTACGAAACGACGGCGTGGCTGGTCCGGATTGGGTAGCAGCCGCTCCACCGGCAGCATGCGATCCGGCCGCGATGGCGCACCCCCATCGTTCGGCCGCGCTGCGTCTTCCGTCGTGGTACCAACATCCGCCATAAGGGCAGAAAGCCCCCGGCCCAATCCGCGCTTTTCCGACTTTGGCTGTGCCATCTCTACCTCATGTAGCGTATCTTTACGTCTTATATACTATCTCTTGTGCCAACGCGCGATAGGCAATGCTGCCTTTCGACATCGGGTCGTATTCAACCACCGGCAGCGCGAAAGACGGCGCCTCACTGACCCGGACGTTCCGCGGCACCTTGGTTTTGAACACCAGCTCACCCAAAGTATCCCGCGCGTCTTTCTCAACCATCTGGCTGAGACGGTTGCGTCCGTCATACATCGTCAGCACAACCCCTTCGATCCGCAGGTCCGGATTTGCGGTCGCGCGCACCTGGCGGATTGTCAGCATCAATTGCGACAGCCCTTCCAGCGCAAAGAACTCACTTTGTAACGGCACCAAGATCGAATCCGATGCCACCATTGCGTTGATCGTCAACATCGACAGCGATGGGGGGCAATCGATCAGAATGTAATCCAGGCTATATCGATCTAGCGCTGGATCGCGCAGCGCTTCCCGAAGAACAAAGCTTCGCCGTTCGTTTTCGACCATCTCGAAATCGGCGGAGCTGAGGTCGGTCGTCGCCGGCGCCAAAAGCAAACCGTCGACATTCGTCGGACGCACCACCTTGTCGACGGGTGCGTCATCAAGCAGCAAGTCATAGGTTGTCAGTCCGCGATCACGCGCGTCAGCGCCCAGCCCGGTTGAGGCATTGCCTTGAGGGTCAAGGTCCACCAGCAGAACATTCAGTCCTTCCTCCGCCAATGCCGCACCCAGGTTGATCGCCGTCGTCGTTTTTCCGACACCGCCTTTTTGGTTTGCGATGGCGACGATTTTCGTCGGCTTTTGCCTTTGGGGGTCAGGCACGGTTGACGTCTCCGATGCTCAGAATGACGCCGCTGGCGTCGGTTTCGCTGGGGTGGTTTTCGCAGGCGAACGTCCAGCGTTCAAGCGCTTCGTCGATTTCTAGCTGCGCCTTTTGTCCTTTCAGGAAAAGTGCGGTGCCACCGGCCGATAAATGCCGCTCGGCATACCCCAAAAGATCTGTCAGCGATGCCAAGGCGCGCGCAGAAACCACATCTGCGCCAAAAGGGTCCAGGTGTTCGATTCGCCCATGAACCACGCGGGCTGACGTTCCTGTCTCACGCAACGCGCTGCGCAGAAAGGCGCACTTCCGGGCGTCGCTTTCAACAAGCACAACCTCGCGGTCCGGATCGTTATTGGCAAGAATTGCAATCACGAGACCGGGCAGGCCACCGCCGCTCCCAAGATCCAGCCATCGCCGCCACCCGGGCGGACCAAGATCATAAAGCTGCACGGAATCTTCGATGTGCCGTTTCCAAAGATCCGGAACGCTGGACGCGCTGATCAGGTTTATTTTCTTCGTCCATGTGGTCAGAAGCTGAGCGTAGGCCTCCAACTTTTGGTGCGTTTCACGTGAAACATCGATCACGCGCTCCGGCGCTCCATCATGCGAAGCCTGGCCAAAAGTATCGTCAGCGCGGCGGGGGTCATCCCCTCAACCCGCCCCGCCTGGCCAAGCGTCTCAGGCCGAACACGCGACAGCTTCTCGCGCAATTCTGCCGACAACCCCTCCACCGCATGGTAGTCAAACGCCTTAGATATCGGGTGCATTTCGTCCCGTGCCAGCGCTTCAACATCGCGCCTCTGACGATCCAGATAACCAGCATAGGTGGCTTCTTTCTCAATCTGGGCCCGAACGTCGGACGGATGCATCGCGATCTCCTCCGACAATGAAGCCAGCATTGCGTAGTCGATATTCGGAAACCCCAAGTACTCCATAGCAGCCCGGCGCCCGCCATCTTGCGCAATCTCTGCACCCACCTGCGCCAAATCTTTCGGAGTCAGGGAAATCCGCGCGAGATCTGTGCGCGCGCGATCTAATGCATCAGTTTTCTCGTCAAAACGACGCTGACGCTCGGCCGAGACCAGGCCCAAATTAATACCTAACGGCGTCAGGCGTTGATCAGCGTTGTCTGCCCGCAAGGAAAGCCGGAATTCGGCGCGCGAGGTGAACATCCTATAAGGCTCCGTGACGCCCCGCGTGGTCAGATCGTCCACCATCACGCCGATATAAGCCTCATGCCTGCCGAATGTGACGGGCGGCAAATCCTGAGCGGCACGCGCCGCATTTACGCCCGCAACCAACCCTTGTGCAGCAGCTTCTTCATAGCCCGTGGTGCCGTTGATCTGTCCTGCTAGGTACAGCCCCTTGATATCCTGAAGCTCCAACGCTTGCGACAAGGCCTTGGGGTCCACGTAGTCGTATTCAATCGCGTATCCGGGCTGTTCGATCACCACGTTTTCGAGCCCCGCAATCGTGTGGACGTAAGCTGCCTGCACATCTTCGGGCAGTGACGTCGAGATTCCATTGGGATAAACCGTATGGGTTGTCAGGCCTTCTGGCTCAAGAAATATCTGATGGGCGTTCTTTTCGGCAAAGCGCACGATCTTGTCTTCAATCGACGGACAATAACGGGGGCCAACCCCGTCAATGTGACCGCCATACATAGCCGAACGCTCAAGGTTCTCTCTTACGATCTGATGCGTTTCAGCATTTGTTTCGGTGATTGCGCAGGAAATCTGCCGGGCTGCAGGCCGTTCGGTGAGAAACGAGAACACCTCGGGTTCGTCGTCGCCCGGCTGTGGTACCGTTTTTGACCAATCAATTGTGCGGCCATCCAGACGGGGCGGTGTGCCCGTTTTCAACCGTCCAAGGGGCAAACCGAAATCATCCATCCGCTCCGCCAATCGGATGGCGGGACGGTCCCCGATACGGCCTGCGGGGCGCGAAACATCTCCGATATGGATCATTCCCCGCAAGAATGTGCCCGTCGTCAAAACAACCGCTGCTGCTGTAAGCCGGGCACCGTCTGCCAACTCGAGCCCTAGGACGCGGTCGCCGTCCATCACAAAATCGACGGCCTCACCTTCGACAATCGTTAGGCCAGGCAATTGACCAAGCGCGCTTTGCACTGCCGCCTTGTATAGGGCGCGATCAGCCTGTGCGCGTGGACCTTGCACCGCGGGCCCCTTTCGCCGGTTCAGCAGACGAAACTGGATCCCGGCAGCATCAGCGGCCAACCCCATAATCCCGCCAAGCGCATCAATCTCGCGCACGAGGTGGCCTTTCCCGAGCCCGCCGATGGCCGGATTGCACGACATCACGCCAATCGCGTCTTGGCGCAATGTGACCAGCGCGACCGCAACACCAAGACGCGCGGCCGCCGCGGCCGCCTCAACGCCAGCGTGCCCGCCACCAACAACCAGAACGTCAAAGTCGCGTTTCACGTGAAACACCCCTACTTTCCAATACAGAAGCTCGAGAAGATATCATCGAGCAGATTTTCCACGTCGACACGACCCACAAGTCGTTCCAAGGCCCGCATGGCAGACCTGATATCTTCAGCCGCCGCTTCAACCCGTTCGGGGTGGTTCTTTAACAGCGCTTGCGCATTTTCCAAAGCCTTCAAAGCGGTGTCCGCATCAACTCTGTGACGTTCGCGGTCAAAGATGCCGGCAGATTGCGTCATACCAGACAGCCGCTGCCCAATCTCTTCCAGCAGGGCGTCAACGCCTGCGCCAGATTTTCCCGATATACCGTCTGCCAAACCCGTTGACCCATCCGATTTGGCCAAAACATTGATATCCTGTGGCCCCCCGCTCGGTGGGTCCGTCAGAAACAGCCCAACCCGCAGATCCGCCGCCGCGGCGCGCTTGCGCGCAATCTCCACCCCAATCCTCTCTACCGGATCATCCGTGTCGCGCAATCCGGCCGTATCAAGCAGGGTTACGGGCAGGCCAGCGATCTCCATCCGCACCTCGATGATATCGCGCGTCGTTCCGGCATATTCCGATGTGATTGCCGCTTCGCGCCCTGCCAGACGGTTCAGAAGCGTTGACTTACCGACATTCGGCGCGCCGACAATGGCCACCTCAAACCCCTGCCGAATACGTTCCCCGGCCGCGGCGCCCACTACATTGTCCGCCAGCGAAGCCCCCACTGATGAGGTCAACTCCAAGACCTCATCGCTCAAATCCTCCGGCACATCTTCGTCGGCGAAATCAATTGTCGCTTCCAATAGTGCCGCTGCACGGATGAGGTCCCGCCGCCACACCTCAACCAGATCTGCGACAGCACCACCCAACGACCGAAGCGCGCGTTGCCGCTGGGCATCCGTCTCAGCTTCAATCAGGTCCGAAAGCCCTTCGACCTGTGCGAGGTCAAGCCGGTTGTTTTCCAACGCCCGCCGGGTGAACTCGCCCGCCTCGGCTGGACGGCACCCAGGCTCTTGCGACAAGGCCCGCAGCACGGCGGCCTGGGTCGCGATACTCCCGTGCAGATGCCATTCGGCTGCCGTCTCTCCCGTGAAGCTCTTGCTCTGTTCAAAAATGACAACCAACGCTTCATCTAGCAGTCCGCCGTCGCGATCTTTCAGGGCCCGCAGGCCCATCTCACGCGGGGGCGGCAATGCACCGCCAAAGGCTTCTGTCACGCCATGCGATAACGGCCCCGACAAACGGAGCACAGCCACACCAGCTTTCCCTGGCGCGGTGGAAATCGCAAAGATTGTGTCCATTTCCCGTGAATTATCAACAGGTTAAGTGTTCATCGAGTCAAAGAACTCAGAATTTGATTTGGTCTGCTTGAGCTTCCCGAGCAGGAATTCGATCGCGTCGGTCGTGCCCATCGGGTTCAAGATACGGCGCAGCACGAACGTCTTGGCCAGGTCACCCTTATCAACCAGAAGATCTTCCTTGCGCGTTCCGGACTTCAAGATGTCCATCGCAGGATACACGCGCTTGTCCGCCACTTTGCGGTCCAGCACGATTTCCGAGTTACCCGTACCTTTGAATTCTTCGAAGATCACTTCGTCCATCCGGCTGCCGGTGTCGATCAGCGCCGTGGCGATGATGGTCAGCGACCCGCCTTCTTCGATGTTGCGCGCAGCCCCGAAGAACCGCTTGGGCCGTTGCAAAGCATTGGCATCCACACCACCGGTCAGGACCTTACCCGAGGATGGCACCACAGTGTTAAAGGCCCGACCCAGACGCGTGATCGAATCCAGCAAGATCACCACGTCGCGTTTGTGTTCCACAAGCCGTTTGGCCTTTTCGATCACCATATCGGACACGGCTACGTGGCGCGTTGCGGGTTCATCAAAGGTAGATGACACGACTTCACCCTTAACGGACCGCTGCATATCCGTGACTTCCTCAGGCCGTTCATCAATCAGAAGAACGATCAGATAGGTCTCAGGGTGGTTGGTCTCAATCGAATGGGCGATGTTCTGCAAGATCACTGTTTTACCCGTGCGTGGTGGCGCCACGATCAAGCACCGCTGGCCCTTCCCGATGGGCGCGACGAGGTCGATCACCCGGGCGGACTTATCCTTAACGGTCGGATCTTCGATTTCCATCTTCAGACGCTGGTCGGGATAAAGCGGCGTGAGGTTATCAAAGCTGACCTTGTGGCGCGCTTTTTCAGGGTCCTCAAAATTGATCGTTTCAACCTTGGTCAGGGCAAAGTAACGCTCGGTTTCCGACGGCGCGCGGATCACACCTTCGACGGTGTCGCCCGTCCGCAGACTATGAAGGCGGATCATGTCGGGGGAGACATAAATGTCATCCGGGCCCGGCAGATAGTTGGCTTCGGGCGAACGCAGAAAGCCAAAGCCGTCCTGCAGCACTTCCAGCACGCCGTCGCCACCGATCACCCAATCTTCTTCCGCACGCTCCTTCAGGATCGAGAACATCATCTCGCCCTTGCGCATGGTTGATGCATTCTCGATCTCGAGCTCTTCCGCGAGCGAGACGAGCTCTTTTGCGTTCCGGGACTTCAATTCAGCCAGATTCAGGCGATCAACGCTCATGATATTCTCCGCACCCGTCAGGGCGCATATGTTCTGTCATTTGGAAACAACCGATCGGACGACCGGCGAGGCTCAGATAGGAAGTTTAGGCGGCTGAGTCAAACGCACTCAGAACGGGCGCGCGATGACCGAAACCACAATGATGATCAAAAGTACGGTTGGCACTTCGTTCATCAGCCGGTAGCGGCGCCCGGTCAGTGTGTTGGTCCCGGCCAAGAAACCCTTGCGCCGCGCGCCCAGCCACATGTGAAACCAGGTCATCGCAAGGATTGAGACGAACTTCATCCAGGGCCAGACAGCACCCCAATCTATGATACCAGGCGTCGCCACAAGGATCAGACCAAATAGCCAGGAGGCCATCATCGCCGGGTTCATGATGGCTTTCAGTAACCGACGCTCCATCGTTTGGAACATCACATCCGCTTCACTGCCTGTACTCACCTGTTCAACGTGATAGACGAACAAGCGCGGCAGATAGAACAGCCCGGCCATCCACGCGATTACTGAGATCACATGCAGGCTTTTGATCCACGGATAGGCAGATGCGAGAAGGTCACCCATGGCTCCTCCTTATATATAAATATCTTTTTAAGAAAGATGATGAGTCTGTAGGGCCTGTGGGCGATGTGGATTAACGGTTTATGAACAGATTCGGACCCAGCGGGAGAAGTTTGATCCAGCACTGGGGGATATTGGGCAAAACTTGTTCCGCGATAATTTTATTGTTTTTTATCAAAGCTTAAACCACCGTACGACCTGTATAAATCTGTGCATATCCCGCCGTGAAATTGGGATAATAGTATTATCCCCCAGCCCCCTCTTCAGCCTGTCCACCGTGGACAGAACAGCGACAACTTCCTAGAAACCTGTGAGAGTTTGGGTTGGGTAAAAAGAGGTGTCGGATGTCCACGCATTTGCAAAAAATAGACACCGGCTTTTCCCCAAGGTTGTCCCGATGACCCAAAACCTCGTACTCGCGTCCGGGTCGCAGGCGCGGCAGGATATGTTGCGCTCAGTGAACCTAGACTTTGAAGTCGTGCCTGCCAAGGTGGATGAGGCGGCGATCAAAGACGCACTCTTGGCGGAAGGGGCGCCCCCCCGCGACATCGCCGATGCGCTGGCTGAAGCCAAAGCCCAGAAGGTCAGTTTGAAGCGCCCCGGTTGTCTGGTACTTGGCTGCGATCAGGTTTTGGCGCACGACGGGACCATTCTGTCAAAACCTAAAGCCCGTGAGGATGCAGCCAACCATTTGCGCCGCCTCGCCGATGACCGCCACCAACTTTTGTCCGCGATCGTTGCATCTGAAGACGGCAAGCCGGTCTGGCGACATGTGGGTGTTGTGCGTTTGCGGATGCGGCCTGTGTCTGAGGCGTACCTGTCCCAATACCTTGATCGGAACTGGCCGGCCGTAGGTAACGCGGTTGGTGCCTATCATTTGGAAGGTGAAGGAGCGCGGTTGTTTGTCAGCATTGAGGGTGATTACTTCTCTGTGCTGGGATTGCCGCTTTTGCCGCTTTTGTCCTGGCTGGCGATGAGGGGGACAATCGAGACATGAGCGACAAGCGAATTCCCCTTGCGGGCGTGATTGGGTCGCCCATCGCCCATTCAAAATCGCCGCTTCTGCATCGGCACTGGCTGCGCACATATGGTATTCGCGGGCATTACATCCCTATGGATATCGCCAGCGAAGATCTGGAAGAGGCGTTTCGCACGCTTCCAAAGCTGGGGTTCGTCGGCGTGAATGTCACCATCCCCCACAAAGAGCGGATGCTGGACCTTGCGGATCTGATTACGGATCGCGCGGCTTTGATGGGGGCGGCAAACACGATCATCTTCCGGCGGGATGGTAAGATTCATGCCGACAACACCGATGGCTACGGGTTTATCGAAAACCTGAGACAGGGCGCGCCGGACTGGGCGCCAAAGTCTGGCCCGGCGGCCGTGATTGGGGCGGGCGGCGCTGCGCGGGCTGTCATCGCGTCACTTCTGGAAGCGGGCGTGCCAGAAGTGCGGCTGACCAACCGGACCCGCGCCCGGGCCGATGGGCTGAAGGCAGAATTCGGATCCAAGGTTACTGTTTACGATTGGGTGTCGGCGGGCAATGCGATCGACGGGGCGAAAACCGTGGTCAATGCAAGCTCGCTTGGAATGACGGGCAAGCCCACGTTTCGGGTGCCGCTTGATGGGCTGTCAAAGGACGCCACGGTCACTGATCTGGTGTACACGCCGCTGGACACGCCGCTTTTGACCGCCGCCAGGGACATCGGCTGTCACACGGTTGATGGGTTGGGCATGCTGTTGCACCAGGCCGTGCCTGCGTTTGAGCGTTGGTTTGGACACCGCCCTGCCGTGGATGAGGCTTTGCGCAAGATCATGTTGGGGCCATGAGCGGTCTTTTTCGTCTGGGGCTGACGGGCTCGATTGGCATGGGCAAGTCGACCACGGCGGCGATGTTTGCCGATGAAGGCGTGCCCGTTTGGGATGCAGATGCAGTTGTGCAACGTCTTTACAGCCCAGGGGGTCCGGCGGGCCCAATGTTGGAACAGGCCTTTCCAGGAACTTTGCGCCCAGATGGGCAGGTCGACCGCGCGGTGTTGCGCGCCCTGGTGGCGGATGACCCCGGCGTTCTGGACAAGATCAATGCCATCGTGCACCCCATGGTCGCAGCCGACCGCGCTGCATTTTTGGCCCGGCACCAGCGGCTTGTGCTTCTGGACATCCCACTTTTGTTTGAAACCGGGCTTGAAGGCGAATGTGACGCGGTCGTCGTGGTCTCAACCGATAAGGCAACGCAAAAGGCGCGCGTTTTGGCCCGGGGTACGATGACCCAGGCAGATTTCGACGCAATTTTGTCGCGTCAAATGCCTGATGCGGAAAAGCGCGCCCGGGCGGATTACGTGATACCGACTGATAACCTCGACGGCGCGCGCCAGGCGGTGAAAGATGTGATTGCGAAGATTAAAGGGGGCGAAGATGCGTGAAATCGTACTTGATACCGAGACCACCGGGTTTGACCCCCAAAGCGGCGACCGGATCGTGGAAATCGGCGCGGTTGAGCTAGAGCGTCATATGCCCACTGGCAAAACCTTCCATGTCTACATTAACCCCGAACGCGCGATGCCCGAAGACGCCTTTGCCGTGCACGGGCTGGGCGATGACTTCCTGCGCGACAAGCCGAAGTTTGCTGCCGTGGGACAGGGTTTTTTGGATTTCATCGGCACGGCGGATCTGGTGATCCACAATGCGGCCTTTGATATGAAATTTCTGAATGCAGAACTGAAATGGGCCGGATTAGAGACGATTCCCTACGACCGCGCGGTCGACACGCTCGAAATAGCACGGAAAAAATTTCCCGGCTCGCCGGCGTCTTTGGATGCCCTTTGCCGCCGCTTCGGGATCGATAATTCTGCCCGAACGCTGCACGGCGCCTTACTGGACAGCGAAATCCTGGCCGAGGTGTATCTGGAACTGATCGGGGGGCGTCAACCGGACTTCGCATTGGTGGAAAACCGCACAGCGCAGACAAGCGCGGTTGAAGTGGGCGCCCCGGCTGCCACGCGCCCTGCCCCGCTTGCACCGCGTTTAACGCCTGAAGAAGAGGCCGCCCATTCCGCCCTTGTCGATGAAATGGGCGACGCCGCGCTTTGGAAGCGCAGTTCGGTTAATTGACGGCGGACGCCTCACCGTCTTTCATGGCTTGCGCACGCTGCGCCATGGTCTGCTTGTAAAGCGATACGAAGTCGATGTTGTCGACATTCAGCGGCGGGAAACCTCCGTCGCGGGTGACATCCGAGATGATCCGGCGGATGAACGGAAACAGCATCCGGGGACATTCGATCATTAAGAACGGGTGCAGGCTTTCGTCCGGAACACCTTCGATGTGGAAGACCCCGGCATATTCCAGCTCGACCACAAACAACGTGTCTTCACTGTCCTTGTTCTTTGAGCGGACATTAAATTTAGCCATCACTTCATACTGGTGGTCGGCTGTCCGTTTTTTGCCGTCCAGCGCGACCTGCACCTGAACGTCAGGCTGCACCTGCGTATCAAGGGGTTTCTGCGCCAGAATATTCTCAAACGACAGGTCGCGAATATACTGGGTCAGGATCTGCATTTTTACTTGCGGGGCAGCCGTCGGGTTGGCGGCAGCAGTCTGGTTCTCGTCGGCCATGTGGCACCCTTTAATCTGGTTTGGACGCGTCTCTAACAGAGGGGGCGCGTTGCCTCAATCCCGCGTCCAACCCGAAGGACCGTTGCGCGGTTTTGGCGGGACCTCTTCATAGTCTGCCTCGATGATCGTGTCGTCGCGCGGCTGGGGGCCCGCACTTCCATAAGTCATGGTATCAACCTTGATCCGGGACCGCAGATATTGAAACACGGCCCGGCGAACCGGTGGAAAAAGCAGCGCAAAACCGAACGCGTCGGTAAAAAACCCCGGCGTAAGCAAGAGTGCGCCGGAAAACAGGATCATCGCGCCGTGCGCCAGCGGTTCGGCGGGGTTGTCCAAACGCTCAAACGAGCCGCGTATCTGACCCAGCGCCATAAGCCCTTGAGAACGCACAAGATAAGTGCCGGCGACCGCTGTCAGGACGACAATCCCCAGCGTTGGCCACAGGCCAATCAGGCTGCCGACCTGGATAAAAAGAGCGATTTCGATAAGCGGAACCGCCAAAAAAAGAAAAAACAGCCACATTATGCACCCATTGTCGCGGGACGGTGCCATAGACTTGGCCCCTACCGCACCCTACATAGGTGCCTTGTACACAGATTTCTATCACGCCAACCGGGGCATGTCATGAACGGTCAAATTATTCAGCTTCTCGTCCTCGCCGGGATTGCGGTTTTTCTGATCCTGCGTTTGCGGTCGGTGCTTGGCACGCGCGACGGATTTGAAAAGCCCCCTGTCACGGGTGCGGAAACACCAGATCGCCCTGTCACGAAGCGGCCCGAGTTCGATGTGATCGAAGGCGGGCCGGACCGCGACATCACCGATTATGTCGACGATGGCACGGATGCGGCCAAGGCGCTGGCTGCGATGAAGCTGGCCGACCGCGACTTCAACGTTCGCGAATTTCTCGAAGGCGCGCGCGGCGCCTACGAGATGATCTTGATGGCGTTTGAACGCGGCGACCTGACAGAAGTGCGTGCCTTTCTGTCGGATGATGTGGCCGAAAGCTTTGATGCCGTGATCGCTGACCGAAACGCCCAGGGCCTGACAATTGATGCAAGCTTCATTGGCGTGCGCGATGTCGGCGTCCATGATGCCAGCTTCGACCGTGCCTCAAGTGAGGGTGAGGTCTCGGTGCGCTTTGTGGGCGAGTTGACGTCGGTTGTGAAAAACACCGAAGGTGACATCGTCGAAGGCGACGCGACCGAGATCAAGCGCCAGAAGGACGTCTGGACGTTTGCCCGTATCATGGGCTCGGGCGATCCAAACTGGCAGCTTGTCGCAACTGGCGAATGATCAAGGCGGCAGCACTTGCTGCCATAAGCGCTGCCCTTTTGTCAGGTAGTGCCGTGGCCGAGGCGACACATTCCTTGCTTGACTGGAACGATCTGCCCGGATGGGCCGATGACGACCATGAAGCCGCACTGACCGTTTTCACGAACACATGCGGTGATCTTGATGACGCATGGGGTCCGGTGTGCGCGCTGGCGAAATCCGGACTTCCTGCAAAAGCCGTGTTTGAACGCGCCTTTTTGCCGGTGTTGATAGAAGACGGCGCCACACCCTTGTTCACTGGGTATTTTGAACCGGAACTGGCTGGCTCACGCGTGCGGACTCAGACCTTTCGCTACCCGCTGAACAAGCCGCCGCCAGAATTGCCGCGCGGCCAATGGCTGTCGCGCGCAGAGATCGAAAATTCGGGTGTCTTGGCGGGTCGCGGGCTGGAAATCGCCTGGTTGGCAGACCCGGTCGACAAGTTTTTCCTTCAGATACAGGGGTCAGGGCGCATCCGCTTGCCCGATGGGTCGGGGCTGCGCGTCGGGTATGCTGCGAAAAACGGACATCCTTATCGGTCGGTCGGGAATGAAATGGTGCGGCGCGGCCTTTTGCCGGAACACCAGGTTTCGGCGGGGATGATCCGCCGGTGGGTGGCCAACAATCCTGGCGTTGGCGAGCAGCTTTTGCACACCAACCCGTCCTATGTGTTTTTCCGCGAAGTGACGAAAGTGCCCGCGCATCTGGGCCCGCTGGGCGCGATGAACCGGTCGATCACGCCGGGCCGGTCCATTGCGGTTGATCCTGCGTTCACACCGCTTGGGGCACCGGTTTGGGTTGAAAAGGCCGGCGAAGAACCCTTTCGCCGTTTGATGGTGGCACAAGACACGGGGTCTGCGATCAAGGGTGCGCAGCGGGCAGATGTCTTTTTCGGCACCGGAAACGAAGCGGGCGAGGCTGCAGGCCGTGTCCGTGATGCGGGCCGCATGGTGGTTTTGCTGCCAATTGAGTTGGCCCTGGCCAAGGCGGGCGGATAGGCCGTTGACCAAAAGACGCCCGCGCGGGTTGCGTCCCGACGAAAAAGATCTGTGGCACCGCTATACCGAAGGCGTGTCGGCTGCCCCTGAACCCCAGATGCATAAGGACCCGGGCGAGCGGCCAACCAAGCCTGCACCAGACATCGCGCCGATCTCCACATTCAAAGTGGGTGAACGCGCCAAGACGAAAAGCAATGTCGCTGTCACCAAAGCCCTTGGTCCGACAGATGCGCCCCCAAAAATGGACAAAAAGACGTTTGGGCGACTGAAAAAGGGTCAGTTGAAGCCGCAAGCGCGCATCGACCTGCACGGAATGACCGTCGCGGACGCCCACGGCGCCCTGGATGAGTTCATTTTTCGGGCCCAGGCGGGCGGGCTTCGTTTAGTGTTGGTGATCACCGGTAAGGGTGATCGCCGCGATGTCGGCCTGATGCCGGTCGAACGCGGCGTCTTACGGCGCCAGGTGCCCGAATGGTTGCGGTTACCGCCGCTGTCTTCGGCCGTTCTGGACGTTGCGATCGCGCACCGGCGACACGGCGGAGATGGCGCGCTTTATGTGTATTTGCGACGCACGCGCTAGGCGGATCGAACTCCGCGCAAGCCAAGCCAGATCAGCAAGGCAGCGGCGACAAAATAGGCCGCGATAAAGGGCATCTGATCTGTGAACGCCAACCCGCCGTCGATGAGCAATCCTGTGACGATCGGGCCGACAGCGGTCCCAAACACCATGATCGCTGCGGCAAGGGATTTTATTGCTCCCAGATGCTGCGTGCCGTAGGCCTCGGCCCAGAAGGCGGCGGGGATGGTTGAATTTGCCCCCTGGGACACCCCCATCAAGACCATTGCGATGCCGCCGAAAAGCACCGAATCCGCGACCCCCATCACGACGAAACCTGCCGCCAGTGGCAGATGGGCCAAGGGCATCAGCCGCATCGCGCCTAGCCGGTCGATGAACCAGCCCGAGGTCAAAAGTGCGGTGATCGCAGCGCCAGTGAACAAGGGAAACATGGCAACCAGCACCACATGACCCCAACCTTTGAATTCAGCCAGATGCACCTGGTGAAAGAAAAACGCCGTGCTGAAGGCGGGCGGACCCAAAAGGTACGGCAAGACGAACCAGAACAACCTGTTGGTCAGCAGGTCGCGCCGGGTCCAATGGCGCCCGCCGATTCCGGCGTTTTGTGTTTCGCGGGCAATTGCTGCAGGCGTGCGTTCCAATCGCAAAAGGCGCATCAACACCGGGATAAGCCCCAGTATGATAACCGCGGCTACGCCCCAAAGCGCGCGCCAATCCACCCCGGCCATGGCGGCGACCACGATCATCGGCAAAAACGCCTCGCCCGCCGCGACACCAAGATAGGCGATCGACAGGGCACGGCCACGGGTGGCCACATACCACCGCGCCATCGCGACTGCAGCCAGATGGGTGGCCAAGCCCTGCCCGCCCAGTCGCAACAAAAACACCGCGATGATCAAGGTCGCGAGGTTTGGCGCCAGCGCCATAGTGGTTGCGGCGCCAGCCAAGAGCAACAGCGCGAAAAGCCCGAGCGTGCGGACCCGGAACCGGTCGGTCAGCACACCCACCCAGATCATCACCATGGCCGACGCAAAGGTCCCCACAGAATAGGCCGTACCCCAACCGCCGTGCGATAGGTCAAATGCGGCGCGAATTTCGCCCGCAAAGATCGAAATGAAGAACGTTTGCCCGAAGGACGACAGGAAGGTCAGCAAAACGCCTGCTGCAAGGAAGGGGGCATTTTGACGGATGAATGCCCAGGTGCTCAACGCCTAGCGTCCGCCCCGAAGCAGAATGTTGGTGGCTGATTGCACCGTCAAAACAGTACCAGGCAGGATGCCGGTTCGCCCGGCCCGATCGCCGTCGAAGGCGCGGTCGACCTCTGCCAGGCGGCGCAAAAGCGCGATCAGTGCGGGCGATGACCCGGCCGTGAAATGCCCCGCTCCAGTTGAAAATGCGGTGACATCCAGCAAAACGACATCAAGGTCCGACAAGGCATCGGCATCGGCAATGTTGCCCAAACGGCTGGTCTGCCCGGTCAGCCGCGCCGACAACCGCAGCGCGCGGTCGCGTTCGGACACAAAGATCGCAAATCGTTCTGGCAGGGGATCAATCCGGCTTGCCTGCGAGCGAAACACCTCAATATCAATGTCGGGCGAGATCAGGATAACCCCGTCAAGGTTACGGTTTGCCCAGCCTGCATCGGCGATTGAAATCTGGCGCAAGGTTTCCATCGTCAACAGCGCGCCCATTGAATGGGCCACGACCAAGATCCGCTCGGCCCCGGCATCTGCTGCGATGCGAAGCATCCGTTCCAGGCCGTCACGGGCAAACAGCATCGAGTCGCGATCGTAGCCGTAGCCCAGCGGGTTCGCGGCCGAGGGCCAGGAATAATGCGCCGCAACGCCGGGAATTTGCAGGTCAGACGACAATTGCGCGATCCGCAGAACGCCTTCGCCGAAGGTGTTGTTGAACCCGTGAATATAAAGCGTCAGGTCGCGGTTGCCCCGCGTGCGTTGCCGCAGCGCCCGCGAGATATCAGCGCGAAAGGCGGCTTCGCTTTCATATTGCGCAGCACCTGTGGCGAAAAACTGGGTCTGCGGTTCGATGGGGTCGGTTGGAAGCTCGATCGTGCCTGCTTCGCGGTCAGGCGGCACCGAAATGCTGCGCGACATGAAGGCCAGCCGTTCCGACCGGTATTGCCCGGGGTCGCGCCCCACCAAAAGCCGGCGCGAGGTTGCGATGAAAACCTCAACCTCTTGGCTGGCGGCATTCACGTCCGGGGCGACCAGAAGATCACCGCGCGGCGCGCAAGCCGCCAAGGTCACAAAGACGAAGACCGAAAGAACGCGCATTGTGCCCCCAAAAGTTGATGCGCAAGTGATAGGCGCACCGGCCCCGCGCACAAGCTCAAAGTACGTAGCGCGACATGTCTGCGGATTTTGCCAGATCGCCCAGATGGGTCTCAACAAAGGCGGCATCTACGGTCACGGTCTCGCCCGCCTGGTCGGGGGCTGTGAAGGACAGATCTTCAAAAACCCGTTCCATCACGGTGTAAAGCCGCCGCGCCCCGATGTTTTCGACCGATTGATTCACGTCGGCTGCGATTTTGGCCAGGGCCGCTATCCCGTCTTGGGTGAAGGTCACGGTGACCTCTTCGGTGGCCATCAGCGCGGTGTATTGCAGGGTGAGCGCGTTGTCGGTTTCTGTCAGGATGCGCACGAAATCATCTTCGGTGAGTGCGCGCAACTCGACCCGGATCGGCAGGCGGCCCTGCAGTTCGGGCAACAGGTCCGACGGCTTGGCGATGTGGAACGCGCCTGAGGCGATAAACAAGATATGGTCGGTCTTGATCGGCCCGTGTTTGGTGGACACGGTCGTGCCTTCGATCAAGGGCAGAAGATCGCGCTGGACCCCTTCGCGGGACACATCCGCGCCGCGCGCGTCCGCCCGCGCGGTCACTTTGTCGATCTCATCAAGAAACACGATGCCGTTCTGTTCAACAGCGTTTAGCGCCTGTTTAGTGACTGTTTCGTCATCCAGAAGCTTGTCGGCCTCTTCTTTCAGCAAGACCCCGTAGCTGTCGGCGACGCTCATTCTTTTGCGTGTGGTCCGGCCCTGGAAGGCCTTGCCGAACAGATCGCCAAGGTTCATGCCGCCCGGCATCCCGCCGCCGGGTTGGCCAGGGATTTCAAACGCAGGAAAAGGCGAAGATGTATCGGCCAGCTCAAGTTCGATCATCGTGTCGTCCAGCTCGCCCGAGCGGAGCTTTTTGCGAAACATCTCGCGGGTTTGTTCGCGCGCCCCGTCCCCGGCGATGGCGGCCAGCACGCGTTCTTCCGCGTTTTCTTCCGCGCGCGATTTCACATCCTCGCGCATCAGATCGCGGGTCTGGGTGATCGCGGCTTCAATCAGATCGCGGATGATCTGTTCGACATCGCGGCCAACATAGCCGACCTCGGTGAACTTCGTCGCCTCAACCTTCAGGAACGGCGCGCGGGCAAGCTTCGCCAGCCGGCGCGAGATTTCGGTTTTGCCGACGCCAGTGGGCCCGATCATCAGGATGTTCTTCGGATACACCTCATCGCGCAGATCATCGCCCAGTTGTTTGCGCCGCCAGCGATTGCGCAGCGCGACTGCGACCGCACGCTTGGCGTCGGCCTGGCCGATGATGAAGCGGTCAAGTTCCGACACGATTTCGCGGGGGGTCAGGTCAGTCATGGACGACACCTTTCAAAGAACTGGGGGGCAAACGGTCCAAGGGCAGGATCGGGCCGAGGATGGACAGAAACACAGCGCGAATCCTGTCCCAGAAGGCGCCAAGGACCAAAAGTGCGGCGCCGAGAACCAAGATGGTGACCGCGCCGCCTTCGCCGTCAAACACGGTGAAGGCGATCGCTACGGAATAGCCAATCGCGGCCAGAAGGAAGGACCGGCGGTCGATCACAATCGCGACCACGGCAAATAGCGCAAGAATGCCGATTAACGCGGTGTTGGCAGCCGCCGTTTCGCGCGAAAACAGCGTCAGCGCGAGGGTGTTTACCAGTGCTGGGGCGGCAACCACATGCAGCCAGAACCCGTTGGCGGACCGGCGCGTCACCCGGTGGGGGTCGGACATGTCAAACACCATCGCCACGGCAAATACCGCACAGCCAAGTGCGAGGGTGATCAGCGCAAATGGCCCGTCGGCGGACAGCAAAAACAGATCAGCGGGGCTTTCAGGCGTCCCGCTCTGGGTGGCGGCTATCAGCACGGCAACGATGAACAAGCCCACTGCGATCATCGCCATGGCAAAGGGCACCCGGAAGCGCCACCAATAGACCACCAATGCCAGTGTCCCGACCGCATAGGGCAAGGGTAGAGACGAATAGTCTTCCTGTGCGACCATGAAGGGCTGCGCAAAATAGGCGGTCAGCGCAAAGGCGGCGTTCACCGCAAACAGGGCAGACAGCGCGATGGCGGGCGCCACCATGCGACGGCGGCGGATGAAGTATTCCGACAACGCCCAAAGCATGACCGCGCCGATGCCACCATATAGGACCGCGCTGTTTTGGACGTTTGAAATCTCAGACGTCATGGAAAACCCGATGACCCCGGCCCAGCCCGCTGTCAGAATACCCAGGCCCACGACAATGAAGATCTCATTGAACCCTTTGAACAACTCGAACGGTTCATCCCCGGGGGCCAGATTTTCGCGCGCGCCGCGGCGGCTGTCGGACAGGCCCTGAAGCCGCGCGCCTTGGGCTTCGGTCAGGATGCCGGCGGCAACCGCGGCCTTTATGTCATCAGGGGTCACGGTCAACGATCAGCCCTTGGCGATCTTTTCGACGGTGAGGTTGCCGTTGGTGTAAACACAGATATCGGCGGCAATCGCCATGGCTTTGCGCGCGACCGTTTCGGCGTCATCTGGCCCGTCCATCAGCGCGCGGCCGGCCGCCAGCGCGTAATTCCCGCCAGAGCCAATCGCAGTGACGTCATGTTCGGGTTCCAACACGTCCCCTGCCCCGGTCACCACGTAGAGTTCTGCCCCATCGGTCACGATCAAGAAGGCTTCGAGCTTTTGCAGGTACTTGTCAGTGCGCCAGTCTTTGGCAAGCTCCACCGCGGCGCGCTGCAACTGCCCGGGCGTGGCTTCCAGCTTGGCTTCCAGCCGTTCCAGCAGCGTGAAGGCATCGGCGGTTGAACCCGCAAACCCGGCGACAATGTCCAGACCCCCTGGCGTAAGGCGCCGCACCTTTTTGGCGGTGCCCTTGATCACGGTTTGGCCAAGGCTGACCTGTCCGTCGCCTGCGATCACCACCTCGTTGCCCTTGCGGACCCCGATGATCGTCGTGCCGTGCCAGCCTGGGAAGTCGTTTGCCATAATACCCTCCGTCGTCTGGGCCTATATGGCGGTGGGCCCCCGGACACACAAGTCAGGTCGCGAGGGCGCAAAAAAGGGCGCCCACGGGCACCCTTGTCATTTGCATGTCGAACTACCTAGATCGCGTCTTTGATCCAGCCTTCCAAAGCGGCTTTGGGGGCAGCGCCCGTCTTGTTCGACACGACCTCGCCGTCCTTGAACAAAAACAGCGCAGGAATGCCGCGCACGCCAAGCTGACCGGCGTTGGCCTGGTCTTCGTCGACATTGACCTTCACGATCTTGACCTGGCCGGCGTATTCTTCGGACAATTCTTCAAGGGCGGGGCCGATCTGCTTGCAGGGGCCGCACCACGGGGCCCAGAAATCCACCACGACGGGGATGTCTGAGTTCCGGACTTCGGCTTCGAACGTATCGTCGGTGACGGGGACGGTGCCCATGGCAGCCTCCTAAAGCGGGGAATGAACAGGTTGACGAACGTAAGGTCGCCTTGGTGCCACGTCAAGATATGGCGGTGTCTTGTAACGCTTGCCTCACGATCTCGTGCGGGATGGGCATGAGCGTCGCGGTTTGGGTCCACAATACGGCCGTCTCGATCCGCCGGTCAGGGTATAGATCGCCAAGGGCGGCCGCATAGGCCCCCAGTTGGCGAAGGATGCCACCCGGCGTTTCCGCAGGACGCTCGGGCACCACGCGGTTGGACTTGAAATCAACCGCCAAGACGTGGTCTGGCCGGATCACAAGCCGGTCGATGGACCCCGTCAGCAGGGCACCATCAAAGATTGCCGGAGAGGCCACGATATCAACTTCGGCCAGGCTGTCAGGCCCAAAGAGGTGGGAAAGATCGTCTTGTGCGAGAAGCCTCAAGGCGGTTTGTGCCGCTTCGGCAGACAGATCGGCAGGACCATCGGCCAGCAATTTCTGGGCGATGCGGGCGCGATCGGCTTTCGGTGTCTGTGGCAGATGCTCCAGCAAAAGGTGCAGAGCAGAACCAAATGCCAGCGCCGCGTCGGTGTCGGCACCTTCATCCCCGGGCAAGGCCTTGGCCCCACCGAGCTTTGATGGCGCGATCACCTGAGGTTTGGCCGGCATCGTCCGGGGCACATCCAGCCAGTCGGGCAGCGCGGTCTTGGTGGCCGCATGGTCTGCTTTTGCCACCAGTGGACGATCCCAGATGCCTTCGCTGTAGCGGTCAAATGCCGTGCCATCGACATGGTTGGCCTGAGTGGTCGGCCCGGCTTTGGCCACGCCCGCTGCGATCTTTTCATACCAGGTTTCGCCCTGCTTCGGCGGCTTGCCCGCGCCGCCAACCACCAGCCAGTTTTCGGCCCGGGTCATCGCGACATACATCAGGCGATGCGCCTCCTCACGGCGCTTTGCGGTTTGGGCCGTCGAAGCGGCCTCTAGCGCGGCGGGCCGGTCTGCGGCTGCGGCATGCATGAACGGCCTGCCATCTTCGCCAAACAGAAGCGTTTCCGGGCGCGATTTGTCCGAAATCGCGTCCAGGATCATGACAATCGGACTTTCGAGACCCTTGGCGCCGTGGACCGTCATCATTCGAATACCAGCATCAGCCGCCGGGGCCTGGCGTTTGATTTCAATCTCGCTGGCCGAATACCACGCAATGAAGGCGGTCAGGCTTGGTGCAGCACGGCTTTCAAACAGCAAGGCTTGCTGCAGCAGGACGTCAATCGCCTCTTCGGTTTCGTCCCCCAGCCGCGCGAGAAGCCTGGCGCGGCCGTCATGGCGGGTTAAAAGCCGATCCATAATCTCATACGGGCGCAGAAAGTCCGCCTGCCCGCGCAGATCGTCAAGCACCGCAACGGTGTCGGCATGGTCGCCACGCGCATTGCGCAGCGCGGTCCAAAGGTAGGCCCCGCCTCGGTCATGCGCCAACCTGTAAAGCGCATCTTCCGACCAGCCGAATAGCGGGGACCGCAGCGCCTCGGCCAGTGCAAGGTCGTCTTCAGGCAGGGCCAGAAACCGCAAGACCGACATGATGTCTTCGACGCCCAGGTCGTCTTGCAGAAGCAACCTGTCCGCGCCTGCGACCTGCAAGCCCGCTTCCTTGCAAGCCCGGATCGTCTGGTGAAACAGCGGCGAGCGTTTGCGGAAGAGTAGCAGAATATCACTGGGCTCAACCGGGCGAGACCGCCCGTTTTCAGCCGGAATAGTCTCTGTTTTCAGCCAATGAGCAATCTCTGCTGCTGCTCTTCGTGCCAGCCGGACCGCCGGCGCACTTTGCCCCGGCACATCGCATGGGTCGCTCCAGTCGGGGTCCGCTGCCGCCTCTCCCGGTTCTTCGATAGGCCACAGATCAACCCGGCCGGGCAGGCCTTCGTGAAAAGCGATATGGTCCGACCCGGACCCGACCCCCTGCCCGTCGAGCGGCGCAAGCACCTGGTCGACCACCCGCAAGATCGCCGAAGATGACCGAAACGAATATGACAGCTCGCGCGGGTTCAGCGCCCCGCCAAGGCGGCGTTCAAAATGGTCGGCCATCCGCTCCATTTCGCGGGGGTCCGCGCCCTGAAACGAATAGATCGATTGCTTTAAATCACCGACCACGAAGATCGACCGGGGGATGCGGGTTTCAGCCCCCTGCCCCGATATCAGTTCCTGGGTCAGCTTTTTGATCAGACGCCACTGGGCCGGACTGGTGTCCTGGGCTTCGTCGACCAGCACATGTTCGATATCACCATCGATCCGGTACAGGACCCAATTGGCAACCGATGCGTCTGACAAAAGCCTGTCTGCCCGCGCGATCAGGTCATCAAAGTCGAGAACACCAAGAGCGGCCTTGGCCCGTTCATAAGCGGGCAAAAGCGCTGCGGCGAAACTTTGCAAGGCCAGTGTTTGGCCAAGCGCATCAAGGGCCAGGCGCGGCTCACGCAGGTCTTCGGCGCGTTGCATCATTGCGTCTAGCGCCTCGGCGTCTGCGTCCATCGCTTTTCGCGTTGGTCCGGTTGGGTACTTGCCAACCTTTGCGCAAAACGGAGCGTTTGCCTTCTCTCCATAAATGAAAATACCTTCCAGCACCGTATGGTCGGCAGGCTTCAGATTGTCCGGATCGACGGCGGCGAGCTTTTTGTGATCACGCTGATCGTTTTTGCCACCATCACCGAGGCCAGCCTTGAGGGACCTCAAGACTTCGCGACCCCCAATACCGACAAGCCGGTCGATCAGAACCGCAGGCGTCAGCGCCGGATCAACACCCAATTGTTCGGCCACGCTGTTCAGGGTGGGATTGGTCGGGAATGCCTCGCGCTTGGCGATGATCGCACGCGCAATGCCATCAAGGTTATCATCACTGTAAAAGCGGGCCATTTCCGCGACGATGTCAGGCGCTTCGACCGCCATGCGGTCCACGATATCCCGGCGCAGGTCAGCCGCAGCCTCATCATCCAGTTCGCGAAAGTCCGGACTGATGCCAGCTTCCAGCGGAAAACGGCGCAGAATGCTGGCGGCAAAAGCGTGGATGGTCTGGATTTTCAGCCCACCGGGCACTTCGATGGCGCGCGCAAACAACGTGCGCGCCTCGGCCAGATCAAGCGGCCCCTCTACGCCCGCTTCGGAAAGTTCTGCAGCCAGCTTTTCGGCGGGCAACATTGCCCATTTACCAAGCCGCTTGAACAGTCGGTTCTGCATCTCGGCGGCGGCGGCCTTGGTATAGGTCAGGCAAAGGATTGACTGTGGATCGACGCCCAGCAGCAACAGTCGCGCGACGCGGTCGGTCAGGACTTTGGTCTTGCCTGACCCGGCGTTCGCCGTCAGCCAGGTGGAGGCCAGCGGGTTTGACGCCGCAATCTGGGCGCGGGTGGCGTCGTTCAATGTCACTGACCGACCCTTTCGGTTTCCGGACCATCGGCTTCGTCCCATTCGCCGTAACGTGCCAGATGATCGTAGTCGCCCCGATATTCCTTTTTTTCGATGATGCGGCGCGACGTATAGCCCAGTGCGGAATTCCGGTATGCCGCCAAAAGCTGCGCAAAATCCTTCGAAACAGTCTCTATTTCAGCCCAACCCGTGCTTTCAGCGCCCAAAATCAGCGGCGCCTTGGCCTTGTCTGACCCCAGGCCAATATAGCCCACCTTTTGCGGCGTCATCGCCTCACCGAAGGCGCCCCGCGCTACCATCATCGCTTCGAGCAAGAGTTGCCGGTCGTAGTGCTGCATCTGCTTGGGGGTCGGAAGGCTGCCGGATTTATAGTCGTAGATTGCCACCTGCCCGCCCGCCAGACGGTCGATCCGGTCGACCTTGCCGACAAGTGTGAACGGCGGCGCGCCAAAGGTCAGTTCGGCTTTTTCTTCGCGGATCAGGATGTGGCCCTCGGCCTGGCGCCGGGCTTCGTCATTGAGGAAGTCAGCGGCGATCTTTTCAAGCCGTGCCAACCACAAATGGCGGGTCACGGGCCAGGGCACCATTTGGTCGAAAACCTCGGCCGCGGTCGCCATCAGTCGTGCAGTATCAGCCTGCCTGTCACCGCTTAGCGGGGTTGCGGTGAAGCGATCGGCGACCTCATGAAGTGCAATGCCACGCAGGCGCGCGTCTGGCTCGGCGGGGGGTTGGGGAATGGCTGCAAGCTTCAGGACGTGTTTGGCATAAATTTCAAACGGGTCGCGGATAAGCCGCTGGATCTCGGTCACCGACAGGCGGGTCGGGCGCACCAGCGCGGGCGGAGCGGGCGCGGGTCGCGGTGCGGGTGCTGCTATGGGCAGCCGCCGGTCGATCTGTTGGGCAAGGTCGATCCAAACCTGCCCGCGTGCCTTCGCAGCGTCCCACGCGGTATCCCCACCCCGGGCGGGCAAGCCTGTCACAAGGTTTTGCAACCTGTTCAGCCAGCGTGAGGGCACATGTTCACCGTCATCGCTGCGCAGCGTCCGGCTGAGCCAGATCTCACCCGCACCAAAGGCTTGTTCAAAGTCATGGGCCGATAGGCCCGTGCGTCGTTCGGGTGATAAAAGCCCGGCGCGTCGGCGCAGCGCGCGGTTGAGCCAGGGGTCCTGATCTTCGGCGGGGGGCCAGATTTGCTCGTTAAGGCCGGCAAGGATAACAACGTCAGCGCTCAGGTTGCGGGCCTCAAGCGTTCCCAAAATCTGGACGTCTTCATGGGGCAAAAGCGCGCTGCGCACTTCATCTTGCAGGATATGCGGCAAGACCGCGTTGAAATCGCGGGGTGTCACGGGCCCAGCGGCATCCGCGACCGCGCGCAGCGTCTCAACCTTCTGATATGCCAATTTGCCCGCGTCTTCGTCCCACAAGGCGCCACTGCCGACATGGCCCGGGCCAGCAGCCAGCGCTTCGGCCGCGCGAACGGTGTCTTCAAGCGTTTCCGCCAATGGCTGAGGGGTGCCAGCCAGCGGCGCGGGCAGGGCGCGATTCAGCCAGGTCAGCCAGGCGAGCCGGTCGTCTGAGCCTTGCGTCCATTCGCCAAGAATTGGCCCGGGCAAAAAGCCATGTCCCTTGCGGCGCGCCCAGATCTCAAGCTCTCGCGTCATCAGAAGATGGGCCCCGCGTGCGGCGGGCGCACCCGTCGCAATGAGAGGGTGCTTGAGAAGCGCCAAAACCTCAGACGTGGGCATATCCCGGCGATTTAGGGACGAAATCTGCCGCAAAAGCCGCCCCGGAGCGGAAAGCGCAAGCGGTCGTCCCGCGCTGTCGTCGGCCACAATGCCCCAACGGTCAAGTGCGGCCGATACGCGCCGGGTCAACATCCGGTCGGGTGACACCAGCGCCGCCCGCTTGCCATCTTCGACCGCGGCCCGCAGCCCCAGCGCGATCGCTTGGGCTTCGGCTTGCTGGTTTGGTGCTTCAATCAGCGTCACGCCAGACAGCGCGTCAGCCAGCGGGGGCAGATTTGGCCCTTCGCGCACCCATTGATCGGTCACCGGGGGCGGCCGCAAGGCAAGTGACAAAACCTTCTGCCGGTCGGGTGCGGCCGGGTTGCCGGCCCAATGTTCCAGGTCGCCGGCGCCCATCGTCAACGCAGACATGATCGCGACGAAGCGCTGCTGGGGGTGGTCTTCGCCCAATTCAGCCCACAGGCCAGGCGCCAGGGTCGCGTCAAGCCCCGGCAACACCACATAGCCCTGTGAAAGCCGCGCGACCGCTTCGATCAAACGCCGTGTGGTGCCACGCGATCCGGTTGATCCGGCCACAACAACCGGCGCACTTGGTGGCGTGATTTGCCAGGCCGAGATCAGCGCGTCGACAATTTTGCGCTGGCGGGCCTCACTTTCCAGGGTTGTGCCAGATTGCAAAAACGCCTCAACCAGTGAGATGAACTTGAGATTGCGTTGCCAATGTTCAGAATGATCACCCATGTCGAGAGCGGCAAGATCACCCGGCGCGACACCTTCCGAGGCCATTTCACCCAAAAGTCGCAAAAGGGCGCCCGAAATATCAAAAGCCGTCGATCCAGCCGCCAGATTCGGGTCGGCTTCAATTCGTTTGGCGGTCAGTTGGGCCAGTTCCAGCCGAAGCCGGATGGGGTCAATCGCTGGCGGGATATCGTGGCCGGGGATAAGCTGTTCGACCGCCCCCACCGGGATGATTTTCGGCAAAAGCAGTGGCCCTCGGTGGGCGAAAGCCGCTTTGATTGCGCGCGCCATGGATCCACTGTTCACGATGATGGTCGCCCGGGCCACTTGCGCGGGATCGGCTATGGCGAAACGGTCCAGAAACCCATCAACGAAGGCGGCGGGATAGGGCGCACCAAGCGGGACTGCAAAAAGTCGGGGTGTGGTCATGGCTGACGCTCCGCCCACAGGGTGTTGGCGCGGCGCAACCCGTCCGGCGTGCCCACATCGCACCATTCGCCGGGGTAGCGAATGCCCGCCAGAGCGTTGCGCGCGATCAGGTGGTCCCAATAGGCATTGAGTGAAAACGCCCCCTCACCGGCAGCGTCCAGTTGCGCGGCATCGATGATCTGGGCGCCGGTATAGACCAGCGGGCCACCCCGCGAGATCGCGCCCTGCGCATCGAGAGCAAAATCCCCCGGTGTATTTCGATTGTGGGCAGCGGCCAGCGGGACGAGTAACAAAAGACCAAGCGCCGACGTGGTTTTCCAGGCCTCGCGCAGCACATCCAGCGGGTTCGGGCCAAACCAGACCACATCGGAGTTGATTGAATATACAATTTGATCTTCTAGAAGCGGCCGGGCGTGTATCAGACCCCCGCCAGTATCCAGGATATTGGGCGTTTCATGGGAAACGGCGACGTCGCGATCTGCCAGATGCGCCTTGATCATATTGGCACGGTAGTGGGCATTCACGACGATGCGCTCCAGCCCAAGGTCGGTCCCGTGCCCCAGTGCATGGTCCAACAACGTCCGACCGCCAACCGTCAAAAGGGGTTTGGGCATATGATCGGTCAACGGCGCCATGCGCGTGCCAAACCCGGCGGCAAAGACCATCAGCGCTTTTGGATCGTGCCGCATGCGGCCTCCAATGCTTGCAAGCGGTCGGGGGAAGGTTCGGGAAGTGCCGCGCGCACGGCATCCGTCAGGCCCGGGTTGCCAAGATGGACAAGCGCGCGCTGGATATACCCCCAGACACGGGGGATAAACGCCAGATAGCTGGCTTTGCCGTCGCGCAGACAAAGGCGGGCAAAGACGCCCAAAATGCGCAGGTTTCGTTGCAGTGACAAGGCGGCGGCCTCGGTCCGGACGTCTGCAAGTGAAAGGCCCAGGCGATCGGCGACTTTCGCATAAAGCGCGTCTGACAGGCCCGGCGAAAGGTCCCGACGCGCATCCTCAATCAGGGACACGACATCATAAAGGCGCGAACACAGCATGGCGTCCTGAAAGTCGAGCAAGCCCACCCGCGCAATGCCCGTCCGGTCGGGCAGCCAGATCAGATTGTCAGCGTGAACATCGCGCAACATCAACGCATGCGGCGGGCTGATATGCGCCGCAAAAACGTCTTCGAGCCTGTCTTGAAGCGCTGGGGCAGGGTGATCGGCATACCATTCAAACGCGATCATGTTCTGTGCCGCCATGGTTTTTGCATCGAGCGGCGTCAGCTCTGGTGGGGTGGCGCCTGAGTACGTCAAAATCGCGTCTATTGCTTCAGAATAGAGACTATATTCGCTTGCAGGTGCGGCCACGATAACCTTGGGGTAGAGCGCATCACCCAGATCTTCGAGAAGCATCATGCCCGCTGCATCATCCACTGACAAAACCCTGGGTGCGGACAATCCAAGCCCGCGAAGATGCGCGCTGAGTGCTGCGAAGGTCTCGCGACTTTCAGGCGATGGATCTGTTGCCAGAATGGCCGTGGACCCGTCGGGCTTGGTCAATCTGACGTAGCGCCGAACGGAGGCGTCCTGGGCCAAGGGCGTGGCCACGGCTCCGTCCCATGGGGTGCCTGAAAGGATATCAGCGCCCACGTCAGGTCGCCCGGACACCGACAAGACCGTCAAGGCGGCGGCCCCATGTGCCGTCATGGGTGAAGGTCAGCTGCCGGGCCATGTCGTTTTCACCCGGGCCGAGCATAAGGTTCAGCGCAGCAGCGGGGGGTGTTGGCAGCCGGTCCGGCCATTCGATAAGGCAAAGATCTTGCCCGATTGCGCTTTCCAGGCCAAGTTCGGCAACCTCATCAGGTGTGGACAACCGATAAAGATCGGCGTGCCAGATCGTAAACGCTTCGGCGGCGTAGGTTTGCACAAGCGTGAAGGTGGGTGAGGGAACATCAACCTCACCCGTCAGGTGACGGATGACGCTGCGCGCAAAGTGCGATTTACCAGCGCCCAAGCCACCGGACAGGCAAATCGTGTCGCCGGGCCGCAGAACATCGGCCAAATGCACCGCGATTTCGGCGGTGCGCTCGGGGCTGGGCGAAACAATTGTGACATGGGCGGGTGCAGACATCGCCCGGAGCATACGCGCGGGCACGCTGCAGGCAAGCGGCTGGTTAGCTTGCGTGGCGCCGGAACGTCACATCACCGGCACTTGCGACATGAGGTGTAAAGCCCACCAGCGTCGATCCGCCGTTCAGGGGTACAAACCGGCAGGTCACAGGGCGGCCGTCGCGCAGCGTGATCTCGGTCGTCCAAGGTTCTCGCGGGCCGCCTGCATGTATGAAATCCGCTGCTTTTTCCCAGGTTTGCGAAGGCACACTTTGTTCGGCCCAAAGCTGTGACGCATCGGTGAGGTCCACCTGATCTACGCCCGACATCGGGCTGTGGCCCCAAAGGTTCGAATACGCCGTATTGGCCATCGTCAAAATGCCCGCGGTCGAGAACACCGCGATCGCCTCGTCAAAATGATCAAACACGGAACGACCCGCCTCAAGCTCGGCCCGAAAGCGGCGGGTCAGCGAGATTTCAGCACTGATGTCTTCAAAGATGAAGGCCAAGGCCCCGTCGGGGTGGGGCCGGCCTGTCACACGCAGGGTTTGCCCATTGGCCAGCGTCCAGGTTTCCGAAAAATGCCCGCCGGATGCGCTTGATTCAAGGTCGGCCATCTGCTTGCGCCAGGCCGAATAGTTCCGCGGTTCCGGCACCCGGCCCAGATCGCGCATCCGGTCCAGAAAGCCATGCAGCGTCGGGTTGGCCGCCAAAAAGCCGAACGGCAACTCGCTGAGGTCCGAAAGTGCCGGGTTGAACATGACCAGGCGGCGCGAGCGATCAAAGATCGCAAGTCCGACAGCCAGATCCGCGAATGTCTTGGTCAATGTCTGGGTGAAACCGCGCAGCTGTCGTTTGGCTTCGACCACCGGGTTTACATCGATCGCGGTGCAGACAAGGTGATCGCCCACGCGGGACACCTGCACGTCATACCAGGTTTCATCGCCACCCACTTCCAGCGCCACACGCAATGGCTCGCGGTGACCTTCGCTTTCTCCAACGGCAAGTACGTCAAACAGAGCAGGCGTTGGCCAGCGCTTTGCTGTTTCGGGCCCCCGCACGCGTTGGAGCGCATCCAGATAGCATTGATTGACCCAAACGATACGGCCCTCGGCATCCTGTCTCCAGACGGGGTAGGGGGCGACTTCGGTATTGGCGCGCAGGGTTTCCAACTCACGCTCAAGGGCGGCGTAACTCTGGGCATCGATGTCGGCGGTCGGGACATCGACGTCTTCATCGACCAGCGTGACCCGGCACAGACCATCGCGCCATTCCGCGGTCAGCCGTGTCGACCCATCGCGCGAGGTATAGGCTTGCACCCCGTCGCCGGCGAGCGTTTCGATCCGCTTTTCAAACTCTGGGAATTCCGAGGCCAGCAAAGCCAGCAACCGCGACCAATCGGACCCATTTGTGGGGGCCGCCGCGATCAACCGCTCAGCGCCGCGCGTGGCATCCACCAGCGACGAATTGTCAAACAAGAACGCGATGTTTTCGGCCGCAGATTGCGCCCCATGGGCCGCACGCTGGGCGCGTCGGCTTTCGGGCCCCAACCAGGCGGCACCATAAAGAACCGTCGCCGCGGCAACGATCGAAGACAACAAGAGGCCAAAGGCAAGCCCCGCGCTAGAAAGTACCATCGCCGAATCCCCCAACGGATTGTGAACGGCCGAGGTAGTAATTTATCAGGTAAGGTTAACAGCGGGTTAAGCGACAGCACGGTGCCGATTATATTTCGACAGCCTGGTTCGCTCCGAGGGGTCTGCGGTCCCGGCGCGACCTTTGATCTTCCATCGCGCGCGGCCAGACGCATTCGACAACTGCGCCAGCCTGCACCCCTGGTCGCGCACGTTCTTCGAAAGGTTCGCGGGCATTTGAAAACGTCAATACGGCACCCGAGCGTTCCAAAAGGGTTTTGGCGATAAACAGACCCAGACCCATACCGTGGTAGCCAGGGCGTTCGATCGCATCGGGCCCTTCGCGGCGTGAGCTGACAAAAGGGTCACCAAGGCGGCCTATCACAGCACCGGGAAAGCCCGGTCCGTCGTCGGCGATACGGATACGCAGCTCGCTGTCGGTCCAGGTGATTTCAATCCAGACGGTTGTTTGGGAAAAATCCACCGCGTTCTGAACCAAGTTGCGCAATCCGTGGATCACTTCGGGGCGACGCTCGATCACCGGTTGGTCGGGGTTGGCCCCGCTGACGGCGGCAATATCGTATTGGATGGTCTTGCCGCGGTCGCTGTGGGGCTCGGCTGCTTCTGTAATCACCGCTGAGACCGGCGCGTGACGCAGGTGCTGATCTTCTTTGCCCGCCGTGCCCATGGACTTCAGGATATCGCGACACCGTGCGGCGGATTCGCGGATCAACTCGGCGTCCGCCAGCAGATCGGGGCGGTCTGCCAGTTCGTCCTTCAGCTCACTGCTCACCAGCATGATCGTTGCCAAAGGCGTTCCAAGCTCATGCGCGGCTGCCGCCACGACACCCCCAAGGTCGGTGAGCTTTTGTTCGCGCGCCAACGCCATCTGGGTGGCCGCCAATGCTTCGGACATTGCATGCACCTCGGCTGAAACGCGCTGGGCGTATCCGGCCAGAAACACCACACCGATCACGATGGCGACCCAGAAGCCGAAGGCAAACAGATCCGGCAGCACCAGCACCTCACCCCCGGCGAAGCGCAATGGCAGGTGCCAGGCGGCGACGACCGAAATCAGAAGGATCGCCGTCAACCCCAGAATGATCGTGGTGCGCGAGGACAACGTGGTCGCCGAGATGGTCACGGGTGCGAGGATCAACAGCGCAAAGGGATTTTCCAGACCACCCGTCAGGTACAAAAGAAAGCACAGCTGGCAGATGTCGAAGAACAGCATCGCGGCCGCTTCGGGTTCACTGAGCCGTTTGTTTTCGGGGTAGACGAACACCGCGATCAGATTTGCAACGATGGCAGCAGCGATGGCGACAAAGGCCATGCCAAGCTCGATCTGAAGGTCGAAGGACCGCGTGGCGACGGTGATCGCGATAAGTTGTCCTGCAACCGCGATCCAACGCAGGACGATCAACGTGCGCAGGCGCACCCAGTTTGACCGCTTGGGCGGCGCGAAAAGCTGCAATGGTGTCGTTGGGCTGACCATGGGGTGCATTAGATGTGGCATGCTGCCCACTTGTAAATGCCCCCGCTGGCCACGATTTACGCCCCACCGCAGAAAGGAGTGCTGAGATGCTAGACAAACTTGCGTTCGTTGTGGCCGGAATAACGATCGTCGCGGTTTCAATTGGCATATACTTTTTTACCCAGCAGCGCACATTGGCCGCTTGCGTCGGCGGTGGCACGGTGGCGGGCGATATCGGGGGGCCCTTCACGCTGGTATCTGAAACCGGCGAGACTGTGACCGACCAGGATGTGATCACCCGGCCATCGCTTTTGTACTTCGGCTACACCTTCTGCCCTGATGTTTGCCCGCTTGATACCGTACGCAATGCCGAAGCTGTCGATCTTCTGGCCGAACAGGGCCATGACGTGCAGCCTGTGTTCATCACCATCGACCCTGAACGCGACACGCCTGAGGTTGTCGGTGATTTCACATTCTATATCCATGACGACATGCTGGGGCTGTCCGGCTCCGTCGAGCAGGTGCGCGAGGCCGTCAAAGCCTATCGCGCCTATGCCAAAAAGCAGGACACAGAGGATGAGTTTTACCTCGTCGATCATTCGACCTTCAGCTATCTGGTGCTGCCTGAAACGGGGTTTGTCGATTTCTACCGCCGCGACCTGACGCCTGAGGATATGGCCGAGCGGATTGCCTGCACATTGGATGCGGCATGATCGATTTGACCTGAGGGGGGTAGCGACCTAGCTAGTTGGTCAGAAAAGCACAATGCGAACAAGGCGATGAACGACCGAAAGCTAAACGATATCGGGCCCGACAATACCCTTCTCTTGGTGGATGACGATGAGCCGTTTCTGAAGCGGCTTGCGCGTGCCATGGAAAAGCGCGGCTTTGACGTGGAAACGGCTGAAACCGTGGCCGCAGGGCGCGCTTTGGCCGACCAGCGCCCACCTGCATATGCTGTGATCGATCTGCGGCTGGAAGACGGCAACGGCCTTGACGTGGTCGAAAAGATCCACGAGCGACGCGCGGACAGCCGCGTGGTTGTGCTGACCGGATATGGCGCGATCGCGACAGCTGTGGCCGCCGTGAAAATCGGCGCGACGGATTATCTGTCCAAACCCGCCGATGCCAATGACGTGACTGCGGCCCTGCTGGCGTCTGACGATGAATTGCCGCCGCCGCCGGAAAATCCGATGTCGGCGGACCGGGTGCGGTGGGAACATATCCAACGCGTATATGAACTGTGTGATCGCAATGTATCCGAGACTGCCAGGCGGCTGAACATGCACCGTCGCACCTTGCAGCGCATTTTGGCAAAACGGTCCCCGCGCTAGGCGGCGTCGGCCTTGGCTTGGCCCATCAGCCATTTGGTGAATGTCTTCAAGGCCGAGCGCGTGTCGCCGGGCCGGGTCAGGATGTGATAGCCGCCGGTGCCGATCTGGCTTTCGTACAAAACCTCAAACGTGCCGTTGTCGATATCGCGCTGGGCGGTGGTCAGTGATGCTAGCGTGATCCCGTGACCATGGCGCACGGCTTCCAACACCAGCGATGTGGTGCCCAGAAGCGTGACTTTTTCACGATCAAGATCGATGCCATTTTCTGCCAGCCAGCGACGACCTTCGGGCCAGACATGTTCCAACACCCATGCCTCGCCGCGCAGCTTTGACAGTTCGCCCTTTGTCACCGGGCGGTACTTCCCGGCGGCACCCACAACGACGTAGCGCGAAAACAAAAGATGCTGGTTGTCCACCCCGGGCCAATTGCCCTGACCATAGCGAATGGCCACATCGAACCCATCGCGCAAAAGGTCCACCGACTTGGTGGATGGCGAAATTTCAAGCTGGATATCGGGGTGGGACGCCCAGAAGCCCCCAAGGCGCGGCATCAGCCAGGTTTCGGCGAACGACGGCGTCATGGACACGCGCAAGGGGCGGATAGTCTCCGCTTCAATGAGGTCCGTGACACCCGCCGCGATCCTGCCGAACCCGTCGGTCAGGGCTTCGCCCAACTTTTCGCCTGCCTGTGTTGGCACCAGACGCAGCCCGTCCTTGACCACCAGTGCTGTGCCCAACCGTTTTTCCAGCGCTCGCACATGTTGTGAAATCGCAGCATGGGTCACGTTCAACTCGCGCCCTGCGGCGCTGAACGACCCGGTGCGCAGGGTCGCCTCAAACGCGCGAAGGCTTGAAAGCGGTGGGATTGATCGCCAGTCCATAGATGTAAGTAATACTTACAACCTTGAAATATTCAAGACTCGCTTGGAACGGGCCGCCACCATAGGTTCATCTGCATCAACACATGAAAGGACACACCATGTTCGGTTCCCTCAAGCGCCTCTTCAAAACCCGGCCCAGCTACGATCATTGGGACAGCCCAGAAATCTGGAAAGAGCACCCGCAGACGCGGTTCGAAAAGCCGCGCGCTGCCGGAAAGCGGCCACCCCATCACCCCCGGATTTACCTGTGATAGCGTTAGCCGGTGGCGGCCATCAGCGCAGCATGCCGCGCCGTGAAATCGGCGCGGACCTCTGCTGGTGGGCGCAACTGCACGGACAAATCGGCGATTGCACCAGGATCGGGGGTGCCAAAGAACTTGTTGGCCTCAGCCACCGAAAACCCCGCGATCTGAACCGCTTCCAACCAGGCCGATACCCGGTCAGCCTGCTTGATCCTTTTCTTTACGGCGGCAGGTAAAACGGCAGGTAATCCAAACCGCAGGTGGATGGCGGCTGTCAGCCGATCGTCCAGATCGCTATAGCCCGGGCCCACCGCATCCTTGACCGGCGAAATCATATCTCCGATGACGTATTCGGGGGCGTCGTGTAGAAGAGCCGCCAAGCGCCATTTCGTCTCTAAATCAGGTGAAATCCGCCCAAGCAAGGCTTCCACCAAAAGCGAATGCTCAGCCACCGAATAAGGGTAGTCGCCTTGGGTCTGGCCGTTCCAGCGTGCCACGAACGCGAGCCCATGGGCGATATCTTCAACCTCGATATCCATGGGCGTTGGGTCCAACAGGTCAAGCCTGCGCCCCGAGAGCATGCGTTGCCAGGCGCGCTTCGGTTTGACCATCTATTCCCCCTGTTTGACCGCGATTTGGTTAGGCTGCGATGCCCGCGCTGTAAATGCCCAAGCGCCGCATGGGTCTGCAAAGACGGCGCGGGGTCGGCACGAAATGAACCACTTTTGGCCCCCAAATCGCGCAGTTTGCTTAAATATTGTGCAGATGTGATGAGTTTTGCGACTGCAGAACCGCTGAACACAGGCTGTTTACCAGTCGGGAGATGTCTTCGATCTAATGTGTTCAAAACAGAACGCTGGGGAGGCTAACCGGAGCAGGCGTGGTGCTGAAAGGTGCCACAGAAAGGAGAAACCCATGCGTGCCATCCTGAAGAGCCTTTGTTTATGTGCGATTATATCGGTCCCGAGTGTCGGGTCAGCCCAACAATCTTGTGCCACACGCGATATCGTCGTTGAACGGCTGAGCACCGGATACGGAGAAAACTTCGTCGGGGGCGGATTGCAATCCGAAACCAAAATTTTCGAAGTCTGGTTTTCTGAAGACAAGGGCACCTGGACCATCCTGATGACCAAGTCTGATGGCACGTCCTGCATCATGGCGTCGGGCACCAATTGGCGCGAAGCCATCCCGTCGGACAAGGTCCCAGCCGGCATCCCCGGATAAGAAAGTTTCTGCGTCGGTTTAGGCCGGCGTTGACGCTTTTGATCTATCGCCGCATTGTCCGGCGATTTCCCTCCTGTTATGGGGCGAACTGGCGGAAGAAATGCGCTGAGGAGCCCCCATGCAAGACTACGTTGTCAAAGACATCGCGCTGGCCGCGTTTGGCCGAAAAGAACTCGACATCGCCGAAACGGAAATGCCGGGGCTGATGGCGCTGCGCGATGAATACGGTAAGGCTCAGCCGCTGGCAGGTGCGCGCATCGTCGGATCGCTGCACATGACGATCCAGACCGCGGCATTGATTGAAACGCTGACGGCCCTTGGCGCAGATGTGCGCTGGGCGTCGTGCAACATTTTCTCAACTCAGGATCATGCCGCGGCCGCGATCGCCGAAACGGGCGTGCCGGTTTTCGCGATCAAGGGTCAGTCCCTGGAAGAGCATTGGGATTACCTCGACCGGTCGTTCCAGTTTGCGGATGGGCCGAACATGATCCTCGACGATGGCGGTGATGCGACGCTTTATGTTCTGTTGGGCGCGCGCGCGGAAGCGGGGGAAGACATCATCCCGGTGCCGGGATCCGAAGAAGAAGAGGTGATCAAGGCGCAGATCAAAAAGCGCATGGCCGAAACGCCGGGCTGGTTCACCAAGGTTCGCGATCAGATCAAGGGTGTGTCCGAAGAGACGACCACGGGCGTCAACCGGCTGTACCAGATGGTGCGCGACGGCCAGCTGCCGTTCCCCGCGATCAATGTCAACGACAGCGTCACCAAGTCAAAGTTCGACAACAAATACGGCTGCAAGGAAAGTCTGGTCGATGGTATCCGCCGCGCCACCGACGTGATGATGGCCGGAAAGGTTGCGGTTGTCTGTGGGTATGGCGACGTGGGCAAAGGGTCGGCGGCATCGCTTGCGGGCGCGGGCGCGCGGGTGATCGTGACCGAGACCGACCCGATTTGCGCGCTGCAGGCGGCGATGGATGGTTTCCAGGTCACCACCTTGGAAGACGTCATTGGCGAGGCGGATATCTTCATCACAGCCACTGGCAACAAAGACGTCATCCGTATCGAACATATGCGCGAAATGAAGAACATGGCGATTGTCGGCAACATCGGCCATTTCGACAATGAAATTCAGGTCGCCAATCTGAAGAACCACAAGTGGACGTCGATCAAGGAACAGGTCGACATGATCGAAATGCCATCGGGCAACAAGATCATCCTGCTGTCCGAAGGGCGTCTTCTGAACCTTGGGAATGCGACCGGCCATCCGTCTTTTGTGATGTCGGCGAGCTTTACCAACCAGGTCCTGGCACAGATTGAGCTTTGGACGAAAAGTGCTGACTACGGCAATGACGTCTATGTCCTGCCAAAGCACCTCGATGAGAAGGTCGCGCGCCTGCATCTTGGCCGGATCGGCGCCAAACTGACCGAAATGGACAGCGAGCAGGCAAGCTACATCGGCGTAAAGCCCGAAGGTCCTTACAAGTCAGAACACTACCGGTACTGAACGGGGAATGCGGCGGGCCTGGAATGCGCTTGTTACGATCGTCACGGGTTTGGCGGTCCTGGCGGCGGCACTCTGGCTGGTGCGTGATCCACGCTCGCCCTTGCCGGATGCATGGAACCCGCTGACGCCGTTTGATCTGGCCGCACCGATCACGCCATGGACGCCAATGAAGTTGCGCCGCGCGACGGCCGATCCGAAACGGTGTCTGGCCGCACTGGACCCCCATGCAGATGTGCAATCCTTGCCGCCCCTTGTCGGAACGGGTGCCTGCGGCATTGATCCGCGGGTGGCCCTGTCGCGGGTTGGGCAAACCACATTGGCGCGGGTGGAAACCACCTGTGCGATCGCACTTCGTCTGGCGGCATGGGAGCGTTTTGTGGTCCAGCCGGCCGCACAAGCGCATCTTGGTGCAAGCGTTGACCGGATACGCCACCAATCAAGCTACAATTGCCGCCCGATCCGCACCGCGAACGGACCCGGCCAACGACTGAGCACCCATGCCACCGCGGAAGCGATCGACATCGCAGGTGTCGTTCTGTCGAATGGGCGGCGCCTTGAATTGGTCGACAACTGGGCCGGCCCATCGCCTGAGGCGCTGTTTTTTCGCGCCCTTCATGATGGCGCCTGCGATTGGTTCGTCACGGTCCTTGGCCCCGATTATAACGCGCTGCACGCCGATCACTTTCATATGCAATCGGTCGGCTGGGGGGCCTGCAGATAGGCCGCACCAAGGGGCACTTTTCGCGCATTCCGTTAGGTCACCACACTTTCGGTTGTCACCCGCACGATATTCCGACAAATTCGCACATACACACCGTGTGAGCGGTACCAAAACCAACAGGCAAGGGGGGTCCCCGATGGGTAAGCGGGACGAATTGATTGAAAAATATGCGGACGATCTGAAGACCAAGTGTGGCGTTACGCCCGACATGGATCTTCTGACCAAAGTGACCATTGGATGCGGGCCGTCGATTTATGATGCGGACGCGTCGACCGTGGCAGCAAGCCAGGCAGGCGAGCTTGAGACGGTCAAAGAGAATTTTCTGATGAAGAAGCTGGGTCTGCCTGATGGCCCCGAGCTGATGGATGCGATAAATTCGGTGATTGAGACCTACGGCAAATCCGAGCGCAACAAGTACCGGGCCGTGGTCTACTACATGCTGACCAAGCATTTCGGCAAGGAATCAGTTTACGGCTGATGAATGTCCGGCAAATTGTCGACATTCTGAGTTGGACTTTCGCCGCATAAACATGCTACCGATTGGTCACTGGCCAGTATGGCCGGGACCGATATTTAGTTTCCGAAGCGCGGTGAGAGGCGTTTGTGGGTGACAATGGGGTCCTGGCATCGGTCGGGGCCCCTTCTACTTTAAAAATAGTCTGCACAACCAGGCGTCATGTGTCCGGATCGGGGCGAATTAACCGATCTTTGCCGGGTCCAGCCCGCCAAGTTCACACACGATATTCCATTCTTCGGGCGTCACCGGCTGAACCGACAGGCGCGTGTTGTTCACCAGAACCATATCTTCCAGACGCGGGTCTGCTTTGGCCATGGCCAGTGTGACCGGGTTTGGCACATCCGCGACCGCTTTGATATCCACGCAGTCCCAGCGTTCGTCGTCCGTCGTGCTGTCGGGGTGACTTTCGGCAATCACTGTCACAATACCGACCACCGACTTTTCGCTCAGCGAGTGGTAAAAGAAGCCCAGATCGCCAACCTTCATCAGCCGCATGTTGTTGCGGGCCTGATAATTGCGCACGCCGTCCCATTCTTCGCCTGCGTCGGCCTTGGCCTTTTGTTGCTCCCAGGACCAGGTGTTCGGTTCGGATTTGAAAAGCCAGTATTGCATTGTTCAGCGCACCTTTTTCCACTGGATCAGTTCAACCGATTGGAACAGGCCCGCTTTGGCATAGGGGTCCTTTGCGGCCCAGGCGCGCGCGGCATCCAGATCGGGAAGATCCAGCACGATAAGCGAACCGCACATGTCTTCGTTTTCATCCAGAAGGGGTCCGGCGGTGACAACGCATCCGGTGCCATCTGCATAAGCAAGATGCGCGTCGCGGTTGGCCTTTCGGGTGTCAAGGTGGCCGGGTTTATCCCGGGCGATCAGGGCAATCTTCAGCGGTTCATTCCTTTTTCAACGGACGTGCGAGCAAGTCTGCCACAGCGTCCTCAACAGTGGTGTCTTGATCGATCAGCCGGGTGATCGTTGTGGCGATGGGTGCATCGAGCCCCTGACCGACGGCAATGTCCGACAGGGCCCGCGCGGTGGCAAGGCCTTCGGTGGTCTCGGCCGGCAGGGGTTGGCCAGCACCCAACGCCAGCCCCGCCCGGTAATTGCGCGACTTGTCGGACGTGGCGGTCAGCACCAAATCGCCCAGACCGGACAATCCCGCCAATGTGCCGGGCGCGCCGCCCAGGTGTGTTGCAATCCGCGTCATCTCGGCCATGCCGCGTGCAATAACTGAAGCCCGCGCAGAGTCTCCAAGACCCGCGCCTACGGCGACCCCCGCGGCCAAGGCGACGACGTTTTTCACTGCACCGCCGAGTTCGGCCCCGATGATGTCGTCGGTTCTGTAAAGGCGAAGGGTCTGGGTCGACAGGCGGCGCTGAAGCTCTGCCCCAAGGGTGTCGTCGGCGCAGGCAAGGGTCACCGCCGTGGGCAGGCCATCGGCGATATCGGCTGCAAAGGACGGGCCCGTCAGAGCGGCGATCTGCGCGCTGGGTCGCGCGCTTTGAATAAGGGCTGATGGGGTCTTGCCGGTCGCCGGATCGATCCCTTTCATGCAGGCCACGAAGACCTTCGGCGTTGTAAGATCACGTTGCGCGAGAAGCTCGGACAAGGCCGACATCGGCACTGCAATCAGCACGATGTTGGCGGTTATCTCGCTGAGGCTGCCCGTCACATTCAGCGTTTCGGGCAAATCTATGCCCGGCAAGCGCGGGCCGGAAAGCCGGGTGGTTTGCATATCGGCGACAAGGGCTTTGTCCCGGGCCCAAAGCGTGACCGCGGCATGGTCCTTTGCCAGCGCCACCGCAAGAGCGGTCCCAAAAGCCCCCGCGCCAAGGATGGCAATATCGCTCATGCTTTGGCCCCCTTCTTGCCCGACCCCAGCATGCCCGCCTTCGTGGGATCAAGTGGCCACCGGGGTCGTGCAGCCAATGTCATGTCGCTGCTGTGCCCGGCCTGGAACAGTTCGATCCCTGCCCAACCGATCATGGCGGCATTGTCTGTGCATAGCTCAAGCGGCGGCGCAACGAAGGCCACAGATGCCTGGCCGGCGACCTGTTCGAGTGCTGAACGGATCATGGCATTGGACGCAACGCCGCCTGCGACGGCAACCGCCGGGGCCGTCGGGCGGTGGGTCAGATAGGCATCAAGAGCGCGGCGGGTTTTTTCCGCCAGAATGTCGGCGACCGCGCTCTGGAACCCCGCCGCAATATCTGCCTGTTGGCGGGCTGTTAACGACCCATCGGGTGCGGTTGCACGCTCAATCTCGCGGATCAGGGCAGTTTTCAGGCCCGAGAACGACATATCGCACCCCGGCCGGTCCAATAGCGGGCGCGGCAGCACCACGGCCGCAGGATCGCCAGCCCGGGCCGCCGCCTCAATCGCGGGGCCGCCAGGTTGGCCCAGCCCCAAGGCCCGGGCGGATTTGTCAAACGCTTCGCCCGGGGCGTCGTCGATGGTCCCGCCCAGTCGGTCGAACCGGTCGGGTCCTTGGACGATAAGAAACTGGCAATGCCCGCCAGAGATCAAAAGCATCAGATAGGGATAGGGTAGATCATGGGTCAAACGTGGGGTCAGGGCGTGGCCGGCCAGATGATTGACCCCCAAAAGGGGCAGGCCCCGTGCCGCGGATATCCCCTTGGCGAGCATCACGCCAGACAGAAGCCCGCCGATCAGGCCGGGGCCGGCCGTGACCGCGATACCGTCCAGACGATCCCACCCGACGCCCGCTTGTTTCATCGCGGCTTCGACCGCGTGGTCGAGCTTTTCGGCATGGGCGCGCGCTGCGATCTCAGGCACCACACCGCCAAACTCAGCGTGCAAAAGATGCTGGGACATCACCACATTCGAATAGATACGATCCGCCACAAGCCCGTCTGTGATCACAGCGGCGGCGGTGTCGTCACAGCTGGATTCAATCCCAAGAACGGTGATCTGACTTGTCATGTTCAAGGTCCCTCTGCCCATTGCGCGGGGCTGCCGAGGCAGGTAGCACCCTGTCGCATGGCAGACAAGCCGAGCTCACCGCGCCTTCTTCTAACCCGGCCCGCACCGGGGTCGGAGCGGTTTCTTGCGGCTTTGCGCGCGCGCGGTCTGCCGATGACCGGCGCCGTTTTGTCGCCCGCAATTGAAGTGGTCAGCATCGGGGCGCCGATTGACATACCTGCCGATGCCGCGGCGGTTTTCACCTCACGCCACGCGGTCGCCCGGACCCGGGCCGAAACGGGAACCACCGCCTATTGTGTGGGTGACGCCACCGCACAGGAGGCTCAGCGCCACGGGTTTGCACCGATCTCGGCAGGGGGCAGTGCAGATGATCTTTTGCAAATGCTGTTGAACGAAAGACCGACCGCCAGGCTTATCTATTGTCATGGCGCTCATATCCGACGCGACATCGTCGCAATATTGCAACACGCGGGCCTGAGCGTGAGCGCCAATGTCGTTTATGATCAGCCGGCGCTCAACCCGACCGAGGCTGCGCGCGCCTTGCTGGCCGGCCATGAACCGATCATTTTGCCTCTTTTTTCAACACGAACAGCGGAAATCGTCGCTGGCTGGGTTGCGGATGCATCAGCCCCAATTCTGCCAATTGCCCTGAGCGATGCGGTGGCGTCCGCGTGGAAAACCGCACCCAAAGTGGCCGAAAGCCCAACCCTTGCAGCGATGGTTGATGCCGTTGCCGCGTCGTGCCGGTCCTAACGGAATGGTTGACCTCAGCGTGCTGCGCGCGTTTTCTAGGGCGCGGGCTGAAAGGCCCTGAAAACAGATTCTTTTTTGCCGACCCCGGGGGCGAGAGTGGCTTTTTTTAGTGGATTTTTGACGTGACGGATGGCTCGGATATCAGGGCGGCAGCTGCCCTTAGCCGAGCCGCACAACCTATTGAGCGTGGTGGCGAACCAGATGTGATTGAGGCGGAGATCCTGCCTGAACCCGACCCGGCACCGGTTGAACCAACGCCTGAAGCTGCGCCTGTGGCGCCAACGCCAGCACCCGCGAAATCGGGAGGTGCCGGTTTCTTCCCGCTTTTGCTGGGGGGACTTGTTGCGGGTGCGATCGGTTACGCAGTGGCGTTTTTCGGATTGGCACAACAAGACGACCCCGAACTGCCAGCGCGGATCACCGGCATCGAACAAGCGCTAGATGGGATCAACATGCGCCTTGACGGTTTTGAAACGACCATTGCCGATCTTGGCGCGTCGATCCCACCGGTTGATACCGCCACACCGGCAGCCGTCGCCGCGATAGAAAGCGAGATTGGCACGTTTGGAGGCGAGATCGAGGGGCTGCAATCGGCGGTCGAAGCGCTGCAAGGCAGTGTCACCAATCTGACGCTTGGTGGCGGTGGCGAAGGCGCGCCGGATTATGCGGCCGAGTTCGAAGCGCAGATGGAAAGCTTCAAGGCTGAGGTCGACCGCGTGACGTCAAACGCCGAAGCTGAAGTTCAAGCGGCCCGCGCCGAAGCCGAGGCCACGCGCGCGGCCGCTCAGGCAGAAGCCGCAGCAGCACGCGAAGCCGCCGAAATCGCCGAGGCGCAGGTTGCGTTCCAGGCGGGCCTGGCCGAGTTGCAAGTGGCGCTGGACACCGGCGCACCGTTTGACGGGGCATTGGCAGCCCTTGATGGGCTCGACCTGCCGGCTGCACTTACGGATGTTGCCGCCGATGGCGTCTTGCCCCTGACTGAACTGCAACGGACCTTCCCGGACGCAGCACGCGCCGCCCTGCAAGCGGCGGACCGGGGGCCGGATGAAACTGCGAATGCGATGGGCAAGGTGACATCGTTCTTGATGGCCCAGACGAACGCCCGCTCGCTTGAACCGCGGGACGGCGACGGGGCGGATGCCGTGTTGTCGCGCGCCGAGGCGGCCCTGAAATCGGGCGATTTGTCCGCGACCCTGGCGGAGATTGGTGCCTTGGGCGAAGGCCCCCAGGCGGCCCTGGCCGAATGGCTCGGGCCTGCGCAGGCGCGGGACGCGGCGGTGGAAGCGGTGCGTGATTTGAACCTAGCTGTTGATGCGATGTGAGGACGATTGAATGCTTTGGTCACTTTTGAAGATCGTTCTTTTTATCGGCGTCGTTGCCGGTCTTGCGTTTGGTGCAGGCTGGCTTTTGGAAAGCGAAGGCGGCGTGCGCGTTTCGATCGCGTCGACCGAGTTTACACTCGGGCCATTGCAGTCGGTGATTGCAGCACTTGTGATCCTGTTTGTGATGTGGGTCCTTTTGAAGTTGATCAGCCTTGCGGTCGCGGTCCTTCGTTTCATGAACGGGGATGAAACTGCGATCTCGCGCTGGTGGGGCCGCAACCGGGAACGCCGTGGGTTTGAAGCCTTGTCAGACGGAATGCTGGCGCTGGCGTCTGGCGAAGGTCGCTTGGCGATGAACAAGGCGGCCCGGGCGGAAAGCTATTTGCAACGGCCGGACCTGACCAATCTTTTGACGGCCCAGGCCGCAGAGATGGTGGGCGACCGTGCCAAGGCGGAGGCGACGTATAGAAAATTGCTGGCAGATGACCGGACCCGTTTTGTTGCGGTGCGCGGGATCCTCAAGCAGAAGCTGGCAGACGGCGATACCGAGACCGCGCTGAAGCTGGCGGAAAAAGCTTTTGCGCTGAAGCCGAAGCACGAAGAAACCCAGGACGTCTTGCTGAAGTTGCAGGCCGGGGATGGCGACTGGACCGGTGCGCGCAAAACGCTTGGCGCCAAACTTCGCCACGGGTCTTTGCCGCGCGATGTGCACAAACGTCGCGATGCGGTGCTGGCCCTGTCGACTGCCAAGGAACTTATCGAAGACGGCGCGCCCATTGAACGGCGCGAAGCCGCGATTGAAGCCAACAAGTTGTCGCCTGATCTGGTGCCGGCAGCGGTCGTTGCGGCCGATCAGTACATTGCCGAGAAAAAGCCCAGGCTCGCAGCCCGGGTGTTGAAGAAGGCTTGGGGGGCTGTGCAGCATCCTGATCTGGCGGCCGCCTTTGCACGGATTGCGCCTGATGAAACCCCCGCAGCACGGCTGAAGCGATTTGGTGCGCTGACCAAGATCAAGCCGGATGATCCTGAAACCCGGATGCTTCTGGCAGAGTTGAACATCGCGGCGGAAGATTTCCCGGCGGCCCGCAAAGCGCTCGGTGATCTGGCCGAAACCGATCCAACGGCGCGAAGCCTGACGATGATGGCCGCAGTCGAACGTGGGTCTGGCGCCGAAGACGCGGTTGTCAAAGGGTATCTGGCCCGCGCGTTGAGTGCATCGCGTGGCCCGGAATGGATCTGTGACAATTGCGGAACGGCCAATGCGGAATGGGGCCCTGTGTGTTCGTCCTGCGGGGCGTTTGATACGCTGAGTTGGAAACGCGCTGCGAGTGATCCAAGGGCGATGCCAGCGTCAGAGAATATGCTGCCACTTATCATCGGCGCGCCCGAACCCGAGCCGGAGGTTGAAGAGGCCGAGACAGTCGATGTCGTGGCCGAAATCGCCGAGGATCAATCTGAGCCTGCCAACACACCAGACGAACCCAAAGATCCCGAAAAGGGCTCTGGTGCGGCGGCGTCCTGAACGGGCGGGCAAACACCCGCAAAATCCAATCGTTTGAGCGCGAACAGCCACCTTTTGGTCATAATTGCGTCCCATGTTACGGGCACGTTGTTTCCAAAAGGGTGTTCTGTTTGTGCTGTCGTGCAAGATTGATGCGTCTACCGCAACGATCATGCGCACCGCCAAAGGGCCGCCCGAGATTTGGCGTGCCGAGGCAGGATGACGATAGATACGACAGAAAACAGGGCGCCTGGTGCTGGCGCCCCTTGGGTGCGGCGGGCCGCTTTCGCTGCCTTGGCGGTGGCCGTGCCGGCCATGGGCGGCGCGGCGTACCAAAACTGGCAGACCAACCGCGCCGTTGAAGACGCGATCTATGTCTTCCGCGTGGCCGAGCACTATTGCGGTGCCTGTCACCGGACCCTTGGGACCTGGGACAGTATCCTTGCAACCGGGGATGAAACCGAAGGCGGGCTGCACCGATATCTTCTTGATATGGCCGAGGCGGAGTTCATGCCGCCATCGCCCTGGCACCGGGCGCAATTGATCGAAATTCTTGAAAGCCGGGGGCAGTAATGGCGGGCGTGATCATCATTGGTACGGGCGCATCGGCAAGCCTTGTCGCCGCGCACTACATGGAAAAAGGCAAAAAGGTTACGATGCTGGAACGCGGCATCGACAAGCCATACGCCCCCCCGCGTGTCTACGACCGCTGGTCCGAAGGCTGGACACACGGGATCGAAGACGGGCGCATGATTTCGCGCAATGCCTGGACGGGCTTGGCGGAAGACCCCGAACTGAAATTGAAGCCCGAAGGTCAATTCGACGATCTTTGCGTCATCGAAAACGTCAATCAGGACTTTGGATTTCACTACAACATGCGCCTTGGTTACGGCGGCTCCTCCGCCATCTGGTCGGGCCGGGTCTGGCGGTTTTATGACAGCGACTTTGAAACCAAGACCCGCTTTGGGTTCGGTTTGGATTGGCCCGTCACGGCCGAGGACATGGCGCCGTTTTATGATCAGGCCGAACAGATCCTAAGTGTCAGCGGGCCCCGCGATGGGTCATGGCCTTTCCGACAGGCCTTTGTCCACGATGCGTTCGACATGACATTCCTTGACGACAAGATCGGGGGTGCGTTTGGCGATGGTTTCATGTTCTTGCCGTCTGCAAACGCCGTGAAAAACATTCATCCGCGCGATGGCGGCTGTGTGGGGGCCAAGACCTGCGTCAGCTTTTGCCCCTCCAACGCGCTGTATCGGCACTACCAGGTTCTGGAAAACTACCGCGACAAACCCGGGTTTGAAATCATCGGCGACCGGATCGTTGCGGGCTTGGGCGTGGATGAAAACGGTGCGATCAACCAAATTCACTATGTTGCGCGCGAAACGGGCGAGGGCGTTCTGGATGTCCCCCCGGGCACACAAGTGTTTTTGTGCTGCAACACAGTCGAAAACCTGCGGATCCTGTTGAACTCTGAACGGCTCTCCGGGCAGCCGGTTGCCAACTCATCCGGCCTTTTGGGGGCGTATTTTGCCAGCCACGGTGCAACCGTGCGCGAAATTGTCATGAACATGGGGCTGAGCCCCGGCCTTTCACGACCTTCAAACGGAGTGGGCCTGCCTCAAGATCTTGGCGATGATCGCGCGCGCGTCGGTTCGCACATGCTTGAGATTTCAAACTTCAATCATCGGCATGGATCGTCTCATCGTGCCTTCTTCAAAAAACGGCTCGAAAGCGGTCTTTGGGGGCGCGAACTCTATGAGGCTGCGGAATACCTTGACCGGTCCATTCCGGTGGCTGCGATTTTTGAGATCGAGATGCGCGAACGCAACCGCATCCGGTTGTCCGAAGCCGCTGACGATTGGGGGATCCCGATTGCACAGGTCGATTTTGAACTGTCCGAGCGGGATCAGGCGACGTTCGAATACCTAAATGAAACGATGGACAGTGTCGCCGAGCACCCCGATTGCGACCGTGTCGGTGCTTATGGTTTTGGTCTGAACGGCAACCATCCCATGGGCGGTTACATCTCAGCCAAGACCAAGTCTGAAGGCGTCACGGACAGGACGGGCCGCACCTTTGATCACCCAAATCTTTACGTCATGGGGGGCGGGTTGTTCGCTTCGACGTCCTGTTTCAATCCGACCCTGACGATCACGGCCAACACGCTGAGGTGCCTCGATGAAATCGCATGATGCAATGACCCGTCGTGGACTGCTGTCGGGCATTATGGCGGCAGGCGCATGGGCGACGGCCCCGCGCACCGTTTTCGCCCTTGGCGCCGTTGGTGGCACCGGGCCGGGGTGGCATGCCGCCCTGGGCTGGACGCTTGTGCCTTTGGAAACGGACGAACACTTTACCGCATGGGATGACGTCTGGCCGCGCATTCGCCAAGGAGACCTCTGGCTTGACCGCTTTCGAAAGCCGCTGCTGGCTGACGCGGCTGACCTAAAGCTCGCAGATGCCGAGGCGTCGATCGCCGCGCTCTTGAACGCGCGCCATGCAGACGAGATGACCGCGTTTTTGACGCGTACGTATTTCCACGTGAGCAACAACGAAACACTGATGCGCATCATATTTCCCGATGGTGCATTTCGCGTTGGCCGCGCTGCCCCCGCGATCCTTGAGAAATGGGGCTATCTTGACAATGAGGCTTAGACCGTTGCGCGGTTGACGTCTTTGGCACAGGAAATTAGGACGGCTCGGTGGCCGCTGTAGCTCAGATGGTAGAGCACGTCATTCGTAATGATGGGGTCGGGGGTTCGAGTCCCTTCAGCGGCACCAACACCGTCCACAGTGACCAATTTGAAGTTTTTTGGTGGTTTCGGGCAGTGACGCGCCAGCCGGACTTCAAAAGCGATAAACGACAGGGCTAAGCAACACGGCGCGGCAACCTGTGCTAGTCGTCAAAATAGGCTTTGTGCGTGGTATAAATTGCGTCAATCGTTGGCGTCAGACGATCCAAGTGCGTGCGCAGCACCTCATCAGCTCTGCCCGTTTGCCCGTCAAACAGAGCCTCAAGCAGCGTTTGGTGATCTTCATACAAAACGACCATCGCTTCCTTGCTGGTCAGCGCGAGCATGCACAGCCGATCAACTTGCGCCTTGTTCGCCGCGATAATGTCGAACGCGAAGGCTTGTTTTGCCGACGCGCAAAGCAATTCATGAAACCGGTAATCGAGATCGTGAAAAAGGCTGACCTTTTCGGCGGCAATCGCATCCGCCTGTTCGCGCAGGTTTGCCTTAAGAGCCGCATCCACAGCGGTATCGCGATCGCGGCTTACCGTGCGGACGACTTCCAGTTCCACAGCGGCCCGCACAAAGCGCGCATTTGCGATAAGCTGTCGCGAGAACGGCCGGACCACCGTGGCTCTTTGCGGCCGCACCAAAAGCAAGTTGAGGTTAGCAAGCCGCGAAAACGCTTCGCGTACGGGCTGTCTTGAGACGCCAAAAGACTTGGCAACATCGGTTTCAGATATTTTCGTCCCCGGAAGCAATTTAAGGCGCGTGATTTGTTCGTACAATTCGTCGAACACAACATCGCTGCTTGTCGTACGATCGAGGGTTCCCAAGGCTGCCATTTAAGCGATTCCAAGCTTCATGCATCGAAGTGTGCCAGAGTTGGAGCGAATCGCAAAGGACGATTTAGTACACAAGATGTGAGAGATCACATTGTTCAGAAACGAAAAAATACACTGTTTAGGCTGTGCGATAAGATTTCCGTTGACTAGTATACAAGTTTATCGTTGGCTGGACGGACGAAGACAGCAGGGTGACTGCGCCGTCAGGAGGAAAGCGCGACGCCACAATTCGGGCGACCGCGTTGCCGACGGCACAGACCGCAAATTTTGAGAACCAATCCCGGCCATAACCGGCTGGCGACATAGACGACTTGGACCAGATCTGGGAGGATACAATGATCCAACTTTCACTGAAAACCATGGTGGCTGCGGCAGCTTTGCTTGGCACCGTTTCGGTTGCATCCGCAGATGTCATACTGCGTGGTGCAAGCATGTTCGACGAAGAGCATTCCTTCACCAAAACGTTGCGCGAATTCGAACGGCTGGTGGCCGAAAAGTACAGCGGCGAGGTTGAATTCGATCTGCGTCTGAACGGCGAACTCGGTGTTGAAAGCGACTACGTCACCTACCTGAACCAGGGTGTGGCGGTTGATTATACCATCCTTGCTCCATCCAACATGGCGGTGTTTTCGGACTCCATCCCGCTGATGGACATGCCGTTTCTCTTCCGCGATCTGGACCATTGGAACGCGGTTTTGTCTTCAGATGCTTTTGCGCCGCTTGAAGCTGATCTGCGGGACGCTGCAGGCATCGTTATCGTGGGGTATCACGGCGGCGGGGTGCGCAATCTTGCCTCGGCCGCGCCGATCACCAATATGGACGAGCTGGCCGATCACCGCATGCGCGTGATGGGGGCCCCCATTCAGGCGCAGACCTTTGATGCAGTGGGCGCCGCACCATCTGCGATTGCCTACAATGAGGTCTATAATGCCATCCAAACCGGCGTGATCGCGGGCTTCGAGAATGAAGCGGCCTCCATCCAGAACCTCAAGTTCTACGAAGTGGCGCCGCATATCTCGCTGACGCAGCACACGATCACCGTGCGCCCCATCGTGATGTCGGCCAAAACGTTCGACGGACTTGATGCCGAACTGCAAGCCGCAATCCTGGCCGCAGGTGCTGAAGCCGGTGCCTTTGGTCGCGCGCTGGAAAGCGGAGCCGATGGTGAGATCCTGAAGGCAATGGCGGACGCCGGACAGATCGAGATCCACGACTTTGTGGGTCGCGAGAAGATGCTTGAGCTCGTGCAGCCTGTGCAGGATGCCTATGCCGAAGAACTCGGTGCGACTGAGTTGCTCGAAAACGTTCGCGGAATGTAACCTCCCTGCTGACGGGCGGCGCGGGTTTCCAAACCGCCCGTTGGCACCTTAATTGACGCGGTTGGCCGCGCCACACCGCGATTTGGGGCTGGTTATGCTTGGAAGATTTCTCGAAAAATTTTGTGTGGGCTTGCGCATCTTGCTGGGTGTGATGATGGGCGCTCTGGCGATCCCGGTCGCAATGCAGGTGATCTCGCGCTACACTGGACTGATCCCAACCTACCTGTGGACAGAAGAGCTTGCGACCTTTCTGTTTGTCTGGATCGTGATGATTGGTTCGATCGTCGCGGTCTGGGACAGGACCCATTTTGATGTGCGTATCACGCGCGATGCGACAGGCCCGTTGGCAAAATTGCTGCAAGACGGGGTGGTTCATGTGGGGATCATGATCTTCGGCGCACTCTTTTTCTTCTATGGGTTTGAATATACTGAATTCGGGTCCAATCAACGCTCGGTGATGATGCGCGCAAACCTCGCAATCACCCATGTGTCTGTCCCGATTGCGGGTGGCTTTTGGTTCTTGTTCGCAGGCTACCGATTGTTCGAATCTATCGCTGAGTTTCGCAATCCAGAGCGGTCTGCGTCATGATCTTGGAAACCGGCACCGCCGCGACCATGCTGATCGTGGTGTTCTTGATCCTGGTCTTCATCCGTATTCCGGTTGCCTTCGCGCTGGGTCTGTCGACCATTCCCGTCGTTCTGCTTGAGTTGCGGCTGACGCCCTTCATCGTGCTTGACCGGATGTTTCAATCCTACAACTCGTTTATCCTGCTGGCTGTCCCGTTCTTCTTGCTGGCGGCCAACCTGATGAATTCGGGCAAGGTCACGGACCGGCTGATTGAGCTTGCGCGGGTTCTCACAGGATGGATGCCGGGCGGGCTTGGTCATGTGAATGTGGCCGTGTCGATGCTGTTTGCAGGGATTTCGGGATCCTCAACCGCGGATGCGGCAGGCATCGGGAAAATCCTGATCCCGGCGATGCAGAAAGAAGGCTACGACACCCGTTTTGCCGTCGCGATCACGGCGTGTTCGTCGGTGATGGGTGTGATCATTCCGCCGTCGATCCTGATGATCGTCTGGGGTGGGGTGATGCAAGTGTCGGTCGGGGCGCTGTTTCTGGGCGGTGCGGTCCCCGGATTGATGATTGGTCTGGCCCTGATGGCAACGGTTTACGGTTTTGCCAAAGCCCGGAATTACCCCGTGACCGCGAGCCCGAATTGGGGTGAGTTCTGGGCCGCATGGAAGGGCGCTGCGCTCGCTCTGTTGACGCCGGTCTTTGTGATCGGCGGTATTGTGGGCGGCCTTGTGACCCCGACAGAAAGCGCCATCATCGCGGCGGGCTATGCATTGATCCTTGGCATGTTCGTCTACCGAACCGTGACACCAAAGGATCTTGGCGGCATTCTTTATGACACGGCCCGTTTCGCCGCGATCTCACTCTTTGCGATCGGCACGGCCTCGGCCTTTGGCTGGTTGTTGTCGTTTTACAATGCGCCGCGCCTGATCGTGAGCATTCTGACCGCTTGGGAGTTCGGACCTTTCGGCACCGCGATGCTGATTGCAGCGCTGTTCTTGGTCTTTGGTCTTTTCATTGATGCGATCCCGACGATCATTATTCTTGGCACAGTGTTGATGCCCGTCGCTCAGGCCGGCGGGGTCGATCCGATTGCCTTTGCGATCATTGGTATCGTTTCACTCGCTTTCGGGCTGGTCACACCGCCCTATGGGTTGTGCTTGCTGATCTCAGCAGCGATTGGCGGGCTGAATGTCGTGCAGGTTCTGCGTGAGGTCGTGCTGATCCTCGCCCCCATGCTGGCTATTCTGATCGTCCTTGCGGCCTTCCCCGAAATCATTCTTTGGCTGCCAAAGACGGTGATGCCCGGCGCCTTTCGATAATACTGCGCATGGCGATGAGCCGCCAGCACGCCGTCTCAGCCACGCGAGTTTGCGGCTTTGCACCAAGGAAGGACCGACATGAAATTCGCAGGCAAACCGCGTGCGTGACCGGTGCGGGGACGACCATTGATCTCTACAGTGGGATGCTGTTGTCATAAACGAAAGGAGCGCGCATGAAGCAGACTTGGCGTTGGTTCGGCCCGTCCGATGACATCTCCATCGCGGAAATCCGGCAAACCGGAGCCACCGGGATCGTTTCTGCGTTGCATCATGTGCCAACCGGCGAGATCTGGTCGGTTGATGACATACAAACGCGCCAGCGCGAGATTGAACGCCCCGATGGCGTCGCCTCTGGCCTGACCTGGGATGTCGTTGAAAGCGTCCCGGTGTCCGAAGCCATCAAAACCCAGACGGGTCCGGTCAAGCAACATTTCGACGCTTACAGGGAAAGCCTGCGAAATCTGGCCAGCTGCGGCATCACCTGTGTCTGCTACAACTTCATGCCGGTGCTGGACTGGACGCGCACTGATCTGGGCTACCGATTGCCCCATGGCGGTCTTGCGATGCGGTTTGATCTTGTGGATTTCATCGCGTTCGATTGCTTCATTCTGGAAAGGAGAGATGCGGCTGAGGATTATGGCGCCGATATCCTGGATGTGGCGCGCGCCCGCTTTGCGCAGCTTGACGATAGAGAAAAACGGTGCCTGTCGAACACCGTCGTTGCCGGTTTGCCCGGGGCAAACGATGCCTGGTCGCTTGGCGATGTTAAGCGCCAGCTAAGGGCCTACGCCGGCATGACCCGCCAACAGCTCCGGTCCAACCTTATCGACTTCCTGACTGAAATCGTTCCGACCGCAGAAGCGCTGGGCATCCGTTTGTGCTGCCACCCCGATGATCCACCGTTTCCGTTATTGGGCTTGCCGCGGATATTGTCTTCGCAGGCCGATTACGCAGCGGTCCTTGGCGCGGTGGACAGTTCGGCCAACGGGGCAACGTTTTGCACCGGATCGCTCGGTGTCGCAGAAGATTTCGATCCGGTGTCGTTTATCCAGAACCACGGGGACCGGATCCACTTCGTGCATCTGCGCAATACCCTGCGACTTGGGTCCAGCGATGGTGATCGTCACAGTTTCTATGAAGCCGAACATCTGGCAGGTGATACCGACATGGTTGCCACGATCCGCTGCCTGATCGCCGAAGAACTGCGTCGGCAATCGGCCGGACGGACCGACGTTGAAATCCCGATGCGACCCGACCATGGTCATGCATTGCTGAGTGATCTTGAGACATCTACTCAGCCAGGCTACCCGTTGATCGGCCGGATGCGTGGCCTTGCAGAGCTTCGTGGTGTAATGGCTGCCAGTGCGGCGCGCTGAGGTCGCATTGCCCAAAACACAGCCGTTCGCGATTTGATTTTCACTCCAGCGCCACAAGACCTCGCGCCCGGCTTTGGGTTGGCACTGTGCAGAGCGTTTGCTAGGCCAACAAAAGGCGCAGCGCGGGTTTCTGATCCGGCGATCACATATCCTGGGAGGGTCCTGATATGAAACGGTCTTGGATAAACGACATCATGGCCGATGCCGACGCAATGATCCGGCGCCACGGGTTTGCTTTGCCGCCCTTCGCCTATTGGACACCCGATGAAATGAAGACCCAAACCAGCCAGGCGCGTCACGTCATCGATGCGCGCTGTGGTTGGGACATCACCGACTATGGAGCGGGTCGCTACGACGAGATGGGGCTGTTCTTGTTCACGCTTCGCAACGGGCTTTTGTCAGATCTGCAGGCCGGTGGCGGTATGTGCTATGCCGAAAAGCTCCTGATTTCAAAGCAAGACCAACTCAGCCCGATGCACACCCATGTGATCAAAGCCGAGGACATCATCAATCGTGGTGGCGCGACACTGATCGTGGAACTTTATGGGTCCGACGACGCGGGCGCCTGGGCCGAAGACAAAGGCGGCCGGGTCTGGTGCGACGGCATTGCGATCGACTATGCGCCGGGCCAAAAGCTTAAACTGGCACCCGGCGAAAGCGTGACCCTGCGACCGGGCGATTGGCACGCGTTTTGGGGCGAAGGTGGCGATGTGCTGATCGGTGAGGTATCGACCGTGAACGACGATGAAACCGATAACATTTTCCGCGACCCGATCGGGCGTTTTTCCCAGATCGAGGAAGATGTGGCCCCAACCCATTTGCTGGTGAGTGATTACGCCTCTCATCTGCCCATCACGGCGTCCTAGCGACCCACCGCAAAGAAGGCGCCATGCTCGTCATTCACATCGGTTCTCCAAAGACCGGCACCACCGCGATCCAGGGGGTGCTGAAGTCGAACGCCGATGCCTTGGCGGAGCGCAACTGCCGTTTTGTGCAGGCCGGGCGCACCAATATCGCCCATAACTCAATGGTGAAACCTTTGCTGAAAGGGCGCGCTGATGACACGCTTTCAGCCATCCGCGAAGAGGTCGCGCGCCACCCTGCCGGCGTGCACATTCTAAGCAGTGAGGTGTTTTTTCAACCCGCCGCCGCGCCACTTCTGGCAGATGGGTTGGCGGGGATGGGGTTGCCCATCAAGGTCGTGGCCTACCTGCGGCGCCCCGACCACTACGCCGAAGCGATGTACAAGCAAAAGGTCAAGAACGGCCGGATCGACCCCGACCCCGACCGATTTTTGGAAGGTTTTCAGCCGCAGCTGTCTTACGGTCAAACGCTTGATGCCTACCGCGCGGCCTTCGGGCAAGATGCCATGTGTGTGCGCCCGTTTGAACGGCGGCATTTGAAAGACGACGACGTTGTTGAAGACTTCCTCGACCTAACCGGCGGCGGTGGAATAAAGGGTCTAACCAAGCCCGAAACGCCTTCCAACAAGACTCTGTCGCGGGCGGTGTCGGAACACTTGGGTCGGGTGAACCGGTCGACGGATTTCAACACGCGGGTGATGATCCGCGAAATTGCCGCAGCCGGCGTGCCCGACACGATCCGCTCAGGCGATGTCTATGACAAGGCCGCTCGGCAGGGGATCCACGACGCGACCCGCGCCGATCAGGCGGCCATCGCCAAAACCTACTTTGCAGACCTTGCAGACCCATTCGATTGGTCGGACCTGTCGGACACCGCCCCCGACCCCTATCCTGGCGCTGACGAGACACTCCTCCTTGAACGTGCAGCATCGGACGCCGTGATCGCTGCCATTGGCCGCCAGGCCGCCGCCCGCGCGGCGGCAGGCTAGCCCGGCTTGCTGCGTGGCCCTGCATTTGGCTATGGTGTAAAAAAGGGCGAGAGCACCCCGATGAGGCCATGAGCACCCTGCCTGAAATCGCCAGCCTGTGGATTGGGCCGCGCCTGTCGTGGTTTGAACAATTGTGCCTTTTGTCCTTTGTCCATGCCGGCCACGACGTCACGCTTTATAGCTACCAGCCGATTGATAACCTGCCCGACGGGGTCCGCGCCGGCGATGCGGCGGATGTCTATCCCGCCGAACCGATGCTGCGCCATGTGCGAACGGGCAGTCCCGCGATCCACGCCGATATGTGGCGGTTGGCGCTGCTGAAACACACCGACAAGATCTGGGTTGATACCGATCTGATTTGCCTGCGCCCCTTCGACTTTGCCGACCCTTACGTGTTCGGTTGGGAAAAGCCGGGCCTTGTGTGCAATGCGGTCCTCGGGATGCCCGGCGACGCCGAAGCGCTTGACCTTTTGCTGGATTTTTTCACCGATCCTTACGCGATTGCACCCTGGCTGAAGCCCTGGCAGCAACGCGAGCTTGAAGCGGCCCGCGATGCAGGCAACCCGGTGCATATGACCGCGCAGGATTGGGGGTTTACCGGACCGGCCTCTGTCACCTGGGCGTTGACCCAAACCGGTGAGATTGACCGCGCCCGGGCGCAGACGGCCTTCTATCCGATCCCCTTCAAGGAACGAAACCACATGATCCTGTCGCGCCACGACATCGACGGGCGACTGAGCGCGGACACGTATGCAGTTCATCTCTGGGCCCGGCGGATGAAACCGCGCCTGGAAGAAAAGGAAGGCAATACACCGCGCCGGGGGTCTTGGCTTGACCGGCAGATCAAAGCCCACGGGATAGACCCTTCCGCCGCACCGATCCCACCCCGTGTTGTCCCGCTGGAGCAGGCGACATGAGCCGCGCCGCCACCCAGGCCGTTCATGCCAAACTGGGGGCGTCAGATGGCTTTTACCGCGAGCTTGGCCCCGAACATTCTGCCCTATTCGTGGAAGGTGGGCGCACGCTTTTGGTAACCTTTGAAAACCTCGACCATGTGGCCGACCGGGGCGATGACCGCCTGCCCTGGGGCTACAGCTTCGTCACCGGACAGGGCTGGTCGCTTCTGGGCATGATGGCCCACGGTTGGACCTGGTACCGCGATGAACACGTCTATGACTTTTTCGATGAGTTGGCCGCCAACGGTTTCTTCAATCGTTTCGACCAGGTGGTGTTTTACGGCGGCTCAATGGGGGCCTATGCGGCCGCGACTTTCGCGCGTGCAGCCCCCGGAGCAACGGTGATTGCAATCAGCCCGCAAGCGACGCTGTCGCGCGATATTGCCCCGTGGGAAACGCGGTATCACAAGGTCTGGAAACGCGATTTCGGGCGGAATAGTCCCTATTCCTACGCGCCCGATGGGGCCAAAACCGCAAAACGGGTGTACCTGTTTTATGATCCAAGCTCACCCTTGGATGCGATGCACGCGGCGCTGTTTCAAGGTGAGACCATATCCCGGTTCTATTGTCGGCGCATGGGCCACCGGATTGCCTCGCTTTGGTTGCAGATGGGTATTCTGAAGGATGTGGTGAACGCTTGCGTACATGGGTCATTGTCCCGGCAAGACTTCTACCGCGCATTGCGCGCGCGCCGCCAAAGCAGCCGGTATGAACGCGAACTTCTAGAGGCTGTGCTAAAGCGCGACCGACCCGCTTTGACGCGTCGTTTGTGCCGCGCGGTGCTGGCCCGGCGGCGGGGCCCGCGCTTTCGTCGCGCTTTGGCTGAGGCTGAAGCGCGGCTGAAGGACGGCACGTGACCCTTCAGGCCGTCAAACTGTGCGCGCAAAAGGGTCACCCGTTTGAGGTTGTGTTTTCCCAGCAATGGGTGCTTTCGGAAACGTCCGTTGGCGAACTTCCCGGCTTCACAGAACACCGCCTTGGTCCCTGGGGGCTTCACACCGGACCGGACCTGAATGTTGCCTATGCGGGTGATCCCGAACGAGGGATCTTTGCGGCCGTGCTGGGTCAAGCGGTCGATCTCGCGGGGGCCTTTGTCGATCATGCGGTGCTGAGGGGTCATCTGGCGGGCGCTGCGGATGCAGAAGCCTTGGCGCAAAAGCTAACGATGATGGGCGGGCGCTATGCCTTCGTTGTGGTCGGCCCCGGGGTTCAGCGCCTTTATCTTGATCCCAGCGGCTGCCTAGGTGCGGTGTATGAGCCGGGCGCCCGGCAGGCTGCATCGACCCTGTTTATGGCGATTGACCGACCCGTCGTGCCCGACACCAGCTATCCGTACCAGTCGATTGCGGCCACCGGGGCCGGGGGGCGCTATGCCTTTGGGCTAACCCCCGACGCCCATGTGCGCCGGTTGATGTGCAACCACGCGCTTGATCTGGACACCTTTGAGCCCCAGCGCCATTGGCCGCATCCAGACATGGATCTGACCTGCCCAATGACGATGGATGCCATCGAAGCGCGGCTTGAAACCATGATCACCCGCCAGCGCCAGATCCTGCGGGGTCTGACAGGTGCCATTCAACCGGCGATGCTGCCAATCTCTGGCGGTGATGACAGCCGCGTCTTGTTGGCCTTGTCGGATCAAATGCTTGACCGGTACGCGCTGTTTTTTGTCCACCGCGCCAACAAGATCAGCTTGCGCGATGTCGAATTGGCGCGCGTGCTTGCCGAACGGATGGACATTGATCTGCGCGTCTTCGATGTGGTTGAAGATGATGCCTTAAAGCGTCGGCCACGTTTTGCGGCCCGGATGAATGTTCGCCAGAAGCTCGCCATGGGCGTTTTGGAAGGTGGCCCGGACGAAAAGCGCCGCGAAATTGAAGTGCGCCAGGCTTTGCCATCCGGTGGCGCTGTGTTTCGCGGCAATGTCACCGATGTCAGCAAGGCCGTGTTGTGGCGCCCCGTCGGCATCCGCGAATTCATCAGGACACGCGGTGCCTATCATGACCCGCGCCTTGGGGTTCGCCTGTTGATGCTGGGGATCGAAGGGGCCGACAAAGATCCGTGGTGCCTGAACGCCTATTCCGATTGGATGGCGGATTTGCCCCAGAATGCCCGGGCCCGAACACTGGATTTTGCCAGCCTCGAACAGTTCCGAACACATGGTCAGGGGGCATTTTTCTACGCGACCAACCGGAATTTCTATCAGACACCAAGTGCAGATCGCACGATCCTGCAAGCGTTGATTTCGATGCCACCGCATCTTCGCGATGCGTTTTTTATCAATGACATGCTGATCGAGCGCACGGCCCCGCAATTGGCGGGTGTGCCCTTCACACGCGACACCGCCAATGCGATGCGCGCCGCGCGCGGGGATTTGCAAGATTGGCTGACGCGCGGGCCCGACAGGCTTTAGCGCGGCACTTCTACCACCGTGGGCAAGCTGCCGTCTGAGCCGTCAAGCCGGTAGCCAGGGCCGGTGTCATCAAAGGGGACAAAGCGCATTCGCGATGCATCTTTACGGTCCCAGCCCGTGAGTGCGCCGCCAGCGTCGTAGACGGCCGCGTCGGTCCAGGGCGCGGTCCAATAAAGCGCTGGATCGAAACCAGCCTGTCGCGACACGGCGTCATAATCAATTGAGACAAGCCGCGCTTCAGACCCGTTTGGGCTGGAATAGAGACGGTTTTGGTGGGTTGGAAAACTGATCGAGATAAAGGACGGCGCGCCTATAACCTCGCCGATCTGGGCAAACACACCAATATCCACACGAGACGTCTGGATCCTGCTTGCGCCCGCCGGCTGAATGAAAGCGTCGTGCCAGTCGATCGTGATGTCGGCAGTGGCCGTGTCATCCGACGGCACAATCTGCACCTTTTCAGGATCGCCGCGCAGCAGCACCCAGCGGTAGCGGATATCGCGGCCCAAAGGGTCGCGCGTGTTCGATGCTGAGACGCGCATGTGTTTGCGTTCTTCAAACCCGCGCCAAAGCCGGGCGATGGCCACCGGGGTGTCAAACAGAACTTCACTGCGCTGAAGAAGGCCCGCAGCGTGCGAAAACCCCTCTTCCTGCACCGACAGGCGGACCATCGGCGCGATGTCCGAAGGCGTGAGCGATGCCGCGTGACCCACCATGCGTTCCGTCCTTATCGCCTCGCGGTCGAACGCACTTGGATGGGCCAGCGACGACAGATAGCTGGCTTGGCTTTCCACCCCCCGAAGGTTGCGCCGCAAAAGCATCTGCAATGTTGGTGCAACTAGCCCGTTGTTTTGCAGATAGGTCATCGTGTCGGGCTGAAAGGCCGCAAGGCTCATCAAGAACGCATCAAGAAGCGGTTTGTCGGACCCAGATGACCCCTGGGACGTTACCGTCAACGGCCAGGCTGCTGGGAACAGATCGACCACGTGATGGTCGCGGTGCTCGGGATAAGTGTAAAGATGGTTGTTGACGTAAAGCGAATAGATCTGGTGGGGCAGGCCGGGCGTTGTCATCGCAAGTCGCGGCAGGCTGCGGGGCCGTGCCCCGGTCGTCACAGCTGTGGAAGAATTTCCGATCACCGTGGCGGGCAAACGAATGCGCGTGGCCAAACCGTAGTCACCGCGCCCCATGTCATCACCGTAGTGCAGGCGCGTCAGCCCTGGGAACGCATTTTTCGGCAAGGTCGAATGACCCCGGTCGCGGTTGTCATAGACCACGCCGTTGTGACCATTGATCTGGCCTTGGGTTGCCAAATGTCGCAGCAATCGCGCCCCAGGCGCGGTTTGACCCGGCGCCAGCGTGGGCGCGCCTGCAAGGTCGGGCAGGGTCAAGCCGGACGCATCGAACATGCCATTGCCCGCAGGCACGAGCATATCGCGGTTCAGCGTGACGTCTTCGGCCAGTGCGGCCGTTGCGCATAGAATTGCGGCGGCAATCGGCGCACAGCCCCTCACACCAAAACGTCGCTCATATCCTGCGCGCCCACGTTGAAGACGCGCTTGTAGCGGTCGATCTGGTCGGCGGGCCCCATCGCCTTGGCGGGATTATCGCTGAGTTTGACGGTGGGCCGGCCATTGGCCTCAACCGCTTTGCACACCAGCGAGAACGGCGCGAGCCCGTCGTTTGGCACCAGCCCCCGGAAATCGTTGGTCAAAAGCGTGCCCCAACCGAAAGACACCCGGACCCGACCCACGAACTGGCGGTGAAGCTCTTCGATTTTCTCCACATCAAGCCCGTCCGAGAAGATGACAAGCTTTTGGGTCGGATCCTCGCCGCGCGACTGCCACCAGGCGATGGCCTTTTCCGCGCCCGTGGCCGGATCGCCCGAATCGATACGAATTCCCGTCCAGCCGGCAAGCCAATCGGGGGCGGCGGCCAGAAACCCGTCCGTCCCGTAGGTGTCAGGCAGAATAATCCGCAAGTTCCCGTCATGTTCTTCGTGCCAGTCGGCCAGCACGTCATAGGGCGCTTTTGCCAGGGCGGCATCGTTGTCGGCCAAGGCGGCATAGACCATAGGCAATTCATGGGCATTGGTGCCGATGGCCTCCAATTCACGTCGAAGGGCGATCAGGCAATTGGACGTGCCAACAAAAGCCTCGCCCAGGCCTTCCTGCATGGCCTGCACCGCCCAGTCTTGCCAAAGGAACGAATGCCGCCGTCTTGTGCCGAAATCCGCGATCAGCGGGTCGGGAAGGGCGCGCAGACGTTCGATCTTTTCCCACAGCTTGGTCATCGCGCGCGCATAAAGGACTTGCAGTTCGAACCGGCCGAGATCACGAAGCACCGCGCGGCCCCGCAGTTCCATCAGGATCGACAAGGCCGGGATTTCCCACAGCATGACCTCAGGCCAGGCGCCTTCGAACGTCAGTTCATACTGATCGCCCACCCGTTCCAGGTGGTAAGGCGGCAGAGCCAGATTTTCGAACCATTCCATAAAGTCAGGCCGGAACATCTGGCGCTTGCCGTAAAACGTATTACCCCGAAGCCAGGTGCTTTCGCCGCGCGACAGCGACAGGGAACGGACGTGATCAAGCTGTTCACGCAACTCGCCTTCATCAATCAGTTTGGCCAGCGGCACCGACTTGGTCCGATTGATCAGCGAAAACGTCACTTGAGTGTCGCGCCGGTTGCGGAACACCGACTGGCACATCAATAGCTTATAGAAATCGGTATCGATCAACGACCGAACGATCGGATCGATCTTCCATTTGTGGTTCCAGACACGGGTGGCGATATCAACCATGGCACTTTGTTGCCTTTGGCGCGCCTGAACGCAAGCGCTGCCAAATCGGGCGCCTTGCGGCGCATTTCATGTTTTGTTGGGGCGCTGTCCCACCCCGAGGTATTTTTCGCAAGAGGAAGGGTTAAGGGCGTGTGAGGCGCGACAGAAACACCCGAGTGCGGTCGTGTTCAGGGGCTTCGAAGATTTGCGCAGGCGGGCCGATTTCAAGGATGCGCCCCTGGTCTAGGAAGGCCACGCGGTCAGCGGCTTCGCGGGCAAAGGCCATCTCATGGGTGGCAAGGATCATTGTCATCCCGTCGGCGCGCAATTGACGCAAGACATCAAGCACCTCACCCACGAGTTCGGGATCAAGCGCGGACGTAATTTCGTCAAACAGCATGATTTCCGGTGCCATCGCCAGCGCGCGGATGATGGCCACGCGCTGCTGCTGGCCGCCTGACAACTGGTCGGGGTAATGATCCATCCGGTCGGCCAGCCCGAAACGTTGGAAAAGATCGGTCACCTTTGGCCGGAGCGTATCGCGGGGTGTGCCATGCACCCGGCGCGGGGCGAGCATGACGTTGTCAGCGGCCGTCATATGCGGGAACAGATTGAAGGACTGAAATACGATCCCGATGCGTCGCCGGATCGGTTGGGGGTCAAGATCGGGGCGCGAGATGTCTTGACCGTCGAGCAGAATCTGGCCCTCATCGATAGGTTCAAGCAGGTTTATGCAGCGCAATAGGGTCGATTTTCCCGACCCGGATGCGCCGATCAGGCAGACCATCTCGCCGTTGGTCACGGACAGATCGATGCCCTGGCACACGGGGGTGTCGCCGAATGCCTTTGACAGCCCGATCAGATCAAGCTTTGCCATCAGCTGCGCGCGCGCGCCTGGCGGGCCATCAGGTAGTCGGCGTAACGCGTGGCCGGGATGGTGATGGCCAGAAAGATGCAGGCGGCCACGACATAGGGCGTAAAATTCGCCAAAAGCGATTTGAAGACCTGCGCCTGACGGAAAATCTCAACCGGGCCGATGAAGGACAAAAGGGCCACGTCCTTTTGCAGCGCGATCAGCATGTTCATTTGCGCAGGCACCACCCGGCGGATCGCCTGGGGCAGGACCACATCACGCATCGTGTCGCGGTCTGACAGGCCAAGCGATAGAGCGGCATTGCGCTGGCTTTGGTGCACGCTTTCTATGCCTGACCGGAAAATCTCGGCCACATAGGCCGAATAGGTCAGGATCAGCGCGAGCGACCCCCAGATATAGGGCGAATTCCAGGGCCGGGGCAGGCCAAGACCCGGGATGCCAAAGCCCACCAGATAGACCACCAGGATCACCGGGATGCCCCGGAAAATGTCTGTATAAAGGGCGCCGAACAGGCGTAGTGGGTACAGCGCTGGATTGCGCACATCCCGGCACAGCGCGATGGCCAGCCCGACGATGGCGATGGCCGGCGCGCACCACAGGAAAATCGCAACATCTAGGACGAAGGCCCGCAAAAGCGTCGGGAACGTCTCAGCGAACACTTCGCCCGAGAAAAAGCTACGCTTGACCGCGTCCCACCCCGGCGCAAGTGGCACAAGCAGCACAATCGCGGCGACAACCGCCACCGTACTCGCACCCGCGACCAACAGGCTACGGTTTTTCAGACGGCGCGCATAAGCGACCCGGTCTGCCTTGGTGAAGGGGCGGTTTGGCACCCCTTCAGGGTCAAGCGTTGCCATTTATTCGATGACCGGAACACCTGTTGCATCCGCCAGCCATTCGGCTTCGATTGCGGCCAATGTGCCGGCCTCAGTCAGTGCCATGATCGCCGCGTCCACGCATTCTTTCAGTGCGGTGCCATCTTCCATCAGCAGGCCGAACTGGTCGGGATTGTCGGATCGGTCGGCCGGGAACTGGCCCAGCACCACCCCGTCATCCAGCGTGACGGCGGATAAAAACAGCGCTGTGGGCAGGTCGAACAGGGCCGCGTCGATCTGGTTGGCCTTCATCGCTTCGACCACGTCGGTGTTGTCGTTGTACAAAAGCGGGTCACGCTCTGGCCCGATCAGGCCTTGCAGCATGGGCACAGCAGTCGTGTTGGCATCCGCGCCCCAGATCAGACCCTTCAGGCTATCAAGCGTGGGCGTTACCCCGCCATCGACCACCCCCTGCCGGGTCAGCACAGCCATGGCGGACGAATAATAGGGCAGCGAAAAGTCGACCATCTTGTCGCGCTCTTCGGTGATCGAAAACTGCTGCATGTTGAAATCAAAGTTCTTGGCCCCGGGTTGGATCGATTCGTCGAACCCTGCGCGTACCCAGACCACGTCTTGCGGTGCGAAACCCATCTCTTCCGCAACGGCATAGGCGACGGCGGCTTCAAAGCCATTGCCGCTTTCAGGTGCGTCATCCATGACCCAGGGGTAATAGGCTGGATTTCCGGTGGCGATGGTCAGCTTGCCTTCGGTCAGGGTTTTGCCTGCCGCACAATGGCCCCCCGCGAAGGCGGCGGTCGACGTCAGTACAATGGCGAGTGTGGTTGCGGCTGTCTTGATCATTTCATCCCCCGGGACTGTCTGCGTTGCGCACAAGTCTGCGCCGGGGTCCCGAAATGTCCAGTCTGAAATACGCGTCAGGCCAGGGTCACACCGACGTCCGCCATGCCGGCCCGCGCCGCCGACAATGACCCGTCAAGGTCAATCGCGCGGCATAGGCTTTCGATCACCGTGACCTTATAGCCCAGCTTTGCGGCATCAACCGCCGAGAAATTCACACAAAAATCGGTGGCCAGGCCCACCAGCACAACCGTATCCACGCCGCGCGATTTCAGATAGCCATCAAGGCCCGTCGGTGTCGTGTGGTCATTTTCAAAGAATGCAGAATAGCTGTCGATCGCGCGCCGGAAGCCCTTTCTGATGATCAATTGAGCAGCTTCAACACGCAAAGAGGGATGAAATTCCGCGCCCGTCGACCCGATGATGCAATGGTCCGGCCACAGCACCTGTGGACCATACGGCATTTCGGTCATCGAATAGGGGGCGGCCCCGTCATGCTGGCTGGCAAAGGACGAATGATCACCAGGATGCCAATCCTGCGTCAGGACGCGAACCGGATACTCGTCCATCAAGGCATTGATCGGGGCTACAATCTCATCCCCGCCAGGAACCGCCAACGCGCCGCCGGGGCAAAAATCGTTCTGCACATCGATCACAATAAGGGCTTCGTTGGCTGGGCGCATATCGGTCTCCTGTCGCGTCTTCGGGCTAGGCCGCGTGACGCTCGGGGTCAATCGGGTTCTTGGACCCGGGCGCGCCGCAGGGTATGGGATGGCGCATGTTCACCATCGCCGCCCTTTATCAATTCGCCCGGTTTGACGACCCCAGAACCCTGCAAGGGCCGCTGGCGAAACTGGCGTGCAGTCAGGGTGTAACGGGCACGCTTTTGCTGGCGCGTGAGGGGATCAATGGCACGGTTGCCGGATCACCCGATGGCATTGACGCGGTGCTGAGCCATATTCGTGCGCTGCCGGGATGTGACAGGTTGGAGCCGAAGTTTTCGCATAGTGAGACCCCCCCTTTCAAACGGTTGAAGGTGCGTCTGAAGCGCGAAATCGTGACGATGGGCCAGCCCGATGTCGACCCGACAGCGGCGGTCGGCCAGTATGTGGATCCTGCCGAATGGAACGCGCTGATCGCGGCCCCTGATGTGGCCGTGATTGACACACGCAACGACTACGAAGTCGCAATCGGGACGTTTTCAGGTGCAATAGACCCTAAAACCCAGAAGTTCGGTGACTTTCCAACGTGGTGGTCGGCCAACAAGGACGCGTTTGAAGGCAAGCGGATCGCGATGTTCTGCACCGGCGGCATTCGCTGCGAAAAGGCGACGAATTACTTGATTGGGGAAGGGGTGGAAGAGGTTTTTCACCTCAAAGGGGGCATTCTCAAATACCTCGAAGAGGTGCCCAAAAAAGACACCACCTGGCAGGGCGAATGCTTTGTGTTCGACGAGCGTGTTTCGGTCGGGCACGGGCTTGTCACAGGTGAATACCAGCTGTGTCGCGGGTGTCGTCGCCCACTGGCGCAAGACGATCTGATGCGCCCGGAATACGAAGAGGGCGTGGCGTGCCACCATTGCAAAGATGAAACATCTGACGCGCAAAAGGCCCGTTTTCGTGAACGTCAACGCCAGTGCGACATTGCGCGCGCCCAGGATCGGCGGAAATCCGGCGCAACCTAGCCGGGTTTTGCCGATAAACTGCGCGCGACACCCTACGGCTTGTCCCAGCTTTGCCCCGGTGAGACGTTCCATGCATTCGAGTGGGGTGTACAAATGAAAAGCATTTTGGACGGCTGCCAAGGCAGGCGCATTGAGAAGTATAAAGAAGGCGACGACCTGATCCGCGAAGGTGCGCGGTCGGGTCATTTGTTTGTTCTGGAAAGCGGTGAGATCGAAGTGTCGAAAGGCATGGTCGAAATCTTTCGCAGCCGTGTTCCGGGCACGATTTTTGGCGAAATGGGCGCGCTGTTGAGTGTGCCACACACGGCAACGGTCACAGCCGCGACGCCGGTGCGGGCCTACCGGATAGAAGACCCGGCGGATTTTCTGGGCTCTGACCCGCAGATTGCCTTGCATGCGGCGACCATTCTGGCGCGCAGGCTGCACTCGGCGTCAAATTACCTGGCCGATCTGAAGGAACAAAACCGCGTCAAAGGCGCCGAGCTTTCGGCGGTCAATGACATGCTTCAGATGCTGCTCAAGCAGCCCGTGCCGGACGATGTTGCGGCGGAATAGGGTCTAAATATCCAGATTGGCGACCGACAGGGCGTTGGTCTGGATAAACTCCCGGCGTGGTTCCACGACATCACCCATCAGCTTGGTGAACAGATCATCCGCTTCGGCAAGGTCATCGACCTTGACCTGCAGCAATGTGCGCGCTTCAGGGTCCAGTGTTGTTTCCCAAAGCTGGTCGGGGTTCATCTCGCCCAGACCCTTGTAGCGCTGTAGCGACAGGCCCTTTTCGCCTTCATCCAGGATCGTATCCAGCAAATCGAGCGGTCCGAAAATCTGGATCGCCCGGTCGCGCCGGACCAGTTCGGCCCGCGTGTTGTAGACATCTTGCAATGCATCGGTATGCGCGCCCAGACGGCGCGCTTCGCCAGAGCGTAGGATCGGACCGTCGAGCGTGCGCACCTCTTCCACGCCGCGCACCGACCGCGCAAGCCTGATGCCCTTGTCCTGGGTGATCCGGCCCGCCCAGCCTTTTTCGTATTCTTCCGCAATCAGATCCAGGCGTGAAGCCACCCTGTCCGCAACGCCCTGCAGGTCGGCATCCACCGCACCTGCAACCATCGCGCCGGCAATCGCGGCCTGTTCAAGGATCGGGTGGGGATAATGGGTCGGGAAGTTCTGCAACGCCCGGCGCACCGATCGTGCTTCTTCGACAACGCGCACCAGATCCTGGCCTGAGATCTCCTCGCCCGAGCCCAACCGCAACAAGGCCCCATCAACGCCCTGACTGATCAGGTGATCATCCAAAGCACCCTGATCTTTCAGATAAACTTCGGATTTGCCGCGTGCGACTTTGAACAGCGGAGGTTGCGCAATGTACAAGTAGCCGCCTTCAATCAGTTCCGGCATCTGGCGGAAGAAAAACGTCAGCAACAGCGTACGGATATGCGCCCCGTCCACATCGGCGTCGGTCATGATGACAACCTTGTGGTAGCGCAGCTTAGTGATATCGAATTCATCGCGGCCAATGCCCGTGCCCAGAGCCATCACCAGATTGCCGATTTCCTGGCTCGACAGCATCCGGTCAAAGCGTGCGCGTTCCACGTTCAGGATTTTCCCACGCAACGGCAGGATCGCCTGGGTGCGCCGGTCACGGCCCGTTTGGGCGGAACCGCCAGCGCTGTCACCCTCCACCAGGAAGATCTCGCGCTTTTCGGGGTCTTTTTCAGAACATTCCTTCAACTTGCCCGCTAGGAAGTTGATGTCGTTGGACACCTTCTTGCGCGTCATCTCGCGCGCCTTGCGGGCGGCTTCGCGGGCCAGGGCGGCTTCCACGATTTTCGACACGATCATGCGCGCGGGCTGGGGGTTTTCTTCAAACCATTCGGCCAGCTTTTCGTTCATCAACCCTTCGACGGCAGGGCGCACTTCAGACGAAACCAGCTTGTCCTTGGTCTGGGATGAGAATTTCGGATCCGGCACTTTGACCGACAAAACACAGGTTAGCCCTTCGCGGGCGTCATCGCCAGTGAAGTTGATCTTTTCCTTTTTCGCGATGCCAGATTGGCCTGCGTAAAGGTTCAGCGTGCGCGTCAACGCCCCCCGGAAACCGGCCAGATGGGTGCCGCCATCGCGTTGGGGGATGTTGTTGGTGAACGGCAAAACCATTTCGTTGTAGCTGTCGTTCCACCACATCGCGACGTCGACCGTGATGCCGTCTTTTTCCCCGGTCACAAAGATCGGGTCTTCGATCAGCGCGGTCTTCGACCGGTCCAGGTAGCGGACAAACTCGCGCACGCCGCCTTCGTAGTGCATTTCAGTGCGCAAAGGTTCGGCAGGGCGTTCATCCGCCAATTTGATGATTACGCCGGAATTCAGAAACGCCAATTCGCGCAGCCGGTTTTCCAGCGTCTTGAATGAAAACTCGCGGTTCGAAAACGTATTGGTCGAGGCGAGAAACCGAACCTCGGTCCCGGTTTTGTCCGTATCACCGACAACTTTCAGGTGTTCGACTGTTTCGCCACCTTCAAACCGTGCGACATGTTCCTTGCCGTCGCGCCAGATGCGCAGTTCCAGCCAGTCAGACAGCGCGTTCACCACCGACACGCCGACGCCGTGCAAACCGCCCGACACCTTGTAGGAATTCTGGTCGAACTTCCCGCCGGCGTGCAGCTGGGTCATGATGACTTCAGCCGCCGACACACCTTCTTCTTCGTGGATGCCCACAGGGATGCCGCGCCCGTTGTCAGACACCGAGACCGAGCTGTCAGCGTGGATCGTAACGGTTACGGCCGTTGCGTGGCCGGCCAAAGCCTCATCAATGCCGTTGTCGACGACCTCATAGACCATATGGTGCAGGCCTGACCCGTCATCGGTATCGCCGATATACATGCCAGGGCGCTTGCGCACCGCCTCTAAGCCTCTGAGAACTTTGATGGAATCTGCGCCGTAGTCTTCGGGCGCCGCCTGGGGGTCCGCCATTCAGCGTGTCCTTGATTATTATACGCATTTTATAGGGGTTTTGGGCGGGATTGTCACGCGCCAGACACAATATTTAGGGGTGTTAACCTTTGCGATTCACCACCGAGGTGCCATCGGTATCCTCAACCTCCAATTGGGTGGCATTGGCGCCAAGTTCGACAAACAATTCCGGCCCCGTACCGGTCATCCAGGCCTGGGCGCCAAGTGCGAGAACCTCGTCATAAAGGGCCGCGCGGCGCGATGCATCAAGATGGGCTGCAACTTCGTCCAGCAGCAAAATCGGCGGCGCGCCGGTGTCTTCGGCCAGCGCACGGGCATTGGCCAATATCAGCGAGATCAAAAGGGCCTTTTGCTCCCCGGTTGAGCAATCCTTGGCGGGCGTGCCCTTGGCGATATAGGTCGCGGCCAAATCCGACCGATGCGGACCCGTCAGCGTGCGCCCTGCCGCCAGATCGCGGCGGCGCCCATCGCGCAGGGCCGCCGCCAGATCAGGCTCTTCGGCAATCGGGTCTGTGCCATTGGGGCCCATCAGCGCCAGAGCGGCCGCTGGAAAGGCTGATGCGCCATCCTCAGCGGCGGTCACCCGAGCCACGGCGCGCGCCCGTGCAGCATGCAGCACCGCACCCTTCGAGGCCATCTGCGCTTCTAACGCTTCGTACCAGCCGGGGTCGCGCACCTCGTCCTTCAACAGGCGGTTGCGCTCGCGCATTGCTTTTTCATAGGCCAGCACGGTCTCGCCGTGGCCGGGCTCAAGGCTCATGGTCATGCGGTCCAGGAACCGGCGCCGTCCGTCGGCCCCTTCCATCCAGAGCCGGTCCATCGACGGCACCAACCAGACAATCCGCAACAACCGCGCCAACGCCACCTGCGATGCCGCCTTGCCGTCAATCTTGACCTGACGGTTCGTGCCGGGTTCCGCCCAGGTCTCAAGCTCATGTTCTGGCGTGCCCGATAGGTCCGCTTTGATCTTCCAGCCCAGCGCTTCGGGCCGACGCGCAAGATCAGCCGCGCTCGCGCGCCGCAAGCCACGTCCGGGCGACAGCATCGACACCGCTTCAAGGATGTTGGTCTTGCCGGCGCCGTTTGCCCCAAAAATCGCAATCGGCCCTGATCCGGCCTCCACCTCAGATTTGAGGTGCGACCGAAAATGGCTCATGGCCAAACGCGTGATCACAGGGGCCGTCAATTGGGCTTCTTCGCTTTGTAAATACGCACATCCGGCGCTCTGCCACCCCGCACTGCCGCCAGCGGCGTCAGACCCGCATAGGCATCACGACGTAAACCGCAGACGTGTCGCCGCCTTCGCGCATCAAAGTCGGATCACCCGACGAGTTGAACAGGAACACTGCGTTTTCCCGGTCGACCTGGCTGGCGATTTCCAACAGGTACTTCGCGTTGAAGCCGATATCGAGCTGTTCGTCCGAATAGGCCACCTGCAATTCTTCTTCAGCCGCCCCGCTGTCAGGCGCATTCACCGACAACACCAGCCGGTCATCGACCAGGGTCAGCTTTACCGCGCGTGAGCGTTCCGACGACACCGTCGCGACCCGGTCCACGGCTTGCGCAAACTCTGACGCATCCACTTCCAGCTTCTTGGTGTTCCCGGCCGGGATGACCCGGGTGTAATCGGGGAAGGTTCCGTCGATCACCTTTGACGTCAGCGTGATACCGGGGGCTGCAAAGCGCACCTTGGTTTCCGACACGCTGACCGCGATCTGGGCGTCATCATCATCAAGAAGCTTGCGCAACTCGCCCACGGTCTTGCGGGGTACAATCACGCCGGCCATGCCAGACGCCCCTTCGGGCAGGTCCGCATCGATCCGCGCCAGCCGGTGGCCATCGGTGGCCACACAGCGCAAGACCTGGCGGCCGTCGGCGTCAGAGACATGCATGTAAACGCCATTGAGGTAATAGCGCGTCTCTTCGGTGGATATTGCAAACTTCGACTTGTCGAACAGGCGCCGCAGCACCGGCGCCGGGCAAGAGAAATTCGCGTCATATTCAGAGGATGCCATCACCGGGAAGTCGGCCTTGGGCAGCGTTGCCAGCGTGAAGTTCGACCGGCCCGCATCGACCGCAAGACGGCCCGTGGCCCCATCATCGGTCAGCGTGACAAGCGCGCCGTCTGGCAGTTTGCGCACGATCTCATGCAGGGTGACGGCACTGACCGTCGTTGAGCCCGCGCGTTCGACCTTGGCGGCGGCCACGTCGACGACTTCGATGTCCAAATCCGTCGCCCGGAAACTGACCTGATCGCCATCCGCTTCGATCAGGACATTCGCAAGGATCGGAATGGTGTTGCGCCGTTCGACAACCGATTGCGCCTGTGACACCGCCTTCAGCAACGCCGCGCGTTCAATCGAGAATTTCATCGCCTCGCTCCGTCCTTGTCCGGGACGGCGAGACTACCCTGACGGGGGGCAAGTGCAATGGGTTTTCGCCCGTTTTGGTGCCATGATCGGGGCAACGGCACGCGCCGCCCCGTCTGATCACGCTTTCAGGCTTCCAACAGGCGCCGCAACAGTTCCAGATCATCTGCAATCTGGCTGTCTTTTGAACGCAAGTCTTCGATCCGGCGCACACCGTGCATCACCGTGGTGTGGTCGCGGCCCCCGAAGCGACGGCCAATTTCCGGCAGGCTGCGCGAGGTCAGCTGTTTGGCCAGGTACATCGCCACCTGACGTGGCCGCGCGAAGTTCCGCACCCGTTTGGGGCCGATCAGGTCCGACAGGCGGATGTTGTAATGATCCGCTACCTTGCGCTGGATTTCTTCGACCGTGATCTTGCGATCCGAATGCCGCAGGATGTCCGACAAGCAGTCTTGGGCCAGATCAAGCGTGATCTCGCGGCCTACAAGCGCACCGAACGCAAACAAGCGCATCAACGCACCTTCGAGCACCCGCACATTGGTCGAAATCCGGTGAGCGAGGAATTCCAACACCCCGTCCGAGATTTCCAGATCCTTGAACTGCCCCGAGTACTGCTCGACCTTCTGCTGCAGGATGCCAAGGCGCAATTCGTAGTTCGTCGGGTGCAGATCGGCGACAAGGCCCGACTGCAACCGGCTGACGATGCGCTCTTCGATGCCGGGAATGTCCGTGGGCGCACAATCGGCCGACACGATCACCTGTTTGCCGGAATCCACCAATGCGTTGAACGTGTGAAAGAACTCTTCCTGGGTGGCGTCCTTGCCGGCGATAAACTGCACGTCATCGACCATCAGCACATCGACCGAGCGGAACAGCTGCTTGAACGCCATCATATCCTTGTCGCGCAACGCTTGCACAAAGCGGTACATGAATTGCTCCGCCGACAGATAAACGACCTTCAGTTCGGGCTGACGCTCCTGCAGTTCCCAGGCGATTGCATGCATCAGGTGCGTCTTGCCCAGACCCACTCCACCGTACAAAAACAGCGGATTGAACGTCACCGGCCCGCCTTCGGCCACCCGGCGCGCCGCGGCATGGGCCAGCGCGTTGGGTTTGCCGACCACGAAGGTGTCGAATTTGAAGCGAGCATCAAGGGGGGCGCCGGGCAGGTCAAATGTATCCTTCTGCGGCGCAATCTTCATCTTTTGTCCCTTGCTCTTTGGTGCTGGTTTGGCGGTGACGGGCACTGCAAATTCGACCCGTGTTACGGTGTGATCGGCCTTGGCGATCTCGTTCAGGATCTTGTCGCCGAAATTCCGTTCCACCCAATTGCCCATGAAATGCGTCGGAACAAAGAACTTCGCGACCCCACCTTCAAGTTCCGAGAACTCCAGCGGTTCAATCCAGTTCACGTAATTGTTCTTTCCGACCGTATTCAAAAGGCTCTGCTGTATTTGCCCCCAAGTTTCTTCCGTCATGTGCTTTTGACCCGTCCTTGCTCGTTTTTATCAAGACTGGCGCCATGCCAGCCCCCGGGCTTTCCAGCCATTCAGCCGCCCCCGGTGGTTATCGAGATCCAAGTCACCTTCGAAACCCTCGGCCACGTTTATGCAGCGGGTCGCGGCACCTGTCGGAACAAGGGCCTCGGCCACGGCTTCTGCCGCATAACGCGATCGCACGCCGGATCGACAGATGAACAGAAGCGTTTCGGGCCACTGGCCGGACAACGCATCTTGCACCTCTGCGACAAAGCGCGGGTTTGTAGACATGTCCGGAAAGGCCGACCACTCAACAAAGAGTGGGTCGCGGCCCAGTCCGGAAAGATCAGGAACACCTACGAAGCCCCACTCCGCAGTTGTCCGGACGTCAATGAGTTGGGATGTCCTGTCGTCCGACAGGATGGCCCAGGCGTCAGCTGGCAACACATTTGCAACGCCCGAAACCGGGTCCCCACTCACCTCATGTCCCCCCAAGACAATGTGAATCGCACTACTTTGTTAGCCAAATCGTAACCGTCAGAGCAACAACTCTTCACGCTTGACTCTGTCTTGGACGTGCGAATCTTTTGGGCTGTGTCAGACCTGCGTGAGCAGTGTCTAAAATGCTGATTTTTAAAAATAAAAGGGCGCCACATCCGTGCCGCCCTCGAAAAAATAACCGTTATATGACACGGCCTTAGCCGATCGCTTTTACCCGCGCATTCAGTCGAGAAATTTTACGCGCGGCAGTATTTTTATGGAAGACACCTTTGGTCACGCCCCGCATCAGCTCAGGTTGGGCGGTTTTCAGCGCCTCTACAGCAGCGTCTCTATCGCCCGAAGCGATGGCTTCTTCCACGCGACGCAGGTGCGTGCGAATCCGCGAGCGGCGCGCTTTGTTGACGGCGAAGCGCCGCTCGTTCTGGCGTGCGCGTTTCTTGGACTGGGGCGAGTTGGCCATAAAGTGATTCCGTTCCGGACGTTCAAAGTAACTGGAAGGCGGCGTGATAGGGCCGCGCGCGCCATGTGTCAACGGGGTCAGGGCGTTTTTGCCGACCCGCCTATTTGTCCCGAAACCTCGGTTCTCGCTTGTCGATGAAGGCGGCCATCCCTTCGGCCTGATCTTCGGTGGCGAAAAGCGCATGAAACAGGCGCCGTTCGTGCAGGATACCTTCCGCAAGCGACGTCTCTTGGCTGCGTTCCACGGCTTCCTTGATTGCAAGGATCGTCAGCATGGATTTCTCGGTGATCCGCTGTGCGGTCGCATGGACTTCATCCATCAGCTTCTTGGCCGGCACCACACGGCTGACCAGACCGGCGCGTTCTGCTTCTTCGGCGTCCATGAAACGACCCGTCAGATGCATTTCCATCGACTTTGCCTTGCCCACGGCGCGTGTCAGCCGTTGCGTGCCGCCAAGGCCCGCCACAATACCCAGGTTCACTTCCGGCTGGCCGAACTTCGCGGTGTCTGCCGCGATAATGATGTCGCAAAGCATCGCCAGTTCGCAGCCGCCTCCCAGCGCATAGCCTTGCACGGCCGCGATGATCGGTTTGCGGCAGCGCGCGATCCGCTGTGCATCTTCGGCCAGATAGTCGCTGCCGAACATATCCGCAAAGGACCGTTCAGCCATTTCCGACACATCCGCGCCAGCGGCAAATGCCTTCTCGCTGCCCGTCAGGATCAGGCAGCGGATCTTTTCGTTGTCTTCCGCCTCCGCCACGGCGGCAGCCACCTCGGCCAGCATTGCGGCACTTATGGCATTCATCGCATCGGGTCGGTTCAACCGAATGGTCGCGATATGGTCGTCGACTTCGACGACGATGGTTTTATAGGCCATGTAGTCTTGAGATCCCCAAACCGTCGAACGTCAGGCTTATCAGCCCATTCGCGCGGATCAAGCTATCTTTGACAGGTCGCGCAATAGAAAGTTGACCGGCCCGACTGCACAATCCTTCTGATCGTGCCGCCACATCCGGTGGTCTGGCAGGGCTTGTCGGCCTGATCGTAGACCAAAAACCGATGCTGGAAGTAGCCCAGTTCGCC